>CAWJMB010000007.1:0-96874 GCA_963843845.1 uncultured Gemmatimonadaceae bacterium | reverse complement strand
TTGGCGTTAGCCAGCCGACACACATGACCGTGACGCATGGAACCGTCTGCTGCTGAGGTCACTCTCCTTGACCCGCTCTCGAATGTCACGAGGGCTGAGCGGAGGTCGCTACTTGCGGTGAGTGCTGTGGCCCTCGCTACACGGTACGCGGGCCTTGTGCCGACGAAGATCTCAGCGCTTGGGATCGAGTTCCAGCAGGCCGACCAGCAGCGACTGCTGTGGTCGCTCGCTGGGCTAGTCGCCTACTTCCTGCTCGCGTTTGCGGCGTATGCGCTCAGCGACTTCGTCGCGTGGAAGCTGCGGTACAACGAGCATTTCGACCGGATGGTGGAAGATGGGCGCGAACGCCGGCAGAGAATTGAGCGGTTGCCGATTCTCGAACGCGGAATTCATGACGTGATTCGTGAGGACTATTCGCGGTGGGCCCGTGTCGCTCCACCCGTGTCAGTTGGACGTTCCGCCGTAGATTTCGTCCTACCGTTGGCCGTCGCAGTCTGGGCAATCGTGGTCCTCGTCTGAGCGAACCGATCGCGCCGCTGCCTAACGAGTCGTTGCAGCTGACGAGGGCGCGCACGCTCCTCACCGGCAGCACAGATCACGCGTGCGGCCTCGCAGCTTAACGTGGGCGTTAGGCCTCAAACAGGCATCATCAATGAACTGGCTCTTCCCCCGGCTCGAGTCATTGGCGCCGGTGTCCCGTTCGGCGGAGTGCTCGTGCAGATCAGCGCGGAGTGGGATGCGAAGAAAGTTCAGGAGCGGCTCGCGAAGTTGGAGGACCCGATCTCCGCGCTCCATGCGGACGTTCGCAATTCTCGCGGATGTTGTACGCGGAGGTACAACGCACGAACGGTTCACGGGTCGAGCTCGGCGACGCCGATTTCGCGAACTACGCACGAGTCATTGCGCTGTTGGAGCATGCGGGACACCTGCGCGGCCAGCGCGTGCTCGGGCGGCAGCATCCGCTGGCGCTGCGGCTCGCCGATCCTACCTACGTCCTGTACATGGCCGGGTTGTTCGAGAACCCGGACGCGATGGGGATGCTCGTGGAGCGCGTCGACTCGGGGAGCTTCGGAACTTGGCTGCACGGCGATGCGCTGGCGTCGGAGTATAAAGTCCCGCTGCCTGTGGTCCGCGCTGTGTTCGAGTTGTACGCCTCGCGCGGCCTTGGCCTCCTATCGGACGAGATTGGACGCCTCAGCTACATGTGTAAGGCGTAGTGTCTACTCGCTTGAGGCCTAACGAGTCGTTGAACCTGACGAAGCGGGCCAACGTTCCGCGCCGGCAGCAAGACTCCGCGAGGCCCGCTTCGCAGGTTAACGTGGGCGTTAGGCCGCTCGCAGAGTCCGTCGCGGCGCGAAGTCCTGCCGCGACGTATCTTCCGGCATCCCACGCCGCCCGAGGTGATTCCCATGAGTGAGGCCACCGCCAAACAGCTCGCCCTCCGCGCGCTCGAAGACCTGCCCGAGGACGCGACGTTCGAGGACGCGATGGAGCGGCTCTACTTCCTGGAGAAGATCGAGCGCGGCCGCGCCGACGCGCGCGCCGGCCGCGTCGTCGCGCACGAGGAGATCGTCGCCCGCTTTGGGCTCCACTGACGGCGGGCGGCGGTGCGCACGCCGGAGCCGGAGCCCGACCGGCCGCCGACTCCGATCCGCTGGACGCAGCAGGCGGCGGACGACCTCGAAGAGGTTCACGCGTTCATCGCGCGGAACTCGCCGCGCTACGCCGCCGTGGTCGCCGGCCGGCTTGTGGCCGCGGTCGACCGCCTGCAGCGGCACCCGGAGTCGGGGCGGATCGTGCCCGAACTGCAGGGCCCCGCCGTGCGCGAGGTCATCCACGGGGCGTACCGCATCGTGTACGAGCTGCGGGGCGGGGCGGCCGAGATTCTCACCGTCTTCCGGGGCACGAGGCAGTTCCCGGACTTGGGCCGCTAAGGAGACCGCGACCGTCACTTCGCCGCGGCCTGACGTGTCGTTGCACCTGACAAGGCCGCGCGCCGTCCTTCCCCGGCAGCACAGATCACGCGTGCGGCCTTGCAGGTGAACGTGGGCGTTAGGCCGCTTGGCGTCCCGCGCGATCCTGCCAGGCGCCCGCCCTGGCGCCGCGTACGCCATTGGCGTAGTTTCCCGGCGTGGTCCACTTCGTCGAGACGCCCGTGTTCACGCGGCTGGTGGCCGCCGCGCTGGGGCCCGAGGAGTACCGCGCGCTCCAACTCGCGCTCTTGCTCCGGCCCGAGGCGGGCGCGGTGATCGCCGGCACGCACGGGCTGCGGAAGCTCCGCTGGGCGCCCGCCGGCCGCGGGAAGCGGGGCGGGGTGCGCGTGATCTACTACTGGGCGCCGGCGCCGGAGACCGTCTACCTACTGTACGTCTACGCCAAGAACGAGCAGGGGGACCTGACGCCCGCCCAGGCGAAGGCGCTCGCCCGGCTCGTCCGGGAGGAGTTCGGATGAAGGCCGAGGCATTTGAGGAGCTGCTGACGAGCGTGCGCCAGGCGGGCCGGATCGCGCGGGGGGAGGCGCGGGCGGCGCGGCGGACGAGCTACCGGCCGGCGGACGTGAAGGCGGTCCGGACGGCGCTGGAGCAGACGCAGGAGGAGTTCGCGGCGATGATCGGGGTGAGCGTGGCGACGCTCCGCAACTGGGAGCAGGGCCGGCGCACGCCGGAGGGGCCGGCGCTGGCGCTGCTGCGCGTGGCCGCCGCGGAGCCGCGGGCCGTCGCGCGCGCTCTGCGCGGCGGGCCGGCGTCCCCGCGGCGGGGCGCGGCCTAACGAATCGTTGCACCTGACGAAGCCGCGCGGCGTCCCGCGCCGGCGCATGGCTCCAACCCTGCGGCTTCGCAGGTGAACTCAAGCGTTAGCGAGCCCCCAAGCCTCCGCATAGGTTATGGTTTCGTCCTACAGCGGAGTGCCCCGTGGCGTCTGATTTGCCCATCCACAGCGACCCCGAGATCCTCGGCGGCACGCCCGTCTTCGTCGGGACGCGCGTGCCGTTCCAGACGCTGCTCGACTATCTCGAGGCGGGCGACCCGCTCGACGAGTTCCTCGAGGACTTCCCGACGGTGACGCGCGCGCAGGCGGTTGCGACGCTCGAAGCCGCGAAGGAGCGGCTGCTCGACAGCCTGCGCGCCGCCTGACGAACCGGCCGCCGGCTGCGATGCGCGTGCTGCTGGACGAGTGCGTGCCGCGGCGGCTGCGGCGCGATGCCGGGCCTCGACGTCTCGACGGTGCCGGCCGAAGGGTGGGCGAGCCGCCGGAACGGGGACCTGCTACGCCTGATGCTCGGCGCCGGGTTCACCCTGTTCGTGACGATGGACCGCAACCTCAGCTACCAGCAGAACGTCGCGGCGGCGGGCGTCGCGGTCGTCGTGCTCCGGGCGCGGACCAACCGGCTGCGCGACCTGCTGGCGCTCATGCCCACACTCCGCGACGCCCTCGGCGCGGCGCGGCCGGGACAGGTAATCGGAGTGGCTCGCTAACGAGTCGTTGAAGCTGACGGAGCCGGCCAACCATCCTCGCGGCCGCACGACTCGGCGCGGCCGGCTCCGCAGCTTCACTCTGGCGTTAGGCGGCTCTCTCCCTTCGTCGTATCTCTCGGGCATGCCGGTCATCAGCCGTTTCCTCGGGATCGTCATTGCGATCCTCTACCGCGACCACGAGCCGCCGCACTTCCACGCCGCCTACGGCGACTACGAGGTGACCGTCGGGATCTGCGACGGCGTCGTGACGGGGTCGTGACGGGCCGCTCCCCGCGCAGCGCCCTGGGGCACGTGCTGAAGTGGCTCGACGAGCACCGCGACGCGCTGCTGGAGGACTGGGCGCTGGCCTGGGAGCGAAAGCCGTTGAAGCCCATCCCGCCGCTGGAGTAGGTTCCCGAGTCCATTCCCGGGAGACCGCATGCTCCACGTCACCGCGGCGCGCCATGTCCGCGCCCACGTGCTCTGGCTCCGGTTCAGCGACGGGGTCGAGGGCGAGGTCGACCTCGGCGCCGAGCTGACGGGCGAAGTCTCCGAGCCGCGCTGCGACCCGACCGTCTTCGGGCAGGTCCGCGTCGACCCGGAGGTGCGCACGGTCGCGTGGCCGAACGGCGCCGACTTCGCGCCGGAGTTCCTGAGCGACTTGGTGGCGCGGCGCCGCCGCCTAACGGTCGCGTGCAGCTGACGAAGGCGCGCAGCGTTCCACACCGGCGGCCGAGATCACGCCCGCGCCTTCGCAGCTGAAGGTGAGCGTTAGGCGAACTCACTCACGTACGGCGCCATGCCCGAGCTTCTTGAGAGCCTTGTGAGACGCTGGAGACAGGCGCGATCACGCCGACGGGCTCGCGGGCTGGTGCGCCGCCAGCGCGACAGCGTCGACTGGCCGGAGGTGCGCGCGACCTTCGATCGACTCCGCGACGCGGGCGCGTCCGAGCCGAGCGCGGCGGCGCGCGTCGCCGCCGCGCTCGAGCGGGAGATCGCGCGCATGATGGCCGAGCGACGTCCGTTCGACCGCGGTGCGTACGTCGAGGACTTGCAGGAGCTGCGCTGACCTGACCGCCGCCCAACGCGTCGTTGAAGCTGACGAGTGCACCCGGACGGGTCAGCGATCTGGCGACCGTCGCTGCCGGCCGCCCCCGGTGTCGCGCCCGCCGCGCTCGCAGCTTAACGTGCGCGTTAGGCGGCACAGCGAATCACCTCAACTGGATTCCGGTCATGAGCCTCGCCGAGGTGCTGGCAGACGCGATCAAGAAATCGCAGCAACGCGCTTCGAGCAATCGACGGGCTGGGAATGCGCTCGTAGTCCTCGCTCTCGGCGCGAGCGCGCTCGCCACGGTCGCCGTCGCCGGAGACTGGTGGTCTGCGCAATGGCGTGCGGTGGTCACAGCTCTGCCCGGGATCGTTGTGCTTGCCGGCAACGTTCTGAAGTTCGAGGATAAGTCACGGTGGCACCGCAGGAGACTGCGTGGGCTCGATGACCTGCTTCGCGATTTGCGATATGGCGGTGCGGCCGAGTCTCACGTCAACGCGCGATACGGCGAGCTCCTTAAACAGATGGACTCCGAGTATCCTGGCTTCGGGGCTCTTCCGGGCCAAACTGGGGCGAAACAGCCTCCCGCGCCGGGAAGTGCTGCCTAACGAGCCGTTGAAGCTGACGCGGGATCTTGCTCCACTCTGGTTGACACTTTTCGCTAGCGAGGAGGTGTCACGATGCCGCGATCAGGACCACGCACGGTTCGGAAGTACACCGACGAGTTCAAGCTGACGGCGGTGCGGCTGAGCGAGCAGCCGGGTGTGCAGGTGCGCGCGGCCGCCGCCGCGCCGGCGATCCACCCGTTCGTGCGCTCGAAGTGGCGGCGGGACGCGCGAGAGGGCGTCCTCCGCGGTGCAGCCCCGAAGGCGCCGCCGCCCGGCCCGGCGCGCGAGCTCGCCCAGTTCCAGGCGCTCGAGACCGCGCACGCGCGGCTGCGCGAGGAGCACGAGCTCCTACAAAAAGCCATCCGGTTCTGTTCCGCTCGGCGGGCGACGTCTTCGCCTTCATCGACGCGCACCGGGGATAGCACCCCGTGACGACGCTGTGCCGACGCTACGGCGTCACGCGAGGCGGGTACTCCGCCTGGCGGCGGCGCGCCGAGAGTGCGCATCCCTCAGCTGCTCGTGCGCGCGGGCTGGCGCGTGAGCCGCCGGCGGGTCGCCCGCCCGATGCGCGCCGCCGGGTTACGGGCCACAGCGGTACGCGGGGATCGGCCGAAGACCGCGATCCGCCGCCCGTACGCGCAGCACCCGAACCGGCCGCGGATGACGCACGTCACGCGGCCCGATCAGGCCTGGGTCGGCGACATCAGCTACGTGAACGTCGATGGCGCCCGGCGCTACCTCGCGGCCGTCATGGATCAGTATTCGCGCCGCGTCCTCGCGTGGTGGCTCACGCGAGACCGGACGGCGGTGGTGCAAGATCCCGAGGGCGCGCATCGATCCGCGCCAGCGCAGAATTCCGGCCCCGCGGCGTCGCAGGTGAACTCGGGCGATAGGCCGCTACAATCTTCACTCAAGGAGGTATCGGATGGCGACCGCCAAGCGCGCAGGGAAGGCCACGACGAGTCGGCGAGTCCACTCGGTGAGCGCGCGGCTCAGCGTCGTGGAGCTCACGAAGGCGGGCACGGCGCTCACGCTGGAGATTCGAGGGAGCGACGGCAAGCTCGGGGAGCTCGAGGTCGGACGCGGGGCGCTATACTGGACCGGCCGCAGCCAACAGAAGTCGAAGCGCATCGGGTGGACCCGTTTTGCCGAAATGATGGACGAGCTCACCGGCCACAACCTCCGGTCCCACAACACGTAGGTCCGAGGGCCGCGGCCTGACGAATCGTTGCAGCTGACGTGGGCGCGCAGCGTCCTCCAGTGGCGTTGCAGCTGTCGGATCGCGGGGGAGGGTCAGGGCGGCCGTCGGCTGGGTCGTACACTGGTCTCCCACGCGCTCCGAGCCCGCGGCTGAACCTGGGCGGTAGCGAGCGACGGCCATCGTCGCAGGGCCGGGACTGGGTGGCCTGCTCCCGCGCGCGGGCCGGCGTAGCGTCAGATCCATGGACTACCGCGGGCGGATCAGGATCGAGCCGGGCGGGCGCAGCGGGCAGCCGTGCATCCGGGGGCTGCGGATGACGGTCTCCGGCGTGCTCGACTCCCTGGCGGGCGGGATGACGGAGGACGAGATCCTCGCCGACTTCCCCGACCTGGAGCGCGACGACATCCGCGCCGCGCTCGCCTTGGCGGCCGACCTCACGCGCCGGCCCGACGCGGCGGGGCTCATCCTCCCCGCCGCAGCGTTCGACGCCGCGTGGCCGTGGCGGGCGAGCGTCTCGATGGGGTGCACGAGGCAGGACCGCTTCCGCCGCCCGTCGACCTTCGCGCGGCGACGCAGCGGGAAGCGGCGGCTGCCTAACGATTGAGCGTCGTGCGCGCGACGCGAACGCGCGACGGCGTGCCGCCCGCCGGCGGGTCCGTCCACGCCAGATAGACCGTGTCGCCGAGCGCGGCGAGCTGCGGAAAGCCGCTCGCGCGCCCCTCGGTCGAGACGAGCAGCGTCTGCGCCGCCCCGCGCACCCCCGCCAGCGTGACGCGGCGCGCCCGGACCTCGGAGCCGCCTAACGGCGCGCCCTTCGCCGTCTGCTCCGCCGCGCGCCACGGCAGCCGCGACGACGCCGGCGCGACGCGCTCGATCCACGTCACCACCGCCGCCCCGCTTCCGTCGACGACGATCCCGGCGCGCCCGGCCGGATGCCCGTCGTCGATGCGCGTCGGCGAGCCGAACGTGCGGCCGCCGTCGGTCGAGAATGCGACGTTCACACGCGCCGAGTCGTGCGGCGCGGTGAACCACGCGACGGCGACCGTATCGCCGTGCGCCGCGACGACCGCGCCGTTCACCGGGCAGCCGGGGAAGATCCACCCGTCGCGATGCACGAGCGAGGGTGTCGACCACACGCCCTGCTCGTACCGAGCGACCGCGATGTCCCGCACCTCGCCCGGCTGCCGATCGCGGTACGCGACGACGACGCCTCGGCGGGTACGTGCGGCGGAGGTGCGGCAGCAGGTACACACCATCGTGTCGAGCATCCGCTCGCCCGACGGCGCGCCCCTTCCGTTCAGCGTGGCGACGGCGAGCTGCATGTTGTGCGCTCCCGCCGCGGCGGCCGATCCCGATGTCGGGGTCGTCGGCCGCGCGTAGTCGCGCCCGTCGAGCCACACCGCGCCGATCGAGTCACCCGCCGCGCCTAACGGCACGAACGCGACGAAGCCGTGCTCGGTGTTCGTGCCGTCGCCGTGCAGCGGAACGCCGGCGCTCCACGTCGCGCCGCCGTCGGCCGACGTCGAGACGATGGCGTCGTACGCGGAGGTGCCCGCGCCGCCTCGCCGGTTGCGCTGCGGCCACCACGCGGCGAGGCGTGCGCCAGACATCGGCGCGACCGCCGGGAAGTCGGCCCAGTTCACGACGAAGTCCGCGCTGTCGACGACCGTCACGGGGGGCGTCCACCGGCCGCCATCGCGTCGCGAGACGCGCAGCCGGTAGCGCGGCGCGCCGGCGACGCTGTCGGGCCGCTCCTCGAGCCAGCTCAGTACGATCGTCCCTTCGGCGGCGGCGAGATTCGGCCACGTGCTGCCGGCGGTCGCGCCGACGTCGATCGTGTCGAGCGCGGCGAGCGGCGCGACCGGGGGTGTCGACGTGCCGACGTCTCCACCGCACGCGGCCGCGACGAGCGACGCGGTGCCGACGAGGAGCGTGATGATGCGAGAGACCATGACGAGCCCAGTGAGAGGGTCGGCCGTACTCTAACCCGCGGCCATTCGTCTCGCCGACGGCCCGTGGCACGCCTTCCGCCGTATGACGGCTCCCGATTCCCTGTCACCGCGAGCCGATCATGTCCGCTGCCGTCGTCGCCGAAATCGTTCCCCGCGTTCGTCGTGAAGTGCCCGCCATCCGCCGCCGAGTCGTCGACGCGACGCGGCAGGCCGGCGAGTATGTGCGTGAGCACGACCTGCTGCCGCTCGCCGGGTTCGTCGCCGCCGTGGCGGGCGCGGTCACCGTCGGCGCGCTCGCCGGCGCCAGCAGCTCACCGCGAGACGGACGCGCGGCGGTCTGGTATCGCGGGCTGCGCAAGGGGAAGGGGAATCCGCCGGCGGCGGTCTTTCCGGTCGTGTGGACCGCGCTGTACGGCATGACGGCCGTCTCGGGGTGGCGCGTCTGGCAGCAGCCGTCGACGCGGCGACGCGACACGGCGCTCGCGCTCTGGGCGACGCAGATCGGACTGAACGCGGCGTGGTCGCCACTGTTCTTCGGCGCGCGCCGGCCGAAGGCGGCGATGGTCGATCTGCTCGGACTGTGGGGAGCGCTCGCGGCGTACACGGCCGCGGCGCGCAAAGTCGACCGCACGGCGACGCTGCTCACCCTCCCCTATCTCGCGTGGGTCAGCTACGCGGGCTACCTGAACGGCGAGATCCTGCGCAAGAACCCGCCGGTATGGCGGCGTCTGCTCGGCGGGCATTAGGCGGACGCACGCTCGACGGCGGCGCTCACTGATCGATCGTCCCCAACAGCTTCACGTCCGGATCGAGGCGCACCGCGCGCGGCGACGCGGCGAGCGGCAGGTCGAGCACGCGCACGACGTCTCGGGACGCCGGCACGTCGATGGTGACGCGCTGCACCGCACCGCCCGCGTCGACGACCTCGACGTCGAGCGGAAAGCGGTACGGCGCGAACCGCGCGCTCTGCGAGATCGTGAGGCGCACGCGCCGCGACGCCGCGTCGTACTGCCAGCGCGTCGTCAGCTCCGCGAAACCCGGCCGCCGCAGCCACTGGTCGAAGAACCAGCCTAACGGTCGGCCGGAGGCCGCTTCGAGCGCGGTCCGCAAGTCGTCGCTCAGCGCCGTCGAGTGGACGTGCGCCGCGTAGTAGCTCCGCACCCCGCGGAAGAACGCCGAGTCGCCGAGCGTCGAGCGGAGCATGTGGAGGGTGAAGCCCCCTTTCTCGTAGCTGTTTCGATTCAACAGCGCCATGAGGTCCGTCTGCGCCGTGTCGATCACGGGACGCTCGGCGCACTCTCGCGCGGCCACCACGCCGTCGCGGATGCGGCGCATCTCGACGCGGAACGCGCTGTCCCCAGCGCTGCGCTGCACGTCGAGCGCCGCCCAGTACGTCGCGAAGCCCTCGGAGAGCCAGGCGTGCGACCACTCGCGCTCCGTCACCGCGTCGCCGAACCACTGGTGCGCCGTCTCGTGCGCGACGAGCGAGCGGCCTAACGTTCCGGCGCGGAACGCGCGGTCGCTGTAGAAGATGGCGCCTGCGTTCTCCATGCCGCCGAAGCGCGTGCTGCTCTGCACGTGCGCGAGCCGCTCGTACGGGAAGGGCGCGACGAGCGACGAGAACCAGCGCACGATGTCGCCGGCCGCGCGAAACGACTGCGGCGCGAACCCGTCGAGCTCCGGCGCGACGTAGACGGCCTGCGGCACGCACCGCCCACTCGACGCGAGTCCGCACGCCGTCTCGCCGAGGTCGATCTTCGCGAGCGGCGCGGCGGCGATCACCATGAGGTACGGCGAGATCGGCCGCGACTCGCGATAGCGCGTGACGCGGCGCGCCCGCCGGCTCCCGAACGACGGAGGGGCGTCGACGGTCCCCGACGGCGCGCCGTTCGCCACGACGGTCCGGTCGCGCGTCGCGTTCACCGCCCACGAGACCGTGGCCTTGTCCGACGGATGATCGACGAGGGGCAGCCAGTGGCGCCCGCGGTCGGGCCAGTTGTCGCCGAACGCGAGCCACCGCCCCGCGCTGTCGCGGCTCACGATCAGCCCGTCGCTCGGCGTGCCGTCGTAGCGCACGACGGCGACGAGCGTATCGCCGCCGGCGCGGGCAGCACGAGGACGCGCGACGCGCTGGAGCGCGATGCGTACCGTCGCACTGTCCTGCGCGAACCTCGCCGTGCGGCCGGCCGCGCCCGCGACGCCCACGCGCACCCCGCGCACGCGCAGCCCGACGAGGTCGAGCACGAGCGTGTCGGTCGGCGCCGCCCGCAGGAAGCGGATCGTCGCCTCGCCGTCGAGCGTACGCCCGGTATCGGGGAGCGTGATCGCGAACGCGTAGTCGAGCACGTCGACCGACGGACGGTACGGGCGCACGGGCTGCGCGCGGGTGCCGGACGGGGCGAGCGCGAGCAGCGCGGCGAGGAGGGTGCGACGGGGTACTGTGAGTGTCGGGAGCATTCCGATCGTCGAGAGACCGTTCGACCCGTCGATGGACCGCAGTCTCGCGCGCGAGACGCTCCCAACGATCGCCGGGGTGATGGTCAGTTCATGATCGTAATGTTCCCCCACAGTTCACGCGAACGTCTCCCCGCGAGCCGCCCCGCACGCGCCGAGTGCCTCCCGCGCCGCGACCAGCTCCGGCACGAGCGCGGCGTCCATGGGCCGCCCGAAGAGGTAGCCCTGCACGACGTCGCACGACCGGTCGGTGAGGTACTCGAGCTGCTCGGCCGTCTCGACCCCCTCCGCGACGACCGACAGCCCGAGGCTGTGGCCCAGGGCGATGATCGCCGACGTGATCGCGTCGGTCTGCGCGTCGTGTACCGCGTCGCGCACGAAGCTCTTGTCGAGCTTGATGCAGTCGATGGGGAAGTTCTTGAGGTAGTTGAGCGACGAGTAGCCGGTGCCGAAGTCGTCGAGCGAGATCGTCACCCCCTCGTCGCGCAGCGCCTGCAGCACCTGCGCGGTGCGCGATGTGTCTTCCATGAGCAGGCTCTCCGTCACCTCGAGCTCGAGCTGCGACGGATCGATCCCCGTCGCGGCCAGCGCGTCGCGCACGACCGCGAGGAGATCCTGATGCTTGAACTGCCGCGCCGAGAGGTTGACGGCGACGGTGAGACGCGGCACCCCCGCCTGCTGCCACGCGCGCGCCTGCCGGCACGCCGTCTCGAGCACCCACGCGCCGATCGGCACGATGAGCCCCGTGTCCTCCGCCACCGGCACGAATTCGATCGGTGGGATGAGCCCCCGCTTCGGATGCTGCCAGCGCAGCAGCGCCTCCACGCCGAGGACGCGGCCGGTCGAGACGTCGACCTTCGGCTGGTAGTGCAGCAGCAGCTCGTCGCGGTCGAGGGCGTGCCGCAGGTCGGTCTCGAGCGCGAGCCGCGTGTTGAGCCGCTCGTTCAGCTCCGACGAGTAGAAGCGGTAGCCGTTGCCGCCGGCGCGCTGCACCGCGCGCAGCGCGCTCGTCGCGTTGCCCAGCAGTTGCTCGACCGAGCCGTCGTCGGTCGGAAAGATGGTGATGCCGACGCTCGCGCCGACCGTCACTTCGCGCCCGAGCACCGCGAACGGACGGGCCATCGCCTCGAGGACGCGGCGGGCGAGCGCGTCGACGCCCGCCACGGTCGTGTTCCCCGAGCAGAGCATCGCGAACTCGTCGCCGTCCATGCGGGCGAGCACGTCGCTCTCGCGCAGGATCGTGCCGAGCCGCCCCGCCGCCGCCGTCAGCAGCACGTCCCCGCCCCCGTGGCCGAGCGCCAGGTTCACGTTCTGGAAGCCGTCGACGTCGAGCATGAGCACCGCGACCGGCCGCCCGTCGCGCCGCGACTGCGCGACCGCCGCGCGCACCCGGTCCCGGAACAGCGTGCGGTTCGGCAGCCCCGTCAGCCGGTCGTACGTCGCCACGTGCACGACGATGTCGTCGAGGCGCTCGATCGTCTGCTGCGCGTCGGCCATCAGCGTGCCTGCCTCGTCGAACGGCAACTCCGTCGGCAGCGCGGGACGGACGGAGCGCAAGAGATACGCGCGCAGCGCCCGCGCCGTCAGCAGGATCGGTGCGAGCAGTCCGCCGGCCAGCCACGCCGCGACGGTCGCACCGACGAGGGTCGCCACGGCGGCGATCGCGAGGACGACGTCCGGCCGCGCGTCCGGCCGCAGCGCGAACAGCGCGACGAGCGCGGCGAGCGGCACCGTCGCCCCGAGGGCGATCACGACACTCAGCTTGCCACGGAAGCCGAGCCCGCGCGGCAGGCGTCCGAGGGTGGTGTAGACGCGGAGAGGAGAGGACATGCGAGGGGAAATCCGAGTGCCCCACGGCGCGGCGACGCGTGGGTCAACGTCCTCGTATCTCGACTCGGCCGTGACGGAACTTGAGACGGGGCGTCGAGTGTTCGTACGCCGACGCGTTCTCATCGCGCCATCTCACGCTCGGCGTTACTTTGCCTCTCCGCTGAACGAGATCTTCACGCAGCCACGGCGTCGCTCTGGACGTCGCGGTCTCCCATGCACCGGTTCGATGTCCGATCGCTCCGTCTCCCAGGCTCCGACCGGCGAGCCCGCCGACCAGTCGTCGACGCAGGATCGTCCGCAGGACCGTCGCCGCAACCTCGCGCTCCGCGCGCTCGTCGACGAGATGATGACGTCGATCCGCGGTGCGACGCAGGGGCACCTCTGGACGACCGACGAGCGGTCCCAGTACGAGCGTGAGCTGGCGGTGATCATGACGCGCGTGCGCTCCGAGACGGTCGCGCCGCAGCTCGTCGACCCGTCGCGAGGGCCGTAACGACGCGCCGTCGTCGCGGCCCCCGCGGAGCTATGCCGCGCGCGACACGAGTGGCGCCGCACCCGGCGCCGAACCCGGTGCCGCGCTCTGCCCCGCCGGTCGAGTGGCGCCGACGCGGCGAATCCAGTCGGCGAACTGCGCGACGAACTGAGCGAGGAACGTCCGCGTCGTGTCGTCGGTGAGTCGCCCGTCGGCGTCGAACTTCGTGTGCACGGCGCCGACCGCGACACCCTGGTGGGGCATGATCTGCGACATCGTCGCCATCAGAACGAGCTTGAGATGCTGCTGCGCGCGCGTGGCGCCGAGTGCGCCGGGGGAGCTGCCCATGATCGCGACCGGCTTGTCGGCGAGCGGCGAGCGCATGGCCGGACGCGACACCCAGTCGATCGCGTTCTGCAAGACGCCGGGGATGCTGTGGTTGAACTCGGGTGTCGCGAACAGCACGCCGTCAGCGTCCGCGATCCGTCGCTTCAGCGACTCGACGGCGGCGGGGCGAGCCGCGTCGGTATCGAGATCCGCGTCGTAGAACGGCAGCCCCGCGAGGTCGAGCATGTCGACGTCGACGCCGGCCGGCGCGAGGGTCCGTGCCGCCTCGAGCAGCTTGCGGTTCCACGATCCACGCCGGATCGAGCCGGAAATGGCGACGATGCGAATGGGCGGCGTGATGGGCGGCGTGGTGGGCGGGAGTGCGGTGCGGTCAGGCATGGATTGGATTGCAGCACAGTGACTGTTGGAACACCCATGAGTGCGAAAAGCTGGCCATCATTCGCGGATGGTGTCGAGTAGCTCGATCAGCGCACGTGTCTGCTCCGCGCTGAGCTTGCCGACGAAGCGCGCGTGCATGGCTTGCAGCACCGGCTCGACGGCCTCGACGAGCTCGAGGCCCGCTGGCGTGATGCGGGCGATCACGTGGCGGCGGTCCGTCGTGTCGCGAACGCGACGGATCCACCCTGCCTCCGCCATCCGATCGAGGAGCCGCGGCACGTCGGGAACGCGCGCGATCATCCGCTCCCCGACCGCTCGTCCGCAGTGCCCCTCGTCACCGGCGCCGCGCAGGATGCGCAGGACGTTGTACTGCGTGCCGGTGATGCCGAACGGCCGCATGGCCTCCTCGAGCGCGTGGTCGAACACGGCCGCCGTACGCATGAGCGCGACGGCCGCCTCTTCACCGGCCGACGCGAACGGCTTGGTCTGCTTCAACTCCGCCTGGATCCGACTGGACATGGCTGCAATATGGGTGTCATAACATTAAACGCAACTGCGTGTATGGTCCGAACGTAGCCGCTACGCGTTCCGACAGCCAGCGGCGATGATTCCCGCCATGCTCCGAGACCGCGCGGATCGCACGACGACGAGATGCCTCTGACTGCCACGACCCGACGCCGGCTGACGCTCGCGGCGTGGCTCGTCACGACGGCGCTGCTCGCGGTGGCGCTGCGACTGATCGGCCCGTCACGAGCCGCCTCCGCACTCCAGGACGCGGACCTCGGCTGGCTCGCCGTCGCCGTCGTCGCCGACACGACGATCCTCGCGCTCTGGACCTGGCAGACGCAGGTGCTGCTCGGTGGCACTGACCACCGACTGTCGTACCGGCGGCTGTTCGCGATCACGACACTCTCCACCACCGCGACGAACACTGCCCCCCTCTTCGTCGGCGAGGCGGCCAGTGTGGCGATACTGGCGGAACGCGGGGGGCTCGGTGTCGCGCTCTCGCTGTCACTGCTCGCACAGCATCAGGTCGTCGAAGGACTCGCGAAGCTCGCCATGCTGTTCGCCGCAGCGCGCGTCGCGCCGCTCCCCGACGTGCTGCGGAACGCGATCGGCGGACTCGTCGCCGGTATCGCGCTGCTCGCGGCCCTGCTGTTCGCCGTCGCGCGCCTGCATGCCCGACGCACTCCCGATGGTGGCGCCGTCGGCCGCACCACCGCGCCACCCATCCCCGCCAGCCGAGTGGCCCACTTTCTGGAGCGGCTCGGAGGCAGCGTCCGCCTCTGGTCGCCGGGTCGCTTCACCGTTGCGACAGCGATCGCCCTCGCGATGAAGGCTGCAGAAGGGCTCGCCTGGGTCGCCGTCGAGCGCGCCTTTCACATCGCGCCGACACCCGGCAGCGCGGTCCTCGCGCTGGCCGCCGTGAACATGGCCTCGTCGATCAGCCTGACCCCTGGCAACCTCGGCGTCTACGAGGCGGCGGCCTACGCGGCATACGTCTCGCTCGGCGTTCCACGCGACACCGCGCTCGGGGTGGCGATCGCCGGCCACCTCGCGTATCTGCTCCCGTTCGTCGGCATCGGCTACCTCGTGCTGACGCGCGCCGAGTGGCGTGCGATGCGAGCACGACGGTGAACGACATCACGATCGGCACGATCTCCGGCCTCTGGCGATGATCACCTACGACCCGAAGAACTGGCGCCGCATCCTGCTCGACTTCCCGCGCAGCCCGATCTTCCGCACGCTGTTCATCGACGTGCTGCTCGCCGGCGCGTGGGGCGGCCTCATCGCCTGGATCGAGCTCGACGTCGTGCGCATCGCCGTTCCGCTCGGCCCGTCGATCCTGTCGATCCTCGGGATCATCCTCGGTCTGCTGCTCGTGTTCCGCACGAACACGGCGTACGACCGCTGGTGGGAGGGGCGGCGCGTGTGGGGCCAGCTGCTGAACGTCTCGCGCGCGCTCGCGCACCAGCTCGACGCGATGCTTCCGGCCGACGCGTCGCAACGTCGGCACTACGCCGCGCTGCTCGCCGCGTATCCGGCGGCACTCGTCGCACATCTGCGCCGCCCGCGCCCCCGTCCGTCCGATCCGCCGACGCCGCCGACGCCGCATGTCCCGAACGGGATCGTCCGCGATCTGTCGCGACAGGTGCACGGCGACGTCGCGTCCGGGGCGCTCCCCCGCGAGGCGATCATCGCCCTGACGCCGCTGCTCGTCGCGCTCGACGACGTCACCGGCGCCTGCGAGCGCGTGCGCAACACGCCGATTCCCTTCTCCTACAGCTCGTACGTGAAGCAGTTCGTGCTGATCTACGCCCTCGTGCTTCCGTTCGGTCTCGTGCGCGAGTTCCGCTACGCGACGATCATCGCGAGCATGCTCGTCTTCTTCGCGACGATGGGGCTGGAACTGCTGGCGATGGAGATCGAGGAGCCGTTCGGGACGGATCGCAACGATCTGCCGATCGACGAGATCACGGCGCGCATTCGGTGCGATGCCGACGAGATCCTGGGGCTCGATGCCTCGTCGGTCTGACGGCCGGGCTGAGCGCTCGGTACGCACCGCCCGCTGCGGAACGCCGGAGACACGGCGGAACGCACTCGCCGTCGCGTTCCGCGTCTTCGGTTCCGTACCGCCGAGCGTCCGGCCCCGCCGTCAGCGAGCCAGCGCTCACTGCGCGAACGTGTCGCAGGCTTTGAGACTGCCGGTTTCGAGTCCCCGCTTGAACCACGCCGCCCGCTGCGCCGCCGTTCCGTGCGTGAACGTGTCCGGGTTCACGTCTCCGCGCGCCTGCTGTTGCAGCCGGTCGTCCCCGACCGCCGACGCCGCGGCGAGCGCCTCGTTCACGTCGCCCGGCTCGAGCAGTTGCTGATCGGAGTTCGCCCACACGCCCGCGTAGCAGTCCGCCTGGAGCTCGAAGCGCACCGAGAGCGGGTTCTTGAGGTCTGGCCGCCCCGCCTCGAGCTGCCGCATGCGCGCGTCGGCCCCCAGCAGGTGCTGGACGTGGTGGCCGAGCTCGTGCGCGATGACATAGGCCTGCGCGAAGTCGCCGGGCGCGCCGAACCGCGTGCGCAGCTCGTCGAAGAAGCTCAGGTCGATGTACACCTTCGCATCGCCCGGGCAATAGAACGGCCCGACGGCCGACGGCGCGGTGCCGCAGGCCGTGCGGACGGCGTCGCGGAACAGCACGAGGCGCGCGTCCTGATACTGCCGGCCCGCCTGCTGTGGCAGCACGGTCGCCCACGCCGTCTGCACGCTGTCGAGCACGGCGGACGTGAAGTCGACGGCGCGCTCTTCCTCGGGCGTCGTCGAGACCGGTCCGCGCGCGACCTCACCGCCAGCCGTCGTCGGCGGTGCGCTCGCGCCGCCGCCGAGGAAATCCTGGCCGAAGACGAGCCCCAGCACGAGCAGCACGAGCGTGCCGCCGAGTCCCATGCCCCGCCCGCCGATCTGAAAGCCACCACCACCGCCGGAATTCCCGCGACGGTCTTCGAGGTTCGAGCTGCGTCCGTTCGCGCTCCACCGCATCTGTCGCTCCTGCGAATTCAGTGAGCCGGCCGAGGCGGCCGGGAGAGCACGCAAGGGCACGAACCGGGCCGGTCAGGGAGTGCGGCGGGTGTGCAGAACGATCACGCCACACTCCGTCGCCGCGCTCCCGAACCGCTTCAACTCGTTGTAGCGCGCCGGGATCGACGCCGGGCCCGGATAGTACTCGACGGCCTCGAGCTGCTCGGGCGCGAACTCGCGAATGCTGACCGGGCCGCGAGAATGGAGCACGCCGTCGAGGTAGATCAGCGCGACGCACTCTTCTTCGCCGATGGAGCCCAGGCGCCGTCCCCGTCCGCGCGACGACATCACGTAGGGCGCTCCCAGCTTGTTCACGATGCGCACGCCGCCCCACGTAGTGAACGCGTCGACGAGCGGCTTTCCTCGGAGCCGCTCCAGCTCCGCGCGGGTGAGGAACTTGCCGAGCCCGATCGTCCGATTCGCCTCGAAGTCCTCCATCAATTCGTTGCGCTCCGCGATCGTCACGACCGAGTCGAGCGTCCGCACCCTCGACAGGAAGATCGTTCGCTGCGTCGTGCGGTTCGCCGAGAACGTCACCCGCGTGTCGAGCGGGCCGTAGCCGAGCCGGCGCACGAGCACGCGGTGCGTTCCGGCCGGGACGTCGGCGACGCGGAACGCGCCGTCTCCGTTCGTCTGCACGCGACGCTGGAGTTCCGGCAGACTCACCTCGACGTCGGCGATCGGCCGCTCGGTCGAGTCGGCGCGCACGCTCCCCACGAACGTGCCGACGGCGACTGGCGCGGGGTCGAGCGTCATCACGAGCCGCGCGAGCCGCTGCCCCGGCTCGAAGCGCAGCTCGCTCGCCGCGCGGCCGCCGCTGTCGCTCGTCGCGCGCAGCGACACGGCCGCGTCGCGCGGCACGCCGCAGAGCCGGAAGGCGCCGCTCGTGTCGGCCCGCGCCTCGATCCAGCGCGGCGTCCGCGCGGCCGGTGTCGCCTCCCCCGGCCGCAGCGCCGTCTCCGTCCACTCGGCCGTGACGCTCACGCGGCCGCGCGGGACCGAGTCGCCGCGCATCGCGACGGTGCCGAACACGATGCCGTCCGCGCCGCCCGCCCCGGCTGTGCGGCAGAGCGTCGCCGTGATCTGCGCCCCGGTCGGCACGCGCACCGTCACGAGCGGCGCCAGACGCACCGCGGCGGCCCCGCGGTCGACGACCCCGCCGAGGAGCGTCGTCGTGTCGGCGACGGTGACCGACTGCTGGTGCACCGCGCCGAACGCGTCGAGCGACGGCGTGCGCGCCTCGAGCGTGTAGACCCCGGGGAGCACCCCCGGAAACGTGAACCGCCCGCTCGCATCGGCCGCCGCCGTCAGCTCCGTGCCGGCGAGCGTGAGGCGGGCGCCCGCGACCGGCGCGCCGCCGACCGAGTCCACCACCGCGCCCCGCACCGCGAGTGCGGGCTGCGCATAGAGCGTGTCGCCCCCCCGCATCGCGACGACGAGTGCGCCCCCCGTGACCATGACCGCCGCGACGCGCGGCGTCGCCGGCCGCTCCGCCATCCGCACGGTCGCGCGGCCGATGCGCCGCATCGCGCCCCCCGTCGGCGCGTCGGCGACGAGCGACGGCATGCGGATGCTCCACGCCCCGACGACCCAGCCGCCCGTCGGCAGCCGCACGAAGGTCATCTCGCCGCCCGCGTGCTCGGCCTGCGCGGGGGGGAGGTTCGTGTAGCGGTACTCGAGGCGGCGCAGCTCGGACGTCGCGCGATCGACCCACAGCGTGCCGCGGATCTCCGGCACGCGGCTCCGCTCCGCCGTCGGCTCGAACGCGACGCCGACGAGCGAGCCGGACGAGCCGTTCGACACGGCGCCGGTCGGCGCCGACGTCGTGAGCCGGAAGCAGTGGTCGCCGACGAACGCCGGCGCGACGAGCATGTCGAGCCCCGGCGCCGCGTACGTCGTGTACCCTGCCGCGTCGTCGGTCACGTAGCCGTCGCGGTGCAGCACCTCCGGCGCGATCGTGCGCCACGGCTGCGTGACGTACTCGGTTCTCGAGCGCAGCGTCTGCTGTTCGACGCGCCGGACCGTCGGGTCGAGCGCCCGCTCGTATTCGAGCGTCGTCGCCCGGATCGCGCGCTCCCCCGCCGTGAGCTGCGCCGCCGTGAGCGCCGTGCGCACCTGCTCCCACACCGCGAACGTCGCCGCGGCGTCGGCGGCGTCGGCGGCGTCGAGGCGGCACGACGCACGGTCGGCGACACGCAGCGTATCGAGCGCCAGCGCCACGCGCGCCACCGCCAGCGGCTCGGCCCGCTCCTCGCCCGCGCCCAACGCGAACGCGGCCGAGACGACCGGGCGGAAGCCGATGCGCAGCGTGCGCACGCGGTAGGTGCCGGCGCGCGGCGCCGTCAGGCGGTAGGCGCCCCGCTCGTTCGTCAGCCCGCGCGCGACGACCGCGTCCGCGCTGTCGACCAGCGTGACGACGACGCCGGGCACCGGCTGCTGCGCCGCGTCGCCGACGACGCCGCGCACGGTCTGCGCGGCGGCCGTCGAGGGAACGGTGGCGAGCGCGAGCGATCCGGCGAGACCCGTTGCGAGACGCGACAGATTACGTGACGTCATGGCACCTTCCGAGGATGCCGACAGTGTGGCACGCGCCGTCCGTCGCGGCCATCCCTCGCACATGAACTTTCCATGCACGCTCCCGACCCGCCCGAGCCAGGCCGGCTCGACCGCCTCGACCGCCTCGACCGCCTCGACCGCCAGCTCGCGTTCATCGCCGAGATCGACCGGCTCAAAGGGGTGCTGCGCCGCGCCAAGCTGCACGACGGATCGCGCTTCGAGAACTCGGCCGAGCATTCGTGGCATCTGGCGACGATGGCGCTCGTGCTCGCGCAGTACGCGCCCGACGGCACGGACCTGTCGCGCGCCGTGCAGCTCTGTCTCGTGCACGACGTCGTCGAGATCGACGCCGGCGACACGTTCGCGTACGACGTCGCGGGGCACGCCGACAAGGCGGCGCGCGAGCGGGTCGCGGCCGATCGCCTCTTCGGACTGCTGCCCGACGACCAGCGCGATCGGTTCCGCGCGCTGTGGGACGAGTTCGAGGCGGGGGCCACGCCGGCCGCACGGTTCGCGAACGCGCTCGACCGCGTGCAGCCGCTGACGTCGAACCTCGTGAACGGCGCCGAGAGCTGGCGCGCGGCGCGCGTCACCCGCTCGGCGGTCCGACGCCGCATGGCGCCGATCGAGCACGGCTGTGCGCCGCTCTGGCCGTGGGCGTTGAGCGCGATCGACCGCGCCTGCGCGATGGGACTCGTCGTCGACGACGGGGTATCATCGTCGGAGTGAACGGACAGGCGCGAGAACGAACAACCGGAGTCGAGAGAACCGACATGGAAGCGATGCAGAGAGCGACGTTCGGCGGTGGATGCTTCTGGTGCACGGAGGCCGTGTTCGTCGAGCTGCGCGGCGTGCACACGGTCGAGTCGGGGTACGCCGGCGGGCAGGTGCCGAACCCGAGCTACGACGCGGTGTGCAGCGGCCGCACCGGGCACGCCGAGGTCATCCAGGTCACGTACGACCCGGCAATCGTGTCGTATCGCGACTTACTGGAGATCTTCTTCGCGACGCACGACCCGACGACGCTCAACCGGCAGGGCGGGGACAGCGGCACGCAGTACCGCTCGGTCGTGTTCTACCACGACGACGCCCAGAAGCGAGAGGCCGAGTCGGTGATCGCCGAGCTCACGGCGCGGCACGCGTTCGACGCGCGCATCGTCACCGAAGTCGCCCCGCTCACGACGTTCTACGCAGCCGAGTCGTACCACCAGGACTACTACGCGCGGAACGGGCGCCAGCCGTACTGCCAGGTCGTGATCGCGCCGAAGCTCGCGAAGTTCCGGCAGAAGTACGCGGCGCTCCGCAAGAGCGCGTAGCGAACGGGGGCTGGGCGGCTCTCACCGTACGATCGCCCGGCGGATGACCGCTCCCTCCTGCATCCGCTCGACCACCTCGATCCCCGAGACGACCTCGGCGAAGATCGTGTAGTTGTGGTCGAGCTCGAAGACGTCGCCGACGTTGACGTAGATCTGACCGTCGCCGGTGTCGCGCCCGCGCGTCGAGAGGCCGACGGTGCCGCGGCGGTTCGTCCGCCACAGCTCGTCGCGCGTGAACGGGCCCCAGCCGGCGTACTCGTTCGCGCCGGGGCTCGTGCCCTGCACGAAGCGCGTCGGGACGATGCGGTGGATCGTGAGGCCGTCGAGACGCCCCGCGGTCGCGGTGCGGGCGAAGCGCGCGGCGTTCGTCGGCGCATCGTCGGGGAAGAGGCGCAGCACGACCGTGTCGCCGCTCGCCATCGCCAGCACGATCCTGAGGCGCGCCAGTCTCGCGCGCTCCGCCGCGGTCGGCACCGCCTGCCGTGCGAGCGGGCGCGGCGTCGGCTCGGGGCGCGTCCCGGTCCACGCGCCGACGACGTCCGCGGCGACGCGCGCGACGGTCGTGTCGAAGTCGGCGACGTACGGCCGGACGCGGTCGACGTTCGGCGCGCCGCCGAGCGCCCGCACGCGCTCGAGCAGCGCGAGCCGCCCGTCGCGCCACGTCTCGACGCGCAGCGCGCTCGTGCGATCGAGCGCGGCGAGCAGCGCGGGGAGGGCGCGCGGGTCGGTGCTCCGCTCGAGCGCCTGGGCGGCCGTCTGGACCAGTTGGCTGTCGTCCGAGCGGAGCGCGTCGACGTACACGCCGTCGGCGGCGTGGCCGACGACCGACGACAGACCGGCGATCGCCGTCGTGCGCACGTTCGGATGCCGGTCGCGCATCGCGAGCCGCCGCAGCGTGGCCGAGTCGCGGAGGGCGGTCGCGACGCGCGCCGCGTAGTCACGCGCGAAGAACGCCGAATGCGAGACGAACGGCGGCAGTCGCCGCCGCGCGCGCTCCGGGTCGACGGTCGCGAGCGCGAGGAGCGCATGCGCCGGCAGGTGCCACGCGCCGCCGCCTGACGTGCCGGCGAGCGCGTCGAGCCGCGCCGCCGCCGACGACCCGCGCTCGCACCCGCCGCTCAGCGCGCCGAGCGCGTCGGCCGCCGCGAGCTGCACCGTCAGGTCGGCGTCGTCCAACGCCGCGACGAGCGGCCCGCACTGCCGACGCGCTCCGAAGCGACGCGCGTACGCGCCGACGCCGAGGTAGCGCACCGATGGCGCGTCGTCGGCGAGCGCGCGGTGCACCACGCGGGACGCGGCCGCTGTGTCGGTGAGCGCCGTCGCGGCGCGCACGGCGATGCCGCGCACGAGGCGATCCGGATCGGCGAACAGCGTCGTCGCCGCGGAGTCGAGCGTGCCCTGCGGCGCCTGCGCCCCGAACAGCGCCGACCCCGCCAGCTCGCGCACCTCGGCGGCGCGACGCGCGGTACCGGTGCTCACACCGTCGCGGCTCGGAGCCGCCCCGCCCGCGCCGTCCCCGCGGTGCGTGAGCATCGTGACGAGTGCCGAGATCGCGTCGGCAGAGAGCGCGCGGCGCGCCGCCGGCTGGCGCGAGAGGCCGTACAGCGCATGTGCCGCGTCGTAGGTGAGCGCCGGACGTCGCCGCAGCTGCCTCGCGATCGCCTCGGCGCTCGCTCGCACCTGGGCGCTGTCGGCGTGCGTCGTCCACCCGACGAGCTCCATGAGCGCCGCGGCCGCCGAGTCGTTCGGCTCGCCGTCGAGGTGCACGAGCGCTGCGGCGCGCGCGTCGCTCGCCGCGCCGCGCGCCGTCGCCGGAATCAGCGCGAGCGCCGCGGTCGCGCGAACGGTCGAGTCGTCGTCGTCGAGCAGCGCGACGAGAGCGGGGACGAGCGCCGCACGTTCGAGCCGGCCGATCCCGCGCGCGGCGACGCGGCGTACCGCGGGCGACGCGGCGCGCAGCCCGTCGCGCAGCGTCGCCAGCTCGGCGGCGGTCGACGCGCGGGCGTCCTCGGCGCGGAGCAACGCGTCGTGCTGCGACGACGAGGACGAGCGCGACGGCGGCTGCGCGATCACGAGCGTCGGGACGAGCACCAGCAGGAGGGAACGCATGAGCGAGATGCGGGAGGTGGCCGGCGAATCCGTCACACGCCGTCGTCGGGCCGTCGCCACGGGCGCGACGGCGGCGCTGCACGATGCACCGCGCACCGTCGTCATGTCGAGCGTCGGCACGTGGAGCGAGCCGGGCCAGTCGTACCGCGATCGTGGACGCGTGCATCGCGCGGCCGTAACGTCCGGCCATGCCCATCGCCACACGACGTCTCCTCGCCCTGCCGCTCCTCCTCGCCGCGGCGCACCCGCTCGTCGCGCAGCCGGCGCGACGCACCACGCCAGCGCCGGCACCCGTCACCGTCGTCGAGACGAGCATCGCCGACCTGCGCGCCGCGCTCGACGCCGGGCGCGTCACATCGCGCGAGCTGGTGTTGCAGTATCTCACGCGCATCGCGCTCTACGAGGATCGCATCAACGCGGTCGTCTCCGTGAACCCGAACGCGCTCGCCGAGGCCGACGCGCGCGACCGCGAGCGGGCGGCGGGGCGAGCGCGGGGGCCGCTGCACGGTATCCCCATCGCGCTCAAGGACAACATCCACACGGCCGACATGCCGACGACGGGCGGCGCGCTCGCGTTCTCCGGACTCGTGCCCCCGTACGACGCGACGCTCACGAAGAACTTGCGCGACGCCGGCGCCATCATCCTCGCGAAGGCGCAGCTCACCGAGCTCGCGAACTGGGTCGCGAGCGGGATGCCCGGCAACTACAACGCGCTCGCCGGGTTCGGCCTCAACCCGTACGACCCGCGCCGCGACCCGCGCGAGAGCACGTTCGACGGCCGCCCCGTGTTAGGCACCGGCGGCTCGAGCTCCGGCGCCGGGACGGCGGTGAGCTTCTGGGCGGCGAACGTCGGCACCGAGACGTCGGGATCGATCCTCAGCCCGTCGCAGCAGAACATGCTCGTCGGCATCAAGCCGACCGTGGGGCGGGTGAGCCGCCACGGCGTCATCCCCATCACCGCCGACCAGGACACGCCGGGCCCGATGGCGCGCACCGTCGCCGACGCGGCCGTCCTGTTGGGCGCGCTCGAGGGCGCGCGCCCCGACCCCGACGACTCGGCCACCACGCGCTGCC
This sequence comes from uncultured Gemmatimonadaceae bacterium, assembly GCA_963843845.1. GTDB lineage: Bacteria > Gemmatimonadota > Gemmatimonadetes > Gemmatimonadales > Gemmatimonadaceae > Gemmatirosa. The sequence continues at coordinate 72,505 of CAWJMB010000007.1, read as the reverse complement.
CGCCGCCGCCGGACCGCGACTACACGCGCTTCCTCGACCGGCAGGGGCTGCGCGGCGCGCGCATCGGGATCCCGCGCGCGTACTACTACGACGCGACGAAGGCGGGCGGCAGCGCGACCGCGCGCGGCGGGCTCTCCGAGGCGCAGCGCGCGCGCATGGACGAGGCGATCCGCACCCTGCGTGAGCAGGGTGCGGTGGTCATCGACCCGGCCGACATCCCGAGCGTCGTCGACACGAGCGCCGCGGGGAACCTGCTGAACTGGAGCCCGTGCTCCGGGCCCGACGGCGGCCGCGGCCGCGACGCCGCCTGCTCGATCGTGCTCAAGTACGGCATGAAGCGCGACTTCAACGCCTGGCTCGGGTCGTTAGGCGACCGCGCCCCGGTGCCGACACTCACGGCATTGCGCCAGTGGAACGTCGCGCACCAGCGCGCCGGCGCGATCCGCTACGGCCAGGCGCAGCTCGACGTCTCCGACGAGATGGACGTGCGAGGCGACCGCGCGCGCTACGAGGCCGACCGGCGTAAGGACCTCCTGCTCACCGGCGAGCGCGGCATCGACGCCGCCATGCGCGCGCACCGCCTCGACGCGCTGTTCTTCCCCGGCGTGAGCAGCGCGGACCTCGGCGCGCGCCCCGGCTACCCGACGATCACGGTGCCGTTCGGGACGGTCCCGGTGCCTAACGGCACCGGCGCGACCGCGTTCCCGGCCGGGTTCGACCCGAAGCCGGCGCCGTTCGGCGTCAGCTTCACCGCGTCGGCGTGCGCGGAGCCGACGCTGATCCGGCTGGCGTACGCGTTCGAGCAGGCGACGCGGCGGCGCGTGCCGCCGCCGGGCTTTCCGTGACCTGCTGCTGTCGTGATTGACTCGGCCGGCCGGCGTCCTATACTCGGCCGCATGAGCGAACGCCTTCCGCGCGGCCGGCGCCTGAGCGTCGAGGTGACCTCGCCGAGCACGCGGGCGACCGACCGCCGCGAGAAGCTCGTCGCGTACAGCAAGCTCCCCTCGCTCGAGGCGTATCTGATCGTCGACCACCGGCGCCGCTTCGTCGCGTGGTACGAGCCGGACGCCGGCGGCCTCGCGTTGCGCGCGGCGCTCGCCGGCGACGGGGCCGTCACGCTGCGGTGCCCGCGCGCGACGCTCACCCTCGACGCGATCTACGAGGGCGTCACGCTGCCGAGCGTGCGCGAGCGGGCGCCGGCCTACACCGCACCGCCGCGTTAGACAGGCGCCCGGCGCGGACGCCGCGGGCGGGCGGCGTTGCGTGGTCCGGGGTCGCTCCTAGCTTCCGAGAGCACGACCCCGTGCCACCCCTCTCCACGAGCGCGTCATGTCTCTCCGTTCCGCTCTCCCCTTTCTTCTCGCCGCGGCCCCGGCGCTGCACGCGCAGTCGGCGTCGCCCGCGACGGCCGCGGCCAAGCGCCCGATGACCCCGCTCGACGCGCAGCAGATGCGCACCGTCGGCGGCGCCGCGCCGAGCCCCGACGGGCGGTGGGTGCTCTACACGCTGTCGTTCCCCGACTGGAAGGAGGCGCGGCGCCAGACCGACATCTTCCTCGTCTCGGCCGAGCAGGGCGTGCCGTCGACGCGGCAGCTGACGTTCACGAAGGACAAGAACGAGACGAACCCGACGTGGTCGCGCGACGGCGCGTTCTTCGTGTTCGCGTCGAACCGCGACGCGCCGGCCGGTGAGGCGGCGGCGGGTGGCAGCGCGGCGAACGCGGGCGGCGGAAGCGGAGGCGGCGCCGGTACGCAGCTCTACATGATGCGCCCCGACGGCGGCGAGGCGCGCCGGATCACCGACGCACGCGACGGCGTCTCGACGTTCGCGTTCACGACGGACGGCAGGTCGCTCGTCTATCGCAGCGGCAAGGCGGGCGAGGAGCAGCTCTATCGCCTCCCGGTCGCCGGCCTCGACACCGCGAAGGCGGAGCAGCTCACCCGCCACGCGACCGGCGTCGGCCTGTGGAAGCTCGCGCCCGATGACCGGCGCATCTACTTCGTCACCGCCGACACGATCGACGCCGACGAGAAGCTGCGCCGCGACAGCCGCTTCACCGTCATGGTCCGCAACATGGAGACGCCGGTCTCGAGCCTCTGGGCGTTCGACCTCGACGGACGGCGCACGACGCGCCTCACGCGCGACACCGCGATCACCGTCTCGAACTTCACCGTCTCCGACGACGGAAAGTGGATCGGCTTCCGCGCGATCTCGTCGAACCGCTATCAAGCGCAACGTCACCGAGGAAGGGATCTACGGCGACGACTATCTGCTCGAGACGGCGAGCGGCGCGATCGAGCGGCTCACGAACAACACGGAAGTCGCGGAGAGCACCGTCAGCTTCTCCCCCGACGGGCAGTGGGTCGCGTTCTCGGCGCCGAACGACCTGACGCGCTACACGATGTCGAACACCCGCGTCTATCTGCGCCGCACGGCGGACACGGGCGGCCAGTGGCGCAAGCTCGGCACGGACTTCGACGGCGACGTGTCGGTGAGCTTCTGGTCGCCGGACGGGAAGACGATCTACTTCAACGAGGGGTCGCGCGCGACGAACCAGCTGTTCGCGCTCGACGTCGCGAAGGGCGCCGTTCGGCAGGTGACGAACGAGCGGGCCGTCGTGAACGTGAACCGCGACGACGACTCGAAGCGCATCCTCATCACCTACAGCGACCCGACGACGCCGAACACCCTCTACACCGTCGCGTCGCTCGACCAGGTGGCGACCCGCGCGGCGTGGAAGCAGCTCACCGACGCGAACCCGCAGGTGAAGGGCTTCGCGTTAGGCGAGGAGTCGGAGATCATGTGGACGTCGAAGGACGGGAAGCGCGTCGGGGGCGTCCTCGTCAAGCCCGTGGGCTACCGGCCGGGCACGCGCTACCCGCTGATCGTCGCGATCCACGGCGGGCCGGCCGCGGCCGACCTCCTCGGCTTCAACGGCGGCTATGGCGCGCAGGTCGTACGCGGGCGCCGGCTACGCGGTGCTCATGCCGAACTACCGCGGCTCGACGAACTACGGCGAGGCGCACAAGAACGGGATCGTCGGCAACTACTTCGACCCCGGCTATCAGGACATCATGACCGGCGTCGACTCGCTGATCGCGAGCGGCCTCGTCGACCCGGACAAGATGGGCGTGCTCGGCTGGAGCGCCGGCGGGCACTGGTCGAACTGGATCCTCACGCACACCGACCGCTTCAAGGCGATCAGCTCCGGCGCCGGCACGTCGAACTGGATCTCGATGTACGCCGAGTCGGACGTGCAGCGGAACCGGCAGTTCTACCTGGGCGACAAGCTGCCGTACGACGATTTCGACGCGTACTGGAACCAATCCCCGATCAAGTACATCAAGAACGCGAAGACGCCGACGATGATCCACGTCGTCGACGGCGACCCGCGCGTGCCGCGCCCGCAGAGCGAGGAGCTGCACATGGCGCTCAAGCGGCTCGGCGTGCCGACCGAGTTCTACGTCTACCCGGGCGCGTCGCACGGCATCCCCGACGCGCGCAACCAGCTCTTCAAGAGCATGGTCGAGATGGCGTGGATGGACTACTGGGTGAAGGGAACGAAGCAGAAGTTCGCGTGGCGCGACGTGCTGAAGACGGTCGAGGACCAGGCCGAGCGGGCGGCGGCGCCGAAGGCGCTGCAGTAGCCGTCGGTTCGGCGGCCGCCGGTTCGTCGGCCGCCGGGGCGCACGCGGCGTACGCCGCAGACGCGGGGGCGAACGCGGCCCACACGAGCGCGACGACGGCGAGCGCCGACGCGCCGTGCGCGAGCCCCCGCGCGATCGAGTGGTCCGCCGCGAGCGCGTGCCAGCGCATCAGCAGGAACGCCCAGTCGTGCTCCCCGCCGCCGACGAGCGGCAGCGACTCGGCGCGCGCGTCGGCGACGTAGACGGCGACGTCCCAGCCGTTCTGCGCGACCCACCAGAGGGAGAGCGCGGCGCCGTCCCAGCGGCGGCGCCGCGCGAACTCGGCGACGAACGCGAGCGGCAGCAGCAGCTGCAGCAGCGAGCCGCCCAGCACGGCGGCGACCTCGCCGAACGGCGCGAAGACGAGGTGCCCCGTCTCGTGCATGCCTAACGAGACGCCGTGCAGGAGCCACGTGCCGTCGGCGGGGCCTCGTGCCGGGTCGCCCATCCAGGCGAGCGAGTGCCACGCGAGCAGCACGACGAGCGCGCCCCGCGCGCCGCGCTCGAGTCGCGTCGGTCGATCGTCGCGCGTGGCCTCCGTCATCCCCGAACGACGCGACGGAAGGCGCGCGGGTCACACCGCGGGCGCGGGCGCGTCCCGCCCCCCGTCGCCGCGCGCGCGCGTCTGGGCGCGGGTCTCGCCCCGCGCTTGCCCTCCGCGCGACGTGCGCGCTCATTGCTCTGACACGCCCGCCCCCGACCCCGCGCCGATGCGTCTTCTCGCCCTCGCTCTCGCCGTTCTGCAGCCCGCGCTCCCCGGCTCCGCTCGCACGCCGGCCTACGCCCCCGACGGCCGCCTCGCGATCGCCGTCGACGGCGACCTGTGGGTCAGCGCCGAGCCGGTGACGGCCGGGTCGCGTGCCGCGCCGCGGTGGGTCCGCCTGACGCAGGGCGCCGCGTGGGACCGCGAGCCGGCGTGGAGCGGCGACGGGAACGCCGTCGTGTTCGCCTCCGACCGCGCGGGCACCTTCGATCTCTGGCGCGTGCGCGTCGGGCCGAACGGGGCGTCAGGCACCCCCGAGCGGCTGACGACATCGCCCGAGCCGGACGGCGAGCCGGCGGTCGCGCCGGACGGGCGCGTCGCGTTCGTGCGCGGCAGCGGCGCGACGGCGCGTCTCTGGCTGCGCGGCGTCGACGGCCGGGAGCGGCCGCTGGGCGTCGGGCGCGGCGCCGGCGCGGGCGGCGCGACGGCGAGCGCGGCGCCGGCCGCCCCGGAGCGGTGGCCCGCGTTCTCGCGCGACGGCGCCCGCCTCGCCTCGGTCACGCTCGACGAGCGCGGCGCGCGGCTGCACGTGCGCTTCCTCGTGCGCGGCGACAGCGGCCGCGTCGACAGCGTGCGCACCGACAGCACCGTGCTCGCCGGCCAGGCGGTCGAGCGGCCGGCGTTCTCCCCCGACGGCGAGCGGCTCGCGTTCGGGACGCCCGGGCTGCGGGGGGGCGTCTCCGTGACGCCGTTGGACGGCCGCTACGTGAACCTCGTGAGCGCGCGCCGCGCGGCCGTCGCCTGGTCGCCCGACGGCCGCACGCTCGCGCTCGCGCCGGCGGGCGAGGACGCGCCGGGCTACAACGGCGACCCCGACCGGCTGCACGATCCGTCGCGCGACGTCGGCGAGCGGCTGCGCGCGGCGAACGATCCCGGGCTGTGGACGGTCGACGCGCCGGCCGCCGTCGACGCGTCGCTCGCGCCGCGCACGGTCGCCGTCGCCCGCACGCGCGCCGAGCGCAACGCGGAGGCGCTCGAGCGGACGTGGGCGCGCACGGCGGCCCTGTACTACGCCGGCGACTCGGCGCGCGATCGGCGCGACGCGTGGGCGGCCGTACGCGACAGGCATCGGCCCGCGATTCTGGCGGCGCCGACCGATGCTGCACTCGACGACGCGCTGCACCGCATGCTCGCCGAGCGCCCGCCGCTGCGCGCGAGCGCGACCGGGCGCGCCGCGGTGTCGAGCGCGCACCCGGTCGCGACGGCGGCGGGGCTCGAGATCCTCCGCAAGGGGGGCAACGTCGTCGACGCCGCGGTCGCCGTGTCGTTCGCGCTGGGCGTCGTCGAGCCCGACGCGAGCGGTGTCGGCGGCTACGGCGAGATGCTGGTGTTCCAGCCGGGGATGACGCGCCCCGCGCTGATCGAGTTCATGAGTCGCGTGCCGGAAGAGGCGTCGCTCGCGAACGGCGCGCTGCTGCAGAACGGCCGCTACCCCGAGGACGGCCCCGTGCTCCCGATCGTTCCCGGCACGGTCGCGGGGATGCACACGGCGTGGAAGCGCTACGGCGGGAAGAAAGTCGCATGGCGCGACTTGCTCGCGCCGGCGATCCGCGCCGCGCGCGAGGGCTACGTCGTGAGCGAGGGGCTGGCGACGACGCTCGCGACCGAGCAGGCCGCGTTCCGGAAGTATGCCGGCAGTCGCGCGCTGTTCTTCCGCGACGGGCGCCCGCTCGCCGCCGGCGACACGATCCGCAACCCCGACCTCGCGTGGACGCTCGAGCAGATCGCGGCGCGCGGGGCGGACGGCTTCTACCAGGGCGAGGTCGCGCGCCGGCTCGTGCAGGATCTGCGCGGCCAGGGGAACGCGATGCGCCTCACCGACATGGCGCGCTACTACGCCGCGGAGCGCGAGCCGGTCGGCGGGACGTATCGCGGCCGCGCGGTCTGGTCGAGCGCCCCGCCGGTCTCCGGGGGCGCGTCGCTCGTCGCGCAGTTGCAGATCCTCGAGCAGCTCGCGCCGCGGCCGCAGCCGTACGCGGACGACGCGCCGACGCTGCACGCGATGCTCGCCGCCTGGCAGCTCGTGCCGAGCAGTCGCGGGCGCATCGCGGACCCGGGGCTGTGGCCGACCGACGTGTCGCCCTTCACGAGCCGCGACACGGCGCTCGCGCGCGCCCGCTGCTTCGACGCCGCGCACCCCGTCAAGCTTCCCTGCGACTCGGCGCGCATGAATGCGGCGCCGCGGCGCCCGACGACCGACACAGGCGACGAGGCGCCCCTTCGCGTCGCTCAGGATGAGGGGCCGTGCGGCGCCGACCACGCGCGCGAGATGAGCCGCTGCCGAGCCGCGGGCACCACGGCGTTCGCCGTCGCCGACGCGGAGGGCAACGTCGTCGCCGTGACGCAGACGTTAGGCACCTGGGGCGGCAACTTCTACGTCACCCCCGGGCTCGGCTTTCTCTACAACGACAAGCTGACGTCGTACGGCACCGACCCGAACGAGTACGGCGCGCGCCTCCCGTTCGCGCGCCACGGCAGCACGCTCGCGCCGACGATCGTGCTCGAGAGCGCGGCGCCGAACGCGCGGCCGCTGCTCGCCGTCGGCGCGGCCGGCAACGCGTGGATCGGCTCGGCGGTCTACCAGACGCTCGTCGGCGTCGTCGACGGACGGCTCGACGCCCAGCGGGCACTCGAGCTGCCGCGCTTTCTGCCGGGCGGCGCGGGTGAACGACGCGCCGGTCGTTCAGATCGAGGACGGGCTTCGCGCCGGCAGTCGTGCGGCGCCTGCAGGCGATGGGATACCGGCTGCAGTTCGTGTCGCTCCCCGGAGAACTGCGGGAGGGATATGGCGCGGCGATCACGTTCGGACCGAACGGGGTCACGGCGGGCGCCGATCCGCGGCGGGCCGGGACGGCGGGCGCCGTGCCGTGATCGTCGCTCTCTGACGGCGGGAAGTCGCGACTGCCGTGGTCAGCCGAGCAACGAGAGTTGCGCTGCGTCCGGCAGCGCCCGCTCGTGCGCCAGCAGCCACCGCTTCCGCTCGATCCCCCCGCCGAACCCCGTGAGCGACCCGTCCGCCCCGATCACGCGATGACAGGGGACGACGATCGAGAGCGGGTTCCGCCCGTTCGCCGCCCCGACCGCGCGCGTCGACGCGGGAGTGCCTAACGCGACGGCGAGGTCGAGGTAGGATCGCGTCTCGCCGAACGGAATCGCGCGGAGCTGCGCCCACACCCCGAGCTGGAACGGCGTGCCGCGCGGCGCGAGCGGCAGGTCGAACGCGGTGCGCGTGCCCGCGAAGTACTCGCGGAGCTGCGACTCCGCATCGTGCAGCAGACGGCCGGCCGGCGTGCGATCGTCGGCCGGTCCCCAGGGCGCCGGCGGCCACGGGGGGTGGCGGTGCCGCTCGAAGTACACGCCGGCCAGCCCCTCGTCGTCGGCGACGAGCGTGAGCGGGCCGACCGGGCTGTCCATCACGAGGTGCCGCATGCGACGATCTGCCCCGTCAGGCCGGCACCCGCCGCACCGCGTCCGCGAACGCCTCGACGACGCGGTCGATCTGCTCGAACGTGTGCTCCGCCGTCATCGACAGCCGGATGCGGCAGTCGTTCGGCGGGACGGCCGGCGGAACGACCGGATGGACGAAGACGCCGGCGTCGAACAGGTGGCGCCAGATCCGCAGCGTGCGCGGCAGCCCGCCGACGACGACGGGGATGATCGGCGTCTCGCCGCGCCCGGCGTTCAGCCCGGCGTTCCGCAGCCCCTCGGACATGCGCCGCGTGTTCGCCCACAGCCGCGCGCGGCGATCCGGCTCCTTCGCCATGACGTCGAGCGCGGCGAGCGTCCCGGCGACCGACGCCGGCGGCATGCTCGCCGTGAAGATGAGGGCGCGCGCGTGGTGCCGGAGGAAGTGCAGCGCGTCTTCCGGACCGGCGACCACGCCGCCGACCGAGGCGAGCGACTTCGAGAACGTCGCCATCACCATGTCGACGTCGTCGTCGAGCCCGAAGTGGCGCGCCGTCCCCGAGCCGTCGTCGCCGAGCACGCCGATCGCGTGGGCGTCGTCGACGAGGATCGCCGCGCCGTGCCGCTTCGCGACGTCGACGATGCCCGGCAGGTTCGCGATCGTCCCTTCCATCGAGAACACGCCGTCGGTGACGATGAGCTTGCCGGCGTCGCGCGGCGCCGCGGCGAGCTGCCGCTCGAGCTGCGTGACGTCGTTGTGCGCGTAGCGGTGGATCTCGCCTAACGCGAGCCGCGCGCCGTCGACGATGCAGGCGTGGTCGAGCTTGTCGAGGAACGCGTGGTCGCCTTTCGCGACGAGCGTCGCGATGACGCCCAGGCTCACCTGGAAGCCGGTCGTGAAGACGAGCGCCGCCTCCTTGCGGTAGAGCCGCGCCAGGCGCGCTTCGAGCTCTTCGTGCAGGTCGAGCGTGCCGTTCAGCAGGCGGCTCCCCGTCGACCCCGAGCCGTACTTGTGGAGCGCCCGCTCGCATGCCTCGAGCACCTCCGGGTGGTGCGTCAGCCCGAGGTAGTTGTTCGAGCCGAGCATGACCTTCCACTCACCCGCGGATGCGCACCTCGGACGTCGTCGACGCCTCGATCGGTGCGTAGTACGGGTACACGCCGGCGGCCTGCACCTCGCGCGCCGCCGTGTACGCCGCCGCCTTGTCGAACAGCGTCTTCCGCGGCGCCACGGCGCCGAGCGCGTCCGCGTGCGGGCTGGAACCGTTCTGCGCGAACGTGTCGTCGATCACTTTGTGTGCGAGCGTCATGCGACCTCTCTGGCGCGCTGAGCGCCGCCTAACGGCCGGTCGTAGATGCGCCACCGCCGGTACGGCTCGGCGCCCATCGCCTCCATCGGCCGATTCATCAACGAATTGTCCTCGAGCACCCACGACGCTTCCGCGCCGACGATGCCGTACTGCCGGCCACGCCGCATCAGTTCGTCGAGGATGAGCGGAAAGATGCTCCGCGTGCGGTACTGCGGCTTCACGCCGAGTACCATGACGCGAAGGACGTGAATGTGTTTCCCGCCGGTCAGCAGCTTGAAGATCCCGGTCGGCAGCAGGCGGCCGTTCGGGATGCGCTTGAAGATCTCGTGAAAGTCCGGCAGCGCGATGGCGAGCCCGGCGGGAGTCCCGTCGACTTCGACGGCGAGCGCGAAGTGCGGATCGAGGATCAGCTTCAGATCCTTCCCCAGCAGATCGAACTCGGCGCGCGACATCGGGATGAAACCCCAGTTCGCCTCCCACGCCGCATTGTAGACGTCCCACGCCGCGGCGATCTCGCGTGCGAAGTTCTTCGTGTCGATCTCGCGGAACGTGACGTTCTTCATCCCCTTCGCCCGCGCCGCCTGCCGCGCGTACCCCTCGGCGATCTGGTAGTCGAGCTTCATCGCGGGGTACCACCAACCGAGCAGGTCCTTCGCCTTCGTGAAGCCGGCGCCGTCGAGCAGGTCGGGGTAGTACGCCGGGTTCCACGTCGTCATGAGCACCGGGTGGTGCTCGAAGCCGTCGACGAGCAGCCCGCACTCGTAGTTCGTCGACGGGTTCATCGGGCCGCGCATCGTGTCGAAGCCGCGCCGCGCGAGCCAGCTGCCGGCGGTATCGAACAACGCCCGCGCGGCGTCCGGGTCGTTCTGCGCCTCGAAGAAGCCGAAGAAGCCGACGCGGTCCTTGTAGAACGCGTTGTGCGCCCGGTTCTCGATCGCGGCGATCCGCCCCACCGGCCGGCCGTCGCGGCGCGCGATCCAGAGCGCGCGCGCCGCGTGCGCGTAGAAGGGGTGCTTCTGCTCGTTCAGGACGTCGCGAACCGCGATGCGGAGCGGCGGCACCCACTGCGGATACCGGCGCTGATCGTACACGTGCCAGGTGACGTCGATGAACCGCCGTACGTCGCGCGGCGATTCGACCGGCACGATCTCCAGAGCCATGACTCGCGGGTGGGAGAAGAACTCCGCGAACATTACGGTCCCGATGTGTGTTGGGACAAGCTTACGGAGTCGGTACATTGGCGAATGACCGACCCGCGCCCCTGGGTGCCGGCCGCGACGCTCGTCGCGACGTATCTCGCGCTCGCGACGCTTCCGCTGCTCGTCGCGGCCGCGGCGGGGCGCGCGCCACTGGTCCGCGTCGTCGAGCACGCGCTGCTGCTCGCGACGGCGATCTGGGCCGCGCGCTATCGCGATCACGACCGCGGATCCGCTCGCGGCGGCGCGACCGAGTCGCGACGTGCGACACGCTGGCTCGCCGTGGTCGCCGCCTGGGTGCCGATCGTGTTCGTGCCGCCGCTCTACGGCGAGCTGCCCCACGTCGCCGCCGGCTTCGGCACGGCGATGCACGACGCGCCGGTCATTCGCTGGGAGCACCTGCTGTTCGACCGCTGGTTCGACGGCAGCCCCGCCGCGACGCTCGCGGCCCGCTGGCCGTCGCTCGCGCTGAGCGAGGTGCTGCACGCCGGCTACCTGTCCTACTACGCGCTGATCGTCGGCCCCCCGCTGCTGTTCTTCCTGACGCACCGTCGCCGCGCGTTCGGCCTGTCGATGTTCGGCGTGATGTCCGCCTTCGTCTGTTGCTACGTCGTGTTCGTGCTGTTCCCGGTGCAGGGGCCGTGGTTCGAGTGGCCGATGCCCGAACAGCTGCCGCGCGGGCCCATCCGACTCGCCGTCGAGCGCATTCTGCACGCGGGCTCCTCGCGCGGCACGGCGTTCCCCTCGTCGCACGTCGCCATCTCGGTCGCCCAGACGATCGTCACCTGGGGCGCCGAGCCGTGGGCAGGGGTCGTCTGTCTCGTCTGCACGATCCTGCTCTCGATCGGCGCCGTCTACGGCGGCCTGCACTACGGCATCGACATCGTGGCCGGTGGCTGTCTCGGTGCCGTCGTCGGCGTGGCAGCGCCGCGCCTCTACGATGCGCTCACGCGTCGGCGTGCCGGCGCGTAAGTTGGCCGTCGTGCGCCGCATTCTTCGCCCCCTCCTGAGCGCCGCCGTGGTCGCCACGTCGTTCGGCGCCGCGGCCTGCGACAGCTTCCTCGACGGCGCCGAGCAGCTGTCGTACATCTTCCCGGTCGACTCGGTGACCGGGCCGACCGCCTTCCCCGGCGCTGCGCCCGCGACCGTGTTCGTCTGGGCCCGTGTCGCGACGAACGATTGCAACCGGTTCGTCGGCTTCGACACCACCCGCACGAGCGTCGAGCAGGTCGACGTCCTCGCGATCGGGCAGTACACGCGGCGTGGCCGGCAGGAGTGCGTCACCGGCACCGTCGAACTGCGCGGGCAGCCGCTCACCATCGCGCCGCCGATCACGAGCCCGCTGCGGATCGTCTTTCGTCAGCCGGGCGGCGGCACGCTGACGAGAACGGTGTACGGCGAGTGACGGCGACGAGGGCCGTCACATCGTCTCCCCTGGCGGCAGCCACGGCGCCAGTCGCTCGCGCATCGTCCGCAGCGCCCGCCCCATCTGCGCCTCCACGGCCTTGATCGTGACTCCCAACCGCTCGGCGATCTCGGCGTAGCGAAGCCCGTCGCGTCGGCTCAGCTCGAACACCTCGCGACAGCGGGGCGGCAGCGAGGCGACGGCGGCATGGATGGCGGCTGCCAGTTCGTCGATCGCGATCGCATCGTCGGCCGGTGCGGCGCGCGGGCGGTCGCCGACGACGAGGAGCGGCACGCTACGGTCGACGACGCGACCGTGGCGCACGTGGTTCAGCGCCCGGTTCCGCGCCGACTGAAAGAGATACGCCGCCACCGACCCACCTCCACCCTCTCCCGCGCGCAGCGACGGATCGAGCCGGTCGCGCCGTCGCCACAGCTCGAGCAGCACGTCCTGCACGAGCTCCTCGGCCACCGCCTGACTCCGAACGACGCCGTCGACCATCCGAACGAGGGGCGAGTACCAGGTGCGAAAGATCTCCTCGAACGCGGCGTGCTCACCGCGCTGCACGCGGCTCAGGAGATCGTCGGACATCCGCGATTGTACCCGCGTGCGCCCGGTTCGGCATGATCGGCGCAGTCGCGCGTCAGCATCGCCCTCGGCTACGGCAGTTCGCGCTTCGTTCGACCGTCGTTGACAGAAGGCACAGAAGGCACAGAAGGCGCTGGAGACGTACTCGGGTGATCTCTTCTGTTCCTTCTGTCGGGGAACCAGGGCGAACGCATCGGCGATTGGCTGTAGGGTGTCGTGCGCTTCATGTGTACCTCGCAGCATGTCCACGACGCCGTTCGATTGGGAGACGATCGCTCGCTACCTCGCCGGCGAGTGCCCGGCCGAGGACGCCGAGGCGATCCGGCGCTGGATGGACGCGCACCCGAACGACGCCGCGCTCGTTCGTGCGCTGCACGCGACGGCCGACCGTGCGGCCGCCGCGCCGTCGTCCGCGACGATGACCATCGACGTCGACGCCGCGTGGCAGCGCGTCGCGGCGCAGACGTCCGCGGCGCAGACGTCCGCGGCGCAGACGTCCGCGGCGCAGACGTCGCCGGATCCGGCTGTCGTCGTGCTGTCGCGCTGGCGACGCCCCGTCGTCCGCGCCGCGGCCGCGCTGCTCGTCGTCGCCATCGGCGCGCTGCGCTGGCTCTCGACGCGCGACGCCGATGCGACGGCGCGGCGCCAGTACGCGACGACAGTCGGTCAGCGCGATTCGGTGCGGCTTCCCGACGGCAGCACGGTGCTGCTCGCGCCGAACAGCCGCCTCGACGTGAGCGACGACTACGGCGACGCGCGGCGCGACGTCACGCTCGTCGGCGAGGCGTTCTTCGACGTGCGGCACGACTCGGCGCGCCCGTTCGTGGTGCACGCCGCCGGGGCGCTGGTGCGCGACGTCGGCACGACGTTCACGGTGCGGACGGACGCGCCGGCCGTCGCTGGCGACGACTCGACCGTCGCGCGTGTCCGCGTCGCGGTGCGGAGCGGCGCCGCCGAGCTCTCGGCGAGCGACGTCGCAGGCGCCGCGTCGAACGCAGGGTCGACCGCGCTCCTGCGCGCCGGCGACGTCGGCGCCGTCACGGCAGCCGGCCGTGTCATCGCGCGTCCCGGCGCGTCGACCGACGACGATGTGGCATGGACGCGCGGCCGGCTCGTGTTCCGCCACGCCTCGCTCGACGTCGTGCGCGCAGAGCTTCGGCGATGGTACGGCGTGGAGCTGCGCGTCGCGGACACCGTCGTCGCAGGGCGGCACCTCGTCGCGACGTTCTCCGGCGAGCCGCTCGACGGCGTGCTGCGCGTCATCGGCCTCGCGCTCGGTGCGCGGGTCGAGCGCGAGGGGGGTATCGTTACCCTTTCCCACGTCACGCCGCGCCAATGAAGTGCCGCCGTTCCTCGTCCGCGTGCACGGCTCCGCACCGCCGCGGTTCGACCGCGGTCGAACCGCGGCGAAACGGCGGTGATGCGGCGGTGATGCGGACGTCGATGCGGACGTCGATGCGGCGGTGATGCGGCGGTGATGCGGCGGTGATGCGGACGTCGATGCGACGGACGAGGTACGGCGGAACGGGCGCGTCGGGCGTCGTCATCGCGGCGCTGACGGTCGCCGTGATCGTGCCGGCCGGCGCGCATGCCGCAGCGGTGGCGCGCACCGACGGCTGCGTCGCGCCGACCGTCGCGCCACGAGCGACGTCGTGGGGCGCGCCGCTCGACCGGCGCGTGACGTTCGGCACGCGCCCCGATGCGCGCGAGCTCTCGCTGCGCGACGCCCTCGACCTGCTGGCCGAGCGCGGGCGGTTCCGACTGTCGTACGCCGCGGAGCTGTTGCCGCTCGACCGCCGCGTCTGCGTGGTGCTCGGCGGCGCGCGCGCGGTCGGGGACGTGCTCGCCGCCCTCGTCGGCGGCGCGGTCGAACCGGTCGTGGTCGGCGACGATCACGTCGTGCTCGCGCCGCGCGCGGCCGAAGGGCCGAGCGGGTCCGGGGCTGACGGTGTGGCGCCCGTCACGCGCGCGCCGCACGCCGACGCCGCGCGCGTGCGAGTCGCCGAGACGGCGCACGAGATCGGGCGGCTCGCGCCCGTGCTCGTGCGCGGCGTCGCGCGCGACCACGGCGAGTCCGACGACCGCGCCGCCGTCGACGCGCGCGACGTCATCGCCGGCGCCGCGCTCGGTGCGTTCGGCACGCCGGCGACGGGAGGCGACGCGCTCGGCGGCGCGCTGGCCACGCTGCCGGGACTGTGGCGGTGGGCCGCGTCGCCCGCGTCGCTCGGCAGCCGGTGGGGAAGCCTGCGCGGCGCGAGCGCGTTCGGCGCCGAGTCGCCGGCGATCTTCGTCGACGGCGTCGAAGTCGCGAACCCGCTGCTGTTCACGAGCCTCGTCCCCGACGCGGTCGCGCGCGTCACCGTCACGCGCGGTCCGCAGGGCGCGGCGCGCTACGGCGCGAGCGCGGCGGGCGGCGTCATCGAGATCGAGACGCGCCACGACGGGACGGTCGACGGCGCGCCGGCCTTCCGACTGCGCAGCGCTGCGGGTCCGTCGCGGACGGCGCTCGGCGCGAGTGTGCTGGCGCAGCAGCACACGCTCTCGGTGCGCGCCGGATCGGAGACGCGCGCCGCGGGGCTCGGCGTGCTGTTCGGCACGATCGGCGACTTCGTGCCGAACGGCAGCATGCGCGAGCTCGCCGCGCACGGCGACGCGCGCGTCGCCGGCGCGCGCGGCGCGGTCACGCTCGCCGCGCGCGTCGCGAGCAAGGCGACCGGGACGACGACCGACGCGCTCGCCGCCGCGTCGGGCGCGACGGCCGCCGTCGCCTTCGGCGCGGGGTCGGCGCGACCGTTCCCGGCGACCGACTCGCTCGCCGGCGAGGGCCAGCACTCGCGCCAGTACACCCTCGCCGTGACGGCCGCCGCGGGCGCCGCGCGGTGGACCCCCGAGGCGACGATCGGTGTCGACGGCTATCGCCTCACGCAGGGGTCGAGCGGCGGCGTCCCGTTCCGCTCCTCGGCCGACTCGGCGCTCCACGCGGCGCGCGGCGGGGTGGACCAGCTCACGGCGCGCGTCCGCACCGTCGGCCGCTTCGGCGACGCGACCCGGCACGCGACCGTGACGCTCGGCGCCGAGCACCTCGTGGCGCGCGTCGCGACCGCCGTCGACTCGACGACGCGGACGAGCACGGCGCTCGTCGCGCAGTCGGCGCTCGCGTTTCGCGACGCGCTGTTCGTGAGCGGCGGCGCGCGCATCGAGCGCGACGCCGGCGGACGTCTCGTGCCCACGCTCTCGCTCCTCCCGACGCTCGGCGCCGCGGTCGTGCACGACGTCGGCGGCGCGTCGCTGAAGCTGCGCGCCGCGTACGGCCGCTCCGTGCGTTCGCCGAACGTCGGCAGCGTGCTCGGCGCGCGCCCGGGCGCGCGGCCGCTCGAGAACGAGTCGCAGACCGGCGTGGAGCTCGGTGCGGACGTGGCGCGCGGACCAACGGCGCTCCACGTCACGCGCTTCGACCAGCGAGCGAGCGGACTGCTGCAGGCCGTGTCGCCGGCGGCTGCCGCGTCGTCGTGGCGCGTACGCCAGGCGACCGTGCCGCGCGTCGCGCTCGTGAACGGCGGCGCCGTCGCGAACCGCGGCTGGGAGCTGCGCGGCGTCACGCGCGTCGGCCGCCTCGCCGTCGACGCGGCCTATGCCGCGGTCGACAGCCGGGTGACGCGTGTGTCGCCGCTCGCGGTCGGGAGCGCACTCCGCGCCGGCGATCGGATGCTCGACGTGCCGGCCCGCACGGCGTCGCTCTCGCTCGCGTGGCTCGCCGACCGCTGGTCGTTCGTCGGCGGCGCGTCGCGGGCGAGCGACTGGGTCGGCTACGACCGCCTCGCCCTGGCGAACGACCTCGCGGCGTCAGGCAGCACGCCTGGCGTGTCGTTGGGCACGGCGTCCGCCACGTCGGCAAGCGCCGGGTCGACGATCGGCGGCGACGTGTTGCGCACGTACCGGCGCGACTACACCGGCGCGACTCGCCTGCGCGCCTCGGCGTCGCGCGACCTCGCGCGCGGCGTCGCGCTCACGCTCGCCGGCGAGAATCTGTTAGGCACGCAGCGCGGCGAGCCCGATGCGCTGGCCCTCGTCACGGGACGGACGATCGCGCTCGGGGTGCAGGCCAAGTTCTGACCCGCCGTACACCGCCCCACCTCGTCCGCCGTGAGTCGAACCGTATCACCGCCGTTCGGCCGCAGTGACACGGCGGTTACGCGGTGATACGGCGGTTGAACGGCGGTGATACGGGTGGACTCACGGCGGACGAGGAACGGCGGACGAGGGACGGCGGACGGAGGGCGCTACTTCGGCAGCTTGCCGTCGCGCTCCAGGTAGACGCGTCGCACGGCAACCGGCCCCTGGCTCGACCGCAGCGACCACGTCTCGAGGTCGCCGAACCGCGCCTGCGTCACCGCCTGCTCGACCGGCACGCCGGCGTCGTGCAGCCGCGTCGCCTCGGCGGTCACCTGGCGGAGCGCCCGCTTGAACGTCTCGAGCTCCTCGCGCAGGATCGTCGGCGTCTCGACGAAGCCGTGCCCGGGCACGTAGACGTCGACCGGCATCCGCTGCGCGCGCTCGACGACGCCCACCCACTCCGTCGGGTACGCCGAGCGCATCGCCGGGAACACACGGTTGAGATACGCCTCGCTCATGAACAGGATGCGCTCGCGCGGCAGGTAGACGCTGAGGTCACCTCCCGTGTGCGCGCGGCCGAGGAAGAGGAGCTGGATCTCGCGTCCGCCGAGTCGGAGCGTGGTCCGCTCGTCGACCGGGACGTACGACCGCCTGATCGTGCCCGGCGACGAGTCGCGCGCCGCGGCGGCGTCGAGCACGCCCGCCGACGTCGGGTGCGCGTAGAACGTTGCAGCTGACGGGAACGCCGCGTTGCCGGCGGTGTGGTCGCCGTGGTCGGACGCGACGACGACGTGCGTGATCGGTTGCGGCGTCACCCGCGCGATCGCCTCGACGAGGCGCCGCGTCTCGGCGACGTTCTCCTGGCCGTCGGCCACGAGCACGCCCGTCGGGGTGACGACGAACAGGCTGACGGTCGTGAACCGCTCGGCGCCGGCGGAACGCAGCGCCTCGTACGCGTAGACGCCGTCGGCGAGACGCTGCACGCGCGGGAAGTCGGCCTCGGTGTAGCCGCGCTTCGTCGGGTCGCCGGTGCGGACGACCGGTTGCGCGGCGAGCGAGGCCGCCGACAGCGCCGCCGCGGCGATCGCGAGGATCATTCGTCGCATGGGTATGCTAGTGCGAGGTGGCGGACGTCCGGTGCTGCGCGAGCACGAGCGCCGCGGCCGCGAGGTCTTCGGTCGCGATGCCGACCGACTTGAACAGCGTGATCTCGTCGTCGTGCGTGCGGCCGGCGCGCGCGCCCGACGCGACCTCGCCGACCTCCGCGGGCCCGGCGCCGTCAGCAGCGGCGGCGCCGGCCGCGATCACGTCGCCCGACTCGCGGACCGCCGCCTCGCGCGAGTCGACGACGAGCGGACCGGCGCGCACCGCGTCGTCGTCGAGCTCGCGCCAGTCGGGGCGCGTCGCGCCGACGGCGTTCACGTGCGTGCCGGGCGCGAGCCACGCGCCGCGCAGCACCGGACGCTGCGCCGTCGTCGCGACGACCACGATGTCCGCGCCGCGCACGGCTTCTTCTGCGGACGCCACGGCGCGCACGCGCGCGTGCACCCCGTCGTGCCGCGCGGCGAAGGACGGCGCGTTGCGCGGGCTGTAGACGCGGACGTCGTCGATCGGGCGCACGAGACGTAGCGCCTCGAGGTGACTCTCCGCCTGCACGCCGGCGCCGAGGATGCCTAACGTGCGCGCGCCGCGGCGGGCGAGCAGGTCGGTCGCGACGGCGGACGTCGCCGCGGTGCGCATCTCGGTGATGAGGCGCCCGTCCATCACCGCGGCCGGCGCGCCGGTCTCCGGGTGAAAGAGCACGATGACCGCGTGGTGCGTGTGGACGTCGCGGTTGTGGGGGTAGAACGTGACGAGCTTCGCGCCCAGTGCGCCGCCCTGACCGTCAGACGCGTACGCCGGCATCGCGCCGAAGAAGCCGCGGTGCTCGGCCACCGGCACGATCGTGCGCACGGGCTGCACGACGCGGCCGGCCGAGAGCGCGACGAGCGCGTCGCGAACGGCCGGGATCAGCGCGTCCATGCGCAGCGCGGCGCGGACGGCGGCTTCGTCGAGGAAGAGCGTGGTCACCAGGCTGGCATTTCAGGGGACCTTCGGACCATGAACTGACCATTCGACCCGTCGATCGCGCGGAGCGTCTCGAGCTCGCGACTGCGACCTGGTGTCCGGGGGCATGGTCTCTTCATGATCGCCATGTTCTTCGGTGTACCAGCCACCGATCTACTGTCGCCCCTGCGCCAGCCGCCACAGCAGCACCGCCGCCCGCTTCGTCTGCACCGGCAACATCCGCAGATCGGCCGTCTCGTTCACCGTGTGCCCGTCGCGCCCCGACAGCCCGATCCCGTCGATCGCCATCGGCACCAGGTCGGCCACGAACGAGACGTCGGCCGCGCCCGCGCGCGACGGGTCGACCGCCGCCACCGGCCAGAAGCCGAGCGCGCGGCTCACCTCGTCGTACATGCCCAACAGTCGGCGGTTGCCGTCGGTCGGCGCCATCGGCGGGTAGCCGTCGTCGAACGTGATCGTCGCCGTGGTGCGCGGCAGATGCTGCGCGACGATCTCGGTCATCGTCTGCTTCGCGCGCGCGAGCTGCTCGGGCGACAGCGTGCGCAGGTCCCCGGTCACGGTCATCCGCTCGGCGACGACGTTCGACTTGCCGCTCGCCGAGCCGGCGGTGCCGGTGGTGTCGAGCGTCACCTGCGTGCCGCCTAACGCGACGCCGGGGTTGAACGTGAGGTACGGCTCCTTCGACAGCCGCTCGTAGAAGCCGTTGAGGATGCGCGCCGTCTCGTAGACCGCGCCGGCGCCGATCTCGGGCTTGAAGATCTGCGACGAGTGGGCGGGCGTGCCGGTGACGACCAGCGTCCAGCCGCCCGCGCCGCGGCGCGACACGACGGCCACCTTCGGGTCCCCCGCCCCGTCCTCGAACCCGATCGCCGCCGCGGCGCCCTTCGCCGCGTCGCGCAGCGTCTGCCGCGCGAGCGTCGAGCGGCGTCCCCGAATCCTCCTCGTCGCCGTGCAGCACGGCGACGACGTTGAGTCGGTCGAGCACCCCCGCGTCCTTCAGCGCCCGCAGCGCGCCGAGCATGACGACGTCGCCGCCCTTCATGTCGATGATGCCGGGCCCGCGCGCCGTCGAGTCGGTGAGCCGCTCGAAGCGCCGGAACGGGCTCGACGGCTCGAACACCGTGTCGAGGTGGCCGATGAGCAGCAGCTTCGGCCCCGGCGCGACGTGCTCGGCGACGAGGTGCCCCGCGCGCTGGAACGGCGCGCCGTCGACCCAGCGCGTGCGGAAGCCGAGCGCGTCGAACTCGGCGCGGAGCGCGTCGCCGACCTGGCGCACGCCGGCGAGGTGCTGCGTGCCGCTGTTGATGTTCACGACGCGCTCGAGCAGCGCGAGCTGGGCGGCGTTGCGCGCGTCGACGGCGCGGACGATCGCGCGTTCGGTCGCGTTCGGCGCCGGCTGGGCGCCGAGCGCGGCGGGGACGAGGAGAGCGAGCAGGCGGGTGCGCATGACGAGAATCTACCTGCTGCGCGCCGCGACCCATCCCCGACGCATGAGCGTCGCCGTGACGGCGATCCCAGCGATCGCGAGCAGCGCGACGACGATCTCCGCGACGCGCCCGACCCACAGCCGCGGCCCCCAGATCACGCGCCATCCCGCGAGCCGGTGCAGCACGCACGCCGCCATCGCCGCGACGAGCGCGACGCCGAGGACGACGGTCGCCATCGCGGCGAGCACCGCGCCGCGGCGGCGCGGCGCCGTCTCGACCGGGTGCGCGCCGGCGAGCAGCAGCAGGAACGCCGTCATCCCGGCGAGCGAGATCGCGGTGCCGAGGCGCGCGAGCAGCACGATGGCGGTGAACGTCACGGCGACGCGGTCACGAGGTGCCTGACGACGGGGCCTGACGCCTCACGACGACGTGACGGGCCTGCCGGTCGCGTCGAGGATCACGATCGGCGCGACGCCCGTCTTGCGCAGCCCCTCCTCGATGACGGCGCGGTCGCCGACGATGACGATGTTGAGGTGCTCCAGGTCGATGTACTCCTTCGCCACGCGCAGCAGGTCGTCCGCGGTGACCGCGTTCACGTTCGCCGCGTAGTCGTTCCAGTACGACGCCGGGAGCCCCTGCACGACGACCGACCCGACCGAGGCGCCGATCGCGTTCACGGAGCTGAAGCGGCGCGGCAGGCTCTGGATGAGCGACTCCTTCCCCTGCTCGATCTCGTCGTCGGTGAACGGCACGCTCCCCTGCGCGCCGCGCAGCTGCGTTCATGAACTCGATGAGCGCGCTGTCCGTCTTCGCGGTGATGATGCCGCCGCCCGCCTCGAACGCGCCGGGCCCGCGGCCGAACGCGAAGCCCGAGCCGACGCCGTAGCTGTAGCCCTTCACCTCGCGGATGTTGTGGTTGAGCCGCGACTGGAACAGCCCGCCGAGGATCTGGTTCATCACCTGGATCGCGTAGTAGTCGGGCGTGTTGCGCGACGGGCCGGGCGCGCCGATCGCGAACACCGACTGCGCCGCCTTCGGCTTGTCGACGAGGTAGATCGTCGTGCCCTTCGACGCCGGCGCCGGCGGGTAGGCGAACGTCGGCCGCTCGCCGCCGGGCGCCCACTCGGCGAGCGCCCGCTCGACCTGCGCGCGCACCGCGGCCGGCGTCACGTCCCCCGTCACCGTGATGACCGCGCGCCCCGGGCGGAAGTACTCGCGGTGGAACGCCACGACGTCGTCGCGCGTGATCGCGCGCACGGTCTCCTCCGTCACGACGCGCCCGTACGGGTGCGCGTCGCCGTAGAGCACCTTCGCGAACACGTTGCTCGGCGATCGCGTTCGGCTGGTCCTTCTGCTGCGTCGAGCGCGACGAGCGTGCGGCCGCGGATGCGCTCGAGCGCGTCGCCGGGGAAGCTCGGGTGCAGCAGCATGTCGGCGAGCAGCGCGAGCGCCGGCTCGAGCTTGTCGCGTGAGCGCCGTGAAGCCGATCGACGCCGACTCGTTGCCGACGCCGGCGGCGATCGCGGTGCCCAGCAGCTGCTGCGCGTCGGAGAGCTGCTCGCCGCTGCGCGTCGCCGTGCCCTCGCTCAGCATCTGCGCCGCGACGCTCGCGACGCCGTCCTTGCCCGCCGGCTCGTAGTTCGCGCTCGCCGCCGACGAAGTCGACCGTACACCGCCACGAGCGGGAGGTCGTGCTTCTCGATGACGATGAGCTCCGCGCCGTTCGCGAGCGTGAGCCGCGTCCACGTCGGGATGCGGATCGCCGGCGCGCGCCCGGCGGTCGGCTGCACGGTGCGGTCGAGCCGCGCGGCGGCGCTCGCGCTCGGCGCGTCCTTCGACACGCGCTGCGCGGAGGCGGCCGCGGTCGCGGCGAGCGGCGCGAGCGCCGCGGCGGCACAGATCGTCAGGCGGCGCATCGTTAGGCGGCGCATCGTCACTTGGCCCCGAAGATGTATTGTGCCGCCGTCCGGGCTCGACCTGCACGGCGACGCTCGCCTCGGGCTTCGCGGCCTGGTCGCGCTTGCCCAGCGGCACGACGCTGAGCACGACGCGGCCGGCGCCGAGGTACTTGTTGCGCGACGCGCTGCACGTCGGCGGCGGTCACGGCGCTTGCAGCTTCGCGTACTCGTCTCGATAGTAGCCCGGGTCGCCGAGGAACACGCGCCCCGTCGTTCAGCATGCTCCGCCTTGCCGAGCGTGCGACTGCGAGCCCGCTGACGAAGCCGAACTCGAGCCCGGCCTTCGTCTTCGCCATCTCCTCGGCCGTCGGCCCCTCGCGCTTGAGCCGCTCGATGCACCGAGTCGGCGGCCAGCTCCAGCTCGCCGAGCGAGTGGCCGGGGCGCGGCGTCAGCGTGACGATGAACGTCGCCCGCCGTTCTCGCTGCGACTGCTGAACGCGCTCGACGCTGACGCCGCCGACTGCCGGTCGTAGACGAGCGCCTTCGTGAGGCGCGCCGTGCGCGACCCGGTCAGCACCTGGCCGAGGTAGCTCGAGCGCGTAGCGTGTCCTCGCTGTCTTCACCGACACGGTGGGCCAGCGCGAGGTAGAGGCGCGGCACCTGCACGCGGTCCTCGAACGACGAGCCGCTTCTCGGCCGCGAGCGTCGACGCGGGGCGATCGTCGGGCGCGTGATCGCGGCCCCGCGTGGCAGGTCGCGCGAAGTACTTCGCGCACCCAGCGCCTTCGCCTGCGCCGGGTCGAAGTCGCCGACGATTGCGATCGTGGCGTTGCGACGGCGCGTAGTAGAGGCGGAAGAACTTCTTCACGTCCTCGACCGTCGGCCTGCTGGAGGTCGGTGATGTAGCCGACGACCGGCCACGAGTACGGGTTCGACGCCGGGTAGATCGCCGTAGTCGAGGATCTCGAACGGCGCGGCCGTAGGGCTGGTTGTCGTACGCCCTGCCGCCGCTCGTTCTGCACGATGTCGCGCTGCGCGCTTGAACTTCGCGTCGTCGAGCTTGTCGAGCAGGAAGCCCATGCGGTCGGCCTCGAGCCAGAGCGCGCTCTCGAGGTAGTTCGACGGCACGTTCTCGTAGTAGTTCGTGCGGTCGTTGGTCGTCGAGCCGTTGTTGTCGCCGCCGACCCCCTCCGTGAGGCGGTCGTGCATGCCGTAGGGCACGTGCCCCGAGCCGGTGAACATCACGTGCTCGAACATGTGCGCGAAGCCGGTGCGGCCCGGCACCTCGTTCTTCGAGCCGACGTGGTACCACACGTCCACGGCGACGCTGCGGCACGGTGTGGTCGGGGGCGAGCAGCACGTTGAGCCCGTTCGGCAGCGTCATGCGCTCGAACGGGATGCGGATGGCGCTCGCGCCGGCGCGCGTGGGCGCCTGCGCGGCGACGGACGACGCGGCCGCGACGACGAGGCCGAATGCGCGGAGGGAGGAGAGCATGGGCACGTTGAGGAGAAGACGCGGCGACGCTCGATCGCCGAGCTGATGCGCACAGATACACCGCTCGGGCAGCACAGTGCGCCGCGCGGCGTCGCGGCGACGTCACAGGAAACTCGTACACGCGCCCCCTCTGACCAAGAGCGCCCGGTCACGCCAACATCGACCGCGACGTCCGCCGCAGCAGTGAGGCATTCACCTGCGCACCCCGAGGAGCCCGACCATGCCCAGCAGATCACCCAGGAAGTCGCCAACCCCCAAACGGCCGTCGTCCACCGCCGGCATCGCCGCCGCCGGCGACGCCGGCCTCGCGTCGCCGATCGACGCGATGCTGCTCGCCGCCCTCGAGCGTGGCGGCGACCAGCTCGAGACGGGGCGCTATCTCGTGACGTTCAAGGAGGGGGCGCACGACGAAGGCGTGCGCTCGCTCGGCGCGCAGGGGATGCGCGTCGCCGACGCGCGCGACTTCGCAGGGCAGTCCGCACGGCTCGCGGACGTCGACGGCGCCGACGCGCTGACGTTTCCCGAGATCGGTGTCGCCGTCGTCGCCGAAGCGCCGGCGCAGGAGCGCGGCATCCACTCGTTCGCCGCGCTCGCCGCCGACAGCCCGGTCGAGATCGTCGAGCCGGAGACGTTCCTCTTCGCCACCGGCTCGCCGCTGCTCGGCTATCTCCAGGAAGAGAGTGACGGCGGGCGGCGGAGCGCGAGCGAGTATCTGCGCGGCTTCACTGCCGCGGCGGCGGCGATCGCGCGCGATCTGCGGGGCGCCGTCGAGTCGCCGTTCACCGAAGAGGACCAGGCGGTCGTCGCGGCCCTCGGCGCGACCTGGGGGCTCGCGGCGTGCCGGGTGCCGCAGAGCACGCGCACCGGGAGCGACATTCGCGTCGCCGTGCTCGACACGGGGATGGATCTCGGACACCCCGACTTCGTCGGCCGCCCCGTCGCCAGCGCGACGTTCGCCGGGCAGCCGGTGCAGGACCTGCACAGCCACGGCACGCACTGCATCGGCACGGCGTGCGGCCCACTCTCGCCGGCGGGTACGACGCCGCGCTACGGGATCGCGCACCGCTCGCTGATCTACGCCGCCAAGGTGCTCAGCAACTCCGGCTCGACCGTCGGTGGGAGCCTGCTCGCGGGGATGAACTGGGCGATCGCGAACCGCTGCACGATCATCTCGATGTCGCTCGGCGGGGCGGGAGGGCCGTTCGCGGCGTTCACCGCGGCGGGGCAGGCGGCGCTGAACAACGGGCTGCTCATGGTCGCCGCGTCGGGCAACGAAGCCACGGCCACCGGCAGCCCTGCGAATTCGCCGACGATCATGTCGGTCGCCTCGCTCGACACGAATCTGCGCCCGTCGTCGTTCTCGAACTTCGGCAAGGTCGACATCGCGGCGCCCGGCCGCGACGTCTTCTCGTCGGTGCCGCGCCCCGTGCGCTACGGCATCAAGAGCGGCACGAGCATGGCGACGCCGCACGTGGCCGGCTGCGCCGCGCTGTGGGCGCAGAGTTCGTCGTCGCTGCGCGGCCTCCTGCTCTGGCGGAAGCTGCAGGCGACGGCGCGTGCGCTCGGGCTGCCCACGACGCGCGTGGGCGCGGGGCTCGTGCAGGCGCCATAGCTTTCGTGAGGCTTCGTAAGGGCGGGCGCGCGCCGCGTCCGCCCGCATCGCCCCCGCTCAGCCGCCGTCGTATGTCTCAGCTCTGGATGGTCACGGTGTCCGACAGCGATCGCATTCACGCGATCGCGAAACAGCTCGAGACGCACGGCTTCACCATCGACGAGGTGTTCGACCAGATCGGGTCGCTCACCGGGTCGGCCACCGAGGCGGCGGCAGAACGCGTGCGATCGGTCGACGGCGTCGTGGACGTGTCGCCGCTGCCGACGATCGACGTCGGGCCGCCGGACGCGTCGGTGACGTGACGCAGGGCCGGCGGCACCGTTAGGCAGCCGTCGCAGGGGCGTCGTCGGTGACGAGCCGAACGACGGTGCCCCACGGGTCGCGCGCGACGACGTCGTGTCCATCCCGTTCGACCGACGCGCCACCTGACCGGAGGCTCGCGGCCGCCGCGTCCAGGCTCGCCGCGTCGGGCACTACGAGCGTCCACGCGAGCAGCTGCGCGTCGTCGGCTCCGGCCGGCATCGCGTCCGCCCCCGCCCACGTGTTCGCGCCGAGGTGGTGGTGATAGCCGCCGGCAGAGAGGAAGAGCGCGCCCGGATACCGCCAGACGATGCGGTCGAAGCCGAGCGCCTCGCCATAGAACGCCGCGGCGCGGGCGAGGTCGCCGACGTGGAGATGCACGTGGCCGATCGTCGTGCCGGCCGGAAGCCCGGTCCACACCGCGTCGCCGGCCGCGCGCACGAGGGCGGCGACGTCGACCGGATCGGTCGCCATGACGAGCTGCCGCCCGACGCGCCGCCACGCGTCGCGCGGCCGGTCGGCGTAGACCTCGATGCCGAGGCCGTCGGGGTCGTGCAGGTAGAACGCCTCGCTCACGAGATGGTCCCCCGCCCCCGCCTGCACGCCGAGCGCGCCGAGGTGGCGCACGAAGCGGCCTAACGACGCGCGGTCGGGGAGCAGCATCGCGACGTGGTACAGCCCGAGCCGCCCGCGACGCGCCGCACTCCGCGCGCCGGGGCGCTCGACGAGCTCGACGAGCGAGGTGCCGGTCGAGGTGCCGGTCGAGGTGCCGGTCGACGGGTCCGCCGTGCCTAACGACGCTCTCCCCGCGCGCCGCGACAGTACCCGGAAGCCGAGCACCTCGGTGTAGAAGGCGAGCGACCGGGCGAGCTCCGCGACTTGCAGGCGCACGGCGCCGAGCCTCGTCGCGGCCGGGAGGCGGAATCCCCTCGGCGCCTCGCCGTAGCTCCCCGGCTCGGCGGGAACGGCGCGCGTGGTGTCGAACAGGTCGTGGAGGCTCGTGGTCATCGTCGGAACCGGGGTGTGTCAGGCGATCGTGTGGCCCGCGTCAGGCACCGTGGGCCGCCGGCAGCGGCTGCGCGTGCGGCAACCGCAGAGGCGGCAGGCGGCGCTCGATCTCGTCGCGCCTCGACTCGAGGAACGGTGGCAGCACGAGCCGCTCGCCGAGCGTCGCGACCTCCTCGTCGACGGCGAAGCCCGGGCCGTCGGTGGCGATCTCGAACAGCGCGCCGCCGGGCTCCTTGAAGTAGACGGATTTGAACCAGAAGCGGTCGATGACCGGCGTCGGGCGCATGCCGCCGTCGAACACCGCCTCCTGCACCGCGACCTCGGCCGCGTCGGTCGGGACGCGCCAGGCGACGTGGTGAATCGAGCCGACGCCCCAGATGCCGCGCCGGGCGGTCGGCTCCTCGCGCACGTCGACGACGCGCCCCGAGCCGCTGGCGCCGTCGTCCCCGGCGCCGTCGTCCTGAGCGGAGCGAAGGACATAGCGCTGCCAGCCCCCATCCTCGCCGAGGCGCGTGAAGCCCATGGCCGTCGTGAGGAATGCGACCGTCGGGGCGAGCGACTGCTCGACGATGCGCACGGCGTGCAGCCCGCGGATCTGGTGCGACGCGGGAACCGGGCTGTCGTCCCACGCGGTGAACTCGCGAGCCTCCTGCCCTGCACCTGCCGACGGCCCGGCGCACTCGGCCAGCGCGACGGCGAGGCCGTGTGGGTCGGTGAACGCCAGCGTCGGCTCACCGAAGCGCGTCTCGCGCGTCACCGACACGCCATGCGTGGCGAGGCGGTCGGCCCACCAGTCGCCGGTGCCGGCGGGGATGGCGAGCGAGACCTCGTTCGTGAGGCCGTGGCCCGGTCGCCCGCGCGGCATGTTCTTCCACGGAAAGAAGGTGAGGTCGGTGCCCGCGTGACCCACGCCGTCGGCGTAGAACAGGTGGTAGGTGCCCGGGTCGTCCTGGTTCACGCTGCGCTTGACGAGGCGCATGCCGAGGACACCGACGTAGAAGTCGAGGTTCTCCTGCGCGTCGCCGGAGATGGCGGTGACGTGGTGCAGCCCGGTGATCGCAGCAGTCATGACGACGCTCCTGAGGTCGAGTGATCCGACGAACAATCTTACAAGTAAGATAATATCTACGTTATAACACGCAACCCCGGTCAGCGCGGACGCGGCGGCGGGTAGCGGTAGATGTGCGCGCGCCGCCCGAACAGCGTCGCCGAACCGTCGCGCGTGGCGCCGAACGACGTCGCGACACCCACCGAGCGCTCGTTCCCGTCGAAGATGACGCTGACGACGGTCCGGCGGCCGAGCGTCTCGCGCGCGTAGGCGAGCGCCGCGGCGGCTCCTTCGCGCGCGTACCCCTTCCCCCACGCGTGCCGCGCGAGCACGTAGCCGACCTCGAACTCCGGCCACCCTTCCGGCTCGAAGCAGCCGATGCGGCCGACGAACGCCCCCGTCGCGCGCTCCTCGACGGCCCACAGCCCGAAGCCGCGGAGCTGCCAGTGCCCGAGGAGCATCGCCATCTGACGCCATGCGTCGACGCGGGTCAGCGGCTGGCCGTCGCCGAGGAAGCGGGTGACCTCGGGGTCGGCCATCATCCCGGCGTAGGCGTCCAGGTCGCGCTCGTGAAGTGCGCGGAAGAACAGCCGGTCGGTCGTGAGCGTCGGGATGTCGATCATGGGTCGGTCGTGGGTCGGTCGTGGATCGTCGTGGGTCGTGCAGCACACGCGTCGAGCGGGGCGGCGAGCGCGACGCCGAATGCTACGTTCGGCCCTCTCTGATCGCGTCCCGTCATGCGTCCCGCCCGCCGTCCACCTCGACCGCGCCGGCGTGACCCGCCGGACGGACCACAGCGCCGAGGTCGCGCTGTTCGGCGCGAGCGACTCGTGAAGCGTTAGGCACCCCGGACCGTCACTTGCACCGCGTCGTTCGGATCGCCACTCCACACGTGACCGTCCATGAGCGACACGAACGTCGGTGCCGTCTTCGGCACGCATGACGAGACCACGCTGAAGCAGCTTCGAGACGTCGCGTCGCGCGCCGAGCGCGTCGCGCTGATGGGCGACGGGCACGTCGGGTACGTGATGCCGATCGGCGGCGTCGCGGCGTACGACAACCAGGTGTCGGTCGTCGGCGTCGGCTTCGACATCGGGTGCGGCAACGCGGCCATCCGCACCGATCGCATGGTCCACGACTTCGCGCCGGACGACTGGTCGCATGTCGCCGACGAGATCCAGCGCGCCGTCGCGTTCGGCGTCGGCCGCCACAACCGCGACGACGAGGCGCCGACCGACCACCCACTGTTCGCGTCGCCGGCGTGGAACGCGCTGCCGAAGGCGGCCAACCGCGAGACGCTCCAGGCGAAAGCGCGCGCCCAGTTCGGCACCGTCGGCAGCGGCAATCACTACGTCGACGTGTTCGCCGACGAGACGGGCGCCGTCTGGGTCGGCGTCCACTTCGGCTCGCGCGGGCTCGGCCACACCATCGCGTCCGGCTTCCTCGCGCTGTCGCAGGGCGCGGCGTGGGGGGCACGCGTGCCGGAGCGCGAGGCGCTGCTCGACCTCGCGACGCCGGTCGGCGACGGCTACTGGTCGCTCATGTCGCTCGCCGGCGAGTACGCGTACGCCGGCCGCGAGTGGGTCGCGCGCA
Organism: uncultured Gemmatimonadaceae bacterium; assembly: GCA_963843845.1. Taxonomy (GTDB): domain Bacteria; phylum Gemmatimonadota; class Gemmatimonadetes; order Gemmatimonadales; family Gemmatimonadaceae; genus Gemmatirosa. Next base: position 43,590 of record CAWJMB010000007.1, on the reverse strand, counting down.
AGGTCGTCGAGCTCCTCGGCGGGCGCGAGCTGGAGCTCGTGCACAACCACCACAACTTCGCCTGGAAGGAAGCGCACGACGGGCGCGAGCTCGTCGTCGTCCGCAAGGGCGCGACGCCGGCGTTTCCGGGGCAGCGCGGATTCGTCGGCGGATCGATGGGCGACGAGTCGGTGATCCTCGCCGGAAGCGCCGCCGACAGCGACACGCAGCGCGCGGCGCTCTACTCCACCGTGCACGGCGCCGGACGCGTGATGTCGCGCACCGCGGCGCGCGGCAAGGTGAAAGGGTGGGGACCGAAGGCGCGCGTCGTCTCGCCGGGGCTGATCTCCGAGGAGATGATGCGCGACTGGCTCGCGCCGTTAGGCGTGCAGCTCCGCGGGGGCGGGCTCGACGAGGCGCCGCAGGTCTACCGGCGGCTCCCCGACGTGCTCGCGGCGCAGGGCGAGACGATCGACGTGCTGCACACGCTGACGCCCCTCGTCGTCGTCATGGCGGGGGCGGACGAGTTCGACCCGTACAAGGACTGACGTCGAAGGTCGGCGCCTGACGTGTGCTGGCCGCGCCTACCGCGTGTCGGCCACCCTCAGCCGCCTCGGTCGATACACGACGACCGGCGACCCCTCGGCGATGAACGCCGACGCCGGGAGCCCGCGCAACGGCTCGGCGAACGGCCGGCCGTACAGCGCGGCCACGTCCACGCGAAGCTCCGGCGCCTCCGCGCTCCACACGCGCCACCGCGGGTGCGCGACCTCGTACTCGACCGTGCCGCCGTCGCGCTGGCGCGTGTACCCCCAGTAGTGCTCGGTGACGAACGTCGCCTCGGCGTCGAGCGGCGGGACCGCGGGCGCGCCGACCGCCGTCGCCGCGACATGCTCCCACTCGGCGCCACGGCGGCGCGCGCGCCACGCGTACGAGACTCGGCCCGGCGCGTCGGTCGGACCGGCCGGCGCCGCGCTGCGCATCATCACCGCGCGATACGGCTCGTTGTAGACGAGCCGCGCCACGGCGGCGATCGCGCGGCGCGGCACGAGCTCGCGCACGAACACGACGCCGCGCCGCACTTCCCCGCCAGCGATCGTCCGCTTCACGTAGAAGCGCAGATTCACCTCGTCGAAGTCGCGGTGGAACGGCACCGGCACGCCGAGGACGGACGTGCGAAGAAAGCGGAAGCCGACGACGCTCGCGAGCGCACGCCCCCGCCAGCGATCGAGCACCGTGCCCGCCGGCACGAGCGGCTCCAGCACCTCGGCGGGAACGTCGTAGTTCAGCATCAACAGGTACCGCCACTGCGCCGACAGGAAGGCGCGGCGCTGCGGCGCGGCGCGCGACGCGTCGTTCATGGGGCGGCGCGCCGGCGCTCGGCCACGGTCGGCGTCGCGCGGTCACCCACGAGTGCGCCGACCGCGACCGCGAGCACGAGCCAGTACGCCGACCGCGGGAAGACGACGCAGCCGACGATCGCGCTCGCGAGCAGCCCCCACGTGAACGCCGGCGGCAGCCCGTCGCCGCGCCGCTCCGTGGCGTCCGCGAGCGCCGCGACGAGGAAGAGGATCCACCCGGCGACCTGGAACCAGAACCCCGCCAGTCGCGCCGGGTCGTCGCCGAGCGAGTTCCAGAGGCCGTCGGCGAGCATCGCGGCGAGCGGGGCGCGCCAGTGTACGGCTCCGTAGACACAGTGCAGCAGCGCGATCGCGGCCAGCGCGCGCCCGATCCAGCGCGGGTGAGTCATGAGCGGCGGGTGGGCACGTTATGTTCCGCCATGCGCTCGCACGAGGCCGCCGTGCCGGAAACGGCACACCGTTCCGTGCCGCGCGACGTCCAGCGCGACGCGCCAGCGCGACGCGCCACGCGACGCGCCACGCGACAGCGAGCGCGACGTCCAGCGCGTCGTGCATGACCCGGCGCGCCTCGCGGCGCTCCGCGCGACCGGGCTGCTCGACTCGCCTCCGGAGGCGTCGTTCGACCGGATCGCGGCGCTCGCGGCGCGGCTGCTGAGCGCACCGGTCGCCACCGTCACGCTCGTCGACGCCGAGCGGCAGTTCTACACGGCGTGCGTCGGGATGCCGGCGGAGCTCGCAGAACGGCGCGAGACACCACTCGACGTCTCGTTCTGCCGGCTCACGATCGCCGACGCGGCGCTCGGCGCGCTCGCGGCAGGCGACGGATCGCCCGGGGCGCTCGTGATTCCGGACACGCGCCTCGATCCGCGCACACGCGACATGGCCTCGGTCACGCAGCTCGGCGTGCACGCATACGCCGGCGTGCCGATCCTGCTCGACGGCCAGCCGATCGGGACGGTGTGCGTGATGGACCTGCGCGCGCGCGCCTGGAGTGCGGACGACGTCGCGCTGCTCGGCGATCTCGGACGCGCCGCGACGACCGAGATCGCGCTGCGCGTCGCGAACGGCCGGCTCGCCGCTGCGGCCGACGCCTCGGCGGCGCTGGTCATGATGCTGCGCGCCGAACGCGCGGAGCTCGCGGCGACGACGGCGCGCGGCGCGAGTCTGCTGTCGCTCGCCTCTGCGCTCGCCGGCGCGCGGACGGTCGACGACGTGGCGCGCGTCGTCGTCGACGAAGGGTTCGCCGCGACAGGCGCCGTCGCCGGCTCGCTCGCCGTGCGCCTCACCGGCACGAACGAGGCGGCGATGGTGCGGCACGGTGGCTTCGATCCGGACGTCGCGCTCGACTACGCGCGCTTTCCCATCTCGTTGCCGGGGCCGACCGGGCACGCGCTCCGCACGGGCGAGCCGGTGTTCATCGAATCGCGCGACGGCGACGACGGGATGCGCGCACGCTTTCCGTGGGTGGCCGACGTCTGGGAGCGGATGGGCGTGCACGCGGCCGCCACGATCCCGCTCGTCGCGGCAGGCCAGGTCGTCGGCGCGACGCCGCTCCTGTTCGACGCGCCGCGGCGCTTCACCGACGACGACCGCGCGTTCTTCCTCGCGTTCGGCCGGCAGGCGGCCCAGGCGCTCGCCCGCGCGCAGCTGGCCGACGAAGTGGCCGACTCGTTCGGGCTCCTCGACGGCGTGTTCGCCAGCGCGCCGGTGGGGCTCGCGTTCTTCGACCGCGACCTGCGCTACCTGCGGATCAACGAGGAGCTGGCGCGCATCAACGGCCTGCCGGTGTCGGCGCACCTCGGGCGGCGCATCGAAGAGGTGCTGCCGCGCATCGCCGGGCCGGTGAACGCGATGTTCGAGCGCGTGCTCGCGACCGGCGAAGCGCTGCGGAATCTCGACCTCGTCGAAGACCGCCCCGCGGCGCTCGGCGGCGTGCGGCACTTCAAGGCGAGCTACTTCCCGGTGCGGCGCGGCGCGCGCGCGGACGGCGAGATCATCGCCGTCGGCACGACGGCCGAGGACGTGACCGCCTCGGTCCGCGCCGAGGCGGACCGCGAGTTCCTGTTCGCATTCGCCGCGGCGATGCAGCAGCCCGGTTCGGCCGACGCGCTGTTCGACGAGGCGCAGGGCCGGCTCGTGCGGTACCTCGGCGCCGCGCGGTGCATCGTCACAGAGATGGGAGACGTCGATCGGCGCGAGTCGTCCGTGCGGCACGATCACGTGCGCGGCGCGGGCGCGCTGACGAGCGGCGACATCCTCCCCGACCGTCCCCCGTCGCTGATCGACGAGCAGGTCGCGGGGCGAACGGTCGTCGTCGACGACACGGCCGCGGACGCGCGGACCGCGGCGTGGCACGCGACGCACTACGCGCCCATCGGCGTGCGCGCCCTCGTGAGCGTGCCGCTCGTGCGGCGTGGCCAGCTCGTCGGCTCGCTCGCGGTCACCGAGGACGTGCCGCGTGCGTGGTCGGCGCGCGAGGTCGAGCTCGTGCAGGCGGCGGCGGCGCGGCTGTGGCCCGCCGCGGAGGCCGCGCGCGCGTTCGAGACCGAGCGCGCGCTGCGCGCCGCCGCCGAGGCCGCGCGCGTCGAGGCGGAGGAGGCGCGGAGCGGCGCCGAGGCGGCGAACCAGGCGAAGAGCCAGTTCCTCGCGAACATGAGTCACGAGCTGCGCACCCCGCTGAACGCGATCGGCGGCTACGCCGAGCTGATCGCGTTAGGCATCCGCGGCCCCGTGACGGACCAGCAGCTCGGCGACCTCGATCGCATCCGGCGCAGCCAGCAGCACCTCCTGGGCCTCATCACCGACGTGCTGAACTTCGCGAAGCTCGAGGCCGGGCGCGTCGAGTACGACGTGCGCGACGTGCCACTCGCGCCGGTCCTCGAAGACGTCGAGCTGCTCGTCGGCCCGCAGGCCCGCGCGCGCGGGCTCGTCTACGACGCGCCGTGGCCCGAGGCAGCGCCGACCGGCATGGCGCCCGACGGCATGGCGCCCGACGGCATGGCGCCCGACGGCATGGCGCCACGACGGTCCGCCGCTCGCCGTGCGCGCGGACCGCGACAAGCTGCAGCAGATCCTCGTGAACCTCCTGACGAACGCCGTCAAGTTCACCGACACGCCGGGAACGATCGCGGTGCACTGTCTGCGCGACGCGGCCGATGCATCGCGCGTCGCGATCTCCGTGCGCGACACCGGCATCGGCATCCCCGCCGAGCGGCTCTCGGCGATCTTCGAGCCGTTCGTGCAGGTCGACTCGCGGCTCACGCGGTCGCGCGACGGTTCGGGACTCGGCCTCGCGATCAGCCGCGACCTGGCCGAGGGGATGGGAGGGACGCTGACCGTCGAGAGCGTGGTGGGCGTCGGATCGACGTTCACGATCACGCTGCCTGCCGCTGCCACGGACGCCGCGCCGCTGCCCTGAGCGTCGAGTCCCGCCGCGCCGTCCGCTCTACCCTCGCGCCAACACGAGCCGAAACGTCGCTCCCGACCCGGTCCCGCTCTCGACCTCGAGCTCTCCGCCCATCCCCCGCGCCATCTCGCGGCTGATCGCGAGCCCCAGCCCGGTCCCCTCGTGCCCGCTCGTCAGCGTCCGCCCGAGCTGCACGAACGGCTCGAAGATCGCCTCCTGCTCGCTCGCCGGCACTCCGGGCCCCGTATCGTCCACCGCGACGACGGCGCGCTCCTCGGTCACGAGACAGCGCACGACCACGCGCCCACCGGGCGGCGTGAACTTCACGGCGTTCGACAGCAGGTTCAGCACGATCTGCTCGATCCGCCCGCGGTCGCCGAGCGCGATGGCGTCGTCGCTGCGATCGTCGCTGCGATCGGGGGTGCCCACGCCATCGCCGTCGAGCACGAGCCCCTTCGCCGCCGCCTGCGGCTCGATCATCGGCAGCACCGTGCGAATGACGCCGCCGAGCGAGACGGGAGCGCGGTCGTACGCGATGCGCCCGGCTTCGATCCGACCGTAGTCCAGCAGGTCGGTGACGATGCGCAGCAGGTGCTGCTGACTACCGCGGATGCGGCGCAGGTAGTCCTGCTGCCGCGGTGGGGTCGCCCCGCCGGTGCCGCCGATCCCGAGCTCGATCAGCTCGAGGTAGCCGAGGGTCGCGTTGATCGGGGTGCGGAGCTCGTGCGACATCGCCGTCAGGAACTCGCTCCGCGCGCGGCTCCCCGCTTCCACCTCGGCGAGGCGGCGCGCGTCGAGGATCGCGCGCTCCTGCGCGGCGCGGCGCTCGGTCAGGTCGCGGGTGACCTTCGCGAAGCCCATGAGCTGGCCGTCGACGTCGCGGAGCGCGGTGATGACGACGTTCGCCCAGAAGTGCGTGCCGTCTTTTCTGACGCGCCACCCCTCGTCCTCGAAGCGGCCGTCGCGCTGCGCGACTTCGAGCTCGTACTGCGGGAAGCCTTCGGCGACGCGCTCGGCCGTGTAGAAGCGCGAGAAGTGCTGGCCGATGATCTCGTCGCCGCGGTACCCCTTCAGGCGCGCGGCGCCGGCGTTCCAGGTCAGGACGTAGCCGTCAGGGTCGATCGCGAAGATCGCGTAGTCGCGGACGCTCTCGACGAGCATGCGGTAGAGCCGCGCCGAGTCGCTCCGCGCCGAGTCGCTCCCTGTCGAGTCGCGTGCTACCGCGTCGTGCCGTGGCGCCATACCGTTCACTCTCCCGTCTCGTCATACCCTGCGGCGACGGGTTTCGACTGCGGCGACCCCTGTTCGCGCAACCAGATCGAGAGCACGACGAGCACGCCGACCGACAGAAATTCGCTCTGCCAGTTCTGGAACGACTGGAACCAGAACGTGCTCGTGCCGGCGAAGCCGAGTGCGGAGACGGTCGCGCCTGCGTGCTGACGCTGCTCTTCGTTGTACTGCGCCGCTCCGCCGAACGCGTGCAGCACGAACGACGCAGCGAACAGCAGGAAGAGTACGAGGCTCAGCGAGTGCTTGTACAGCGCGAGCGCGACGCCCCCGCGTCGCACCGGCCACGGCGCGTCCGGGTCGCCACGTGCCACTTCGGGGCGCTGATCGACCGCCGCCGGCTCCTCGATGCTCTTCGACTCCGACGAGCCACGCTGGTAGAGCATCGCCGTGAGGACGACGAGGAGGCCCATCTGCAGGAACTCCGACTCCCAGTTCTCCGCCGTCGCTTCGACGAACGCGCCCGTCCGCAGGTAGCCGGCGACCGACACCGACGGCTGGCCGTGGTCGCGCCGCTCGTCGTTGTACTCCGCGCGGCCGGTGAGCACCTGGCCGACGAACGAGAGGGCGAAGAGCGCCGTCGCGACGAGCGACAGGCCGTTCTCGTAGACGAACCGGCGAACCCCCCGCCGTCGCCGCAGCTCACGCACCCGGCGCACCGCGGCGCGCGTCGCGGCGCCCTCGATCCGTTCGCGCTCCGTGCGCTCCGACTCCGCCACCACCCGGTCCACCGTCCTGCGCGCCTCGATCACGTGCTTCGTCGCCATTGGCTCGCTCCGGGTCACCCTCGCCCGTGAGACAGGGCAAGCCATGGGCCCGTCACACGGTCCGCCGCCGCGCCGAATTCTGCCTCGGCGAGCGCGGCGAGCGCGGCGAGCCGCGGCGCGAACGCGCGACGACGTGCTGGCAGAACGAGTGCGAGCGCGGCGTCTCGCGTTCACGCGCCCACGGCGCCGCCAGGCCGATACGGCGGAGGGCACCGCGTCGTCGCGGTGCCACGTGGCCGGGACGACTCAGCCGGATGGACGCCAGCGTCGCCTGCCCCTACGCCTCGCTCACCACTGGTCGACGGCGCCGCGCCGCTTCGAGTACAGCTCCGCGGCCTCTTTCATCGCGAGCGCCGCGGCGATCACCTCGTCCATGAGCGCCGGCAGGAACGCCGGGTCGAACGGCTGCCCGTCGACCCGCAGGTCGACGTCCGCACTCTCCGCTCGGCGACGCAGGAGCGTGTGCAGCCCCTGGCTCGCTCGGTTGACGTGTTTGAGCCCCGCGCCGAGTCCGTCGAAGAAGTCGGTGTAGGGGGTGGGATGCGCCGGGCGCGAGGAAGGCCCCGAACGGCCGAAGCGTTGCGACATGCTGGTTCTCCGCGCGATGGGCGCCGGTCACGGCGGCTCCATGCACGAGCCGTCCGACGCGTCCGTTGACGGAGCTTATCTAACCGGCGCGCTCGGCGATCGTCATTCCGCGCGGCAGCGGCGCTCGACACGTTCGGCTCGAGACGTTCGGAGCGATTGCGACGATCTCGCTGTCCGCGATGTCGCGCCACGTCCGGGGTGGCGAAGTGGCCAGGGTCGGAATCGAACCGACGACACCCAGATTTTCAGTCTGGTGCTCTACCAACTGAGCTACCTGGCCCCTGAAGCGAGGGCGAAGTCTAGACGCTCGGCGCCTCGCGAGCAACCTGGGACGGACGCGTCACGCCGCCCTCACGCCGACGTCAGCGGCCATCGGGCCGAGATCACCGACTTGATCCCGCCGCGCACGTTGAAGTCCCCGACGATCTCCATCGACTTCGGCTGTACCGCCGCCCCGAGGTCGTCGAGGATGCGGTTCACGGCGCGTTCGTAGAAGATGCCGTCGTTCCGGAAGCTCCACAGGTAGAGCTTGAGGCTCTTCAGCTCCACGCACTGCGCCGCCGGCACGTAGCGGATCCGGATCGTCGCGAAGTCCGGGCGCGCCGCCGTCGAGCGCCTTGAGGTCGCTCGCGTCCCCTTCGATCCCGCCCAACGGACAGAGCGACGTGAACTCCGCCGTCTCCATCGCGATCTCGTAGTCGCGGTCCGGATACGGATTCGCGAAGGTCTCCAGCAGTTCGGGCTTCGGCATACTCCAATTCTAACCGCGCCGTCGCCGAGATCAGCGATCCCGCAACGTCCGACTCATCTCGTCGAGGAGCGACCGCTCCTCGAGCGTCAGACTCGCCAGCCCCTGCTCCGAGATCTTGTCGAGCACCAGGTCGAGCGCCTCGCGGTGGCTGAGCACCGGCACCGGCACCGGCGGCGGCGCGACAGGGCGCGGCGGGGCCGGGAGCACCGGGCGCGGCGGCTTGTTCAGCGTGAGCGCCTTGCTCTGCTCGACGACCTCGTCGACCTCGCTCTGTCGCTCGCGCGGGCGCGGCATCGACCGCGGCACCGGGCGCGGCGGCTCGTCGCCGAGGTCGGGCGCCGTCGACACGCGCTGGCGCAGCCGGTCGACCGATGGCGGGCTCGGCCACAACAGATACGCGAGGCCGAACGCGAGGCCGCCCACGTGTGCGGCGTAGGCGATGCCCCCCGCTTCGCCGCTCGCCATGCTCGCGGCGCCCATGCCGACGTTCGTCACGACCATCGCCCAGAGCATCCAGCGCATCTTCATCGGCACGACGCCGAAGAAGTACGCCTCGTCGTCCGGCCACCGCATCGCGTACGCGAGCACGACGCCGAAGATCGCCGCCGACGCGCCGACGAGCAGCGCGTCTGGCCCCACGAACAGCCCGTGGAACGCCGCGCCGCCGAGCCCGCACCACGTGTAGAACAGCGCGAACGCCCGCGTCCCCATCGCCCGCTCCACGCGCGGCCCGAACACCCACAGCGTGTACATGTTCAGCGCGAGGTGCCAGAACCCGGCGTGCACGAACATGTACGTGAGCACGGTCCACGGCGCCTGCCGCCGCAGGTCGGTGACCTGGAAGCCGAGGACCGTCGGGAAGTCCTTCTGCAGCGTGAGCTGCACGAAGTAGATCGCGACGTTCAGCGCGATCAGCCACGACACCGCGGGCGTGAGCCGCGGGGTCGAGTAGTCGTCGGACGACCCGGGGAAAGCCATGGGACCGTTCTGACCTGCGAAGGAAGTGCGAGACACCCTCTACGCAAACACCGTCGCGGACGTTCGGTTCCGGGGCGGCGCGCGAGCGCTATTCGAGGGCGATCGTGACGATGCGCTCGCACAGCGCCGGAAACAAGATCCCCGCGGCCGCCGCCGCCTGCGGAACGAGACTCAGCTCGGTCATCCCCGGCAACGTGTTCGCCTCGAGGCAGTAGACGTTGCCGAGCGCGTCCATCCGGAAGTCGATGCGCGCGTAGCCGCGCAGCTTGAGCGCGTCGAACGCGAGCCGCGCCTGCTCCTGGAGCCGCGCCGGCGCTCCTCCGGCGGCAGGTCGGCCACGTGCTCCTCGGCCATCCCCGGCGTGTACTTGCACTCGTAGTCGTAGATCTCGTGCTTCGGCATGATCTCGATCACCGGCAGCGCCTCGTCGCCGAGGATCCCGACCGTGAGCTCGCGGCCGGCGATGAACTGCTCGACCATCACCTCGTCGTCGTAGCGGAACGCCTCCGTCGACCGCCGCGGCGCAGCGCGCTCAGCTCGCGCACGATCGATGAGCCCGACCGTCGAGCCCTGCTTCGACGGCTTCACGATGAGCGGCAGGCCGAGCGCGTCGACCTCGCGCTGGAACCGGTCGCGCGCCGCCCCGGATCGTCGGCCACGCCCGACGGCGGCGGCGCCATCAGCCAGTCGGCGGTGCCGACGCCGGCCGCGCGGAACAGTGTCTTCGAGAGATGCTTGTCCATCGCGAGCGCGCTGCCGAGGTGGCCGCTCCCGGTGTAGCGCACGCCCGCGAGGTCGAGCAGCGCCTGCAGCGTGCCGTCCTCGCCCTGCCCGCCGTGCAGCGCGAGGAAGACGACGTCGGCGTCGCGCACGGCGGGCCAGCGTCACGAGCGCCGGCGAGATCGAGCCGCGGCTGCCCAACGACGCGAGCTGCTCGAGCGACGGCGGCGTGCGTCCCGACGCCGGCCGCGAGCATCGCGTCTTCCTGCGCGCGCGTGAGCGCCCCGGGCGCCGCCGCCGCCGGGTCGACGCACGTCACCTCGTGCCCATGCCCCCGCAGCGCCGCGGCGATCCGCAGCCCCGAGGCCAGCGACACGTCGCGCTCGGCGGTGAAGCCGCCCAACAGTACGGTGATCCGCATGGCGCCTACCGCGACATCACGAACTCCAGCATGTCGCTCCGCGTGACGATGCCGGTGACGCGGCCGCCCTCGGTCACGAGCAGCGCCGGCGTCGCCTTCGACAGCAGCTTCGGGACCGTGTCCACCGGCTGCGCGGCGTCGACCGTCGGGAACGCCTCGTCCATCACCTCGCCCACCGTCGCGTCGAGGAAGCGGCGTGCTCTCGAGACCGCGCGTCGTGAGGTGATACTCGGTGACGCTGCCGACGCACTGGTCGCCGTCCATCACGGGGAGCTGCGACACGTCGTGCAGCCGCATGAGGCCGAGCGCCTGCCGCACGAGCGCGCCGGGCGCCGTGCTCACGAGCGCCGGCACGCCGTCGCCGCGCTTGCGCGAGCAGGTGGCCGAGCGTCGCGCGGTCCGGCTCGAGCAGCTGGTTCTCGCGCATCCACTCGTCGTTGTAGAGCTTCGACAGGTAGCGCTCGCCCGTGTCGCAGAGCAACGTCACGACGCACGCGTCGGGGTCGTCGACCGCGCGCGCGACCTGCAGCGCGACGTGCGCGATGAGCCCCGCCGAGCCGCCGACGAACAGCCCTTCCTCGCGCGTCAGCCGCCGCGCCATCGCGAACGCGTCGCGGTCGCTCACCGTCTGGAACGTCGTCGACCACACCGAGGTCGAGCGTGCTCGGCAGCTTGTCCTGGCCGATCCCCTCGACCTTGTACGGCGTGCCCACCGGCCGCTCGCCGTCGACGCCGTCGCGCTGCCGGCGCCACAGCTCCGCGAGGATCGACCCCTGCGGGATCGCCGGCGATGATCTGGATGTTCGGGTTCCGCTCCTTGAGGTAGCGCCCGACGCCGGTGATCGTCCCGCCCGTGCCGGCCGCGGCGACGAAGTGCGTGATGCGCCCCTCGGTCTGCTCCCACAGCTCGGGGCCCGTCGTCGCGTAGTGCGCCTCGGGGTTCGCCTGGTTGTAGAACTGGTTCGCGAGGATCGCGTTCGGCGTCTGCTCCGCGATCCGCTTCGCCATCATGACGTAGTTGTCGGGATGGTCGGGCGGCACCGCGGTCGGCGTGATGATGACCTCCGCGCCGAACGCCTTCAGCAGCCGCACCTTCTCCTGCGACATCTTGTCGGGCATCGTGAAGATGCAGCGGTAGCCGCGCATCGCCGCCGCGATCGCGAGCGCCGACGCCGGTGTTGCCGCTCGTCCCCTCGACGATCGTGCCGCCCGGCTTGAGCGCGCCCGAGCGCTCCGCCGCCTCGATGATCGGCATCCCGATGCGGTCCTTCACGCTCCCGCCCGGATTGAAGAACTCGGCCTTGCCGTACACCGGCGTGCGGATGCCGCGCGCGACGCGGTTCAGCCGGATGAGCGGCGTCCACCCGATCGTGTCGAGGACGCTGTCGTACGGCCGCCGGTTGCGAGCGATCGGTTCTGTCGAGGTGACGGTTGCGGTCGTCATGGCGCGTCGAAAGAGAAGGAGGGCAAGCTCATGGGCTGCGAAACCAGACGGGAAAGCGAATGCTGCGCCCGATCGCCCGCCCCTTGCGCACGGCCGGCGTGAACGTCAGCTCCCGCGTCCCGGCGACGGCCGCCGAGTCGAATGCGGGGTAGCCGGAGGAGGTGACGATCGTCGTCGACTCGGGACGCACCTGGCCGCGCGCGTCGACGTGCAGTCGCAGCATGACGTCGCCCTGCACGCGCCGGTCGTAGAGCTCCGCCGGATAGCGGAACGGCGGCTGCGCGTTCAGCATCTGCGGCACGTCGCCCAACGGCGGCGATGCTGCCGGCGCCGCGCCGAGGGCCCGCTCCTGCCCTCGGCACGCGGCGAGCGCGCCGAGGGCGATGAGCCCGGCGAGCCCCGCGACGCCTGCCACCCTGATTCGCCTCGTCACGCGCATCACGACCAGATCACACCGAGTCACACCGAACGCTGGACACCGTGCCGAGGGGAACGGGCCCCGGCGGTGTATAAGCATATCGGCGCGCGAGGGCGTGCGCGTTGCCCGCCGTCCGCGCGGGGCGTCCATCCTTCGCCGCTCCGCCGGTCGTCGTCAGCTCGCTCGGCTTCGCAGCACCGGCCGTCGTCCGACTGTGTCACGCCGGTTTTACTGCCGTCGCACCGCCATGATACGGCGGTGGAACGGCGGTGGAACGGCGGTGATTCGGTTCGACGCACGGCGGACGAGGTACGGCGGTACCTGCGGTCGGCAGTGTTCAGCAAACGCACGCTCTCGTCCGCTGTGAGTCATCCGCATCACCGCCGTTCCCGCGTTCCACCGCCGTTCCACCGCCGTTCCACCGCCGTTCCACCGCCGTTCCACCGCCGTTCCACCGCCGTTCCACCGCCGTTCCACCGCCGTTCCACCGCCGTTCCACCGCCGTTCCACCGCCGTGGAACAGCGTTCCCCGCCGTCTCACCGCCGTCCGCTCTGATGCCGCGCCCCGCCTCGCGCCTCGCCCTCGCCACGTTCGTCGCCCTCGCCGCCTGCAGCTCCGACGCGACGAGCCCGACCCCTGATGTGCGCCGGCTCGACATCGTTCCCGCCGCCGGCCCCATCGCGGGGCTCGGCGGCAAGGCGCTCAACATCGCGCCCGGCGACTCGGCGCGGCTGAGCGCCGTCATCAGCGTGGGGGACGGCGGCTCGACGCCGGCGGCGGGGCTCACCTGGGCGAGCACGAACGCCGCGATCGCCGACGTCGACGCGACCGGCCTGCTGCGCGCCCGCGGCGCCGGCACCGCGACCGTCACGGCCCGCACGACGCAGTACGCCGACACGCTGACGGTCACCGTCAGCAGCTGCGGCGCCGGCACGCTCGTCACGCTCGACGTCGGCGGCGTGCAGACGCTCCCCGCCGGCCAGGGCGCCGCGCTCTGCGTCACCAGCGCGAGCAGCGCGAGCGGCGCGAGCGGCGCGAGCGGCGGCGCGAGTCCGGCCGGCGCCGAGTACGCGCTCGTCGCGTTCAACGCCGACCTCGACTCCGCACGCGCCACGAACGACGTCCGCACCGCGGTGAACGTGACCGCCACCGGCATCGGTGCGACGCCGCTGACGAATCTGGCCGACGGCGCGACCGACGCCGCCGCGACCATTCCAGGCGCCGCGCTCGCGCTGTCGCGCGCGCCGACGATCGATGACCTCGCCGCGTCGCTCGAGCCGGTGCGCCCGCGCGACGCCGCGTTCGACGCCGCGCTCCGCCGCACCGCCGCGCGCGAGCTCCAGCCGCGCATGGCCGCGCTGCGGTCGAGCGGCGTGTCGCTCGACCGCGGGCCGAACGCGTCCGTCACGACCGCCGTCGCCGACCTGCCGACCGTCGGGCAGCTGCTGCGCCTGAACACCTCGCTCGAGCCGTGCGACACGACGAAGGCGAACGGGCTCGCCCGCCGCGCCGGCCGCGTCGTCGCCGTGAGCGCCCGCGCGATCATCGTCGCCGACACGCTGAACCCCGCCGGCGGCTTCACCGCCGACGAGTACGCAGCGTTCGCCGCCGCGTTCGACACGCTCGCCTACCCGGTCGACGTCGCGAACTTCGGCGAGCCGCGCGACATCGACAGCAACGGCGGTCGGGCCGTCATCTTCTTCACGAGCGCCGTGAACGCGATGACGCCGCGCGGCGCGTCGTACTACGTGAGCGGCTTCTTCTACGAGCGCGACCTCTTTCCGAACAACAAGGCCGCGAAGGACGGCGGCTGCGGCGGCAGCAACCTGGCCGAGATGTTCTACATGCTCGTGCCCGACGCGACCGGCACGATCAACGGCAACCGCTTCTCGAAGTCGTTCGTCAGCGGCGTGACGGTCGCGACGCTGGGCCACGAATTCCAGCACCTCATCAACGCGAGCCGCCGCCTCCTCGTGAACGACGCCCCCGAGTGGGAGAACGTCTGGCTGAACGAGGGGCTGAGCCACATCGCCGAAGAGCTGCTGTTCTATCGGGCGGCGGGGATCGCGCCGCGCGCGCCGCGCCTCGACGGCGCGAGCGTCGTCGCCACGCCCGCCGTGCGCGCCGCGTTCACCACGTACCTCGCGCCATCGAACGTCAGCCGCTTCACGGCGTTCCTTCCGAAGGTCGAGACCGTCTCGCCGTACGCCGCGAACGACGACATCGAGACGCGCGCCGCGACCTGGACGTTCCTGCGCTATGCCGCAGACCGGGTGAACGCCGGGACCGGCGCCTCCGACGCCTCGCTCTGGCAGAAGCTCGTCGCGACGACGAAGCTGAACGGCATGGCGAACCTGTACGCCGCGTTCGGCGTCAGTGCCGCGACGATGCCGGGGTGGTTCCGCGACTGGGCGGTCGCGAACTACGCCGACGGACTCGCGACGGGCGCGCTCGACCCGCGCTTCTCGTACCGCAGCTGGAACTTCCGCAGCGTGGTCGGCGGGCTGCGCTCGCCGAGCGGGTCGGCGTCGTATCCGGCGTATCCGCTGGTCTCACATCCGCTCACGGATGGCGTCACGGAGCAGGCGTCGTTGCGGCCCGGGGCCGGCGGGTACTTCCGCTTCTCGGTCGGAGCGGGGCGAACGGCGCGGATCGCGACGAGCGGTGCGGCCGGGGCGCTGCCGAGCAGCGTGCTCGTGTCGGTCGTGCGGGTGCGGTAGCGGCTAGAGGCTCAGGCTCGGCTCGCTGCTCGGCGCGCGGCCAGCGTCGACGAGTTGCGGCAGTCGCCGCGCCCCGGGAACGACCGAGAACGTGTGGTCGTCGGGTGCGACGGCCCCGCGCAACGACGACACCGCGCTGTCGATCAGCATCCCGACGTCGGTCGAGAGCGCATCGGCGACGTCGACGACTCGCATCACGCAGCGGAACGCGACGTTCGTACCGGTCGCCAGGTGCGCGTCGAGCCGCTCGACGATCTGCGCCGCGGCCGACGCGTCCGCCCCGGGCGCGAGGACGACGAACTCTGTCTGCCCCACGCGAGCGACGATGTCGCCGGCCCGCGTCAGACGCCGTACGGTAGCCGCCGAGCGTCGGAACAGCTCGGCGACCGTGTCGGCGCATGCCGGGAAGTGCGCCGGCCGCACCGTGAACGCGAGGCACGTCACCGCGCTGCGCTGGCGGTCGAGGAGCGCCCCGGTCTCGCGCGCGCGGAGCATCGAGCCCCTCGTTCGTGTAGAGCCCCGTCTCCTCGTCGATCAGCCCCGCGCCGCGCGTCCGCTGGCCGGCGACGCGGGCCCGCATGTACGTCTGCAGCGTGAGCAGGAGCAGCATCCGGTCGATCGGCCCTTCGTAGACGTGCCACACGCCCGCGAGGTACGCCGTCCGAATCTCCTCCGGCGACAGCGCCTGCGCTGCGAGGATGACCGGCGTCGTCGCCGGGAAGCGCGGGTCGCCGCACAGCCGCTGGCAGGCGCCCAGCCCGTCGTGCCGCGACAGACCGACGTCGAGGATGACCGCGTCCGGTGCCGACGTGCACGCCACGTCGACGACGTCCCCCGCCCCGCGCGGATCACTGCATAGCCACTGCCATCCAGCACGTCCTCGAGCTCTCGGCTCGTGGTGGGCGTGTCCGCTACGACGAGCACCGAGAATGGGTGCCACGGCCCATCGAGACTCCGCATGCGATCAAACGTCTTTGAGGTACGAAAGGAGCTACGTGAGCGCGTTCGATCATGAGCCCCGCGAGTGGCGCGGCGGTCTGCCTGTGGCGTGCCCACCACACGCACGTCCCGTGCTGTTTACGCCGCCGCCGCTAACGTATTGTGGACGAGTGTTTTAGCGATTCGCACGTGCGCTCGTGCCCCTTCCAGGTGCAAGCGACGCGCGAACAGGTTCGCTGCATTTCACTGCCGCCGCTTGCCCGGACGGCTCGGCGGCCACACACTGGCAGGGGCGGCTGGAACAGCCTGGGCCTGCGAATGTCCTGCGAACGCAGGTGTCGCGCGTGCGGACACGTCTGTCAGCAGCCGCTGACACCTTGCCTACGCCCCGGCCGGGCCTCTCGTCCGCGGTTGCAGCACAAGCCATTGAATGACATGACCTTACGCTGATTCCTCGAGCGTCGGTCGGTGCGCACGGCCAATGCACTGCCTGTTTGTGGAAGCCGCGCGTGTGGCTTCGCCCCGCCTCCGTCTTCGCACGACCCCCCTCCATGTCGACGTCGTTTCTCACGACACTCGCCCGACGCCGATTCCAGATCTCGATTGCGCTGCACGCCGCGGTCGCCGCAATCGCGTTCAGCGTCGCCTTCGAGCTCCGGTTCGACTTTGATCTGCCCGCGTCGGAAGCGGAGCGCTTTCTCGCGGCGCTACCGCTGCTCGTCTGCCTGCGCGTGCTGGCGGTCATCGGGTTCGGCGTCCACCGCGGGTCGTGGCGGCACGTCAGCGTGAGCGACCTCGTGCGCCTGCTCGCCACGACGGCCACGAGCTCGGTCGCGTTCGTCGTGCTGCTCGCGAGCCTGGGGAAGCTGGTCGGCATGCCACGCTCGGTGCTCGCGATCGACTTCTTCGCGTTCGCCGCGACGGCGATTTCGATGCGCGTCGCCGTACGGTGGATGCACGAGCGATACAACCGGGCGCGCGGCGGGCATCGGCGCCGCGCGCTCGTCATCGGCGCCGGCCACGCCGCGGAGCGGTTCCTCCGGCAGACGCTGCACGACCCGGTCTATCGGCATCGACGTCGTCGGCCTCGTCGACGACGCGCCACGCCTGCGCGGGATGTCGCTGCACGGCGTGCGCGTGCTCGACACGCTCGACCGCCTCGCGGCGCTCGCCGTCGCGAAGCGGGCGGAGCTGCTCGTCATCGCGATCCCGTCGGCGAGCGGCGAGGCGATGCGGCGCATCGTCGCCGCCTGCGCCGCTACGGGGCTCGACTACAAGATCGTGCCGTCGGCGCACGACATGATGTCGGCGCCGACGGGACGCGATCCCGCTCCGCGAAGTGCGTGATCGAAGACCTCCTCGGCCGCTCGCCAGTGCACTTCGACCTCGACGCTGGTCGAGCGGGACCTGGCGCGGCGCGTCGTGCTCGTCACCGGCGGCGCCGGTTCGATCGGCTCCGAGCTCGCCCGCCAGGTCGCCGGCTTCGGCCCGCGCGCGCCTCCTGATCCTCGAGCGCGCCGAGAGCCCGCTCTACTTCGTTGCATCTCGAGCTCGGCGAGCGCGTACCCCGGCGTCGAGGTCGTCCCGCTCATCGGCGACGTCACCGACGCTGCCCGCCTGAACGAGGTCTTCGCCGAGTACCGGCCGGACTACGTATTCCACGCCGCGGCGTACAAGCACGTGCCGATCTGCGAGACGCACGTCGCGCAGGCCGTTCGCAACAACGTGCTCGGCACGTACCTCGTCGCCGACTGCGCCGCTCGCCACGGCGCGCACAAGATGGTGCTCATCTCGACCGACAAGGCGGTGAACCCGTCGAGCGTCATGGGCGCCACCAAACGCCTCGCCGAGCTGCTCGTCCTGCACTGGCCGGCGTTCCAGGCGTCGCGCACCGACTTCCGCGCCGTGCGCTTCGGCAACGTGCTCGGCTCCGATGGGAGCGTGATTCCGCTGTTCCGGAAGCAGCTCGTCGCCGGCGGGCCGCTCACCGTCACCCACCCCGACGTGACGCGCTACTTCATGAGCATCCCGGAGGCCGTGCAGCTCGTGCTGCAGGCCGCCGCGCTGCCGGACGCGGCGCGCCGCATCGCGATGCTCGAGATGGGAGAGCCGGTGCGGATCGTGGAGCTCGCGGAGCAGCTCATTCGCCTGTCGGGGCGCGAGCCGCACCGCGACGTGTCGATCGTGTTCACCGGCCTCCGCCCGGGCGAGAAGCTCGCCGAGGAGCTGGTCGGCGCGAGCGAGAACACGATGCCGACGTCGGTCGAGAAGATCCGGCTCGTGCGGACGGAGCCGGTCTCCGAGCTCGTGCTCGAGTCGTCCATCAACCGACTGCTCAGCGAGTTGGCGCACGGCGACCGGGTGCGCGTGCTGGCGGCGCTGCGCTCGGCGGTCCCCGAGTTCGTCACGCTCGATGGCGACGGCGAGCCCGTGCAGGCCACGCCGAGTGCGGACGCGGCCGTGCACCGCGGCCTCGAGCGCGAGCTGCTGGTCGGAGCGCCGGACTACGAGCCCGCGCACGGCCAGCCGCTGTTCGGTGACGTATCCGACGCACGACACGTCGAGACCAGTCAGGCGATGGCCAGTCCGGCGATCGGCTGAGCGTTCGCGATGCCCTCCTCTTCCCCTCCGCACGTGCTGCTCACTTCGACTGCCCTTCCGACCCCACACTCCGCCGTCGTGTACCGAGCCCTTCCAGACGGCGGCGTGCTCTTCTCGACGACCGACGAGGTCTACTTCGGCCTGAACGAGACCGGCGCGTTCGTGTGGGAGCACCTCGCTCCGGCCTGCCCGACGATCGACGCGCTGTGCGAGGCCGTCTGCGCGCGCTTTCCGGACGCCGGCGCCGACGCCGTGCGGCAGGACGTGACCGAACTGCTCGCCGCGTTCGTCGAGAACGGGCTCGCGGTCGCGAGCTGACCGCGAGCCACCATCCGCGGACCACGTCGTCGACGACGTTCATGCCGTTCCTCGCCCTCATTCGCCGCCTCGGGCAGCGCGTCGCTGCCGTGCCGCGGACCGAGTGGCACGAGCTGCTGCTCGCGCAGCGCGCGCTCGTCGTCGCGCAACTGCACGTGTGGACGCGTCCGGTCGGCCAGCTCGTCGCGCCGAGCGGCGCGGAGGCTACCCCGGCGGTGCCGCACGTGCAGCTCGACTCGTCGGCGCGCGCCGACCTCGCCGCGGCCTTCCGGCTCGGCCGGGCCGTGCGGCGCGCGGCGAAATACGGCGTGCTCCGTCCGAAGTGCCTCGCGCAGTCGCTCGCCCTCGTGCGCCTGTGCGAGCAGTACGGACTGTGCGGCGCGCGCATCCGCGTCGGCGTGCTGCGCGAGGAAGGGCGGCTCCGCGCGCACGCCTGGGTCGAGTACCGCGGACGCGTCATCGGTGACGAAGTGGCGACCGTCTCGACGTTCACGCCGCTCGTCGACATGCGCGGGGCGAGCGACCGCACGTTCGCGCTGTCGCATTCGGGCGAGTGACACGACGATGTCAGGAATCCTAGGCCTGTTCGCCTCGGCGGCGCGCGACGACGCGTCGAGCGAGCACGGCGCGGCGCCAGACGCGCTCCACGGGGAGCAGGGGCCGGCGGAGGCGCTCGTCCGCCGCATGGTCGCCCGGATGGCGGACCGTGGCACCGAGCACGTCGGGACGTGGCGCGACGGCGGCGCCGCGCTCGCCGTCGGCCGCTTCGGCTGGGAGATGGCGCCCGGCTTCAACGGCCCGGTGCTCGTCGTGCAGGACGGCGAGCTGGCGATCGCCGCCGACGCCTCGCTGTACTACCGCGACGACCTTCGCCGCGCCCTCACCGCCTGCGGCGTGCGACCCAGCGGTCAGACACCGGCGCACCTCATTCTCGCCGCCTACCGCGCGTGGGGGGTGCAGTGCGCCGCCCAGCTCGAAGGCGACTTCGCGTTCGTGCTCTACGACCGCCGCCACCGGCGTGTCGTCGCCGCGCGCGATTTCGTCGGAAGCCGTCCGCTGCACTGGGCCGAGCTCCCCGACGGCACCCTCGTGGTCGCGAACACGATCAACGCGATCCGCGAGCACCCCGGCCGCGCCTGGGAGCTGAACCTCGCCGAGGTGGCGCTCGACGCCGGGGCGCTCGTGCTGTCGATCGACACCGACACTTGCTACACGGGCATCCAGCGCCTGAACGGCGGGCAGACGCTCGTGCGCGAGGCCGGGAGGTCGGCGCGCACACACACGCACTGGTCGCCGTCCGCGACACCGGCGCGGCGTCCCAGCTCGTTCGACGACGGCGCAGCCGAGCTGCGCGAGCTGTTGACGCGCGCCGTGCACGAGCGGCTCGCGGCCGACGGCGCGTCGTCGGTCTGGATGAGCGGCGGCCGCGACTCCACGGCGATCTTCGGCGTCGGCCAGCAGGCGCTCCAGGCCGTGCCCGATGGGCGCGAGCTGCACCCGGTCTCGATCCGCCTCCCGAGCGACGACTCGGGGTGCGAGACTGGATTCATCGAGGCGACGGCGGCGCGGTGGCAGGCGACGCCACAGTGGATCGACATCCGGACGCTGTCGCTCATCACGCCCGATCAGATGACGGCGCAGCGCGACGAACCGTGGACGAACATCTTCCGCTCGACGATCCCCGCACTCGCCGACGGGTCGCGCGCCGTCGGCGCGTCGGTCGCGATGGTCGGGCATGGCGGCGATCTGCTGTTCTCGTGCTCTCCTGCCTACACCGCCGATCTGCTGCGGGCCGGTCGGTTCGGGGCGCTCGCGCGCGAGTGGCGCGCCAGCATGCGCGGCGACGTGCGCGAACTCGTCCGATGGTCGGTCGTGCCGCTCCTCCCGCCGTCGGTGCTCGAGGTCGCGCGCCGCCTGCGCGGACGACCGTTGCGTCGCACGTTCCAGCAGTCGCTCGCGTCCTGGATCGAACCGGGCTTCGCCCAGCGTCACGATCTGTACGCCCGCGTCGCCGCCGGGTCGGTGCCCTACGCGTCGGGCAATCGCTCGACGCACGAGCTGGCGTGGCTGACGTCGCGCCCACACATGGGGCGCGCCTGCGCCGAGTCGCAGGCGCTCGCGACGGCCGCCGGCATCGACACTCGCTACCCGCTCATGGACCGCCGGGTGATCGAGTTCGCCGCCACGCGCCCAGCGCAGGAGCGCCGGCTGCTCGGCGACGACAAGCGGCTGCTGCGCCACGCGCTGCGCGGTCTGCTCCCCGACGAAGTGCTCGACCCGCGCCCGTTCAAGACGGGGACGATGTCGGGGCACTTCAGGACAGGATTTCCGAAGCTCTTCCCCGTCCTCGAGCAGATCGCACGCGCGCCCCTGCTCGCCGAGTTCGGGATCGTCGCGCCTGCGAAGCTACGTGAGGCCGTCCGCATCGCCGGCGGCCCGAACGCGAGCGGCGCGGTCAACGCCACACTCCTCAACACGCTGCATGCGGAGCTCTGGCTGCGCGCGACGTGCGGAGCATCGCTCGAAGAGACACCTGTTGGGACGGTCACTCCGACTGTCACTGCGCCGGGCAGCCACCCGGTATTCTCCTCATAGGAGACGCTTCATGTACGAGAAGCCCACCCTGGAACGGTTCGGAACGTTCCGCGAGCTCACGCTCGGTGGCGGAACGTACCAGACGGACATCTTCACCGTCCTGGACAACAACTCCGCCACGCCCGACGGTTGCATCGGGCCGCCGACGAAGGGCACGATCAACTGCCTCGTGTCCTGATCGGCCTGTAGTACCGCCGAGGACCTTTGCGGGTCCTCGGCCCCTCCACTCTCGTAGTGCCTGACTACTCTCTCTTCGGCAGTTGCCTCCGCTCGACGGTCGCGCTGCCACACCTCGACGACGCACGCGGCGTCCCGCCGACGTGGGCGCTCCGCGATCTACCGGCCCCGTCGCACGATCCCGATCTCGTCGATCGGCTGTGCGTCGACGGGGTGACGAGTTGCTCGATGACGCTGGAGCGCACGGCGAGCGGGTTTCGCTACGTGCACTCGTGTACCGGCGTCTTCGACGTGTCGGCCGACGGGAGTGGAATCGATTGGTATGTGCGTCCGGGCGCCGATCCCGACGCCGCGCGCAGCGACGTCGCGAACCGTGTGCTCGCCGTCGCACTCCACGCTGCGGGGACGCTCACGCTGCACGGCAGCGGCGTCGCCATCGACAGCGTCGCCATCGACAGCGCCTCCCCCGACGGCGCTGACGAGTCGGCGAGCGGCGCGGTCGTGTTCCTCGCCGAGAAGCGGACGGGGAAATCGACGCTCGCCGCGGGGCTGGTGAACGCTGGCGCGCGGCTCGTCAGCGACGACATGCTCGCCGTCGTCCCAGACGACGAGCCGGCGCGCGGCGTCTTCCTCATGCCGGGGTTGCCGCACCTGCGCCTCTTCGACGACTCCGCCGCGCATGCGCTCGAGTCGGACACCGCGGAACTCGGCGCCGTGCGCGGCGCGGACGGGAAGCAGGTGCTGACGTCGCTCGAGCACGCGCGGCGGCAGACGACGCCGGTCCCGCTGCGCGCCGTGTACCTGCTGACGCCTGCGGTCGCCGACGCCGCCGACGCCGCGCGCCGCGAACCGCTCGGCGCCGTGCCGGCGGCGATCGCGCTCCTCCAGCACGCCAAGCTCGCTCCGCTGTTCGGCGGACGGGAGCACCCCGTGCTACTCGACCGCGGCGTCGAGCTGGCGCGCCGCGTACCCGTCTACCGACTGCACGTCGCCCGCGACCTCGCGCGACTCGGCGATGCGGCCGACCGGATCCTTCGCTGGCACGGGGGACATGCTGGCGCCGATGTCGTTGCGTCTCGCTGAGACGGACGCAGCCACGTACGTGCCGCCGCACGGCGCGCCAGACGAGCTCGTCCTCGTCGAGCGCTCCGAACGGGCCGAACGGGCTCCCGCGGTCGGGATCGACCGGCTGAGCAAATCGTTCCTCGTGCGCCGAGGCTGGCAGCAGGTGCTTCGCCGCCCGTTCGACCGGCCGCGAGCTACGGTACTCGATGACGTAACGTTCGACGTCGCCGAAGGCGAGTTCTTCGGACTGCTTGGTCCGAACGGGGCCGGCAAGACGACACTCTTCCGCATGCTCACGACGTCGGTGATTCCCGACGAAGGGAGCGCCCACGTGTTCGGCTACTCGGTCGAGCACGAGCCGGGGCAGGTCCGCGGCTCGGTGAGCTGCGTGATGGCGAACGATCGGTCGCTGTACTGGCGCCTCTCCGCAGTGGAGAATCTGCGACTGTTCGCGGCGCTCTACGACATGCACGGCCCGGTCGCCCGGCAACGCATCGCCGACGTGCTGGCGCTCGTCGGGCTCCCGGACGTCGGCGCGAAGATGGTGGGGCTGTACTCGTCGGGAATGCGCCAGCGACTCCTCATCGCCCGCGCTCTGCTGCCGCGCCCACGCCTCCTGCTGCTCGACGAGCCGACACGAAGCCTCGACCCGATCGCGGCCGAGGAGTTTCGCGGCTTTCTGCGGAGCGACGTCGCGACGGCGAGCGGCTGCACCGTCCTGCTCGCGACGCACAGCAGCGAGGAGGCGATGCAGCTCTGCGACCGCGTCGCGATCCTCGACCGCGGGCGGTTGCTCGCCGTCGGCACGACCGACGAGCTCGACCTGCGCTTCGGCGACCGAGCGTTCGTCGTCTGGACGCGGACGCCGGAGCACGCAGCCTTCACCGCGCTCGCCGCCGATGGCGTAGCCGTCACCGACCGCTCCGATCCCGACGCCGACGGCTGGTCGACGGTGCGGCTGACGATCCCCGGATCGCTCGCCGACGCGAGCGCCGTGCTTCGCGCGCTCAGCGCGGCGGGCGTCGACGTCGCGCGCTTCGAGCGTGAGGAGCTCGATCTCGCGACGCTGCTCCGGCGCGTCGTCGCCGCCCGACGGACTCCCTGACCGATGAGCGTCGCTGTCGCATTCTTCCGAGCCAGCGTCCTGAACGCGGCGAGCTACAAGCTCAACACGGTCATGTCGTACTTCGCTGTGTTGATCGGCATCGTGCCGCTGTACTTCGTCTCGGGGGCGCTGCAGCCCATCATGGGGAACGCGATCGCCGACCAGGGAGGGCAGTACTTCGGCTTTCTGCTCGTCGGCATCACCGCGTTCTACCTGGTGCCCTACGCCGTCACCGCCCTGCCGACGGCCGTCAGCACGTCGATCACGACGGGCACGCTCGAGACGGTGTTCAGCACGCCGGCTCGCCTGCCGAGCGTGTTGATCGGGATGGTCGCGTATCAGCTGGTGTTTCTGCTCGTGCGCGTCGCCCTGACGCTCGGCGTCGGCAAGGCGCTCGGCGCGCCGATCTTTCTGAGCAGCCTCCCGGCGAGCGTCGTCGTGCTCGCGCTCATCGTCGCCTCGCATCTCCCGTTCGCCCTGCTCGGCGCCGCGATGTTCGTCCGGTTCCGGACGACGGGGCCGGTGCTCACCGCGGTCACGGCCGGCTCCAGCCTGCTCGGCGGCGTCTACTATCCGACGCACGTCATGCCGTCGTGGCTCTCCGACGTGGCGGAGTTCATTCCGCTGACGTACGGGCTGCGCGCGCTGCGGCAGGTCATGCTGCGCGACGCCTCGCTCTTCGCCGTCAGCCGAGACGTCGTGATGCTCACCGGGATGACGCTCGTGCTGCTCGCGGTCGGCGTCGTCGTGTTCGACCTGGCGATGCGGCACGCTCGGCGGCACGGCACACTCGGGATGTACTGAGCGCGACGCGCCGACCCGATCGCTCCGTCACTCGTCTCGTGCAGTCGCTCCCGCCGGAGATCCGGCTCTTTCTGCTGTGCGGGGCGCGCGCCGCGAATGGCGACGCGATCCACGAAGCGGCGCGACACCCGTCGCTCGACTGGCGTCAGTTCTCGGCGCTCGTGCACCGCGACCACGCGAGCCCGGTCGTCTGGCGCCGCCTCGCCGAGTTCGCGCGCGCCGCCATACCGAAGGACGTTGCCGACGCGTTGGCGCGCGCCGCGAGCGTCACCGAGTTTCGCCTGCTCTACCTGCAGCACCGTCTCGCCGAGAGCGCGACGGCCCTCGCCGAGGCCGGGGTGCAGGCGGTCGCACTGAAGGGGGCCGCGCTCGCGGCCGGTGTGTACGGCGCGTTCACCGAACGATCCATGGTCGATCTCGACGTGCTCGTGCCGCGCGCGCGGGTACCCGAGGCGCTCGACGCGCTGCACCGCGTCGGGTGGTCGTCGCCGACGGATCGCGAGTGGTGGAAGGCGGACTACCACCACCTTCCGCCGCTCATCGACCGGCGCGGGCTGACGAGTCTCGAGCTGCATACCGAGGTACTCGGGACCGGGCACCCGTTCCGCTTCTCCGCAGCCATGGTGCTCGACGGCGCGACGCCGGTCGCCAGCGGCTCTGCGCTCGCCATCCCGACGCTGGAGCACCTGCTCGTCCACAGCTGCGTCCATTTCCTCTGGCAGCACATGGGGCGGACGCACGCCTGGCGCGCGTTCCGCGACGTCGCGGCGATCGCGGCCGCCCCGGATCTCGACTGGGAACGCCTCGTGACGCTCACCCGCGACGCGCGCGCCGCGACATGCTGCTACTGGACGCTCTCGATGGCCCGCGCGCTCTTCGGCGCCGACGTGCCGCAGACGGTGATCGCGGCGCTCCGACCGTCGGTGCCGGCGCCGCTGCACGCTCTGCTCGCTCGTCATCTCGTGCTCGCCGCCTTCCCGACCGGCGTCGACTGCCCATCGGCCCGGCTCCGGCGCGCGCTGTGGTCGCTCACCGTGCTGCCGGAACGAAGTGGGCACGGCGATGCGAGGCCGTGGACGCTGCTGGTCATGCCCGAAGAGGAGCGCGAGCAGCGCGGTGTCGCGGCCGCCGAGGCGCAGCGCGCGGCACGCGGCGCGCGTGGGCGCGCGACCGACCTGTTCGCGTACGGACGCCGCCTGCTGCTCGGCGCCTAGATCGACGCGAGTCGTGCGACGTCCGACGCGGTTCCGTCGCGAGCGTAGGCGCGGAGCGCGTTCGTCACGCGCGACAGCACCCCCGGCCAGTCGCTCGCGCCGTTCCGCCGAAATACGGTGGCGGTCGGGTACCAGGGCGTGTTCGTACCGTCGGCGAGCCACCGGAACTCGTCGATGCTCGGCACCATCACCCACACCGGCGTGCCCAGCGCGCCGGCGAGGTTCGCGACGGCCGTGTCGACGGTGATGACGAGGTCGAGCTGCGCGAGCACGAACGCAGTGTCGGCGAAATCGCGCAGCGGCGGCGCCGGCTGAATGGCGAGCGCGTCCGCCCATTCCGTCGTCGGACCGACTTGTAACGACACGAACTCGACGCCGTGGACGGCGCAGAGCGGCTGAAGCACGGTCGCATCGGGAACAGAGCGGTCGCCGTCGAAGCTGAACCCCTTGCTCCCCGCCCACACGAGTCCGACGCGCAGCCGCGTACCGGCGGCGCGTGGCGGGAGGGTCGGTCCGTCAGCTGGCGTCCGGAGATAGGGGACATCGTCCGGACGCGGCGCGGGGCGCCCCAGGAGCGGGGGTAGCGAATACAACGCGACGTGAAGGCAGTCCGTCGCCGACGGATCGCCCGCCGGTCGGACCTCCGCGACACCGGGAATCCCCAGCAGCACTCGGTCGATCGCCCGATGGGATGTGACGACGACTCGGCCGACCCGGCGCGAGACCTCGGGAAGAAAGCGCGCGAAGAAGAAGACGTCGCCGAATCCGCCTTCTGGATGGACCCAGATCGTTCGGTCGAGGCTGGACTGCCCGGTCCAAAGCTCGGGCGTCTGGAGTGCCCACGGCGCCGCCCACCATGGCCGGACCCAGGCGTTCGTGTCGCGCCGAGCTTCGACCCCCTCCCAACCGCCCTGCCAGTCACGGCGTGCGAGGCGGGCGAGCCCGGCATGGAATCGGTCCGCCGCAGTCTCTGGCTCGAGTGCGAGTGCTCGTGCGATCAGCTCGGCGGCAGCATCGCGACCAGAACGGAGCTGGAGCGCGCGGGCGTAGTTGTGCAGCACCGACGGTGACGTCGTGCCGAGGGCCAGCGCGCGGTCGAACAGTGCGACGGCGGTGTCATGTTCTCCCACGACGACGTAGGCCGCGGCGAGGTCGCCGTAGATCGCCGCCTGCCGCGGATCCAGTCGCCGGGCGAGCTCGAGCACCCGGATCGCGAAGTGCGGCTCGTTCGCCTCCAGCGCGATCCGTCCGACGCGTCGCAGCGACTTCGGATCGAGCGGATTCGCGTTCGCGATCTCGTACGCCTTCCGCATCGCGTCGCCGTATCGCCCCGAGGCGACGGCGCGGCTCAGGTCATCTGTAAACATGTGTCGTGCTCAGCAGTGTCGACACGGAATGTCAGAACTGTAACGCGCCCCTCACACCCCTGCGCGGCGTGGCGTGGGCGGGGCCAGGCGTCGGAACAGATGTCCGCTGCGTAAGCCGTTGTGCCATCTGGGCATTCGCGCCGTTCGCGGCCCGATGCCGCCATCGAAGAGGCCGGCAGCACGATTGCATGGCGGCGCTCGCTTGCCCGTCGCCGAGGAACGTGACGCAGTCGCTGTTCTCCGCAGTGCCTCCTCCGCTCGACGTCGACCGCTCTCCGTCGGCGCCCCCTTCCCCTCCCCTCCCCTGCAATGAGGCGACCACTCCTCCAGCACACCGTCGCGACCACGAGCGCTCTGCTGCTGCTTGCGGCATGCGAGCACGTGACGACCGAGCCGGCCAGCGCACCCGCGGCGCTGAACCGCGCGCAGCCGCCCGTCACCGATCTGGCGTTCCTGAGCCCGATGGCGAACGCCGCCCTCGCCGACGCGCCGGTCTGCGTCTCGCGACTCGGCTCGGTCGACGGGCCGTCGTTCTCGCGCGGCCTGACGAACGGCCCGTCGATGTCGCGCGCGGCGATGAGCTTCGCGACCCTCTTCGCGCCGCTCCCGGCGTACGAGCAGCTGACGCAGAGCAATACCGGCGTCACGATGTACGAGGTCGGCGTGCTGAACGGCACCGGCTCGGCCGCGGCGGGCCCGATGTTCGTTCGCGGCATCAACGACGCCGGGTACATCCTCGCCGACCAGGCGCTGACCGACCTCCCAGGCGGCGCGGCCTCCGTATATGCACAGCCGGGGCTGTGGCGCGAGGGGAGTGGATGGATCACGGTGCCGATCCCCGCGGGCGCGACGCAGAACCTGTCGCGCGCGCTCAACAACTCGAACATGGTCGTCGGCGTCGCGACCGTGCCGGTCGGCGGCACACCGACGACGCAGGCGTGGAGCTGGACGGGCGCGACCGGCATCGTGCTGCTCGGCATGCCGGCGAACGCGACGATGAGCGCAGCCGCGGCGGTCAACGACGGCGGCGAGGTCGCAGCGACGGTGCGCGTGGCCGGCCTCAACACCATCGGCACCTGGAAGGCGGGCGTCTGGACGGTACTCGGCTCGCCGACGCCTGGCACGCCGGCACTCGCGGCCGGGAACAACAACCTCGGGTGGGTGGTCGGATACCACAACCCGAACTTCTCGAGTGCTCGCGCGTTCGTGTGGCGGCCGGGAAGCGGCTTCCAGAACCTCGACCGGCCGGCCGGGAGCCAGGAAGCGCGCGCGACCGACGTGAACGACGCCGGCGAGATTTCGGGCTGGGCGCGGTACACGGACGGCACGACGCGCGCGTGGCGTTGGAAGAACGGCACGTACACCGACCTCGGCACGATCGGCGGAACGACCACGTCGCTCGCCTTCGCGATCTCGCAGGACGGCATCGTCGCCGGCTACAGCTTCACGCCGGACAACGGTGCGCACGCGGTCGCCTGGCGCCCGCAGACCAACGGCTCGATGCTGCTCGTCGACCTCGGCAAGCACGTCGATGCGTGCTCGTCGGCCGGCTTCGGCATCAACAACGTGCGCCAGGTTGCGGGCGACGAGCTGTTCGGCTTCGGCACGCCAGACGATCCGGCACGCCGCCGCACGGCGCGCTGGGACCTCGATGCGCCGCCGCCCACCTACAGCCTCGGCGACCGCGTGTGGAACGACGTCAACGGCAACGGCGTGCAGGACGGCGGCGAGCCGGGGCTCGACGGCGTCACGGTCACGGTGACCGATGCCGGCAACACCACCGTCGGCACGGCGACGACCGCAGGTGACGGCGCATACGCCATCGGCAACCTGCGCGCGGGCACCTACACCGTGTGCGTGACCGGCACGCCGAGCGGCTACACCCAGACGTACGATCTGGACGGGGTGGCGACGGCGAACTGCGCGTCGATCACCCTGAGCGTGAGCCGTACCGACGTGGACTTCGGGTACACGGCGCCTCGCTTCTCACTCGGCGACCGGGTGTGGAACGATCTCGACGCCGACGGCGTGCAGGAGAGCGGTGAGACCGGCCTGAACGGACTGTCCGTCACGGTCACGACTGCGAGCAACACCGTCGTCGGCACGGCGACGACTGCGGGCGATGGCGGGTATACGATCGGCAATCTCCTCGCCGGGACGTACAAGGTGTGTATCGGCGGCGTCCCCGCCGCCTACAACCCGTCGTACGACCTCGACGGCATCGCGACGCCGAGTTGCGCGACCGTGACGCTCACGGCGAATCGAGAGGACGTCGACTTCGGCTACTTCCGGCTCGGCTCGCTCGGCGACTTCGTCTGGAACGACTTCGACCGCGACGGAATTCAGGACGCGAACGAGCCGGGAGTCAGCGGCGTCACCGTCACGCTCACGAAGGGCGCGACGTCGCAGACCACCACGACCGCCGCGAACGGGACGTACGGCTTCGCGAACCTCGTCGCCGGGACGTATACGGTGTCCGTGAGCAACCTCCCGATCGGCTGGGTCGCCTCGCCGTCGCTCGCCGGGCCGGACCGCGCGATCGACAGCAACGGCAACGGCACGTCGGTGATGATCGCGGGGAACGCCGACCTGACGGTCGACTTCGGGTTCTACGAGCAGGTCGGCACTGTGGCCTGCACGTACACGCAAGGCTACTGGAAGAACCACGAGGAGGCGTGGCCGGCGCCGTTCTCTCCGAGCGCGCAGTGGATGACACCGCAGAAGAAGGTGACCGGACTGACCTGGGACGGGCTGTTCGGAACTCCGCCGAAGGGCGGCAACTCCTATGTCCAACTTGCCCACCAGTGGATGGCGGCCAGGCTGAACCGGGCGAATGGCGCCCCGACGAGCGCATCCGTGCTCTCGACGCTGAACGCGGCCGAAGCGTGGCTACTCGCGAACACGCCGGCGAATGGCACGCTGCCGTCGATCAAGAGCGCGCAGGCGGACGCCTGGATGTCCACGCTCGACAGCTTCAACAACGGCAATCTCGGCACCCCGCACTGCGACTGACCGCTGGGTCGCTCTCAGCCGAGCACGACGGGGCCGGCGATCTTCGGATCGCCGGCCCCGTCGTCGTGTCCGCCGGACGCACACAACACTTCTGTCAGTGCGTCGCCACATCCCGCGCGCGTGGCCGGCGGCGCCTCCCGGAGCGTGTGACATAAGCTCAATTGATGCAACGACTTACGCCCAGCCGTCCTGACCTGCGGCGAAGCATGGCGCCTGCAATGACCGATGGCGCCGGTTGCCGCCACGCACAGGCTGATGCACTGTGACGCGGCGGCGCGCCCGCCGTTTCCGATTCCCTCCGCTGGTGTCCCCGCTCGACTATGTCGCAGCTTCCTCAGTCTCTGCGCCCGTACAGCACCCCCGCGGCGGGCGCGCCGCTGCACCGCCCCCACCCGTACCGACCGGCGGCCGAGGAGCCGGACGGGATCCCGGTCGACGTGCCACAGCTCATCCGCGCTCTGCTGCGGAAGTGGTGGGTCGTCGGGCTGGCCGGCGTGATCGGCGCCGGCGGGGCGATCTACTGGGCGCGCGGCATCGCGTACCAGTATCAGGCGCGGGCGCTCGTGCAGCTCGTGCCGTCGCGGCAGGCGCTGACCGCCGGCATCGCGGGTACGGGTTCGGACTTCACGAGCCAGGATCTCTACGCGCAGCTCAGCCTTCCCCAGCTCGAGGTCGTGCAGAGCGCCGCGGTCGTCGGCGCCGTCGTCGACAGCGAACCGCTCGGCCTGCGCGTTCACGCGACCGGGTTTCCCGAGTCGCTGCTCACGAACGTGACGCTCGATCCGGCGGCGCCCGCGGCCTACGTTCCCGTACGCTTCGCGCCGAGCGGCGTGCTGTTCGGCACGAGCACGTCGCCGGTGCCGTACGGCAGCCCCATGGCGGTCGGTGGGCTTCGCTTCACGATCACCGGCGCGCCCACCCCGACCGACTCGCGCGCCGACGAGACACCGGCAATCACGGTGCTCGGGCGCGACCTCGCGGTCGACCGCGTCCGCGCCGGCATCCGCGGCCGTGGACGCGAGAAGTCCACGCTGATCGACATCACCTACACGTCGATCGACCCGTCGCTCGCACAGCGGGTCGTGAACCGAACCGCCTACGCATTCCAGGAAGAAGCCGCCCGCCGAGCGCAGCAGCAGTCGCGTCGCCGCCGCGTGTTCATCGAGGAGCAGCTCGGTCGGGTCGACGCCCAGTTACAGGGAGCAGAGCTCTCGCTGAGCGGATTCCGAGCGCGGCAGCAGGCGTTCAGCACCACCGACAAGTTCATCGGCCAGCAGAAGGACTTGACCGAGCTCACGCTCCGCGAGCGCGACTTACAGAGCAGCCGAGCGTTCGTTCGCGATGTACTGACCGAGTCGGAGCAGGGCACTCCGCAGGCGCGCGCGATGGTTCTCCGTACGCTCAGGTCGGCGCCCGGGCTGAGTGGCAACACGGTGATCACGAGTCTCGTTCAGCGGCTCGTCGGCTATGAATCGTCACGCAGCGAGCTGATCGACGGTGATGGATACACGTCGCGCGAGCCCAAAGTCATCAGACTCGATTCGCTCATCTCGGCGACGCAGCAGTCGCTCACGAACACGCTTCGCTCGCACGTCGCGATGCTCGACGCGCAACTGCTGACGGTCCAGGCAGAGCGCAGGGCGCGCGAGCGCGAGCTCGCGCTGCTCCCGAGCGCGAACGCCCAAGAAGCGCGCCTCGGACAGAACGAGGTCGCGCTGCGTGAGCAGAGCAGCCTGCTGCGCACCGAGTACCAGCGCGCGCGCATCGCCGAGGCAGCGGAGATCGGACCGGTGGAGATTCTGAACCTCGAGTCGCGCCCGCGTCCGCTCGGACGCGAGTCGACCCGCGTGATCATCCTCGCCACCCTCCTCGGGCTCGGCGCCGGCGTCGTGCTCGTCGCGATCCCCGTGATCCGTGACCGGTCGCTGAAGCGGCGGCGCGACGTCGAGAATGCCGTCCGGCTCCCCGTCCTCGCGACGATTCCGCGTATCGAGCGCGACCCGACGAGGCGGCGGTGGCTGCCGTCGCGTCAGTCGCGCGGCACGAGCGGGCCGGCCGCGGCGGGCCGGCCGCGTCCTCAGGCGGCCGCGGCGCGCGGCGTCGCGCTCGCCACGCGTGACGTGCAGATGTTCCCCGGTGCGGAAGCGTACCGCCACCTTCGCGCGACGCTCTTCTCGACGCGCTTCGGTCAGGCGCCGCGCAAGCTGCTCGTGACGAGCGCGCTGCCCTCCGAGGGGAAGACGTCGGTCGCGACGAACCTCGCGACGACGCTGGCGCGTCAGGGGTTCCAAGTGCTGCTCATCGACTGCGACCTGCGGAACGGCAAGCTGCACCGGATCTTCGACCTCTCGATCGCCCCCGGCCTGACCGACGCGCTCAGGGGAACCGACTCGCCGCTCGAGCTGCTGCGCCGCGACGAGGCGAGCGGCGTGTTCGTGATGACCGCCGGAACGCCCGACGCCGGCAGCTCCGACCTGCTGTCCGGTCCCCGGCTCCGCGCCATGCTGAACGACTTCGCGCAACGCTTCGACGCGGTCATCATCGACTCGTCACCGGTGCTCGCCGTCTCGGATTCGGCGGCGATGTCGGCGGCGGTCGACGCGGTGCTGCTCGTCGTACGCGCCGGCCAGACGACCGGGCTCGAGGCGACTGCTGCGGCGCGTCAGCTCACGCAGTCTGGCGCGCCACTCGCCGGCGTCGCGCTGAACGACCCCGACAACGAGCTCATGGACGAGCCGTCGTCGTCGTACTACTACGCCTACAGCGCCGCCGGCTGAGCGCCGAGCTCCGACGACGACGGCCCCGGCGCGCCGGGGAGCACGGCGCGGAACGTCGAGAGAATCACGCCGACGTCGCGCAGCACGCTCGCTCGCTCGGCGTACGCGAGGTTGAGGCGGATCTTCTCGGGCATGACGTGCGCGACGTAGTGCGCCTCGGGGTCGCTCGCCGCGGCCAGCTCGCGCTCCTCGTCGCGGTAGCGGATCGACGCGGGATCGGTGATGCCCGGGCGGAGTGAGAGCACCCGCCGCTGCGCGGGGGTGTAGAGCGCGACGTAGCGAGCGACTTCGGGGCGCGGCCCGACGAGACTCATGTCGCCGGCCAGCACGTTCAGCAGCTGTGGCAGCTCGTCGACCTTGGAGCGGCGCAGCCACCGGCCGACGCGCGTGATGCGCCGATCTCCCGCCACCGTGAGCTGCGGGCCGAGGCGCTCGGCGTTCGGCACCATCGTGCGGAACTTCCACATGCGGAACGGGCGGCCGTCGCGGCCGATCCGCTCCTGGCGGTAGAACGCCGGGCCGCCGTCGAGCTTGACGGCGACCGCGACGCCCGCGAGCAGCGGCGCGAGCACGAGCGTGCCGAGTCCGGCCGCGACGACGTCGAACGTGCGCTTGCCGACGCTCATCGTGCGCTCACCCTGAATTCACCGAGTACTCACCGCGCGTGCGTGTGCGCAACGTCGAGCACGGCCGCGATCACGTCGTCGACGTCCTCGTCGCTCATCCGCGGGTTGAGCGGGAGCGACAGCATGCGGGTGAACGCGTCGTACGCCACCGGGAAGTCGGTCGGCGTGTAGCCGTACTTGTCGCGGTAGTACGGGTGCAGGTGCAGGGGAATGAAGTGCACCGACGTGCCGATGTTCCGCGCCGTGAGTGCGTCGATGAACTCGTCGCGCCCGATCGTGAGCGCGTCGGGGCGCAGGCGCAGCACGTAGAGGTGCCACGCGTGCTCGACGTGCCCCCGCTCGACCGGCAGCTCCAGCATGTCGGCGGCGTCGGCGAACGCCTCCTGGTAGCGCGCGACGATCGCCCGGCGGCGCACCTGGAAGGCGTCGAGCTTGCGGAGCTGGACGATGCCGAGCGACGCCTGGAGGTCGCCCATGTTGTACTTGAAGCCCGGGAGCAGCACCTCGTACCGCCAGCTCCCCCCCTTGTCGTAGCGGCGCCACGCGTCGCGGCTCATGCCGTGCAGGCTCACGACGCGCGCCTCGTCGAGGAACTCCGCGCTGCCCGTGAGCATGCCCCCCTCGCCGGTCGTGAGATTCTTCGTCGCGTAGAAGCTGAAGGCGACCGGGTTGTCGCCGGCGCCGATCGCGACGCCGCGGTAGCGGGCCGGGACGGCGTGCGCCGCGTCCTCGATGAGCACGAGATCGTGCGCCCGCGCGACGGCGCGGAGCGCGTCGAGCTCCGCCGGGTGGCCGGCGTAGTGCACGGCGACGATGGCGCGCGTGCGCGGCGTGACGGCGCGCGCGACGGCGGCCGGGTCGAGGTTCAGCGTGTCCGGCTCGACGTCGACGAGCACGGGGCGCGCGCCGACGTGCTCGATGACGTTCGCCGACGCCGCGAACGTCATCGGCGTCGTGATGACTTCGTCGCCCTGGCCGATGCCGAGCGTCACGAGCGCCACGTGGAGGCCCGCCGTACACGAGTTCAGCGGCAGCGCCGCCGGCGCACCCAGGTACGCCGCGAACTCGGTCGCGAAGCGGCGCGTCTTCGGGCCGGTGCTGAGCCAGTCGTTCCGCAGGGTATCGACGACCTCCTCGATCTCCTCCTCGCCGATGAGCGGGGGCGAGAAGGCGAGGAACTGTTCGCGCTTGCGATGCACGGGCGGCGCGTAGGCAGGCATCGCGAACGGCGGCGTGACGTACGGCGGCATCGCGAACGGCGTGTCGAGCCGTTCGACACGGGCGGCTCCCGGAACGAACTCCGGGGCCGGATGACCGTCGGTACGCGGCAAATCGAGCGGGATCGTCACGGCGACTCCCAGGGAAGGGACAACGAGCTGCGAAGGGACTGCGCAGCGCGTCATTGCAGCGCGCGTGCTCGGGCCCGCCGCCGGACCTTCCCCGTAACTCACCGACCCACAACCACTTAGCTCAACGCTCCCGCGTCTGGACGCGATGCCGTCGCGACCGCTGTTGTCACGCGCTCACAATGCTGTAGCACGTGCGCACGGCCCGCCCGCGTCTCGACCGGCCGTCGTTTTACGCAAGAGTACGCTCGCGCGCCACACCTGGCGCCGGTCGCGACGTCACCGAGAGACAGGAACCGCCGCGACGTTGCCCACGACGCGACGGCGCACGACGAAATCCAGGATGCCGCGCAGGTAGCCGACGCCGTAGGCGACGTGCATGACGACGAACGCGTAGGTCAACCCGACGGCCGCGCGCAGCCCGTGCGCCGGCGCCGCGGCGAGGCCGGCGCCGACCGCGAGCAGCAAGTATGGACCGGCGATGAACGCCGCCATCACCGACGCGACCCCGCCGAACGGCGCGAGCAGCAGCGCCACCAGCAGCCCGACGACGAGCGCCGGCGGCGCGAGCTGACGCAGCGTCGGCACGTGCCCCAGCTTCCGCGCGGCGAGCGGCTTGAAGTACCCGTACTGGTAGAGCATCCGACGCAGCTGCGCGAACGTCCGCCGCGCGTGATAGACGGTGACGACGTCCGGCACGAGCAGAATCCGCCCGCCGGCGCGCCGCAGCCGGTGATTGAACTCGTCGTCCTGGTTGCGCACGAGCTCCTCGTCGAACAACCCGATGCGCCCGAACACGTCGCGCCGCCAGCAGCCGAACGGCACGGTGTCGACCCAGCGCGGCTCGGTCGTCCCCGTCCGGAATGTCGAGCCACCGACGCCGAACGGGTGCGACAGCGCCGCGGCCACCGCCCACGCCTGCGGACCGGGGGCGGCGGGGACGGTGCGGCACGCGCCGCCGACGTTGTCCGCCCCCGACCGCTCGAGCCAGCCGACGAGCGCGCGGACGTAATCGGGCGGATACTCGCTGTGCGCGTCCATGCGGACGATGACGTCGCCGCGCGCCGCACGAATGCCGGCGTTCAGGGCGGTCGGCGTGATGCACGCGGGATTGTCGAGCACGCGAAGGCGCGGCTCGCGGGCCGCACACTCGGCCAGCACGTCGCGCGTGCCGTCGTCGCTCATGCCGTCGACGACGAGCACTTCGAGGCGGTCCGCCGGGTAATCCCCGGCGAGCGCCGACCGCACGCAGGCGGCGATGTGTGCGCGCTCGTTGCGGCAGGGGATGACGATCGAGACGAGCGGCGGAGGTGTCACACGCCGACGGGTGTGCCCGACGACACGCACGCGGCGTGTGACCCGTCGTGGGCGACGTCGGCCACGCGCGCCGCCGTGTGCGCGCGCTCGAGACAGAGCGTCAACTGCGCGGCGAGAAACTGCGCGTACGGGTCGACCGTGACGGCGCCGTGCGCCCCGGCACCTCGTAGACGTCGATCGCCCCGCGCACGACCGTCTCCCAGCCGAGCGTCGCGTTCGGGACCGCGCCGAACGGCTGCCGCGCCGCGCGGAACAGCGTCACGGCGCCGTCGAACGGCCGCGGTCTGTAGCTCTTCAGCGCGTGGTCGATCGCCTTGTGGTTGCGCTGCAAATCCTTCGGCAGTTCCTGCCCGGTGGCCGCGGCGAATTTGAGATCGAACTGATTCTTCCGCCACAGCAGCTTACGCTTCAACATCATTCGCCCCTTGCGGGCGCGTCCGACCAGGTAGTCGAGCCGCGCCCGTCCGTCGAGCGCGCGCAGGTTGTCGACGAGCCGCTCGATGCGATCGACCTGCCGGTCGAGCGTGCCGCGCAACTTCGACGTGCCGGCTTTCATCGTCGGGTACCCCGGCCCGTAGTGTCCATCAGCGCCACCAGTCCGACATCCTCGCCCTGCGCGCGAAGCTGCTGCGCGATCTCGAACGCGACGAGCCCGCCGAACGACGAGCCGCCGACGTAGTACGGCCCCGCCGGCTGGTGCACCCGCATCGCCATCAGGTAATACGCCGCCATCGCCTCGACGCGGTCGTGGTGCGTCTGCGTCTTGTCGAGCCCGCGCGCCTGCAGCCCGAAGACCGGCTGCTCGGGGTCGAGGTGGCGAGCGAGATCGCGGTAGAACAGCACGTGCCCGCCCGCGGCGTGAACCAGGAACAGCGGCGGCTTCGTCCCCTCCGGCTTGATCGCGACGAGCGGCGACCACGCAGTCGGCCGCCCGCCGCGCAGCCGCTCGGCCAGCCCGGCGACCGTCGGCGTCTCGAATAGCGTCGCGAGCGACAAGCTTCCGCCGAACGTCCCGCTCGATCTCGCTGAACAGTTGTACGCCGCGCAGCGAGTCGCCGCCGAGGTCGAAGAAGTTGCTCGTGCGTCCGACCGGGCGGACGTTCAACACCTCTTCCCAGATCGCGACGAGCCGCGCCTCGACGTCGTTCTGCGGCGGCTCGACGGCCGCCGACGCCGGGACGGCCCCCCGCTCTGCCGGCCGCAGCGCGCCGAGCAGCCGCGCGGCGTCGTACCACTCGTTCGCGATCTGGTTGAGCGTCTCCGTCTGCGGGCGCGACGCGGCGGAGGCGCCAGTCTCGCCGGCCGGGCGCGGCGATTCGCTCGACTCCGTCGCGACCGACTCCTCGCTCGCCGCGTCCGGGCTCGCCGCCCCCGGGGTGAACTCCATCGTCGCCGCGACGTCGCTCGGGAAGCGGTAGACGATCGCGTCTCCCTCCGTCTGCGCCATCTCCCGCCCGACCGCATGCAGGAAGTCGCGCGCCGGCTGGTTCTTCTTCGTCGGCACGAGGCGGCAGTCGACCGTCGAGAGCCCGCGGCCAGCGCGATCTCGCCGAGCCGCGCGAGCATCCGGTGCTCGACCCCGCGGCCGAGCGCGCGGCAGCTCAGGAGGAACGAGTCGACCTCGAGCGCGGCGCCGTTCGGGCGATAGAGCGCGGCGCCGACGAGCCCGTAGTCACCGAAGCGGTCGCGCACGTCGACGGCGAGAACACCCGGCGCCCGCCACCTCGCAGAATTGCCGCAGCTCGGTCTCGGTGCGGCGGATCGTCGTGAAGTTGAACTGGTTCGTGCGCTGCGTGAGCTGCGCGACGCGCGCGACCTGCTCGTCGGCGAGGTCGGCAACGTCGATTTCGAGACCGAGCCCGGCGATGAACGACTGAAAGCCTCCCGACTGACGGCGGAGCCGCTCGCGCTCGACGTTCTCCTTGTAGAGCTGCGTGCGCTTCTCGTCCTCGCGCGTCACCGTGAGGTGATCGAACGCCCAGACGTTCGCCAGGAAGCGCGGAATCTGCTCGACGTCGTGCGGAAGCTGGAGCGTCGAGCACCTCGGGACAGTGCGCGCGGACCTCGGCGCAGACGACCGGGTCGTCGTCGACGAAGATGAAGCTGTCGAGCCCGAGCTGCAGCTCGTCGGCGAGGGCGCGGATGTTCTCGCTCTTCGGGCCCCAGTTGATGCGCCACGACACGATGTGCTCGCGCCGCAGCAGCATGTCGTCGCGCGCGTCGAAGACCTGAAAGACGTCTTCCTCGCTGTTCTTGCTGGCCAGGCAGAGACGATCCCGGCGCGGTGCTGCTCGACCATGAAGCGCTGCAGCGCGGCCCGCGGCGCGTCGATCTCGATCCCCGTCGGCCCGACCTCGCCGCAGACGCCCTTCCAGATCGTCTGGTCGCAGTCGAGCACGATCACCTTGTGCGGCGCGCTCTTCAGCCGGTAGACGCGCGCGCGATGACGCCGCCGAGCGCCGCGTAGTAGGCCGGCGTGTAGGGGACGTGCGCGAGCCGGTTCGCCGCCGGGTCGTCGTACTCCGCGACGGGGAGCAGCGCGTCGAGCTGCGGCGGCGTCAGGAGGTGCGCGTTCTTCACGCCGGCGAGCTCCTGCCGCAGTAGCTCGTGCATCCGCTCGCAGAACGCGGCCGCACTCGGCGCGGCCAGGAACGCCGGCGACGGATGGCAGACGATGACGACGTGCGGCGCGGCGCAGCGCGCCGCGGCGGTCCGCAGCGCGTCGGCGAAGTCGCGCGTGTTCCGCTCGAGTCGGCCGCGACCTGCGGCACGGTGACGTCGGGCGCGGCGTATGCCGTGGTCGCTCCCGGCGTCGCTGCCGCTCTGCGCGCTACCGCCGTGCGCGCCGCCGAGTCCTCGAGCCGCACGAGCAGCACGTTGACGCCGTGCGCGTTGCCGGCGAGGCGGCTTGACGGATCGATCAGCGGCTGAAAGAGCTGCCCGTACGCCCCGAACTCGACCGCCGGCGACATGCCGAGCGCCGTCAGCAGAAACTGCAGCGCGTCGCCGAGGGGCTCAGCGGTGAACGTGGCAGCGATGGCGGTCGTCATGTCGTGCGTCGCGGCGGGAGGGAACGGCGGCGGGGAGAGCGGCGAGGGATGCAGCGGGCGTGCTAGCGCCGACCCCCGGGCGGGATACGCAACGAGTCTTTCCGACAATGACTTACATCCGTCGCCCTCGGCCAGAGCTCGTCTACCGGCGGGCGCACTGTCGCGGACCGCCTACACTGTTGTCGCTCGCGCGATGACGCCGGCCGCGGCGGTCGGATACGCGATCAGCCGACGCGTTCGCCCGCCTGCAGCGCGGCCGGGAGCCGCGAAATGACGATCTGCGGCTTCCCCGACGCCGTCGGCGCGATCGCGTCGACGCGCCTGGAACCGCACGTCGAACGGCTCGTGGTCGATCTCGGACCGGATGCGTGTCAGCAGTTGGTCGAGGATGACTTCGTCAACGTCGCTTCCGGGATGAAGCGAATCGTGATGCCCGCTCAGATCGTCCTGCACGACCTGGAACTGCCGGATCTCCGACACGAACTCCAAGATGCCCGTAAAGAAGTGCACGTTCAGGTAGCGGCGCTGCGGCGTGCGGACGATGTCCGTGTCCCGCCCGATGATCCGGTCGAGCAGCGGCAGCCCACGGCCGCACGGGCAGCGCACGTCGTCCGGGCACCGCGCCGCGATGTCGCCGAGGGCGTAGCGGATGAGCGGCATGCGGTAGCCGTCGAGCCCCGTGACGACGACGTGCCCCATCTGCCCCGGCTCGACCTCGCGGCCGTCGTCGTCGACCAGCTCGAGCACGACGTGCGGCGTCATGATGTGATACCGGTGCTCGCGCGCATTCGGCCGCCATGATGCAACCCTCCGTGCAGCCGTACGTGTCGTGCACGGCCGCCCCGAACGCACGCTGAATTGCGGCGCGGTAGTGCGGGAAGAGCTTGTCTCCCCAGCTCAGCGCGTAGCGGAAGCGCACCGCGCACGTCGTGCTCGAGCGCGACCTTCGCGTAGAGGTAGATCGACGACGCGTAGCCGCCGAGCATCGCGCGCGGATGGCGCGCCGAGCTCGCGCAGGTGGCCCAGGATCTCCGTCTCGCCCGACCGGAACGCGTTCACGTACCAGGTACGGAGCAGCGCGTCTTTCGCCCGCTTCACCGCGCCCCGCTGCGGCGTCATCCCCGTCTGGAAGACGCTGTCGCCCGGGCGCCATCCCGTCCACGTCATCCAGAGCATCTGCATGGCGTACGAGACGGACATCTCCTCCCGGTCGATGTAGACCGTGCTCTGCACCCCGGACGATCCGCTGCTCATGCTCGCGATGAGCCCCGAGCGGTCGGCGGTCAGCAATCGTCGGGGCGCGCCTTGATCGTCGCCTTGCGTAGGACCGGGAACTGCCGGAGTGCCTCGAACGGATCGCCGCCGACGCCGCCCCGTACTCCCGGTAGAACGGCGCCTCGTCGTCGCGTGGCGGAGGATTCGGTCGAGGCGCGCTCGTTGGTAAGTCCCGCAGCGCGTCCGCGCGCTCCCACTGCAGCGCGTCGAAGCGGCGGAGGTGCCGCATCACCGACGTCCCGGCCACCCGGTCGCCGGCGGGGAGCGCGACCCGCTCGACGAAGCGCGTTGTAGAGCGTCATGGCGCCGTACTCGTCCGTACTCTTCCGCGAGACTGCATTCGTGGTTATCTAGGATTGCTGGCCTCCGTCGCGTCTCACGCGACGGCTGGCACTCCCGCCTTCAATATACGCTGACAGTTCCGACCGGCGCCGACCACTCGCGCCGCTCCGCACTCTCAGCGACCGATCGTGGCTGCTCTGCAACACTCGTTGCCGCCCACCTGCGCGATCGTCCCTCCGCTAGCCCTCCAGGCATCAGCACCTCGCTGTCGAGCTGTTACCCGCACCACATCCCCCGTATGTTCGCCTCCGTAGCCGCTCCGCGCTTCACGCGCCGCCCGTTCGCGGGCGCCGCCGTCGCCTCCTCCTTGGCGTCGCATGCACCGATTCGCCGCTCAGCACCGGGCGGCCCGACGCCCGGACGCCCGGCGACGCCCTCTTTCTCGACTTCGAGTCCGCCACGCTCACGGTCGGCGCGACCGGACACGTGCAGGCGCGGCAGATGGACGCCGGCCGGCTGCGCGTGGCGACCGCGCGGTGGACGAGCGCGGACGAGCGCGTCGTCACCGTCGACGGGTCCGGCACGCTGAGCGGACGCGGCGTCGGCGCGACGAACGTCTGGGCGCACGTCGGCGACGACAGCGTCTCGGCGCTCGTCAGCGTCACGCCGGCGCCGTCGCTCGCCGACCTGGCGTGGGCGACCGACGGCGCGGCAGCGACGAACGCGACCCCGTGGAGCGGCGGGGTGCGGTTCGCGGCGGCCGTCGCCGCCGCGATGCCCACGCTTGCGAGCGTGGCCGGAGCTCGGGTGCGTCGGCGCCGGGACGACGACGGCCGCCGCGACGCTCGGCGCGTGCGTGAACGGCGCGACGGCTGCAGGCGTGGACGCTTCCTGCCGTCGGCAAGACGGGAATGGTCACAAACAGCACGACGCGGCTGTGCCTCACGGGGTACGACAACGGTGTCGTCGGCGCGGTCGTCGGACCGTACGCGTGCACGGGCCGCGCATCACAGACGTGGACGTTCACGACGTCCGGGGAGTTGAAGCTCGCGACGGGACCGTGCGCGACGGCCGTGAGAGCTGTCGAACTCGACGATCATCTCGCTCGCGGCCTGCAACGGCAGCGCAGCGCAGCGTGGCGCACGACGGCGGAGGCCCCGCTCGTTGCCTCCGGGCCAGCCGGTCGTGCCGGCG
The DNA here is from genome assembly GCA_963843845.1 of uncultured Gemmatimonadaceae bacterium. Lineage (GTDB taxonomy): Bacteria > Gemmatimonadota > Gemmatimonadetes > Gemmatimonadales > Gemmatimonadaceae > Gemmatirosa. The sequence goes on along the minus strand of CAWJMB010000007.1, from coordinate 1,685 downwards.
CCCGCGGGGGCGACGCCGGCCGGTGCACGCCGGCCGCCGGGACGTCGACCCCGAAGAGCATCGTCGTCAGCTCGACGAGCAGCTCGCTGACGGTCAGCCAGAGCGTGTCGCTCGCCGCCCGCGTCTACAACGCCGCGGGCGCCGAGATCCTCCCTGCCCCCACGCTCGCCTGGTCGTCCTCGCAGCCGAGCGTGCTCAAGGTCGACGACAAGGGAGTCATCTCGGCGCTCGCGGCCGGGCAGGCGACGGTGACCGTCTCGGTCGACGGCATGAGCGGCAGTCCGACCTCCCAACTCGTCGTTCACCGTCGTCGCGCCGGTGACGGCGCCGGCGAGCGCGGTCGCGTCCGTGTCCACGTCGTCGACGTCGCTGCGGCTGAGTGTCGGTGGGGCACTGCAGATCATCGCGGCGGCGCGCGACCAGAGCGGCCGCACGCTGACGGGGAAGACATTCACCTGGACTTCGAGCGACACGACCGTGGCACGCCTTCCGAGTGCAGGAAACGTCTCCGCGAGCGGACTCGTGCGTGCCGTCGCGGCCGGCGTCGCGACGATCACGGTCGCGTGCGAAGGGAAGTCGGCGACAGTCGCCGTGACGGTGACCGGCGCCCGCTCCGGCGGCTCCGGCCACCCCGGTAGTTCCGGCGGTCGCGCGAGTCGCGCTGTCGATCGACTCGCTGTCGTTGTTCGTCGGCGACTCCGGCGCCGTCACGGCGACGGCGATGAGTGCCGCGGGCGCCGCGATTGCCGGCAAGACGGCGGCGTTCGTGTCGCTCGCGCCTACGGTCGCGACGGTCACGTCGAGCGGAACGATCAAAGCGATCGGGCCGGGATCGCGTCGATCACGGCGACGATCGATGGCGTCGTCGCGACGCTGCCGGTGACGGTGCGGATGCCGTCGCGCGCCTTCTACGTCTCGCCGACCGGTCTGTCGTCAGGCGACGGCAGCGCGGCGCGCCCGTGGTCGCTCGCGACGGCGCTCGCGCAGCCGCGAGGTCGATCCCCGGCGACACGATCTGGATGCGCGGCGGCCGCTACGCCGGCGAGTTCCTGAGCCTGCTCACCGGCACGGCGGAGAAGCCGATCGTGCTGCGGCAGTATCCGGGCGAGCGCGCGACGATCGACGGGCGCATCGACATCCAGGGGCGCTACGCGTACTACTGGGGCTTCGAGATGATGTACTCCGACCCCGCGGCGCGTCAGCGCGCAGGCCGGCTCGGACCCGACCGACATGCCGCGCGAGCGGATGACGCTGTTCATCTACCGGCCCGTTCAATCGTCTCATCAACCGTCATCGCGCACGACCTCGGCGACGGCCTGTTTTCCGGGTCCTCGGCGGAAGGGCTCGAGATCTACGGATCGTTGTTCTACAACAACGGATGGGACGGTCCGGCGAACGACCGCGGCCACGGCCACGGCCTTTATCTGCAGAACCGCACGGCGGCAAAGAAGGTGTCTCGACAACGTCATCTTCAACTCGTACTCGACAGGGTTGAAGATCGGCGGCACGGCGCATCGTTCCTCTGAACTTCGAGATCGCCGGCAACACGATCTTCGCGAGCGGCGGCCCGAGCGTCCATGGCGTCAGCCGGGACATGCACGCGAGGGCGGCGGGACGAATAATCTTGGCAACATCCGGTTCACGCGGAACAGCTTCTACCACGCGAACGGGGTCGCCGAACAGCT
>CAWJMB010000006.1:0-69324 GCA_963843845.1 uncultured Gemmatimonadaceae bacterium | reverse complement strand
GAACACGTCTGCGATCACGACGGCGTCAGGGTCGATCCGGTACAGGATTCGCCACGTCTTGCCGGCGTCGACAACACGCAACTCGTGGCAGCGCGCCGCGACGCCCGGCATCGGCCGGGAGTGCGGCAGGCCGAGCTTCCCGCCGGCCTGCAACCGGCGGAGTAGCCAACCCGCTTCGAGCCGGGCGGCGGCCGAGAACGGCGGCGTCTTAACCTCGCCTCGCAGCCACACGAGCGGTTTATCCCGGGGCGCCATGGTCGGAAAATATGTCAATATTGACATGGACGCAAGCCGGCGTCATCGTGGAGCTGGCTAACGTGTCGCTGAAGCTGACGGAGGCGCGCAACGCCCCTCAGAATTCACAGCTCCAGCCCTGCGCCTCCGCAGCTTAGCGTGGGCGTTAGCTGGCCTCATACATCGGCGGTCAGGTAGGTTCCGGCGATGACGCGCCACGCCAAGCTCCTCGCCCGGCTGCTGAGCGGAAGCGCCGACCAGGCGTTCCGCTTCGATGACCTGTGCGCCGTGCTCCGTCGGCTCGACTTCACGGAGCGCCAGCGGGGGAGCAGCCACCACATCTTCAGCCGCGAGGCGTGCGCGAGATCTTGAACCTCCAGCCGCGCGGCGGCGGGCAGGCGAAACCGTACCAGGTGCGCCAGGTGCGTGACGTGATCCTCAAGTACGGGCTGCCCGCAGCCCTCGACGCCGAGACGACCGATGAAGCCTGAGTACCGCTACGAGGTCATCCTGTACTGGTCGGAGGCGGACCAGGCGTTCATCGCCGAGGTGCCGGAGCTGCCGGGGTGCGCCGCGGACGGCCCGACCTACGGCGCGGCGCTCGAGGCCGTCGAGGTCATCATCCGCGAGTGGATCGAGACCGCCCGCGAACTCGGCCGCCCGATCCCGGAACCGAAGGGTCGCCTCCTCTTCGCCTGAGCGACGCGCCGCCGTCGGCGCGCGGCCAGCTAACGAGCGCTTGAAGCTGACGGAGGCGCGCAGCATTCCTCGCGGCGGCCGAGACCACGTGTGCGCCTCCGCAGCTTCCCTCCCTCTTCCACTCTCCACCTCTCCTCACCTTCACCACCTGCCCTCTTGACGCTCCCCCGTTGAAGCCGCATTCCGCCCATGAGCTCTCTACACGATCCGCTCGATGGGCGCGGACGACGGTTCCGAACACTGGCCCCGCTGCTCGCTTCGCGTTGCTGGGCGTGACCCCGCATCAGGTCAGACGTGCCGGCCGTGACGCTCCCGGACACCCGCGAGCACGTGGTCCAGTCGAGGATCAACGGCAAGGCGTACCAGGTGCGCGTCGCGCTCCCGCCGGGCTACAGCGCCGACACCAGCCGGTACCCGGTGCTCTACTGTTAGACGGCAACGTCTCGCTCCCGCTGGTCGCGTCGAGCTGCGGTACGGGAACTCGAACAGGTAGACCCCGTCGGCTCGTAGGGTCGGGTACGTCGACCCGAGCCTTCCACGGCCGATGGCGAACGGACGGAGGATCTGACGCCGACGGCCGCACGACAGCGACTGGCGCCGAACGGTGGTGGGCCGGCGTTCGCGCGGGTACTCCGCGAGGAGCTCATTCCGCTCGTCGAGCGGACGTACCGCACGACGCCGGTACCGCGGCCTCCAGGGCAACTCCTTCGGCGGGCTGTTCGCCACCTACAGCTGCTCGAGCAGCCGGATCTGTTTGAGCGCTACATCATCAACACGCCTCGGTCTGGTGGGACGAGAGGTGCTGCTCACCCGCGAGTCGCGCCTCGCCGCCGCCCGCCGCCGCTGCGCAAGCGCGTGTACCTCGGCGTCGGTGAGTTCGACGCCGACTACCCGGTCGACGCGACGCGGGTTGGCCGACTCCCTCCGCTGACACGCCTACGCGGGCCTCGAGCTGACGACCGACTACGTGCGCGGGGAACCCCATTCCGGCGTCACCACGGCGCTCCACGGCCTTCGGGCGCTCTACCCGCGCGTCACGTGTGAGCTGACGCGCGCTGCGGACGGGGCTTACGCTGGTCATTGCCAGGACGGGCCGCAGCGCGGGACGACGCTGACGCTTCGCCCGCCGTCTCCCTCCGCGCCTACGCTGTGGCGCGGAAGCGGAAAGCTGTCCTGGCGCCAGCGGCGGAGCCCCTGAGCGTGGACCTGCGACAGGGCGGCTCGTTCCGCACCGGAACGGAGTGGTATGTCGTAGTGGTGGCCGACAGTGCAAGACTGATCTTCAGCTTCAACTGGGACATGGCGGCGACGCCGACGGCCGTCGACCTCGCCATCCTGCGGCGCGCGAGGACCTATCTCACCGATTCGTCTCGCTGGGATCCCTCGGCGCCCGCGGACACCGCCGTTGATCCGGCCCGTGGCTTCAGCTGCCCAATGGCGGGGGGGAGGCGGAGCAGACGTACCTTCTTCTGTGCGCTGTACGACGCATCCATCGCGGAGGCCGGCGAATACTGGCACGGCCGGCCAGCTATCAGGAACGTGCGTGAGGTGATCGAGCTCCGGGGCGCCGGACTGCGTCACCCGCTGTTCCAGGTCAACAGCCATCCGCAGACGACGCTTCCCCTGCTGCAGGCTATACTCAACGATGCGTCGAGGCGAGTGGCGCGACGCTTGGAGTTGGTCACCAGTGGCAGGTGACGCTTGCTCCTGGATCGTCGATCCGCTGTCCGCGCCTGCTCTTCAGCGGCAGTTCTTGCCTGGGGCCGGCCGGCATGGCCGCCCCTCTTGTCCCAGATGAACTCTGGAGCCGCGTCGCGCCGCTTCTGCCCCCCCGCCCGCCGCGCCCCCAGGGCGGCCGCCCGCCCGTCCCCGACCGGGCGTGCCTCACGGGCATCCTCTTCGTGCTCAAGACCGGCATCCAGTGGGAGTGACCTCCCGCAGGAGATGGGCTGCGGCTCCGGGCATGACGTGCTGGCGCCGGCTCCGCGATTGGCACGCCGGCCGGCGTCTTCGATCAGCCTCGCAGCAGCTCAGTCCTCGCGCGAGCTGCGACAGGGCCAGACGCCCTGGACTGGGAGCCGCGCGATCGTCGATGCCTCGCTCGGTCCGCGCCAAGGGCGTGGAGCCGTCGCCCAGCGAGGCAGACCGGGCCCACCCCGACGGACCGCGGCACGCCCGAGCACGAAGCGCCACCTCGTCACTGACCGCGCAGGGCGTCCCGCTCGCCCAGCTGATCACGTCCGGCCAACCAGAACGAGATCACCGTCTTCGCCCGCCCTCCTCGACGCGATCCCGCCCGTGCGCGGGCGCGGCGGGCCGCCCGCGCCGCCGGCCCACCGAGGCTCCATGCGGACAAAGCGTACGACTTACCGCGTGGCGCGCCGCGCCCTGCGCCGAGCGCGGCATCCTGGCGCGCATCGCCCGGCGCGGCATCGACTCGAGCATCGCGGCTCGGGGCGGCACCGCTGGGTCGTTGAACGTACCTTCGCGCACCTCAACCAGATGCGACGCCTCGCGGTGCGCTACGAGCAGCGCGCCGACATCTACGCCGCGTTCCTCACGCTCGGCTGCGCCCTCCTCGCGTTCAACCACCTCACTCGGTTGTGTTAGGTGTTCTTAGCGTAGGCGTTAGGCGGCTCACGAGCATCGACGTTCCGCATGCCGCCCGCGCGCTGGCCGCCGCCTTTAGATTTCCCGCGTGGACCTACGTTTCTACGTTGACCCGGAGACGGGCGAGCCGCACCTGCACCGGCACGGCGTCTCGGAGGAGGAGGCCGAGGACGTGCTGGCCCGGCCACTCGAGGACCGGCCGGGGTACGACGGCGCCCGCGTCGCGCTCGGCCAGACGCGCGACGGGCGGTATCTTCGGGTGGTATACGTGCCGGACCGCGAGCCGGGCTCGGTCTTCGTGGTCACGGCTTTCGATCTCGGCCCCGACGCCCTGCGCGCCCTCAGCCGGCGCCGGAGGAAGAAATCATGACCCAGTCACGCTACCCCGACGGGTGGGACGAGGCCCGGGTGAGCCGCGTCCTCGGGCACTACGAGGCGCAAGCGCCCGACGAGGCGGTCGCGGAGGACGAGGCGGCGTACCAGTCGACGACGCACACCGCGATGGAAGTGCCGGTCGAACTTGTGCCGGCCGTGCGCGAGCTCATCGCCCGCCGGCGCGCGAGCTGAGGCTGCAATCCCGCCGCCTAACGTGTGCTTGCAGCTGACGGAGGCGCGCGGCGCTCCTCGCGGCGGCCGAGATCACGTGTGCGCCTCCGCAGCTGAAGCCGGGCGTTAGGCGGCACATCAGGTCGTCGAGGCGCGGACGCGGCGACGGATTACGCGCGTTTCGTATCTCGCATGATTCCGACCCTTCCAGGAGATTTGTCGATGCCAAAAGCGACGAGTTGTGTTCTCGACGGTGCGGTGATCGACGTAAACGAAGCGGTGCGTCGACGGGAGGACGCGCGGAGACAAGGTCTAGATAATCCTCCGTTCCTCTGCCAGGAGTGTGGGAAGCCAGTCAGGCCGCACCGCGCGGGCGGGCACACGGGTGCGCACATGGAGCACCACGATCGGCAATCCCGGTGTGGGCGCAGTGACCCACATAGGACGCAGACGAACGCCCGCCGCTAGAGTCCACGCCGCGCCGCCTAACGAGCGACTGTGGTCGCGCGTCAAGTTGATAGGTCAACGGTGGGGTGCCAGATGGTGCCGGCCCGGGCCATGATGTTGAGGATGGTGAGCAGTTTGTGGGCGGTCGCGGTGAGCGCCGCCTTGCGGGGCTTCCCGGCGCCGACGAGCCGCGTGTAGAACGTGCGCAGCGCCGGGTTGCAGCGCACGCCGGACATGGCGGCCAGGTAGAGCGCGGTGCGGACCACGGCGCGGCCGCCCCAAATCGCGCGGGTCCCGCGCTGGGTGCCCGAGTCGCGGGGGAAGGGCGCCAGGCCGACGAGTGCCGCGATCTGCCGGCGGCCGAGGTGTCCCAGCTCCGGCAGCTCGGCGGCGAGAGTGTGGGCCACCACCGGCCCGACCCCTGGGACAGTCTGGAGCCGGGTGGCCGCCTCGGCCTGCGTCGGGTCGGCGGCGATGGCGGCCGCGAGGCGCGCGTCGAGTCGCAGCACGCGCCGCTGGAGCCAGCGGATGTGGAGGCGGATCTCGGCGCGGAGGGCTGCCGTCGCGGCGCCCAGGCGGTTCTTCTCCGCGGCGAGCATCGCGGTGACCTGCCGCGGACGCGCCGCCAGCGCACTGAGGAGCCGCGCGTCGGCGCTCGGGCCCTCGCGCACCTCGGGGCGCACCCGCTCGCCGTAGAGGGCGAGGACCGCCGCGTCGATGCGGTCCGTCGCGGCGCGCACGCCGAGCGCGCGGGCGAAGTGGCGCACGCGGTCGGGGCTCGCCACCACGACCGGCTGCCCCGCGGCGCGCAGGGCGTCGACTAGTGGGCGCTCGAGGCCGCCCGTGGCATCCGCCGCCACACGCTCGGGCGCGAGCCGAGTGCACAGGGCGACGAGCTTACGAATGCCGGCGGCCGTGTTGGGCACGCGGAGCGTCGTGCCGTCGGGCCGGACGTGCACATCGAGCGTGGCCTTGGCGACGTCCACGCCGATGAAGCGCTGACTCATGGGACCCTCCGGTGCGCGGTGGCGCTCGCCCTTGCCGATGCGGACTCGCCGCCGCAGTGTCAGCGGTGCGACGGGCGGTCCTGGCGACTGTCCGAGCTTGGCGCGCGGTGATGGACCGTGGTGGGGCGGCGACCTCGGTACGCGTTAGCGGCCTCGCTGACGCGGGCCTGGTCGCTAACGGCCTACCGCCCCGGTGCACTGATCGATAACTCGACGACTCTCACTCGGCTGAAGCATACAAGTCGTTGAACCTGACGAAGCGGGCCGGCGTCCCTCACCGGCGGCCTGGCTCCGCGCGGCCCGCTTCGCAGGTTAACTCCGGCGTTAGGCCGCAACACGGATCGTCGCCCGCCTACATTCGGGAATGGACGTGGACTTCGAGTGGGACCCGCCCAAGGCCGCCGAGAACGCGCGCAAGCACGGGGTGACGTTCGGCGAGGCGAGCACCGTGTTCGGCGACCCGCTCTCGAGCGCGTTCCCCGACCCGGACCACTCCCTAACGGAGGAGCGCCTCGTCCTCGTCGGGCGGTCGGACCGGGACCGAGTCCTGGTCGTTATGTTCACGGAGCGGGCCGAGCGGGTCCGCCTCATCAGCGCCCGTCCAGCGACCCGCCCCGAGCGGGAGGCCTATGAATCCGGCGACCTCTGATCCCACCGGGGAGGCCACCCCGGCCCGCGACCCCGACGAACTGCTGCCGGAGTACGACGCCGCGCTGATCCGCGGCGGCGAGCGCGGGCGGTACACCGCGCGGTACGCGCGGGGCACGAACCTCGTCCCGCTCGACCCCGACGTGGCGGCGGCGTTCCGCGATCCCGCCGAGGTCAACGCGGTGCTGCGCGCGGTGGCCGGCATCATCCGCGCCCACGCCGGCGCGGCGCCGGCCGAGGAGCCGCCGAGCGACGCTGCGGCCTAACGATCGCTTGCAGCTGACGGAGGCGCGCAGCGTCCCGCACCGGCGGCCAAGATCACGCTCGCGCCTCCGCAGCTGAAGCCGGGCGTTGGACCGCAACGAGACTCATCCATGGCCGAGATCACCCTCTTCGCCCTCGACCACGCCGCGGCAGTAAGCCTCGGGAGCGATCCGGCAGCGTTCGCGGGGCGGCACGGGATCGCGCTCGCCCCGCACGAGTCCACCGCCGTCGCCATCGCCGCTGCCACGGCGCAGTTCCTCGCGGCAGGCGGGGCGCCGGCGCCGTGGGGCGGCTACCTGGCGCTCGAAAGTCCGACACGGCGCGTGGTGGGCACGTGCGGGTTCAAGGGCGGACCGGACGCCGACGGGGCGGTGGAGATCGCCTACTTCACATTCCCGGGCGAGGAGGGGCGCGGCGTCGCGACCGCGATGGCGACGGCCCTGGTGCAGGTGGCGAGCGCCGGGTGGCCCGAAGTGGCGACCGTGCGCGCGCACACGCTCCCGGAGCGCAATGGGTCGTGCCGCGTGCTCGAGAAGGTGGCGTTCCAGCGCGCGGGCGACGTGGTCGATCCGGAGGACGGGCCGGTCTGGCGCTGGGAGCGACCCGTCCGGGGCGGGGGCGACGCGCCTGCGGTCTAACGATGCGTGGGAGCTGACGAAGCCGCACACTGTTCCGCACCGGCGGCATAGCTCCAGCCCTGCGGCTTCGCAGCTCAACTGGGGCGTTAGGCGGCAACCAATCTCTCGTCGATCTCTGGGTTGGTGCGAATGAGCGAGGATGGCTCCAATGGATACGAGGGAATCGCTAGCATTTACGTCGCCGGACGTGGCGCCCGCCCCCTCGTCGGTGATGCGATCGGCGCCGCCACCGTCCGGGCGTGGGCACGGGCCTTTCCTCCGGGTGCGACCGTCCTCGACCTTGGCTGCGGCCCCGGTGAGCCGAGCACGCGGATCCTGCAGGAGGCCGGCCTCGTGAGCTACGCCGTCGATGCGGCACCGGCCATGGTCGCTGCATTCCGCGAGCGCTTCCCGGGCGTACCGATCGAGCACAACACGGTCGAAGCGTCGGGGTTCTTCGACCGGACGTTCGATGGGGTGCTTGCCTGGGGGCTCCTGTTCCTGCTCGAACCAGTCGCCCAAGCGCTCGTGATCGAGAAGGTCGCCGGCGCGCTCAACCCGGGAGGGCGTTTCCTCTTCACCGCCCCGAAAGAGCCGCTCGCATGGTTAGATACCATGACGGGCCGTCCGTCGCAGATCGCTCGGGGCGCCAACCTATGAGCGATTGCTGCGCGATGCCGGTCTGACGTGGGTGGCCGAGGCGCAGGACGAGGGCGAGAACCACTATTACTTCGTCGAGCGGCGGTAGCCGAGCCGCGGCTGGCGCGCGGTCAACTCCCCGTCCGCGTGCCTTGCGGCCTGACGAATCGTTGCAGCTGACGAAGCCGCGCATCGCCCCTCGCCTATCCACGGCTTCACCCCCGCGGCTTCGCAGGTGAGCTCGGGCGCTCGGCCGACATCCACGTTGATGCACGCATCGAACCGACAGCGACTGCTCATCCTGCTCGCGGGGGTCGCGGCCGCCGTGGTCGCCTTACTCGTCGCGTCGTCCATCCAGGCGGATGCGTGCCTGGAGGCCGGTGGCCGCTGGCTCGCGTCACGACGCTGTGACGCGGCGGCCCGGCCGCTGCCGGGTCCCGGACGTGCCTACGTCGCCGGTGGGGTAGCCGGGCTGCTCGCTCTTGTCTTCCTGTGGCGTGCGTACACCTTCTTCGGCCGGCGTGCGACTCGCGCTGCGCCATGACGTGTCGCTGCAGCTGACGGAGCCGGCCGACTCTCCGCGGACGTCCGAGCTCATCGCGGCTCCCTCCCCGCAGTCGCCGGTCGATTGCTGCTGTCGCTGCCGGTCGCAGGCGCCTGCGCGACGCCTGCACCGACGCGCGTCGCCGCGCCGACAGATCGGCTGCCCGGGGAGGACCACCGGTTCCGCCTCCGACGGTACCCGGCTGCACTACGTGGCCGTCGACCTGCGTGGACATGGAGCGAGCGATCAGCCGCACGACCCGGCCCGTTACGGGGACCGCTTGTGGCGCGACGTGCTCGAGCTCATGGACACGCTCGGCGTGCGGCGCGCGCACGAGCATGAGTACTCGCTCGGCGGCACCCTCGTGCGCGAGTTGGTCGCGCGTCATCCCGAGCGGTGGCTGAGTGCCTCGTTCGGTGGGGCGGGCGTGCCGGAGGTGGATTCCGCTCGTCTCGCGGCCACGGCGACCGCGCCGGTCGAACAGACACCGCCCGACACGGTTGCGGAATCGGCTGCGCGCGCTCAGGCGCGCCGGCTCGCGGTCGGCCGCGACGAGGCGGCCAGCACGGCACTGCTGGCGTCGGCGCCGCAGGGACGGACGGCGCTCGACCTCGCGACGCGCCACGCTGATGGCGCCCGACGAAGCGTTGCACCTGACGAAGCCGCGCTGACGCCGTTCGACTCGCCGAGCCTCCTCCGAACCCGGCGCGGTTCATCGTGCTCGGCTGGGCCCGGGCGCACCTCAGCACGCGACCGGCGCGGAACGCTGCCACCGCTACGGCTCCGAGCGCTCACCCAGAGCGACGAGCAGCTCGTCCAGCTGATCGAACGTCTCGGACGTCGCCTCGGCGGCTCCGGTGCCGGCAGCGTCGAGCGCGTCCTTCGACGGATAGCGCTCGTGCAGGACCACGAGCGTCGTGCCGCCCTGTTCCTCGAAGGTCACCGTGGTGACCGGTCCGCCCTCGCCGCCTTCCTCGTTCGTCCACGCGAGTCGCGAATGCGGCGTCACGTCGACATACGTGCCGAAGAACGCGACGGGCTCCGGGTCGTGGGCGAACACCAGTCGGTACCTGCCGCCGACACGCGCATCCAGCTCGCACGACAGCAGGGACATGCCCATCGACCTGGGCACCCACCAACGCTGGAACAGCTCGGCCCTGGTGAATGCCTCGAACACGAGGCGCGCCGGGCCGTCGACGGTCCGCGTGACGACCACGTCGCGGTCCGACGTGCGTTCCACGGTGGTGCGGTGCTTCCCGGGGCCAGACTCACTGCCGGTTCGTGCGTTCATCGCGCGTCTCCTCTCGTGTCAGTTCCTCGACCACCCTGTCCAGCGCGTCGAGGCGTGCGTCCCAGCGCTGGCGGTACCGCTCGAGCCACGCCGTCTCGTCCGCCAACCGGCGCGGACCCAGCCGGCACGTCCGCACGCGCCCGATCTTCGTCGTGGTGACGAGCCCCGCCCGCTCCAGCACGCTCACGTGCTTCCTCATCCCCGTGAGCGTCAGATGGAACCGCGTGGCGAGATCCGTGATCGAGGCGTCGGCGCGTCCGAGCTGCTCCAGTACGCCGCGCCGAGTGGCGTCGGAGAGCGCGGCGAACGATGCATCGAGTCGAGCCGTCACACACTGAACCATATGGTTCAGTATCTAGCGCAGGCGTGCGCGGTCGGCAAGGCGTGGACGGGACGATCCGGACGCCCGCTCGCTGCTCCACGAGGGACGCCGGAGCCTCGCGCGTGCTCCGCGACACCGTCCGAGCGACGCGCGAGGATCCGGGGGTGCGCGCGCAGCGCGTGCCGCGTCCACGCGCGAACGCTCCCCCACACGAACCGACCGATGCAGGCCGCTGCGTCAGCCGTCCGCCGGGAGGACGTCCGGCGACCCGCGCGGCGAGTCGACGCGCACGGTGCGCCGCCTACCGCGGCGTGCGGACCGGGGTCACGACCCGCGCGTCGCCGACCCGGTCGAGCGACCCCAGGTCTGGCGCGTGCACCACGAGGCCGCCCGACGGCGTGACGCGGACGGAGCTGGCCACGAGCTGTCGCCAGTAGTCGGCGAGGCTGAAGTCGAATGGATCGCTCGCGCGCGCGTCGGCGATCTCCAGGTCGGCGTCGGCCATGAGCAGCCGCCCGATCTGCACGGTGCCGTGCCGCAGGTAGACCCAGTTCCCGGTCGGCTCGGGCGGATACAGCGTCGGCGGCGCCGCACGCCCGCGGTCGGTGAAGGCGAGGCGCACCTCGTCGCCGTCCACCCGCGCCGCGCTCAGGTGACCGCGCAGCTGCGGTGGTGGCGTGAGACGCTCGGGATCCAGGTAGAGATCGTTGCCGTGGGCCCGCGCCCCACGCGCGCCGCGAAGGTCGATCAGGCGCTCGAGCGTCAGCCCGGTGAGACCGAGCAACGGACCCGCCGGCACCTGCGCGACGCGGATGGCGGTCGGGTGTACGAGGATCTCCCCGGCCGGCGTCGCAGAGATCGCGGCGAGGATCTCGAACGGGATGTCGCCGCCCTTGCGCAGCCGGCCGCGGAGGCGCAGCGCCGAGCCCGCGGCGCTCACCCGCAGGTCGATGAGCGGCGCGTCGGGGTACGCGAAGACGTACTGGTTCAGCAGGCGGCCGAGATCGGCGGTGGTGATCCCGGCGTCGGCCGTGGCGACCTCCAGCACGAGTGAGGGCAGATCGTCGAAGTCCACCGGCGCGCCGGGCCGCACGCTCGAGAGCTCGCCGCGCAGAGCGCGTACGTGGAGCACGACGGCGGGCGCGACGTGGAAGTCGACGCCCTGCATGGCCACGGCCGTCGATCCGGTATCCGCTCGCCGCGCCGGCGGCGGCTCGGCGATCCCCGACGCGCCCCGGGCCGGCGGGGCGAGCGACTGAACGATCTCCGTGCGCGTGCGCACGCACGACGCGCCGAACGCGGTCGCCACTGCCGCGACGGCCACGACGTGTCGCACCCGCCCACGGCTGGCGGGGTGCCGTCGTCCCATGCTCGTCTCGTTCTCCATCGCCGCCTCGTCCAGGGCGGGCGCGACCCCATGCACCCGGCGGACGCGCCCACGCTGCCCGCGGCGCGGCCCGCGTGTGGCGAAGAGGCGAGGATCGTTCCGCGCCCGCCCACCGAGGGTGCGCGGAAGGCGCGCGATCGCCAACGGCGCGTGAGACCGGGAGCGACGCCGGCGTCACCACCCGGAACGCCTCGTCGTCGGCCAGGAACCCGATCTCGTTCCGGCGGAACAGGAGTAGACTGGCGCGGAGCGCGCCAGGCGCGCACCGTTCGGGGCATGGACCGAGCAACCTCCGTCGCGCTCGCCGAGGCGCTCGCGCGTGGAATCGAACTCGCGGGAATGGGCGTGATGCTCTGCGGCGGGCTCGCCGCCTTCGTCGCCTTCCTCGGTCGGCTCGCCCGGCGGCGGACGCGGCCGGGCGGTGGCTTCGAGCGAACGTATCGCGACCTCCGCGCGGACCTCGGCCGGGCGATCCTCCTCGGGCTCGAGTTCCTGGTCGCCGCCGACATCATCGGGACGGTCGCGGTCGAGCCGACGTTCGGGAGCCTGGGGGTGCTCGCGCTCATCGTGTCGATCCGGACCTTCCTGAGCTTCTCGCTCGAGCTCGAGATCAGCGGCCGCTGGCCGTGGCAGCACCGGGAGCCGCGCGGATCTGACCCCGCACCGGCGCCGCCCGGCTCGGTCTGACGCCACTTGGCAGCTGCCTCGCGCCGGTCTCGCCCCGGTGAGAGTCGCTGCGGCGCGGCCACGTCGGCGCCGTCGTGCGTGCGACCGCCGGCTCGCCGCCGGCACGCATCACGGTAGATTGCGGGCATGCTCCGACCGATGCGCAGACGAATACCGCGGCGCCGGCCTTCCGCCGGCCGTCGTCCTACGTCTGCGCCCGTAGCTCAGTCGGTGAGAGCGCCGGCCTTATAAGCCGGAGGTCGCTGGTTCGATTCCAGCCGGGCGTACTCCACGCCTCCGCGCGCGACCGCCGCGCGTCGCCGCGGGGCCGGTCAGCCGACCGCGCCCAACGCGCTCTCGATCCGCGGCAGCACCGCGTCGATCGCCGCCATCGACACGGCGCCGACCGACATGCGGAACCATCCGTCGTCCCCGTGCACGCCGAACGCCTGGAACGGCACGACCGCACACCCTGCGGCTCTGCAGGAGGTAGCGGCGCACCGCTTCGTTCGTCGCGAGCGACTCGCCGTTCGGCCCGCGTCGCCCGTTCAGCGCGAAGCGCACGCTCAGGTAGATCGCCCCCATCGGGCGGAACACGTCGACCGGGAGCCCGCGGTCGCGCATCGCGGTGAGCCCCGTGTACAGCGCGTCGAGCCGCCGCTCGACGCCGGCGTTGATCTCGTCGACGTACGCGTCGAGCTCGTCGCGCGCCGAGAGGAATTCGGCCGTCGCCGCCTGCTCGGCGCGCGGCGCCCACGCGCCGACGTGGCCGAGGAAGTCGGAGAACTTCGGCGCCAGGTCGCTCGGCGGCACCACCCAACCGACGCGCACGCCGGTCGACGCGAGCGCCTTCGAGATGCCGTCGACGTAGATCGTGTACGGCGCCATCGCCGGGCGCAGCCCCACGGGGTCGACGTGCGAGACGCCGCCGAAGCGCAGCATCCAGTAGACCTGATCGTACATCACGTAGAGCGGCCGCTCGCCGGAGCCGCGCCGCGCATTCTCCTCGAGCACGAGGTCGCAGATCGCGCCTAACGATTCGGCGTCGAACGCCGTGCCCGCGGGGTTCAGCGGCGAGTTGAGCGCGAGCAGCCGCGCGCCGCGCACCGCGTCGCGCAGCGTGTCGGCCGTCGGCAGGAAGCGCGTCGACGCGTCGCACCCGATCACGACGCCCTCGGCGTCGGACATCACGACGTACGAGTCGTTGTTCCACGACGGCGCCGGATACACGACGCGGTCGCCGGGATCGACGAGGCAGGCATACGTCGCGTAGATCGCCGGCCGCGAGCCGCCGCACACGATGACCTGCAGCGGGTCCACCGCGAGGCCGAGTCGCTCGCGGTAGAGCGCGGCGACCGCGTCGCGCAGCTGCGGCAGCCCGTTCGATGGAGGGTAGTTCGTCTCGCCGTTCGCCAGCGCCTCCCCGATGCGCCGCTCGAGCCCCACGGGAATGCGGAACTCGCTCGGCGCGAAGTCGCCGACCGTGAGGTTGCACACCTGGCGTCCCGCGCGCGACCATCGCGCGCACCTCGGCCGCGATGCCGAGGATCGCGGAGCCGTAGAGGCGCTCGGCCATCTGCGAGAGACGGGGCGCGGCGGTCGTGGAACGGTCGGGGCGGTGGTCGACGACGGTCATCGCAGCATCGGACGGCGAGGGACGAGGTGAGGGTGCGACCAATCTAGCTAGCTTTCGCGCGTGCTCGACCTCCGACTCTCGCACCGCACCGCATCGTGACCACCGCCGCCTCGCCCTCGACCGCCGCGAACGCCGCGTCGCCGCAGGGCTCCGCGCTCGATCAGCTCTGCATCAACACCGTCCGCACGCTGTCGATGGACGGCGTGCAGAAGGCCGAGTCGGGACACCCCGGCACGCCGATGGCGCTCGCGCCGCTCGCCTACGTGCTGTGGACGCGCCACCTGCGCCACGACCCGAGCGACCCCGGCTGGCCAGACCGCGACCGCTTCGTGCTGTCGTGCGGCCACGCGTCGATGCTGCTCTACTCGCTGCTCTACCTGAGCGGCTACGACCTGTCGCTCGACGATCTGAAGCAGTTCCGGCAGTGGGAGAGCCGCACGCCCGGCCACCCCGAGTACGGCTACACGCCGGGCGTCGAGACGACGACCGGCCCGCTCGGCCAGGGCGTCGCGAACGCCGTCGGCTTCGCGGTCGCCGAGGCGCATCTGGCGGCGACGTTCAACCGGGAGGGCGCGCCGCGTCTCGTCGATCACCACACGTACTTCATCTGCAGCGACGGCGACCTCATGGAGGGCATCTCGCACGAGGCCGCTCGTTCGCCGGGCACAACAAGCTCGGCAAGCTCATCGGCTTCTACGACGACAACCGCATCACGATCGACGGCACGACCGGCGCTCACGTACACCGACGACGCCGGCACGCGCTTCGAGGCGTACGGCTGGCACGTGCTGCACGTCGAGCGACGTGAACGACCTCGATGCGGTCGACGCGGCGATCGCCGCGGCGAAGGCGGAGACCGAGCGGCCGTCGATGATCGTCTGCAAGACCGTCATCGGCTACGGCTCCCCGAACCGCGCCGGACACCGCGAAGGCGCACGGCGAGGCGCTGGGCGCCGAGGAGATCGTCGCGACGAAGCAGGCGTTCGGCTGGCCGTCGACCGAGCCGTTCTTCGTGCCGGAGGAGGCGCTGGCCGAGTGGCGCACGTCGATGGATCGCGGCGCCGAACAGCAGCGCGCGTGGGACGCGCGGCGCGACGCCTACGCCGCGGCGCACCCCGACCTCGCGGCGGAGTTCGCGCGCCGCTGGCGGGGCGAGCTGCCGGTCGGCTGGGACTCGGCGATCCCGACGTTCACGGCGGAGAACGGCGCGGTCGCGAGCCGCGCCGCGTCGGGGACGACGCTCAACGCGATCGCCGCGAAGGTGCCCGAGCTGATCGGCGGCAGCGCCGACCTCGCGCCGTCGAACAACACGATGCTCAAGGGGCCGGGGACGTTCGGGCCGGACGACCACGCCGGCCGCAACTTCCACTTCGGCATCCGCGAGCACGGCATGGGCGCGATCATGAACGGCATGGCGCTGCACGGCGGGATCATTCCGTACGGCGGCACGTTCCTGATCTTCTCCGACTACATGCGGCCGGCGATCCGCCTCGCGGCGTTCATGCACCGCCACGTCATCTACGTCTTCACGCACGACTCGATCGGCCTCGGCGAGGACGGCCCGACGCACCAGCCGATCGAGCAGCTCACGTCGCTGCGCTCGATCCCGAACATGACGGTCGTGCGCCCCGCCGACGCGACCGAGACGGCCGAGGCGTGGCGCGTCGCGCTGACGCACACGACCGGCCCGGTCGCCCTCGTCCTCACGCGCCAGAAGCTCGGCTTCATCGACCGCACGAAGTACGCGGACGCGGCGGGGGTCGCACGCGGCGCGTACGTGCTGGGCGACGCCGAGGGCGGCGCGCCGCAGGTCGTGCTCATGGCGAGCGGCTCCGAGGTCGCGCTCGTCCTCGACGCGCGCGAGCAGCTCGCCGCGGCCGGCGTGCGCGCGCGCGTCGTGAGCGCCCCGTCGCTCGAGCTGTTCGCGCGGCAGGACGCGGCGTACCGTCGACTCGGTGCTGCCGGTCGGCGTGCCGCGCGTCGCGATCGAGGCGGCGCACCCGATGCCCTGGTATCGCTGGATCGGCGCCGACGGCGTCGTGCTGGGCCTCGACGCGGTTCGGCGCGTCGGCGCCGTACCAGCGGCTCTACACGGAGCTCGGCCTCACGGTCGACAAGCTCGTCGAGGCGGCGCAGGGGCTCGTGCGAGACGCATGACGGCAGGGCATCCATTCACGGTGCCCGTTTCGCTGGACCGGAACCCCGTCGCCTGACCGAGCCGCCCTATGCGCCGCACGTCTCTGCTGATCGCGCTCGTCCTCGGGATCGTCGCGCTGATCGTGCTCGTGCAGTGCAGCACGCGCCGCGAGGCGGTCGTCACGACGACGGCCGGCGCACCGCCGGAGATCGGGGTCGCGTCGGAGTCGCGGGAGACGGTCGTGCGCGTGCTCGACGTCGGACAGGGGGACGCGACGCTCGTCACGAGCGGGACCAGCGTGGCGCTGATCGACGGGGGACCGGACGGCGGCGCGCTGGGCAGACACCTCGACCGGCTCGGGCTCGGGCGCGACACGACGATCGACCTCGTCATCCTGTCGCACGCGCACAGCGATCACTACATGGGGCTGCGCGAGCTGTTCGCGTCGCGCCGCCGGCTGCGCATCCGCTACGTGTTCGAGAACCAGGACGCGTCGCCGAACAAGACGCTCGCCGACCTCCGCGACTCGATTTTCGCGCGCGCGCGGCGTGGTGAGCTGACGTACCGCGACAGCGACGACCCGTGCGGCGATGGGCGGGCCGTGTGCACGATCACGATGCGTGGCGGCGCCCGCGTCGAGGTGCTGCGCCCGCCGCCGAACGGGCGCGACCCGAACAACCGCTCGACGGCGGTGAAGCTCGTCTCCGCGGACTCGGGGTTCTCGATGTGGCTCGCCGGCGACGCGGAGCACGACGAGCTGCGATGGTTCGACGCGACCGACTACGACCGCCGGCCGGGGATGGACGTCGACGTGCTGAAGGCCGACCACCACGGCAGTTGCAACGGCGTCACCGCGAAGTACCTGGCCGACCTGTCGCCCCGCCGCGTCGTCGTGTCGCTGGCCGCCCGGAACGACTACGGTCACATGCACGAGCAGGCGAAGGCGACCTACCGCGCGGCCGGCGTGCCGTGGTACCGCACCGACCAGAACGGGACGATCACCATTCGTGTCCCCGCGGCGAACGGCCGCCTGTGGACCGTCACCCCCGAACGTCCCGGCGAGAGCCTGAACGGCCCGTCCGACCGACGCTCGAACGCCGCCGAGTGCCGGAACGACGACCCAGCGCCTCGGCGGCGGGGAGGGACGAGTCGTTAGGCACCAGGAAGCGCGGGGCGTGCCCTTCGGGCGAAGCAGGGCGCCATGGTCCCCCTGTCGCTCACAGCGCGATGTCCCCCGAGCCCCGGTCCACCGGCGCGTCCGCGAGCTGCGCCTCGGACTCGGCGAGCGCGTCGGTCGTCGCCTGCGGGTCGCGCGCGACGCAGAGCTGTACGTCGTCGCCCGCCCGGCGCTCGGTGACGGTGAGGACGTCGCCCTCACGCGCGTCGTCGGGAATCAGCGCGCGATCGACCTCGACCAGCTCGGCTCCGTCGATCTCGACGCGGACCGTCGTCTCGCCGAACGACTCGATGATCCACTGTGCGGTTCTCTCTGCCATGCGCGCTCCTGTCGAGGACTGCGGCGCGTGAAACGCAGGTCCCACACCCGCGCCTCCGAGACGCTCAGCGCCGTGACGCGGCCGGCCGCGTCGCGCAGGAAACGCAGGCGCGAGCCGTCGGCGTCGAAGGTGTCGCCCCTCCGGTCGCGAGGTTCGCGGTCCAGCGCAGCAGATCGCCCGGCGTCGTGAGCAGCCCACCGTGCCCGCAAGTGTCCTCGCACGGCATCTCCTGCGAGAGCCCGCCGCCCGCGGCGTCGGGACGCGCGGAGTACGCGATCGCGCGGTGCGGCACCACGCGGCGGAAGTCGTCGCGCCACGACGTGTGCGTCATGCCCAACGCCACGAACCGCCGCTCGCGCGTGAACCGGGCGAGCGGCATCCCCGACACGCGCCCGACGATGATCGCGAGCAGGGAGAAGCCGCTGTTCGTGTACGAGTAGTACGCGCTCGGCGCGGAGTTCAGCGCTCGCTGGCGGCGGATGATGTCGAGCGCGAGATCGTTCGTGTAGACGCGCGTCTCGCGCGGCCAGCCGATGATCCCCGACACCGAGCCCCAGTCGCGCAGCCCGCTGGTGTGGTTCGGCAGGTGGCGGATCGTGAGCCGCGCGCCGGAGTCCGGCGACTCGGGCACGTAGCGATGCACGTCGTCGTCGAGCGACAGCTTCCCGTCGAGGGCGAGGAGCGCGATCGACGCGGCGGTGAACTGCTTCGACACCGAGCCGGCCTCGGAGATGGTCGCCGTGTCGAGCGGTGCCGCGTGTTCGAGGTCGGCCGTGCCGTACGCGCGCCATTCCCTGCCGTTCGGCGCGTCGACCGCGACACCGCACCAGGGCGTCGCCGCCGAGTAGGCGCGGAAGATCGCGTCGATCGACGCGGATGACGACGGCGCGGGATGCGCGACGACAGCGCGCGACGTCAGCGCCGCGAGCGTCGTCGTCGCGAGCGTCGTCGCCGCGGCGACCAGGAGCGTGCGGTGCGGACGAGGCATGGCCGGAGATGCGTTCAAAGTGCGACGATTGACACCGACAGCCGGCATGGTACCTGCCACTTGCTCGCTGACACGTCGACCACCTCAGAGGAGATGCTCATGCCCGTCAAGTCCATTCCCGAGCTGCTGCTTCACGAACTCGGCGACCTGCTGTTCGCCGAGCGTACGATCCTGAAGGCGCTCCGAGGCATGATTCGCGAGACGTCCGGCGGCCCGATGCGCGAGCGGCTGGAGCAGCACTACACGGAGACCGAACAGCAGATCGGCAACATCGAGCAGGCGTTCGCGGCGCTCGGCGAGCGCGCGAAGGCGGAGAAGTGTCCGGGCATCCTCGGGATCGTCAAGGAACACGACGAGTTCAAGTCCGACGAGGCCGGCTCGGCGCCGATTCTCGAGGCGTTCGACCTCGGCTCCGGCCTGCGCGTCGAGCACTACGAGATCGCCGGCTACACCTCGGCGATCGCCGTCGCGAGAAGTCTCGGGGCGCAGCAGGTCGTCGACCTGTTGCAGGCGAATCTGGAGCAGGAACAGGCGATGGCCGACTTCATCGTGAAGGAGAGCCCGATGGCGCTCGAGACGGCGCGCGCGAACGCCGAGTCGGCACCGGCGATGAAGCGCGGCGCGAAGAAGGGAGCCGCGACGAAGTCGGCAGCCAAGCAGGCGACGAAGAAGTCGACCTCGACGAAATCGGCCGCGAAGAAGTCGACGGCGAACAGGTCGACGGCGAACAGGTCGACGGCGAAGAAGGCATCGACTGGCGCGTCGCGCTCATCCGGGGCGCGGACTGGTGCGCCGACGAAGAGCGCCGCGAAGAAGAGCGCCGCGACGAAGAGTGCCGCGAAGAGCGGCTCGGCGAGGGCGGGCGCCCGCGGGCGCTGACCGCCCCCGCTCGGTGCGCTACACTCGGCGCGCGGCGCTCCTCCTGCGCCGCGCGCCGAGTGCCAGGAGAGCCAGTCCGCCGCCGACGAGCGCCACGGTGGCGGGCTCCGGGACGACCGCGGCGAGCGCGACGTTCGCGACGAGCGCGTGCGCGCGCGTCGTCGGATGGAGCGCATCCGAGAACAGCGACACGTCGCAATCGCTGGCGGGCACGCCGAACCCGGGGAAGCACGGCGCCGACACGTTCGTGATGCCGTATCGCGCGCCGCCGGTCGCGGCGTCCGCGATGATCGCTCCGTAGAGCGGGTCGAGGTCGAACGTGGTGAAGCGCGCCGTCGGGAACTGCGCGGCGAGCTGCGCGAGCGCGGCGTCGAGCAGCACGTTGAACGTCGTCGTGTAGGCGAGCCGGCGGGCGGCCGTGGCCGGAGAGAGCGCGACCTCGGGAACGACGCTCGAGTTGGGCGCGCGCGGAATGAGGAACGACCGGGCACCGTTCGTCGCGAGCTGCGCGGCGGCCCCGGCGACGTTGGCCACCGCGGACTGGATCGACGGCAGCGGGTTCACCGGCGCCGCGTCGGCGAGATCGCGGAGGTCGTTCACTCCCGCCCAGAGCACGTACAACCCGGTCGGATCGACGGCCCGCGGGGCGAGCGCGAGCGGCACACCGGGCGGCACGATCCCGGCGAACAGCGCGAGCTGCGACTGCAGCCCGATCGGATTGCCGCCCGTCCCGAGCAGCCCGGTGCGGGCGCCGGAGATCGCGAAGTTGTTGCCGCTCGGAACCCCCGGCGGCGCCACCGCGGTCAGCGCGTCGCTCGGGCGGCCGAGCGCGCTGGCGAAGTACGAGGTCCACGTCGGGCCGTTCGACGCCGTGCCCGGAAAGAACAGCGGCGGCGGGCCGGGCCAGTACGGCGGCTCGGGCGTGGGGTCGACGTTGCCGACGATGGCCGAGAGCACGTCGGCCATCCCCATGTCGGAGAAGCTGTCGCCGAAGAACGTGATGGAGCTCCACGGCTGGGCGGCCGCAGCGGCGGGAGCGAGTGCGAGGAGAGCGGTAGCGGCCGCGGCGAGCCAGCGGCGGCGGAGCGGAGCGCGGCGAGACATGACGGTCCTTGACGGGTTCGAGACGTACGATCGAAAATCGCGCGCGAAGGTAGGGGTGACCGGACGACGACCGCAAGAGAGTCGCTAGCTTTCGGTCGTGCGCGTCGTCTCTCTCTGCCCGAGTCTCACCGAGCTGGTCTTCGACCTCGACCGCGGCGACGCGCTCGTGGGGCGCACGAAGTTCTGCATCCATCCTGCAGACCGTGTCGGCGCCGTGCCGTCGGTCGGCGGAACGAAGGACCCGAAGATCGATCGCATCATCGCGCTCGCGCCCGATCTCGTGTTGCTGAACGAAGAGGAGAACCGGCGCGAGGACGCCGAGGCGCTCGCGGCGGCCGGCGTGCGCTGTCACGTGAGCTTTCCCAAGAACGCCGCCGACACCGCAGCGATGGTGCGCGACGTCGGCGCGGCGCTCGACGCGTCGGCCGCTGCCGACGGGATCGCTCGTGACATCGAGCGGCGGCTCGCCCGGGCGACGGCGGCCGCCGCAGCGCGCCGCGCGCCACCGGTGCGCTGGGCCTATCTCATCTGGCGACGTCCGTGGATGACGGTGAGCGGCGACACGTTCGTCAGCGCGATGCTGCACGACGCCGGCGGCGTGAACGTCTTCGCCGACCGCACGACGCGCTATCCGACGATCGAGCCTGCGGAGCTGGCCGCGGCGGACCCGGACCTCGTGCTGCTCTCCTCCGAGCCGTTCCCGTTCCGCGACGCGCACGCCGACGAGCTGGCCGCCGAGAGCGGCGTACCGCGAGACCGCTTTCTGCACGTCGACGGCGAGCTGCTGTCGTGGCACGGCTCGCGGACGGCACGTGGGATCGATTACGCGGCACAGTTGATGTCCGGGGCCCCGCCGTCGTCGCAATGATGGGCTGACCGACCGGCGCGCTCTGTTCCGCGGCGCCGAGCGACGTCACTATGAGACGTGCGCTCCGGGCGACGCCGCTCGGAGGCCGGCGGTCGACGCCGCACGTCGCCAACCGCGCCCACCGTTCCGGGCGGGGCCTACGAGGGTACGCATGGGAGCCGACGCGGCCGTCTCGCCCGTGCTCGCCATCCAGCTGGCGCAGGCGCTGCTGACGGCGCTCGTGCTCTGGGTGTTCCAGCGCCGGATGGGCTACCCTGTCCTCGCGACCTGGACGTACGCCTGGATCGTGCTCGCGGTCGAGCTGCTGGCGCGCGCCGCCTACCCCGCCCTCGCCGCGACGCGCCCGGCGACCGACGGCCGCGTCATCGCTCTCACCGCGCTCGCGCTCGCCGCCGAGTACCTCAAGGCCGCGTGGCTCACACTCGGCGCGTTCGCGGTCGCCGAACGCCGCGTTCGGCCGGAGGGAACGCTGCGGTGGAGCGTCGTCGCCGTCGTCGCGCTCATCGTCGCGACGATGCTGCCGTTCGCGACGACCGATGGCGCGACGGTGCAGCGATACCTCGTCCGCGGCGGGACGATGCTCGCCCTGACGAGCGTCGCACAGCTCGCGACGGGCGTGCTGCTCTGGTTGCAGACGATGCGCGCGTTCGCGAACCGGCGGCCGAGCTGGCTCGCGCCGTTCGACGACGGACCGGCGCTCGGCCAGCGGCTCGTCGCCGGCGCGTTCGAGGCGCTCGGCGTGCTCGGCGGGATCGAAGCGTATCAGCAGCTGCAGGACGGTTCGGCCGACCCGGCGCGACTCGACCGCCTCCCGCTGCTCCTGCCGGTCGCCCCGGCCGCGCAGGTGCTGCTGAACTTCGCGCTCGGACTCGGGCTCGTCATCTGGCTGCTCGAGGGCGAGCAGCGCCGCACGCTCGAGGCGGCGCAGCGCGCGGAGCACATGGCGTATCACGACGCGCTCACCGGGCTGCCGAACCGGCTGCTGCTCATCGACCGACTGCGCGTGCTGATCGCGCAGGGGCGGCGCACCGACCAGCCGTTCGCGCTCTTCTTTCTCGACGTCGATCACTTCAAGACGATCAACGACACGCTCGGCCACGCGGCGGGGGACCGGCTGCTGCAGCAGGTCGCGGCGCGGCTATCGGCGCAACTGCGCGATGCGGACACCGTCGCGCGGCTCGGCGGGGACGAGTTCGTGATCCTCGCGCCCGACGTGCGGACGGCGCGCGACGTCGCGGCGCTCGGGGAGAAGCTCCGCGACACGGTACGCGGGGCGATCGTGGTCGACGACCGCGAGGTGTGCATCACGGTCAGCATCGGCGCGAGTGTGTTTCCGACCGACGGCGACGACGCGGACGCGCTGCTGCGGCTGTCGGACCAGGCGCTGTACCAGGCGAAGGCGGGCGGGCGCGATGCGGTGCGGTTGGCGTAGCGCAGGAAGTCGCCCCTCCTCGTCCGCGGTTCGACCGCGGTTCGACCGCGGTTCGACCGCGGTGACACGGCGGACGGACGGCGGTGATACGGGTGGACTCACGGCGGACGAGGAGGGGCGGTTTTCTTGGAGCGGGGGGGCATCATCCGGGCATCATCCGGGTATCTCCAGCTCCTCCATGCCCCGCCGTACTCCCCGCCCACCGCAGCTCCGCGCTCCTGTCGCGCCCGACGACATCCGGCACGTCGCGTACGCGAACGCTCCCCTCCCGGTCCGGCGCGCGCTCCGCGCGCACGTGGTCGAGCACGCGGAGAACCGGCCGGGCGTCTACCGGATGCTCGGCGCGACGGGGCTCGTGCTCTACGTCGGGAAGGCGAAGCGCGTGCGGACGCGGCTGCTGAGCTACTTCCAGTCGGCACGGCGGCGGTCGCGGCGCGACAAGCAGGCGCGCATTCTCCGCATGGCGCACGCGATCGAGTGGGACTACACGCACGACGAGTTCGCGGCGCTGCTGCACGAGCTGCGGCTGATCAAGCGGCACCGCCCGCGCTTCAACGTCTCGCTGAACGTCGACGAGGCGCCGCGTGGATGGATCGGCGTGACCGGGGGCGACGTGCCGGGGCTGCGGCTCGTGCTGCGGACCGACGACCCGACGGCGACGGTGCTCTATGGCCCGTTCCGCCGCGTGACGATGCTCGCCCAGGCGATGCGCGCGCTCGCCGAGGCGACCGGCGTGCGGGACTGCGAGCTGTCCGGCGCGGCGCTCGGGTTCGCGGACGGGGCCAGGCGAGAGGTCGGGCGCGCGCCGAGCTGCCTGCGCTACGAGCTCGGCGGCTGCGCCGGGCCGTGCGTGCGCGCGCCGCACGCCGCCGACTACGCCGCACGAGCGGCGGATGCCCGCGACTTCCTTGCGGGGCGGACGCGTCGGCCGGTCGAGACGCTGCGTGCCGCGATGCTCGCCGCCGCCGACGCGTGGCAGTTCGAGCGCGCCGGGTCGCTGAAGCAGAAGCTCGACGCACTCGAGTGGCTCGCCGAGCGACTCGCTCGCTTCCACGCGGGGGCGGACCGACTGTCGTTCGTGCACCGCGCCGTCGGCCACGACGGGAGCGAGCGCATCTACCTGATCCGCCGCGGCACGGTGCGCGCCGAGCTACCCGCGCCCACGACACCGGACGAGGAGGCGGCGCTCGCCGCACTCGTGCGCCGCATCTACGACGGCCCCGACCCGTCGGGCGCCGACATCCCGACGCACGACCTCGACGAGTTCTACCTCGTGGCGAGCTGGTTCCGACGCGCGACGCGTTCGGCGTAGCTTCCGGCGAGCACTTCCATCGTCTCCTCCCGACTCGCTCATGCGCCGACCCGCCTGCTGCACCCTCGCGCTCGCCGCCGCGACGCTCTCGACCGCGCTCCCGGCGACTCGGCTCACTGCCCAGCGCGTCACGAAAGACGCCGCGATGCCTGCGGCGGCCGGCGGCGCGTTCGTCGTGCGACTCGGCAGCGACACGCTCGCGGTCGAGCGGTTCACACGCAACGCGAACCGCGTCGACGGAGACATCGTCAACCGCTCGCCGATGGTCGTCGTGACGCACTACGTGGCCGACCTCGATGCGGCCGGCCGCATCACCCGCGTGGAGTACAGCGCACGCCGTCCCGACGGCTCGCCGGTCCCGAACGCGGCGAAGCGCGTGACGCTCACGTTCCGCGGCGACTCGGTGTGGAGCGAGGTGACGACGGCGGCCGACACGATCGCGCACGGCGCCGCGGCCGTCCCCGCCGGCACGATCCCGTCGATCACCAACTCGTACGCGATGTACGAGATCGCCCTCATGCACCTCCGGACGGCGAGGCGGAGCGACGGTGCGGTGACGCTGTGGCGTCCGGGTGCGCCCGCGCCGAGCGCGCTCAGGACCGCGTTCACGAGTCCGAGCGCCGCGACGATGGATTACTTCGGCGACCCGGTGATGTTCACGACCGACGCCGCCGGCCGCATCCTCGCCGTCGACGGCTCGCGCACGACGAACAAGGTGATGGTCGAACGGCTGGCGACCGCCGACGGGGCGGCGCCGGACGTCGCGTCGATCGCGAGGGCGTTCGCCGCACGCGGGGCGATGGGTACGGCGTCGCCGCGCGACACGGTGCGCGCGACCGTCGGCGCTGCGCAGCTCTGGATCGACTACAGCCGTCCGTCGATCCGTGGCCGCACGGTCTGGGGCGGCACGCTCGTGCCGTACAACGCGATCTGGCGCACGGGCGCGAACGGCGCGACCCAGCTCTCGACGTCCCGCGATCTCGTCATCGGCGGTACGCCCGTCCCCGCCGGCACGTACACGCTGTGGACATGGCCGACGGCGAGCGGCTATCAGCTCGTCGTCAACCGGCAGACGAAGCAGTGGGGCACCGAGTATGCGGCCGACCAGGACCTCGCGCGCATTCCGCTCACCGCGACGTCGCTCGCCCAGCCCGTCGAGCAGTTCACGTTCGCGATCGACGCGACGGAGACTGGCGGGACGATCCGGATGCAGTGGGGGGACAGACAGCTCGCGGTGCCGTTCACCGTGCGCTGACCGGAGCGGTGTGCTGATGAAGGAGGTACGGTGAGACGTGCGGTGCGCGCCGGCGCGATCGTCGTCGCGGGGAGTCTCGTGCAGAGTCTCGCCGCCTGCGCGCCGAGCGGCCGCGACTCGACCGCGCTGCCGCTGGCGGACGCGCTGCGGCGACTCCGGCACGACGCGGTCGGCGATCGTCGGCTCGAGGCGGGCGCTCGGCTGTCACGGCCCGCCGGGGTCTCGACATGGCTGCGCTCGACTGATCCTCGACGCGTCGGCATGGCACCACAGCGCGCGGCGCCGAACGAGACATCGCGAGCGGAAGGGGCCCCGTCGGGCGCGCCGGCGCCGACCGATTCGTTCCGCCCGCCGGATCTCGCCGACCTGCCGACGCGCGTGATTCCGTTCACGACGGCGATCGCTCCTGCCGTCACGCTCTGGGTCGGCGACACCCTCGCGCTCCCCGCCCCGCCGGCCCCCGAGGGCACGCCGCCGTCGATCGAGCGCGACCTGCGCTGGTCGTCGGTCGACGCGCCGGTCGCCTCCGTCTCGGGAGGGCGCGTCGTCGCGCACGCGCCGGGAACGACCGACGTCGTCGCGTGGCGCCGCGTCGGACAGACCGTCAGGTCGGTCACCGTGTTGCCGGCCGTACGCGGCCGGGTGGTCGCCGCGGCGGACGGGGTCCCGATCCGCGCGCGGGTCATCGTCCGTGGACCGCGCACGACGGACTCGACGCTCACCGATCGCGACGGCACGTTCGCGTTCCGGTCCGCGCACCTCACCGACACGCGCCTCACCGTTCGCATCGAGCCTCTCGACGACGCGCACGCCCCCGCCGAGCTGTTCGACGCACCCGTCGACCGGCTGGCGACGCTCGACGCGCTGCTCCTGCCGCGGCAGTGGCGCATCACGACGGGGAGCTACGCCGGCACTGCCGTCTCGATCGAGCCGGCGATCGCACAGCGTCGCGCTCGCGACGGCCGCCGAGTGTGGCATGTGGCGCGCGACGGGAGCGACCTCGTTCCAGCCGCTGGCGCCGCGGTCGGGTGGGACGCGGCACAGCTTCCGCTCGCGGTCGCGTTCGATCACCATCGCAACAGCGCGCCGAGCGCCGGGGATTCGGTCGCGTTCTGGTCGATCGCCCGTCAGCTCGAGCGCGACTGGGGGCGGCCCCTGTTCCGGCCGGCCACGCTGCCGCTGCGCACGGCGTCGGACGACGCGTCCGCCGACGCGCCGGGATTCGCCGGCATCGTCGTCGCGGTCGATCCGCGCATGCGCGCCGCCGGCCTCACGACGATCGGCTGGAGCGGCGACGGCGACGTCGGCGGCGCCACCGTCGCCGTGCAGAGCCGTGCGCTGCTCGCCGCCCCCGCGATCGTCACGCACGAGCTGCTGCACGCGCTCGGCATCGGGCACGCCGGGGAGGGGTGGACGTCGGTCATGCACCCGGTCGCGAGCGGCGTCGGCGGCGGTCGGGCCTCGGCGGACGACGTCGCGTACGCGCAGCTGCTCTACGCGATGCGGCGACATGCGACGCGACGCGCCGGCCTGCCGCGCGGCATCACGACCACGCCCATCGGCATCGCCGAAGCGGCGGCGGCGCGTTAGGAAGGAGCGCCGCGATGTCGGACACGCCGGTCGTCATCACGACGTTCGCGAGCGAGACGGACGCGCTCGTCGCGCAGGCCGTGCTCCGCGCGCACGACATTCCGTCGATGCTGCTGCGCGACGACGCGGGCGGGATGCAGGTGGCGCTGTCGTGGCTGCACGGGGTGCGGCTCGCGGTCCGGCATCGCGATGCCGTGCGGGCGCTGCATCTGCTCGAGGCCGACTCGGTCGATGACGAGGCGGACGAGCGCGAGGCGTCATGAGGGGTCGACGGCGGGATGCGGCCGCGCCGGCGGGTGCGACCTGCGGACGATCTGCTGGATGGCCGACACCCCGCAGCTCGTGTCCCGCGACTGCCGGTGCGTTCCGCCGTCGCGGTCGCGTTCCGCGTGTCCAGCCCCGCCGTATCGCCGTGAGTCCCGCCGTCGCGTCGTGAGTCCCGCCGTTCGGCAGTCGGTTCCGCAGGTCAGCGAGAACCCTTCGCCCAGTGCGGCGCCGTTCCCCACCGTTTCGGATCGAACAACGCCTCGCTGACTGCCGGATCGACCCGCACATCCTCGTACACCTCGGTGAGGATCTTCTGCCCTCCGACGTACGCCTCGACGCGCGGGGCGATCCAGCCTCCACCGGCCGGTCGGTAGTCGAGAAAGCGCACGTCGTACGTCTTCGACGTGTCCGACGGCGACGGCTGGAGCGAGCGCACGAAGACGAGCCGCTCCCTGTCGATCCAGTACTGCGGCGAGTGCAGATCGGTCGGCCCCCCGCCGACGATCCAGACGGGGCGATCGAGCCACGTCCCCTCGCGCACCGGCCCGTCGGGGAAGCCCAACGACGCGAGGACCTGCGCCGTGCGCGCCGGCGCCTGCGCGTAGACGTCGAAGCCGAACACGAGGAGGGGGTTGTGGCCGGCGGCGGCGCGCCGTACCGCGTTGTTGACGACGACGTACTGACTGTCGTTCGCGAACAGTTGCCCGCCGCCGCGCGCGAGGTCGGTGTCGATGCGCAGCCGCCCCGGCACCATCATCGTCTCGTACCACGTCGTCGTTCGCTCGGCGCCGCCGCCTGGCGGCACCTGCGTCGTGAGCTGGCGAAACGTCAGCGTGCGGTACCACGTCGTGGCGTAGCGGTCGTGCATCGCCTGCAAGACCGCGGCGCCGGTCGTGATGCGCGGCGCCGGCGGCGCGGTCTGCACCACCGTCGTGCGGGCGCAGGCGGCGAGCGTGGAGACCGTGAGACACAGCGCCAGCGACGTCAGCGGCGTCGGCGGCGCGACGCGGCGCGGAGACACGAACACGGGAGTCATGACGAGCTCTCGGTAAAGGGCTGCGAGAACATACAGCGATGACGCCGGCCGATCACGCCGGCGCGGGCGCCTCGATCGCGCGCAGACGGCGCAGCGTCGGCACGCCCCAGCCGACCGCCGCGACGACGACGAGCGTCAACGCGCCGCCGACGACGACCGACGGCACCGCGCCGAGCAGTTTCGCCGCGACGCCGCTCTCGAACGCACCGATCTCGTTGCTGCTGCCGATGAAGATCTGGTTCACGCTGCTCACGCGGCCCAGCAGCTCGTCCGGCGTGTACAGTTGCAGCAGCGTCGAGCGGATGACGACGCTCACCATGTCGACGAGGCCGCTCACGAACAGCAGCGCGACCGACAGCGGATAGCTGCGCGACAGTCCGAAGCCGATCATGCTGAGCCCGAACAGCGCGACGACGGTCAACAGCGTCGGCCCCGCGCGCCGGATCGGCGGCCGGTGGGCGAGGATGAGCGACATCACGACCGCTCCCGCCGCCGGCGCCGCGCGCAGCACGCCGAGCCCCTCGGGCCCGACGTGCAAGATCCGGTCGGCGAACACGGGGAGCAGAGCGACGGCGCCGCCGAACAGCACCGAGAACAGATCGAGCGTCATCGCACCGAGGATCACCGGCTGGCGGCGCACGAAGCGCAATCCTGTGAGCAGACTCTCGCCGATCGATCCGGCAGCCGCGGCGCGAGCGGGGGAGCGGTGGCGCATGAGCGCGAACGCGACCAGCGCGAGCACCATGAGCGCCGCGTCGAGCTCGTAGGCGGCGGTCGCGCCGGCGAAGCCGTAGAGCAGCCCGCCGAACGCGGGTCCGCCGACCGCCGCGACCTGCCACGTCACGCTTCGCCACGTCACCGCACTCGGCAGCAGGTCGCGGGGGACGAGCTCGGAGCTGAGCCCGATGCGCGCCGGCTGCAGGAAGCTGCGCGCGACCCCGCTCACGAAGATGATGCCGTAGACGGCGCGCACGAACGTCGATGTGCGCGGCGGGAACCAGGCGAGGGCGAGCAGGGCGAGCGAGCAGGCGAGCAGCAGCAGCGTCGCGCCCAACGCGAGCCGCCGGCGGTCCACACGGTCCGCGACGTGCCCCGCGAACAGCGCGATTCCGATGAACGGCAGGGCCTCGGCCAGTCCGATGAGACCCAACGACAGCGGGTCGTGGGTGACGTCGTAGATCTGCCACGCGACGACGACCCCCTGTACCTGCGTCGACAGCGTGAGCGCGAGCACGCCGGCCGTGTAACGTCGGAAGTTCGGGATGCGCAGCGCGGCGTACGGGTCGTGCCTGGTGCGTGACGACATCGGGCGCAATCTAGAGCAGATCGCGGATGCGGTGCGGTAGTGCTCGACAGAAGGAACAGAAGGCACGGAAGAGAGGACGCGAGCGGGTCTTCCGTGCCTTCGGTTCCTTCTGTCGAGACCGCTCGAGCCACGCGCGAACTGCTGTGGACGCCAGCGATCCTCCGTCGAACGACGACGGGCCGCGAGAACGTGTCTCGCGGCCCGTGGCGATCGCACATCCGTGCGTCGGCGCTACGGCGCTCCGCTCGCGCGCCGCGCCTGCGGATAGTCCTCGGGGGAATCGTCGGGCGCGCCGACGATCGACGACGGCATCTTCCCGATGAGTCGCATGCCGAGCGCCCAGACGGCGGCGACCCCTGCGACGCTCCCCGACACGCCGATGACGAAGCTCGCCAGGTCGAACCAGATCGAGCCGCCGAGCTCGCCACCGTTCATGCGCCAGAACAGGCGGACACCGCCGATGTACGCCAACTGCCCCCAGATGGCGAACGCGAGCAGCGAGACGACCGTCTCGACGGTGCGCCGCTGCCAATTGCTGAGGCTGTGCGTCGTAGCAGGAGTCGCCATGAAGGGCCGAAGTCGGACGTCGCCAATCACATGAACACTCGCGGAAAGTGGCCCGATCGCTGACTGCGACAACAGCTACGACTCCAGACTCGTGCGTGCCGTCACGGCGTTCCCTGCGACGTCTTGAATCTGCATCGAGTACACCGCGTCAGCCAGCGGTGTTGCGCGGGCGCGCCAGAATCCAGTCCTCCTGCAGGTCGTCGCCCAGCTGGAAGAGCGCGCGGCCGACGGGGACGAAGCCGCACTTCGCGTAGAACGCCCTCGCCCGCGCGTTCCGCTCGAACACGCCGAGCCAGAGCGGGTCCGCGCCGGGCGCGCAGGCGATGCACTGCTGCATGAGGGGCCAGGCGACGCCCCGACCCTGCCACGGCCGGTCGACGTAGAAGCGAGCGACCTCGACCGGCCGCGCGCCGACGACGCCGGCCGCGCGGTACATGGGCGCCGCCCCCTCCTGGACCTGCGCGAAGCCGGCGACGACGCCGTCGACCTCGGCGAAGATGGTCTGGCGCTCGGGGTCCTCCAGCTCGGCGCGCTGCTGCGGCTCGGAGAACGACTCGGCGACGTAGTGCTCGACGTCGACGTCGCGGCAGACGCCGCCGAACCGCTCGGAGTACGTGTCGCGGAACGTGCGGCGCATCACGTCGACGAGCAGCGCGGCATCGGCCGGGCTCGCCGAGCGAAACTGGAGATCGAGCGAGAGGGGCACGATGCGAATGCGAGAGGATGGGCCGGTCCGGAGTGGTCCGGCTTCACCGCCGCCGCGACGACCCGACCCGGCCCTCGCCCGCCGACGGCGTCAGTACGGCCGCTCGCCGCCGGGACGGGCGACGTAGGATACGCCCTCGAGCGCGCCGCCACCCTGCACCTGCCACGCCTCGTAGCGGCGGTCGGGGCGCACAGTGAGGATCGTGCCGTCGCTGAACGTCACGGTCAGCTCGGCGTCGGCGGTCACGGTGAGGGTCTCCAGCCACCGGCCGACGAGCGTGAGCAGCGGGGCGAGCTGCTCGGGCTCGTCGGGGTCGGCGTCGCGGGCGACACCGTCCGCCTGCTGGATCACGAACGGCACGCCGAGCCGCAGCTCGATCGAGGCGTGCAGCGTCCACGTCGCGAGCCGCACCGCGCCCAGCTCGACGACGAGCTGCGTGACGCGGTGGTCGTCCAGCGTCCAGCGGTGCCGGTCGGGGCGCTCGTCGAGGGCTGCGGTCATGCGACGGAAGCTGCGAATGCGGCGGGTGCGGCGGGTGCGGCGGGTGGAGCGGCCGCGGCTCAGTCGGCGCGCGGAGCGATCGGGGGGAGGGGAGGCAGACGGCGGGCCTGCGCGAGGTCGTCGGCCGCGGCGCGTAGGTGGGTCGCCGCGTCGGCCAGCTCCACCCACGCGTCGCCGAGTCGGAGCAGTGTGTCGCGGAGCACGAACATGTCCGCCGCGGCCGTTCGCGGATCGCTCCGGAGCAGCGCGTCGACCTGAGCGGAGCTGAGCGGGTGGGCAGTCATGATGAGCCAACCTAGAGCGACGTCGGCGCGATGTCACCGTGGCGCCGGTGCGACGGTCGGCGCGTCCCTGGCCGGTCTCGTGGCGTGGCGGTACGGCCGACTGCGCCCGGATGTTGCACTGTCGTGGGGGCGTAGACCACAACGCGATCACCAGGAGGCGGGCGATGCAGAATCTTCAGGATGGCCAGTGCGGGCTTTGCGCACATTTCGGTGAGCATCACGGCGACGATTCGCAGCTGACGCAGATCCGGGCGAAGCGCCAGGCTCCGGAGACGCTCACCGACGAGTGCGGGCACCCGAGGCACGCGGCGCTGCACCTCGTCGTGACGCCGCTGAGCGGGTGCGACGGATTCGAGCGGGCGGCGTAACGACCGGATACCCGATGCACGAGCAGCGGTCCTGACCCGAACGGGTCGGGACCGCTGCTCGGTCTTCATCGGATCCGCACCACCGTGAGCGCCACGTTCGACGGCAGCGCGCTCCACGACACGCTGCCGGTCCCGCCGGTCGCGACGCCGAACCGCAGGTAGGCCACGCTCCCGCCGGGCAGCAGCACGTTCGTCGTCGTGCCGCTCGCGAGCACCGTCGTGCGGAGCGGATAGCTGTTCGACGAGTTCAGCGCGCCGAACACCGAGCGCAGGTTCCAGCTCGGGAACTGGTAGCGCGCCGCCGCGCCGGCGACGTCGTCGAGTAGCAGCATCGTGCCCCAGTCGCGGAACAGCCCGGCGACGTCGCTGCCGAACACGGTGCGCAGGTTCGGAATGCCGCTCGTCGTCGAGTTCACGAGCCGCTGCCAGATCGTCTCCTGCGAGGTCACGCCCGCGGGCTGCGTCTGGTCGGCCGCGTAGCGGAGGAACGCCCACGTCGCGCCGCGCGTGGCGAGCGAGTCGTTGTCGGCGATCGGCGAGTTGCGCGACGGGTTGTTCAGGAACGTCTCGAGGCGGCGGAAGTTCGCGCTCCCCTGCTCGACGAACGCGTTCGTGATCGCGATCGACGAGCGGAGCGTGGGGCCGTCGATGTTGCGCCCCGGCGCGAGCCCCGTGCGCGCGTAGAACACGAGCTCCTCGGCGATGTGGGCGAGACCCTCGTCGAGCCACGTCTCCTCGAACTGCTCCGCCTGCGTGTTGACGTAGAGGCGGCGCGACGAGTTGATGAGGTGCTCGTACTCGTGCGCCACGGTGCCCAACGTGACACGAGCGACGAACTCCTTCGAGAAGCGGTTGCCGTTGATGATCCCCGACGGGTCGGGCACGAGCAGATAGAACATCTCGGCTTCGTTGCTCGCGGCGCACCCCGGCAGGCCGTTGCGGGTGCGCGTCGGGAAGAGGTCGCGCGGGCTGAAGTAGCCGCCGATGTACGAGTCCGAGTTGCGCGGGGTGAGCGCGTTCACGGCGCTCGTGTAGAGCAGCACGACGCGGCCGTTGCCGTCGATGTCGGCCGGCGCCCCGAAGTTGCGGCGGTCGACGACGTCGATGAGCGTGTCGAAGGTGACGGCGACCGACTCGTAGTCGGGGCGCGTGAAGCCGGTCGACGGGTTCAGCGTATCCGCGACGACGATCGCGCGGTTCGTCACCGCCTCGACGCGCACCGTGCGGAGCTGGGGACTCGAGCACCCCTCGCCGCCGACGTTCAGCTGGAACAGCGACCCGACCGCCGCCGTGCCCGGGATGACGAGGCGGCGCGTCCCGGCGGCCGCGGCACTACGACTCGCGTGCCAGCTTCTGGCCTCGGCGAGGAGCGGACGGAGCTCGGTGCGCGCCTGCTCGCGCAGCGCTCGCTCGAACGTGGCCGGCAGCGACAGGTCCGCGCCGTCAAGACCCTGGGCACGCGCCGCGAGTGACGCGAGCGCCGTGGCGCCTTCCGATCCCGCGCTCGCCAGCGGCGCGCGGCTCGCGAGCGGCGCCCCGGCCGTCGAGGTGCCGGTGGGGAGGAAGCTGACCGACGCGTTCGCGCCGAAGTCCAGGCTCGTGTTGTACGGAATCAGCGCGTACTCGCCGCTGCTGGCGACGCTGACGCACGTCGCGGCACCGGTGAGCACGGCGGTCTGGCCGGCCGCGAGCGTGAGCGGTGCGGCGGCGCACGCGGCGCTCGTCGGCGGCGTGGCCGCGGTCGCCGAGAACGTCGTGTTGAGCGCCGTGCCGCGGACGGTCGCGGTGACCTGCACCGCAGTGGCGGCGGCGCCCAACGTGAGCGTCGTGGCCGCCAGCCCGCCGGCGTCCGTCACGGCACTCGACGCGGTCAGCGTTCCGGCGCTGCCGCTGATCGTGAAGTCGACGGTCGCGCCCGCCAGTGCGGCGCCCGTCGCCGACGTCACGCGCACGACGAGCGGCGCCGAGAGTGCGCTGCCCGGCGCGGCACTCTGCCCGCTGCCGCTGACGACGCTGATCGCGGACGGCGTCGACGCGCTGCTGACCGTGTTCGACTGCCCGGGCGGCGCCGTGCCGCCATCGCCTCCACACGCGACGAGCAGAGCGAAGCCGAGCGCCGGACCCGCGGTGCGGCGCCAGGAGCGAGCGTGCGGTGAAGCCATGGGAATCCTGCGGCGGACGCGGCGACGGAGAACACGAACCACGGGGCGCTCCGCATGTCGGAGTCGCCCCGTGCTGTCTGGCATGCCTCGCGCCAGCACGCCGGCCCGTTACGGCACGACCGCCGTGGGCGGCTTCGCGGGGCGGCTGCCGTTGATGCGCGGGCGCGGCCCGTTCCCGACGTCGACGACGATGTCGCGGATGTAGTTCGTGATCCGCGCGTAGTGCGGGTAGTCGATGAACTCCGCCTCGTCGCTCCGCTGGTGATAGTCGCCGTGCAGGCCCGTGAAGAAGAACGCGATCGGCACGCCCTGCACGCGCGTAGTTGTAGTGGTCGCTGCGGCCGTAGATGTTGTTGTAGCCCGACCACGTCAGCGTCGATGTCGTACTTGTAGTCGAGCTGCAGCGGGCGTCCTCTGCTGCCTGTTCGACCGCGCGCGACCGGCTCGCCGAGGTCCTTCGAGTCGAAGAACGAGCCGACGACGCCGAGGTAGTCCGGCGCCGCCGCCCGGGAGGTCCTCGGCGCGGCCGCGGCCGATCATGTCGATGTTGATCTGCGCGACGACCGAGTCCATCGGCACCGTCGGGTTCGTCGGTGAAGAACGCCGAGCCGACGAGCCCTGCCTCCTCGCCGGTGTGCCAGACGAACAGCGTCGAGCGCTTCGGCTTCACCGGCATCGCCATCATCGCTTCGGCGATCTCGAGGACGCCCATCGAGCCCGAGCCGTCGTCGTCGGCGCCGTTGTTGATCGAGTCGAGGCGCGCGTCGGGGTGCGCGCGGCGGATGCTGTCCATGTTCACGCGGATCGTCGCGAGCTGCTCCGGCTTGAGCGCGAGCATCTGGTTCGCGATGCAGCATGCGGTTGCGCGCGACGTTGAACGCGCGCACCGAGTCCTTGTCGACGGGCGCCGCGAAGCCGACGTGGTCGTTGTGCGCGCCGATCGCGACGTACTCGTGGCGGAGCGCCGGGTCGCTGCCGGGAATGATGGCGACGACGTTGCGCGCCCAGTCGGTCGGCAGCTCCACGAAGTCGAGCGACGCGGTCACGGTGCCGCCGGTGGTGCCGGCGCGCAGCCCGTCGAGCGGGCGGCCGCGTGAACAGCCGCTGCGCGGCGACACGCGTGAGGCGGAGCGCCGCCTGCGGCTGCAGCTGCGGCGAGCTGCTGCTTGAGCAGCGTCAACGAGTCGATCGGCGGCCGTTCCCTGCGGCGGCCGGCCGTCCGCGCCCGCCGGCGTTCTGCGTCGCGACGGTCGGGTCGTTGATGGCCGCCCGCTGCGCCGGCGTGAGGGCGTCGAGGTCGACCGTCGCGACGGCGACCGCGTCGGCGAACCGCGTCGACGGCCGGCGCGCCGAAGGCCGCCACGTCCGCCGGCCGGCGCCGCCGACGTCGCGGCGGGCAGCAGCACGACGACCTTGCCGGCGGCCTGCGCGGCGCCGATCTGCGTCGTCGTGTCGCCGACCGTGCCGCCGAAGATCGACCTCGCGCGGCGCTCACCGGGCGCGGCGCGCGGGCGCCGGGCACGGCGAGCCAGTCGGCGTTCCACGCGAGCGGATTGCCGTCGACGGTGAGCCGCGAATGGTCGGTGAACTTCCGCAGGTGGTAGGGCAGCACCTGGAAGTACGTCCCGTTGTCGCCGGCCGGCACGAGCCCGAGCCGCTTCAGCTCGGCCGCGATGTAGTCGGTGCCCTTCGTGTTGCCGACCCGCCCGACCTGACGCCCCTGCATCGAGTCGTCGGCGAACTGGTAGAGGCGGATCTGCAGGTCGCGCAGCGGTGATCCCGGCGGCCGTCGGCGCGGGGACGACGCGGGCAGGGTTGCCGTACTCGTTGAGGCGCTGCGCCCACGCGGCGACGGGAGCGGCGAGGAGTAGAACGACGAGGTGACCGACGCGGGACATGCGAACTCCACTCAGGGCGAGGAAAATGGCGGGCGCAGGATTCTACCCGCGGGCGTGGCGTCGGGTCGAGCGGCCCGCCACCTTCTGTCATTCCCCGTCCCACCCGCCTTCGCGCCTGCCATGCCGCACCGCCGCTCCGAGACGCCGCACGAGAGACCCGCGCCCGCGCCGATCGAGACCGTGCGCGCGCTCATCGACGCACGCACGCCGCGTCCCGAGGCGATCGCGCAGATCACGGTCAGCGCGCCGCACGCGCGCAGCGCGTACCTCGCCTACACGCGTCTCGCCGGCCCGCGCGACGACGTGCTCGACTACGCGGCCTATCTGTTCGCGACCGACACGAACACCGGCCCCGCGCGGCTCGACCTCGACGCGGTCGAGCGGGACGCGAACGGCCACCTCTCGCTCCTCCTCTCCCGCTCGCTCTACTCGGCGGCCGAGACGTCGTGAGCGGGGGGGCGGACCGCGGCGTCGCGCACCGCGCGCACTTCGGCCGGCGTGAGATGACGCCAGGCGCCCTTCGCGAGGGGGCCTAACGCGAGCGGCCCGATCGCGGTGCGCACGAGCCGCCGCACCTCGACGCCGAGGGCGCCGAGCAGTCGGCGGAGGTGGCGGTTGCGCCCCTCGTCGAGCACGAGCTCGAGCCAGCCGGTGCGCGCGCCGGCGCGCAGCGCGTGCGCGCGCTTCACCGCGAGCCGCTCGCCGTCGTCGTCGACCCCCGACTCGAGCGCGGCGAGCAGCGCCGCGTCGGGGACGCGGTCGATCTGGACGTGATAGACCTTGTCGACGTGCGTCGCCGGATCCGTGAGTCGCGCGCCCCACTGCGTGTCGTTCGTGAACAGCAGCAGCCCTTCGCTCGCCCGATCGAGCCGACCGACCGGCCCCACGAGCGGGAGCGACGCGTCGCCGAAGCAGTCGTAGACGGTCGGGCGGCCGCGCGGGTCGTCGCGCGTCGTGACGAGGCCGCGCGGCTTGTTCAGCGCGAGGTAGACGGGCGTCGCCCGCTCGACCGGCGCGTCGTCGACGCGGATCGCCGCCCGGGCGAGGTCGAGGCGGAACGACGGCTCGCGCCGCACGACGCCGTCGACGCGCACCCGTCCCGCGCGGACGACCGCCTCCGCCTCTCGGCGCGAGTAGCGGCCCAGCTTCGAGAGGGCGCGGGCGAGGCTGACGGGTGCGCGGGGCATCGAGGGAGCATATAACGTGCATGCACCGCACGCGGGGCAACGACCCCGACAACTGGAGGTATGCATGACGGCCACGCAGCCGATCGACCTCGACGTGCTCCGCGCGTTCCAGCACGGCGACGAGCACGCGCTCGAGTCGCTCTTCCGCTCACGCTTCGCGCCGCTCACCAGGCAGGCGACCGCGGCGCTCGGCGACGACAGCGGTTCGCCGAAGATCGTGGAGGGGGCATTCGTCCGCGCCTGGAGCGCCCGCGACAGGATCGACTCGTCGGAAGCGCTCGAGTCGTTTCTGTTCGACGCCGTGAAGAGCGGCGCCGCGCGCGAGCAGAGTCGCCGCACCGCAGCCCACCAGTTCGCCGGCGCCGACCGCTCGCACGCTGCGGCCCACGCGGCCGCGGCGCCGGTCTCGCTCGACGAGGCGTGGGCGCACGTCGCGACGGCGCTGCACGCGCCGCAGACGGCGCCGGTCACGCACTCCACGCAGGCGCAGCACGAGGTGAGCGATGCCGCGCGCCACGGTGCGGCGACGCACGTCGCGGCGCTCGCGGCGCGCCCGGCGTGGCAGCTCCCGACGCTCGTCGCCGTCGTGCTCGCCGCGGCGGTGTTCGGCGGGATGCGCTGGCTCGATCGCACGAGCGCCGACACCGTCGTCACGACCGCACTCGCCGCGCCGACCGGACGCACGGTCAGCACGATCGCCGGGCAGAGCGCGGGCGCGTCGCTCGCCGACGCGAGCACCGTGCAGCTCGCCGCCGACACCCGGATGCGCGTCCCGCCGAGCTTCGGGACCGGCGACCGCGCGCTGCGTGCCGTGAGCGTCGACGGCGCGGCGTCGATCGACGTCTCGCCGAACGGCACCCGCCCGCTCACCGTGCGCGCCGGCGACGCGTCGGTCACCGCCGCGGCCGGCACGCTCGACATCCGCCACTACCCGAACGACGCCGTCGCGACCGTTCGCGTGCGCACCGGCGAGGCGCGGGTCGCGTCGCTCACGACGGGCTCCACGCAGACCGTGCGCGCCGGCCAGGCGGTGACGGTCTCGAACGACGGCACGCTGGCGCCGTTAGGCGCGGCCGACGCCGGCGAGGCGCTCGCGTGGGCGGACAACCGCTTCGTCGTGACGAACCGCTCGCTGCGCGAGGTCCTGCCGATGCTGATGCGGTCGTACGGGCTGCAGCTCAGGGTCACGGACGCGGCGCTGCTCGCGCGGCCGGTGACGGTGCAGGCGCCGCTCGCCTCCGCGCGCGAGGCGGTCGCCGCGCTCGAGACGAGCGCGCGGGCGACGTTCGGGTACGACGGACCCATCATGACGCTCACGGCACGTCCGTGACGCGGCAGGAGTGAGCGACGACCGAGCGACGACCGAGCGACGACCGAGCGACGACCGAGCGACGTGTGAACGAGATTCCGGCCCCCGAGCTCGCGGTCGCCCGTGCCGTCGCCCGCCGCCTCGGCCGGCCGGTGTTCGCGGTGTGCGACACACCCGACGGCGCGCGTCGTCTCTCGGACGAGCTCCCAGACGACGCGGCGACGCTCGCCTACGTGGTCGACGCGCGCGGCACGCTGCGGATGGGTCCCGCCGGCCGCCGGCCGGCGAGCGAGCCGGAGCCGCAGAGTCGCGCGGCGGTCACGGCGGACACCGCGCGACTCGCCGCCGCGGTGCGTCTGCTGCGGCGCCTGCTCGAGCGCGCCGCGCTGCTCGAGGCGGTCCCGATCGTCACGGCGCGCGACTGGGCCCGTGTCGAGCGGCTGATTCCGGACGAGGAGCGGGAGGCGCTGCACCCCGCAGTCGTCGTCGGGCTCCCGGGGGCGCTCGTCGCGGAAGCGATCCGCGGAGCCGTCGCGCGCGAGGCGGAGCGGCTCCGCGGCGGTGGGGGAGAGGAGCCCCCCGCCCGGAGGTAGCGGAGCTACTGGACTTACTGGAGCGCCGGGGCCTGGCGCACCGCGATCTGCACGCCCGCCGTCGGCTTCCCGTCGACGGTGAGCATGAACGTGTACCGCCCGTAGTCCGGGATGCCGAACATGTCGAACATCATCGGCAGGTCCGCGGCGAGCGAGTCGATCCCGATCGGCGCCTGGGGCACGCTGATCTCGCCCCCCGGGCGGGCGAGCTCGTTCCCCTTCGGGTCGGTGATGACGACCTCGACCCGGTACGTCTTCCCCGCCTCGTCGGCCGTGAACAGCAGCCGCGCGACGAAGGCGAGCCGCGGCAGGGTGATCGGGACCTGCGGGGCCTGGATGTCGCTGAAGACGCCGATGATCGACGGCTTGCCGTCGGCCCCGACGAGAACGTGGTCGCAGACGGCGACGTACTGAACGTGCATCGAATTGGACGCGGTGAAACGTGGACCGTGGTGACGTGCGGGCGAGGCAATCTAGTCGCTTCCCCGCCGGACTCGGTACGACGTCGTCACCGTGCGGCGGCGTCGCGCTCGCGGCGCGCGGCGCGCGTGCGGCCGGCCCAGGGGCGGAGGACCGTGTACTCGGGAACGCTCGTCGGCGTGGCGCGCACGAGCGCGACGAGGCGGCGGCGGAGCAGCAGCGAGACGGCGTTCTGCACGGCGCGCTTCGACAGTCCCGTCGCGTCGGCGAGCGCGGCGAGGCTCAGGGCGGCCGGCGCGGCGCCGCCGTCCGTATGGCGCCAGAGCACGAGGTAGACGACGAACGTCGCCGGCGTGCGGTCGTGGCCGACGAGGTCGGGGAGGAGCGTGTCGACGACGTACGCGTCGAGGACGAGCCGGTCGGGGGCATGGGGGGCATGGGGGGCGTCGGGCGCGCGAGGCATGCGCGAACAGTGGCACTCGGTGCCACGGCACACAATGCCATAGTATCCGCTGCGCGACTGGACGTGCGCGGCGGGGCGGCGAAGATTGCGCGCTCCTCTCACCCGACTCGCACCATGCCCGCCCCCACCGACGCCGCCGTCCGCGGCATCAAGTTCGTCAGCGTCCCG
This sequence comes from uncultured Gemmatimonadaceae bacterium, assembly GCA_963843845.1. GTDB lineage: Bacteria > Gemmatimonadota > Gemmatimonadetes > Gemmatimonadales > Gemmatimonadaceae > Gemmatirosa. Next base: position 29,471 of record CAWJMB010000006.1, on the reverse strand, counting down.
ACGCGCGATCAGGACCGCGCGCTCGCGTTCTGGACCGAGCAGGTCGGCTTCGCCATCGCGACGGACCAGCCGTTCGACGCGACGCAGCGGTGGATCGAGCTGCGCATCCCCGGCGCCGAGACGCGGCTCGTGCTGTTCACACCGACCGGGCACGAGGACCGGATCGGCGGCTTCACGAACGTCAGCTTCTGGAGCGACGACATCGACGCGACGTACGCGCGGCTCGTCGAGCGCGGCGTCGAGGTGTTGGGCCCGCCGCAGAAGATGGAGTGGGGGGCGTCGCTGATGTTCAGGGATCCGGACGGAACGACGTTTCACGTCGGGTCGCGCTGAAGGGCGACGCCTCTCACCCGCTGACGTCGGTAGCGGAACGGCGCCGTCAGCGCGCGGCAGGCATCGCGGCCGGTCCCGCCGTCGTCAGCTCTTCACCCGGGTTGATGAACCGGTTCTGCTCCCACTGGTACTGCCGGTCGTGCAGCGTCCGGTACCGCCCGCCGAGCGCCATCAGCTCGTCGTGCGACCCGCGCTCGACGATCTCGCCGTGCTCGAGCACGAGGATCTGGTCGGCGCTGCGGATCGTCGAGAGCCGGTGCGCGATGACGAACGTCGTGCGGCCGCCGCGCAGGCGGTTCAACGCGTCCTGGATCAGCGCCTCGCTCTCCGAGTCGAGGCTCGACGTCGCCTCGTCGAGGATGAGGATGCGCGGGTCGGCGAGCAGCGCGCGGGCGATGGCGATGCGCTGCCGCTGCCCGCCGGACAGCCGCACGCCGCGCTCGCCGACGATCGTGTCGTAGCCGTCGGGGAATCCGCGCACGAACTCGTCGCAGTTCGCGAGGCGCGCGACCGACTCGACCTCCGACCGCATCGCGCTCGGCCGCGAGAACGCGATGTTCTCGGCCACCGTGCCGTCGAACAGGAAGTTGTCCTGCAGCACGACGCCGAGGTTCGCTCGGTAGTCGGTGAGGCGGAGGTCGCCGAGGTCCCGGCCGTCGATCAGCACGCGCCCGCGGGTGGGGCGGTTGAACGCCATGACGAGCGAGACGAGCGTGCTCTTCCCCGAGCCGCTCGACCCGACGAGCGCCGTCGTCGAGCCGCTCGGCGCCGCGAACGTGACGTCGCGGATGACCGGCTGCCCCTCGCGGTACTCGAACCAGACGTGGTCGAACGCGACGTCGCCGCGCACGCTCGGCACGGCGCTGCGCCGCTCGTCCTCGTCGATCTCGGTCGGCAGCTCGAGGATCTCGCGGATGCGGTCGAGGCCGGCGATCGCCTCCGAGATCTGCGTGCCGATCGACGCGATCGAGACGACCGGCGCCGAGAGGATGCCGACGAACGCCGTGTACGAGAGGAGGTCGCCGAGCGTCATGGCGCCGCGGATGACGGCGGGGCCGCCGACGGCGAAGATCACGAAGCCGACGAGCCCGACGACGACCGTCGACGCCGACGTCGTGATCGAGACGCCGGTGATCGAGCTCGCGATGTTGCGGAACAGGCGGTGCACCCCCTTGGCGAACACGACCTGCTCGCGCCGCTCGGTGCCGTACGCCTTGACGACGCGGATACCGTTCAGCGTCTCGTTCAGCCGCCCCGTGATCTCCGCGTTGATCTTGCCGCGCTCGCGGAAGATCGGGCGCAGCGTGTTGAACGCGCGCGTCATGCCGACGCCGAACGCGGCGAGCAGCACGAGGATGACGAGCGTCATCACCCAGTTCAGGTAGAACAGGATGCCGAGGGCGAGGACCGCGGTGACGACGCCGCCGACGAGCTGCACGATCCCCGTGCCGACGAGGTTGCGGATCCCCTCGGCGTCGGTCATGACGCGCGAGATGAGCACCCCGGTCTGGTGCTCGTCGAAGAAGCGCACGGGGAGCCGCGTGACGCGGTTCAGCACGCGGCGGCGCATGTCGCTGATCGCCTTCTGCGCGGCGACCGAGATGACCTGCGACAGCGCGTAGCCGGTGATCGCCTGCACGACCGTCGCGGCGGCGACGGCGATGGCGATCGGCCAGAGCAGGTCGTGGCGCTGCTTCCCGATGACGTCGTCGATGAGCCACTTCGTCGAGCCGGGCAGCACGAGTCCGGCGATGCGGCTGACGAGCATGAGCCCGAGACCGATCGAGAGCGAGCGGCGGTGCTGCGCCATCAGCTTCCGCGCCTCGCGCCACGCCGCTTCCGTGTTGACCTTCTTCTTCGCGCCGGCGGCGCCCCCCCCTTTCAGCTCGTCCGCCGACGCGCGCATGCCGGTGCCGCGCATCGGCCGCTCTGCCTTGCCGCTCAAGTTTCCGTCCCCCCGACCGATCACGATCCCTCCTGTCGACGCGTTCCGAATGACATAGTACCACTGGAACGAACGACCCGCCGAAGCTCTGCGTGTTCCCGCCGGTGCAGGTGGCGAACGGGTAGATTTCCCCCATGCGCTCACTCTCTCTCGCCGCCCGCGCCGCGGTCGTGTTCACGGCCGTCGGCACGCTCGCGGTCGCCGCCGCCTGCGCCGGCCGCTCGCCGCTGCTGCAGCCCGACCCGCGCGCCGAGCGGGTCGTGGCGCCCGACACGTTCGTCGTGCGGCTGTCGACGACGCGCGGCGCGGTCGACGTGCAGGTGATTCGCGCCTGGTCGCCGCGCGGCGCCGACCGCCTGTACTTCCTCGTGCGGAGCGGCTTCTACAACGGGTCGCGCTTCTTCCGCGTGCTCCCGGGATTCGTCGCGCAGTTCGGCGCGAGCGGCGACCCGCGCGTCACGAAGGTGTGGGACGCACGGCGCATTGCGGACGACCCGGTGAAGCAGAGCAACGTGCGCGGCACGGTCGCCTTCGCGACGGAAGGGCCGAACACGCGCACGGTGCAACTGTTCATCAGCACGGGGAACAATGCCCGGCTGGACCGCCTCGGCTTCACGCCGATCGGGCGCGTCACGAACGGGATGCGCGCCGTCGACTCGCTGTACTCCGCCTACGGCGAGGGGCCGCCGCAGGGAAAGGGCCCCGACCAGGACCGCATCGCGGCCGAGGGGAATCCGTACCTCGAGCGAAGCTTCCCGAAGCTCGACTACGTCAAGGTCGCCGAGATCGTGCGGGAGTCGAGGAAGCGATGAGACTGCCGCGTCACTTCCTGTCGAACACCATCTTGAGCCTCGCCCCGCCCATCGACGACGCGACGTCCTGATTCAGCGTCAGCGTGCGCCCGTCGGGCGCGACCGAGAAGCGCAGCGCCTGCGTGATGTCCATCCCCTGGCGGTTGGCCTTGACGTCGATGACCACCATCCCGCTGTCGATCTTCCCGACGCTCGTGATCGGCTGACCGTCCACGCCGTTGCTGGTCTTCGCCTGGCCGTCGAGGGAGAACTCCTGCGTGTTGCTCTGCTCGCCCGCCGGCGTGGCGATCGCCTGCACGAGCTTGATCGACGTCGCGCTCTGCGTGACGACCATCGTGACCTTGCTCGGCGCGGGCATCGGGCCGAAGTCGCTCTTCGCGGTGTTCAGCTCCCAGGTGCCGGTGAGATCGGGGGTCGTCTGTGCGTGCGCGGCGCTGGCGGTGCCCGCGGCGACGAGGAGCGTGGCGGCGAGCGTGGCAGTGAGCCTGGCGGCGGCGAACGTGCGCGTGAAGGTCTGCATGGCGGGGTCTGCGAAGGAGGGAGTGCGACGTCGTGCAGTCTATCGAGCGCTCCGCGATCACCGCCAGCCGCGCACGAGCGACGCGAGCTCCCGCCCGGCCTGCACGACGCCGTCGACGACCGTCGCGACCGCGTCGCCGGCCGCGCGGCCGAGCACCGCGCTGACCGCGTCGCCGACGACGCCGCCGAGCTGTCCGCCGGCCGCGAGCTGCACGAGCTCGTCGACGCCGACGCCGAGGAACGCGAAGTCGGACTCGCCGGGGTTGCGGAGCGAGCGGACGATCTCGTGACGGAGGCGGAGCGCGACCGGCGACGCGAACGTGACCCCGTTGAAGTGCGTGTCGTAGCGCGCGCCGAGCCCCTCGATCAGGGCCGCCGTGCGCGCGAAGTACACGAGGTCGCTCGGCAGGGTGACGGGATAGCGATACAGGGTGTGCATCACGCGGTCGGCGAGCAGCTGCAGGCGGTCGAGCGTCGTCGTGTCGGCGGCGTAGGCGACGTCGAGTAGCGCGTCGACGAGCGCGCGGAGCTCCGCGCGCTCGCCGTCGGCGGGGGCGATGCCCAGCGCGACGAACCCGTCCACGATCCCCTCCGCGTCCCGGCGGATGCCGGCGAACGCGGTACGCGCGAGGCGGCGGCGCAGCTCGCGCGCGACGGGGACGACCATGCCGAAGTCGAGCACGACGATCGTGCCGTCGTGCCGCACGAGCAGGTTGCCCGGGTGCGGGTCGGCGTGGAAGAAGCCGTCGACGAGCATCATGCGCATGTAGAGCTCGATGACACGGCGCACGAGGTCGTCGGCGGTGAAGACGCCGGCGGCGACGAGCGCGTGCGCGCGGTCGATGCGGACCCCGTGCATTCGCTCGAGCACGAGCGCACGGCGGCGGACGAGCGCGGGCTCGACGGCCGGCACGGCGACGCCCGCGCGGCCGGCGAAGTTCGCGCGCATGGCGACGGCGTTCGCCGCCTCGTGGCGGAAATCGAGCTCCTCCCAGATGCGCACGCCGAACTCGCGCGTCGCGGTGACGACGCCGCGCAGGTGCGGGTTCGGGAAGCGGCGCTGCACGCGGTCGAGGATGCCGCCGACGACGCGGACGTCAGCTGCGACGAGTCGCTCGACACCGGGGCGCAGCACTTTCACGACCACCTCGCGCCCCTGCCAGCGTGCCGCGTGCACCTGCCCCAACGACGCGGCGGCGATCGGCGTCGGGTCGAACTCCTCGAACAGCGCCTCGGGCATCGTGCCGTACTCGTCGACGATCGTGCGCCGCACCGCGTCGAGCGGCACCGGCGGCACCTGATCGGCGAGGGTGCCCAACGCCGAGAGGTACGGCTCGGGCACGAGATCGGCGCGCGCGGCGAGCAGCTGCGCGAGCTTCACGAACGTCGGGCCGAGCCGGGCGAGCACGTCGACGAGCATCGCGGCGCGCCGCGTGTGGAACGCCGCGCTCCGCGGCACCGGCGCGCCGCGCACGAGCCAGCGGCGGTGGTCGCGCACGAACGAGGCGACGAGTGGCGCGACGCGCCACGCCACGACGGCCGCGCGGCGCCAGACGGCGAGCGCCGAGACCGTCGTCGGCGGCGCCGCGACGGGGAGCACGACCGGCGTCCCGTCCGCCGCCAGCGTCACCGACGCGAACGGCACGAGCGCCGCGGTCACGGCGCCGCCCGTGGCGGCGCCCCGGCGAACGCGGCCGTCAGCCCTCGCGTAGAATTCACGTCCCCCTGTACCCCGCCGCTCGCTCGCGTATGCCGATCATCCGTTCGCGCCGGTCGCGCGCCCTCGCGCTCTCTTGCCTCGCCGCCGCCTCGGCGTGCGACCGCGCGCCGGCGACCGACCCGCGCATGGTAGCACTCTGGATGCAGACGCTCTACGGCGCCGTGCGGGCGGAGCGGCTGTCGCCGCCGGTCGCGTCGCGCCTGTTCGCGTACGCGACCACCGGCCTGTACGCCGGGCTCGCCGCCGCGGAGCCGTCGCTGCCGTCGCTCGCGGGGCGCCTGAACGGACTGGACGCGCTGCCGCGTGGCGACGCGGGCGCGCGCTACGATGCGACGCTGAGCGCGCTCGCGGCGGAGCGCACGATCCTCGACTCACTGTTCCGCGACGGGCTGCCGACGACGCGCTCGTCGCTGCGACGCCTCGCCGACTCGCTCGTCGCGGCGCGCCTCGCCACGGGGGTGGACCGCGCGGTGCGCGACCGGTCGGACGCGTTGGGCCGGCGGACCGGGCTCGCGATCGTCGCCTGGTCGCACGGCGACGGCTTCGACTCGACGCGCGGGCGCAGGTACGTGCCGCCGGTCGGGCCCGGGCTGTGGGTGAACGATGCACCGATCGACAGCTACGCGGCGCAGAGCCTCTCCGGCGCCACGCAGCTCATCGTGCCGACGAACCCGACGAACGCGATCACGCCGGGCGCGGTCGGCGACCGCGGGCTCATTCTCGATCGACAGAAGCGGGCCGGGACGACGACGCTGCCTGCCGTGAACATGGCGGGCGTCACCGAGCCGTACTGGGGGCACCATCGGCCGTTCGCGCTCGCCGCGTGGAACGAATGCCCCGTTCCGCCGGCGCCCGCCTACGGCACGACGGCCGGCACGCCGCGTTACGAGGAGGCGCGCGCCGTCTACGAAGTGAGCAAGCGCCTCACGCCCGAGCAGCGCCGCATCGTGCTCTACTGGGCGGACAACGGCGGCGAGACGGGGACGCCGGCCGGCCACTGGCTGTCGATCGCGAGTCAGATGGTGAGCGAGCGGCGCCTCACCGGCGAGCAGGCGGCGTGGCTCCTCGCGGAGACGGGCGTCGCGCTCGCCGACGCGTTCATCGCGGCATGGGGCTACAAGTTCACGCTCAACGTGGTGCGCCCGCGCCCGTTCATTCGCGCGACGATCGACTCGACGTGGGAGCCGGCGATCGCGACACCGCCCTTCCCCGAGTACCTGTCGGGGCACTCGACCGTGTCGGCGGCGGCGGCGGGCACGCTGACCGGACTGTTGGGCGCCGTGCCGTTCACCGACAGCACGGTCATCTCGATCGGTCACCCGGTGCGCGCGTTCGCGTCGTTCCACGCGGCGGCGGACGAGGCGGGGCAGTCGCGCATCTACGGGGGCATTCACTACCCGTCGGCGAACGTGGAAGGCGGAAAGCTCGGCCGGTGCGTCGCGTCGAAGGTGCTCGGGCGTTTCGGGGCGGGGCCGCTTCCCTGACCACCGCTCACGGCGCCGCGTCGTGGAACTCGACCGCCTTCTCCCGCTCCAGCGTCGACCGCATCGCCCACCGGTCGGCGAACAGAATGATCGCGTTCCCCTTCGTGTCGTAGACGAGCGCCCGCCCGTGCCCGTGCCCGACGCGCTCGATCTCGGCCTTCGGACCGGTCACCCAGCGCGGGTAGCCGAAGCCGACCGGCTCGAGCCTGGCCGGCGCGCCGTACTCGTTCTCGAGGCGGAACTGCATCACGTCGAACTGCAGCTGCCCGACCGCGCCGACGATCGGCGTCGGGCCGCTGCCGAGCTTCGCGTCCGGCTCGGAGAAGAACACCTGCGCGGCGCCCTCCTCGGAGAGCTGCTTGAGCCCGGTGTCGAGCTGCTTGCGGCGCATCGGGTCGGCGGTGATGACGCGCGCGAAGTGCTCGGGCGCGAAGCGCGGGATGTCGCCGAAGTCGACGTCCATCGGTGCCGACGCGTCGGCGAGCGTGTCGCCGATGCGGAGCGTCCCGCTGTCCATGATGCCGATGACGTCGCCCGGCCACGCCTCCTCGATCGCCTGTCGCTCGCGCGCCATGAAGCTGCTGCGGCGCGGCCAGCCGCATCGGCTTGCCGGTGCGCACGTGCGTCACCTCCATCCCGGCCGCGAAGCGCCCCGAGCACACGCGCACGAACGCGATGCGGTCGCGGTGCTTCGGGTCCATGTTCGCCTGGATCTTGAACACGAAGCCGGTGAAGCGCGGGTCGGTCGGGATCGACCGATCCCGCCGTCGGTCTCGCGCGTCGGCGGGCGGCGGGGCGAGCTCGCACGAACTCGCGCAGGAACGGCTCGACGCCGAAGTTCGTGAGCGCGCTGCCGAAGAACACCGGCGACAGCTTGCCGGCGAGGAACGCGTCGTGGTCGAACGGACGCCCGCCGCGTCGAGCAGCTCGAGGTCCTCGCGCAGCTGGTCGTAGCGCGCTCTCGCTCAGCGTGCGACGCGATCTCCGGCGCGTCGAGCCCGCCTTCGATCGTCGCGACCGCTTCCGCGCCGTGGTCCTCGCCGCGCTCGAACAGGAGCACGTGGCGCGTGAGCCGGTCGTAGACGCCGACGAAGCGGTCGCCGATCGAAGATCGGCCACGTCACCGGCTAGCAGCGAGATGCCGAGGTCGCGCTCGACGTCGTCGAGCAGCTTGAGCGGGTCCTCCCCGGCCGGTCGCACTTGTTGACGAAGGTGAAGATCGGCGTGCGCCGCTTGTGGCAGACCTCGAACAGCTGCCGCGTGCGCTCCTCGACGCCGCGCCGGTTGTCGAGCAGCATGACCGCGCTGTCGGCGGCGATCAGCGTGCGGTAGGTGTCCTCGGAGAAGTCGTCGTGGCCCGGCGTGTCGAGCAGGTTGACCTTGAACCCCTCGTAGTCGAACTGCAGCACGCTCGACGTCACCGAGATGCCGCGCTCCTGCTCGAGCTTCATCCAGTCGGACGTCGCGTGGCGCGCGGCGCGGCGCGCCTTCACGCTGCCGGCGAGGTGGATGGCGCCGCCGTAGAGGAGGAGCTTCTCGGTGAGCGTCGTCTTGCCGGCGTCGGGGTGCGAGATGATCGCGAAGGTGCGGCGGCGCGCGGCTTCGGCCGCCACGCGGTCGCCCCCTCGCCGGTCGTCGGCGAGAGTCCTGCGCTGGGCGAAGAGTCGGTCGGAGCGGTCATGGAGAGCGTGAGCGGACGCGCGGCGGGCGGACCCGGGAACTTCGCCGAGCCCGCCCGCCGCGTGCCACAGTATACACCGCTACACCGTCCGGTCGCTGACGATCACACCCTCCGGCGCCGCCGCCAGGCGATGAGACCGAGGCCCAGTGGGGCGACGAGCAGCGCCGTCGCCGGCTCCGGGGTCGCGAGCACGCCCACGTTCCCGTTGTCGGGGGCGAAGTCGGAGATCGCGCTCGTGCCGGGGCTGACGCCGTCGCGCGGCCAGAGGTTCGCGGTGTACTGCGTGAGCGCGAAGCCGCGCGACGGCAGCAGCGCCGCCGGGACGACGATCTCGAGCACGTTGCCGCTGAAGAGCACCGAGCCGCCGGGGAGGGTGAGCGTGGCCGCCTCCGGGAGGAGGCGCACCGAGTTCGTCGCGCTCCCCGGGTTGATCGCGAGCACCGCGTCGAACAGCACGCCGCCGAGGCCGAGCGAGGCGAAGCCGGCGGTGCCGGTGCCGCGGTTGATCCCCCACACGAACAGGTGCCCGCTCGCGGGGTCGATCGCCCCAGCTTGCGTCGAGCGCAGGCGGAAGTTCGCGCCGTCGAACGTGAACGACACGCCGAGCACGTCGAGGTCGAGTGTCCTCACCCCCGCGTACGTGGTGAGAAAGTCGCCGGCGGCATCGGTCGCCGTGCCTTGCGCGGCGGCGGCGGCGGGGAGGGCGAAGGTGAAGGCGAGCGCGACGAGCCGGGCGATACGAGGTGCGGCCATGACGGAGCTCCGGGAACACGAGGGAGGACGCGAATCGCAGAATCGCTCTCGTCGTCGGCGCGCCGCCGCCGGTTATTCCCGCATCACCGACGCCTCGGCGGAGCCCGCTTGACGCTGCGGCGACGCGTCGGCATCGTGGCCACGATCCACGACATCGGTCCGCACGCAGGAGGCAAGCGCATGCAGCGACTCATCGTCTGTGCCGACGGCACCTGGAACGCCGAGCGACCAGGACGAGAAGGGGGCGGGGAACAACACGAACGTCGTGAAGACGAAGCGCGCGATCCGTCGCCGCGGACGACGCCGGGGTGCGGCAGGTGCCCTTCTATCACAACGGCGTCGGCACCGGCGGGTGGTGGGACCGCATGACCGGCGGCGCGTTCGGCACCGGGATCTCGCGCAACATCAAGGCGTGCTACCGCTTCCTCGTCGAGAGCTTCACTCCGGGCGACGAGCTGTACTTCTTCGGCTTCAGCCGCGGCGCGTACACGGTGCGCAGTCTCGCGGGGCTCGTACGGAACGCCGGCATCCTGCGCCGCGAGCACGTCGGCCGCGTCGACGAGGCCTACGACCTGTACCGCGATCGCGACGACGAGGCGCGCCCCAAGTCCGCGAAGGCGGTCGCGTTCCGCGAGCGGTTACGCGAGCCGCGACCCCGGTCAACTTCATCGGCGTCTGGGACACGGTCGGCGCGTTGGGCGTCCCGACACGCGGGCCGGTGGGGTGGATCTCGCGCCAGCGCCACGGCTTTCACGACGTGCGGCCTGTCGCAGCCGCGTCCAGAACGCCTTCCACGCGCTCGCCGTCGACGAGCGCCGCGCCGGCCGTTCGAGCCGACGCTGTGGGAGGTCCGCGCCGACGACCCGGCGTGCTCGCGACCGGCGCTGGCGCGTCGAGCAGCGGTGGTTCGCCGGCGTTCACTCGAACGTCGGCGGCGGCTACCCGAACGCGGGGCTGTCGAACCTCGCCCTGCGCTGGATCCTCCGGTCGGCCGAGGAGACCGGGCTCGCGCTCGACCAGGGCTTCATGCACACGCTCGACCCGGCGTGCGACTGCGGCGGCGGAGCTGTACGACTCGATGAGCGCGCTGTACAAGCTGTTGGGGCCCACGTGCGGGCGCTCGACGCGCCGCGGGTGGACGCTGCGTCGGGGACGCCGCTCAGACGTTCGAGGAGGTCGACTGAGCGTGATCGAGCGGGTGGCGAAGGGGGTCGCCTATCTGCCCGACAATTGTTGCAGTACTGGAAGCGGCACCCGGACAAGTGGGCGCCGGACCATCGGCCGCCCGCCTGACGGCCTTCCTGCCTGCCTGACGGCGGGACCGGGCTGTCGCCCTCTCGGTCGAGAGGACGACAGCCCGCCGTAGTGGTCCCGCGTCTGGAGGTGCGTTCCGCAGTGAAGCCGTCAGTCCCGCCGTCATCCGTCGGTCCTCAGCGCCTCGGTCGGCTCGACGCGCAGTGCCCTCCGCGCCGGCACCGCGCACGCGAGCAGGCAGACGCCGAGCATCACGGCCGCGTACCCGACGATGATCGCGAGCTGCGCCGGCGACGGCCAGCCGCCGGCGACGCCCGAGGCGAGGCTGCACGCGAGCACGCCGCCGATCGCGACCCCGCCGCCGACCTGCGACAACGGCCGCCGCATGATCGACGCGACGAGGCGGGCCGGTCGGAGCCGAGCGCGACGCGGATGCCGATCTCGCGCGTGCGCCGCGACACCGTGAACGCGACGACCGCGTAGACGCCGGCGAGCGAGAGGAGCAGCGCGAGCGCGCTCGCCGTCGCGAGGAGCCGGACCACGAACGCGACGCCGCGCAGGTCCTCCTCGTGCGTCCTGGTCGACCGACCGGAGCGTGAGAGCCGCAGCGCCGGGTCGACCTCGGCGGCGAGCGCGCGGAGCCGCGGGGCGAACGCGGCCGGGTCGCCGCGCACGTGCAGCACGACCGACGACGCGCGCCCGTCGCCGACCGCGACCGCGTGGTAGACGCCCGCGCGGCTCTCCACCGGGTCGGCGCCGTTGACCATGGCGAGGTCGCGCACGACGCCGACGATCTCGTGCCACGGCCCCGGCTCACGGGGATCGAGCGGTCGGCGTCGGGGTCGGCGGCGTCGCGTAGCGCAGGCGGTCCGCCGACCGCGTTGCGGCCGCCGAGCACGTCGCGCACGAACGACTGGTTCACGACGACGCGCGTGCTTCGCGGCCGCGTGTCGCCGGCGTGGAAGTCGCGGCCGGCGAGCGACGCGGCGCCCACACGTCGAAGTAGTCCGGGTCGACGCTCGCGAGCTCGACCTGGCAGCGAGCCCGGCGAATGCCGGGTGCGCCGCGCCGCGCCGCCGCGTCTCGACCTCGATATGCCGGGCGGGTGCTCCGTCCGCGGCAGCCGGTTGGCGACAGCGTCACGCCGCCGACGCCCGGCTCCGCGCGCAGCCGCCGCGCCAGCTCGCGCGCGGTCGCCTGCTGGCGCGCGCCGAACGCGGCGAGCGACGTGTTCGCGCGCCGCCGGCGCGGCTCGCCGAGCTCGCGGTCCGCCGCCATCGCGCGCGACAGGAACTCGCGCCGCCGGGAAGCCGAGCCACGCGTCCCGCAGCTGCTCGACCGCGTCGCGCGCGCACGAAGAACGCGACGACCGGGAAGACCGACCGTCACCGCGACCTGCGCGACGATGACCGCCGTCCACACGCCGCCGAAGCGCAGCCCGCCGCCGCCGGCCGCGGCCGCCGCGAGCCGCGGCTGCAGCGCCGCGCGTCACCTTGAGCGCCGGCAGCACGCCGGCGATCGCCGCGCCGAGGACCGTGAGCAGCGCGGCGTAGAGCAGCGTCGCGGGCGACAGCGTGTCGTGCAACCAGAACGGGAGCCGCGGCCCGTCAGCTCGTCTGCGACGGCGCGGATGCCCGCACGCGCAGCGCCGAGCGCCGGCCGCCGCGAGCCCGACGGCCGCCGCCGACGCCGCCGAGCACGAGCGCCTCGGCGAAGAGCTGCGTCGACGATGCGGCCGCGGCTCGCGCCGAACGCGCGTGCGCACCACGATCTCGCCGTCGCGCGTCGCGGCGCGGGCGAACATGAGCAGCGCGACGTTGCCGCAGACGAGCACGAGCAGCATGCCGAGCCGAAGGTTGGTCGACGCGAGGGCGAGCAGCTGCGACCCGCGAGATGCCGAGCGACCGACCGCGCGCACGGGAGCGACCTGCGGGCGCACGCTGCGCGTGCGTCGCGCGGGAAGTCGGGGCGTGCGCGGGCGTGCAGCGCCTCGAGCTCCGCCTGCGCCTCGTCGAGCGACGCGCCCGGGGCGAGCCGGCGCGAAGAGCGTGCGAGCGCGGGCCCTGCGCCCCGCGGCCGTAGTCGAGCGGCGTCAGGCGGAGCGGCACCCACGCGGCGTGCGCCACCGGGAACGCGAACCCCTCGGCATCACGCCGACGACGGTCGCCGGCGTGTCGCCGAGCCTGCACCGCGCGGCCGACGACGCGCGGGTCGCTCGCCGAAGCGGCGCGCCACACGTCGTAGCCGATGACCGACGACCGGCGGCGCGCCGGGGCGCTCGTCCGACTCGACGAGCGCGCGCCCGAGCAGCGGCGCGACGCGCGCGAGGCGGAACGCCGAGGCGCTGATCTCCGCGACCTCCACCGGCTCGCCGATCGCGCCGGTCGACGATCAGGTTGCGCTGCGCCGAGCGGTAGGCGCCGACCCCTCGACCGATCGTCAGCTCGTCGCGCCAGACCGCGAAGTCGTGCAGCACGCGCGGCTCGACGCGGCCCGCCGCGGCGTCCCAGCTCTGACGCCGACGATCGCGCTCCCCGTCGGCGAGCGGGATGCCGCGGCCAGCGCAGCTGGCGCACGAACTCGAACGTCGCCGGCGCCCACCGCAGACCGCGAACGCGATGGCGAGCCCGCCGACGAGCGTGAGCCCCGGGTACTTCACGAGCATCCGGCGCCGAGCTTGAGGTCGAGCGCAGGAGACGCGCATCTCGTCGAACGGGCGCAGCCCGCGCGCCCGGCGCGCCGTCGTCCTTGTGCAGCTCCGCGCTCCCGAACTCGAGCCGCGCCCGGCGCCGCGCCTCCGCCGGCGAGAGGCCCGCGCGCACGAGGTCCGCGGCGCGGAGCTCCACGTGGAGTCGGAACTCCTCGCTCATCTCCGCCTCGACGTCCGCGCGGCGGCGCAGCCCGCGCGCAGAGCGAGCGCAGCGGCGCCGTGAGTCTCGACAACATCAGCGGTCTCCTGACGGGGACATGGCGCTCTCCTAAGACGATTAGGAGAGAGGTACGGCGCGCGGCGCGGCGGGTTTCACGCGCATCAGCGCCTTCCCCCGGCGTCGCCGCGAGCGACCGCGCGATGGCCTCGGCGAGGCGGTTCCAGCTCGCCGTCTCGTCGCCGAGCGCGCGCGCGGCCGGCGGCGGTGAGGCGGTAGTACTTCGCGCGCCGGTTGTTGTCCGACGTGCCCCACTCGCTGTCGATCAGGCCCTGGTGCTCGAGGCGGTAGAGCGCCGGGTAGAGCGCGCCCTGCTGGATCTGGAGCGCGCCGCCCGAGATCTGCTCGATGCGCAGCAGCACGCCGTAGCCGTGCAGCTCGCCGAGCGAGACGGCCTTGAGGATGAGGAGGTCGAGCGTGCCGGGCAGGAGCCCCGCGGGGTCGGTCATCGCGTTCTCCTATGCAAATTAGGAGAAGGGTACCGCCGGCTCTCCTAAGTTGTCAAGGAGAGCGCCGGCCGGGCCGCTAGCCGAGCCCGTCGAGCGCGGCGAACAGGGCCCGAGCCGACGCCGGGCGCCGCGCGGGGTCGGCCGCCGTCAGCTCGGCGACGAGGGCGATCAGGACGGCGTCGAGCGCGTCGCACGGCGCGACGGCGCGGGCGGGCGGCGGCGGGCCGCCCGGCACCGCGTCGACCGCGGCGGAACCGTCGAGCTTGCGCGCGAAGAAGGCCGAGCGGCGTGTCGGCGTCGAACGGCGTCTCGCCGGTGAGGCACTCGTGCAGCACGACGCCCGCGGCGTAGACGTCGCGCGCGCACGTCGGCGAGCCCGGCCGAGCAGCAGCTCCGGCGCCATGTACTCTGGCGTCCCGACGACCGCGCCGGCGATGTCGCGCCGAGCGTCCCGGGCGCGCCGCCGCGCCGCGCGCACGAGCCGCGCGACGCCGAAGTCGGTGACCTTGAGCACCCCGCCGGGCGCGACGAGCAGGTTCGCCGGCTTGAGGTCGCCGTGGACGACGCCCTGCGCGTGGGCCGACGTCGAGCGCGCGGCGCGAGCTGCTTCGCGACGCGCGAGCGCGCGCCGGCCGGGGGGAGCCGCGCCGCGCGCGCGCAGCATCGCGGCGAGCGACGGCCCGTCGACGTACTCCATCGTCAGGAACGGCACGCCGTCGTGCTCCGCGAAATCGTGGATGCGCACGACGTGGCGGTGCGAGATGCGGCGCGCGAGGCGGATCTCGTGCGTGAGCCGCTCGCGGGCGAGCGGGTCGGCCGCGAGCAGCTCGGGGCGCAGCATCTTCACGGCGACCGTCTCGCCCAGCGCATGGTCGAGCGCGCGGTAGACGATCCCCGTGCCGCCGGCGCCGACCACCGCCTGCAGCTCGTAGCGCCCGGCGAGCCGCACCCGGCGCGCCGACGCGCGCTCGACGGGCGGGCGCGGGTGCGGACGGAGCAGCCGCGCGGCGTCGGGCGCGCGGGCGGCTGGAGCGATCCGTTCGGCACTCCGTCGCGCGCGTCAGGCACGGTTCGCGCGCCCGGCACCGGCGGTCGCCAGTCGCGTCGCGCTCGCCACGTCCGCGGCCGCGAACCGCGGGCGCCGAGCGCGGTGAGCGCCTCGCGGTCGCGCAGGTCGGCGAGCATCGCGCGGAACGCGCCGCCGAGCGCGCGCGATCTCGTCGCCGCGTCGCGCGGCGGCGCGGCTCGGGCAGGTCGTAGTCGCCGTCGCGGCGCGGCGTGCGGCTCGGCGAGCGCGCGCATCGGGCGCGTGACGCGGCGCGCGGCGACCCACGCGGCGCCGAGGGCGAGCGTCAGCCCGACGAGCGCCGGCGGCGAGCAGCGGCGCGCGCATGCCCGGCGAGCCCGGCGCGCCCTCGACGTCGCGCGCGCGGAGCACGCGCCAGCCGCCGACCGCGTCGCCCCCCGCGGTCGTCGCCGTCGCGCCGTGCGCGTGGTAGCGCGTCGCCGCCGACGCGCGACGCAGCGCGTCCGCCGCCGCGCCGGCGCGCGCGCGACCGTCGGCGACGGCGCGCGCCGCGCTCGAGCGCCGCGTCGCGCGGGAGCGTCGCCGCGGCGACGTGCGCGCGGCCCGTCGGCGTCGAGCGCGTAGAACGCGACGTCGCTGCCCGTCGTCGCCCGCACGTCGCGCACGACGTCGTCGCCGATGATGTTCGTCGCGACGAGCACGCCGGCGACCGGCGCCCCCGCCCGGCCCGACGATCGGGGACGGCGACGACCTGGAAGAGCAGCGAGTCGCGCGACACGCCGAAGCCGCGCGTCACCTGCCCCCGCAGCGCGCCGGCGACGAGCGGAACGCCGCCCGAGGTCGACCCCCGCCGCGCCCGGCTCGTCGCTCTTCGCGAGCAGACGGCCGCGCGCGTCGGTGACGAACACCCAGCTCGCGTCGAGCAGGTCGCGCGCCTCGATCGCCTGGTCGAGCAGCTCGTCGTGCCGCGCGCCCTGCTTCGCGACGAGCGCGCGGAAGTAGGGCCCCTGCGCGAACACGCGCGCGCCGCCGGCGAGGCTCCGCTCGCGCCCGGCGAGCAGGTGCGCGACGAACTCCGCGTCCTGCTCGAGCCGGCGGCGCGCCGCGGTCTCGTCGGCGCGGTGCAGCGTCGCCGTCGTCGCGAGCAGTGCGGCGGCGAGCACGGCGAGGACGATGAGCGCGGTGCCGACGAAGACGCGGGCGGAGAGGCCCTTCGAGTGGCGGCGGAGCGAGGTCGTCGGGCGCGGCCGGCGCGGGTCAGTACCGGTCGGCGCGCGTCGCCGTGTACGGCACCCCGAACTTGTTCAGATGCGCCGCCGGCACGTACCCGCGCGCGTCGAGCGTCAGCTGCACCGGCGCGGCGCCCGCCTCGACGACGACGCGGCTCGCGCGCGTCTCGCCGGCGCGCTCGTGCCAGACGTGCAGCACGTACGACCCGGCCGGCACGCCGCGCAGCGTGAAGCGCCCGTCGGCGGCGGGCTGCGCGGACCACGGCGTCGGCACCGCGACGACGAAGCTCACCATGCGGTGATGGATGTTGCAGTAGATCGGGTAGACCCCCGGCCGCTCGAACGACGCCGCACGGGTGTCGCCGTGGCGGTACAGCCCCAGGTCGAACGCGCCGAACGCCGTGTTCGAGAAGACGTTGTGGCTGAACGGGTCGTCGTTCGGGAACGCGACCGCGCCGCCGCTGCGCACGACGCGCACGTGCGGCAGGAACTCGCGCCCCTTCATCAGGATCGATCCGCCACTCGGCGTGACGTCGCTCGCGGGGGGGGCGGTCGTCGCCGAACGGCGTACCGTCTCGAGCCACACGACGGCGTCGGTCAGCTCCTGCGCATCGTCGCCCGGGCGGTTGACGATGCGCAGGCGGCCGGTCACGTCCGTCGACGGCTGACCGGCCGCGCCGACGACGACGAGGGTGCCGAAGGCGAGCGCCGTGCGTCGCGCCCACGTCGCGCGCCGAACGCGCTCAGAGGGTGAAGCCGATCGCGAGATTGACATGATCCGCCTGGAACATCCCCGTCGAGTAGAGCGTCGCGAGCCGGCGGTACTCGAGGCCGAGCAGCACCGGCTGCACCGGCGTCCACCGCACGTGCGCCGCGCACGCCGTGTTCTGCCGCCGCTCCGGCCGGCCGGCGTCGTCCACCCGGTCGATGCCGCAGCCGACGCCGCCGAGCCACCGCTCCGTCGGGCGCACGTTGAGCTGCGCCCACGCCGCCGTGTCGCGCAGTGGGGCGCCTGACGGTTGCGCCGCGCTCGCCGGCCGCCCGAACGCCTGCCCGATCGCGCCGCCGCCGAGCCCGAGCAGCAGCCGCCCGCGGTACGCCTCGCCGCGCAGTTCGACGCGCGGCGCGACGACGAGCCGCACGTCGACGGCGACGGCGCTGCTCGCGTGGCGCGTGCTGTCGGTCGTCCGCACCCACCCGCGGTGCACGCTCGACGCCGACCTCGCTCGGCCCCTCGCCGACGATCGCGTCGCGCGCGTCGAGCAGCGCACCGCCAGGCACATCCGATTCGTCGGGCCCCCACCGCGCGCGCAGCCGCGACTGCACGAAGGGGAGGCCCGACCGCTCGCCGCCGTCGCCGCCGCCGGGGCGCGCCGGGTCGAACGGCGCGTTCGCGAACGGCTCGAGCACGGCGCCCTGCACCGCCCACCGCACGCGCCGCCCGCCGAGCGCGTGCGTCACGCGCACCTGCGGAGCCAGTTCCAGAGGTCGCCGGCCGCGGAGAACTCGGTCACGCCGACCGACGCGAGGCTGAGCGGGTCGAGGTCGGAGATGAGCGGCGTGTCGGAGCCGACCATGACCGCCGTGCGCGCCCACCGCAGCGTGCCGCGCGCGGTCCGCAGGCGCGGCTCGGGGAAGAGCGGGCGGTTGCCGGCGGCGTCGCGTCCGCCGCCATAGAAGTCGAGGTCGACGTCCCCGTCGAACGTCGCGCCGAGGACGTCGCGCACGGTCAGCGCGCCCCCGACGCGCGTCTGCCGCGGCGTGATCGTGAACGCCCGCGCGCCGGAGCGCGTCGGCTGCACCGACTGCGGCACCGCGGCGTCGCTCGTCGCGCCGCGCGTCCACCCGACGTTCGTCAGCACGCGCGCGAACAGGTCGACGGCGATGCGGCTCTGCATACGCACGGCGCTCTCCGACTCGGTCGCGAGCTGTTGCCGGATGAGCGCGACCGCCGCCTCGGCGCGCGCGAGCCTGGCGCGCAGCGAGTCGAGCTCGGCGCGCAGCGAGTCGGCGCGCAGCGAGTCGGCGCGCGTGCCGTCGGCGCGGCTCGCCCCCGCCGGCGGCGACTGCTGGGCCGCCAGACCGGATGCGCCCACCAGTGGCAGCAGGAGCACACTGTACGCGATCGTGAGAGCGGAACGACGCGGCACGGCGGGGCGTGAGGAGAGGCTGACGCGCGAGTGCGCGACCGTGGGACACCCGCTCGGCGGGCCGCCGGCCGGCGGGCGACGGCGATCACGGCGCGCGTACTGCCGCGAGCCGAGCCGGGGTCTCCTCACCGACGAGCAACGCACCCGCCGCCTCGACCGGCCACGCGACGACGCCGACGCGACCGACCGTCGCGCCGACGGCACCGTGTGACGCCGCGGGGGCGCGCAGCGCAGGGTGCCGGAAGAACAGGTGGTCCGGCACAATGTACTGCACGACGAGCCGGTCGTCCCAGCGATACGCGAGCACCGCCGCGCCTTCGCCGCCGAGCGTCGTCGTCCAGGCGCCCAGCAGGCGCACGGCGGGGCCGGTGAGCGGCTCGATCGGGAACCCGACCGCGGCCCGCACCGCGTCGAGGTCGCGCGCCGGCCCGGGCAGATCCGCTCCAGCGATGCGCAGATAGTCGTCGACGGCGGCGGCGAGCAGCGGCACCTGCGCCGCCGGCGTCGCGAGCTCGGCGAGCGGCATGCGTGCGGCTCCGCCCGGCCGCCCGACGATCGTCTCACGCAGCGCGACGACCAGTGCGGCCGCGACGGCGATCGCCGCGACGACGACGAGCCAGGCGTGCGTCGCGCGCCGACGTCGCAGCCCGGTCGATGGATCCGCCGACCCGTCGGGCACCGCCTGCGCGCGTCGCGGCTCGGCGGCCCATGGCGACTCGTTCGGCGCGCGACGCTCGCCAGGCTGCGCCGCGAACGCCGCCGCGAGAATGCGGTCGCGAACGGGCGGCCCGACGGCGGGGAGAGGCGCCGCGGCGAGTCGGTCGCGCACGGCGAGCTGCAGGCGCACCTCGCGCCGGCAGCGCGCGCAGCCGACGAGGTGCGCGTCGAGCTGCGACGCGGTCTCCACCGGCAGCTCGTCGTCGACGTACGCGCCGAGCAGGTCGATGAGCAGCGCGTGCCGCGCCTCGCGCTCGGGCTCCTGCGCCGGATCGCTCCACCGGCGCGCGCCCTGCCCGTGAAACTCCGTCACGCGGGGCGCCCTCGGTGCGTGCGCGACGACTCGGCCGCACCGCTCGCGTCGGCGCGAAGCCACGCGCGCCGGTTCGCCGCGACGGCGCCTGCGAGCAGCCGCCGCCCGCGCGAGATGCGGCTCATCACGGTGCCGATCGGGATGCCCAGCGTCTCGGCGATCTCGTGGTACTTGAAGCCGTCGATGTCGTGCATCTCGACGGCGACGGCGAAGTCGTCCGGGATCGCGTCGAGCGCGGCACGCACCACTTCGCTCGTCAGCCGCGCCTCGACCTCGTCGAGCACTGCGTCGTCGTCGCCGCCGACGAGCGCCTCGTGCTCGTCCTCGAGCCGCGTGATCGAGACGAGCCGCTGCCGCCGCCCGTCGCGGTCGCACGCGTCGGCGACGACCGCGCGCAGGATGCAGTAGAGCCACGGCCGCACCTTCGCCGGGTCGCGCAGCCCCGCGAAGCCGAGCCACGCCCGCACGCAGGTCTCCTGCACCGCGTCCTCCGCCTCGGCGAGCGTGCGCGTGCGGCGGCTCGCGAAGCCGAGGAGGCGGTCGAGGTGCGGAACGACAAGGGTGTGGAAGCGGTCCTGGGGCGTGCCGGCGGTCATGCGCGAGAGGTCCGAACGAGCGGAGAGAGTATTCCGCACCTCACGGCGCGCCGCGCTCGCCGAGCATCACGCCGATCCACGACCGGAGCGCGTCGGCGCCCAGATACCCGACCATCGTCCCCGTCACCCGCCCCGCCGAGTCGAGCGCGACGAACGTCGGCGTGCCGCGAACCTGGAACGTCCACAGCGCCTCCTCCGAGCGCGACGCGGGGCCGGCGAGCGTCGCGCCGACGACCCCGGCGGCCGTCGTCATCGGCACCCCGGCGGCCGCGCCCTCGAGCGTGACGACGCGCAGCCCGGCGAGCGGGCGCCCGTTCGCGACGCGCGCCATCTCGCGCAGCGCCGCCTTGCAGAACGTGCACGTCTCGGAGCTGACCATGACGACCGTCGGCGCGCCGGCGGCCGTCAGTCGCAACGCCGCGCCGTCGACCGTGCGCGCGGGGAGGCGGACGAGCCCGGCGCTCGCGCCGTCGGCCTGCGTCGCCGCTGCGACGTCCGCCTCGGCGTCGGCACGCATGCCGGGCGTGCGCGTGCCGAGCCACAGTCCGGCCGCGATCGCGGCGAGAACGAGCAACGCGCCGAGGGGCGAGACGCGACGTGTGGACACGAGCCGTCAGGCGACCTGCGCCGGGACGGTCGGCTCGGCGGTGACGGGGGCACCTGCCTCGCGGAGCGGCACGGTGTAGTTGAACCGCTCGAGCGCGAGCTCGCTCGGCCGGCCGCCGTGCGGCGATGCGCGGTACGACGTCACCGAGCAGTTCGCGACGTCGTGCGCGCGGGCGATGGCGACGATCTCCTGTTCGGTCATCCGCTCGAGCACGTAGCGTGCGCAGAGCACGACGACCTGGTGACAGACGACCATGACGCGCCGCCCCGCGTGGTCGCGGCAGATCGCGTCGAGCGCGGCGCGCAGGCGGAGCGCGACGTCGGCCCAGCTCTCGCCGCCAGGCGCGCGGAACCGGAACCGGCCGAGCTGCTGGCGCAGCGCCCACTGCTCGGGGTGGCGCGCCTCGATGCCCCGCCGGGTGAGGCGGTAGAACGCCCCGAGCTCCTTCTCGCGCACCCGCTCGTCGAGCACGACCGACGACAGGTCGAACGACGCGCCGAACGCGGTGCCACCGGCGGCCGCGATCCCCGCGGCGGTCTGGCGGGCGCGCGTGTACGGCGAGGCGACGACCACGTCGGGACGCTCGTCCGCCGGTCGCTCGGCGAACCACGTGCCTAACGCCGTCGCCTGACGGGCGCCGACCGCGCTGAGCGGCACGTCGACGTCGCGGTGTTCGAGATCGACCTCGAGGGCGTCGGACGCGTGGGCGGCGAGTCGGACCGCGTTCGCGACGCTCTCGCCGTGGCGAACGAACCAGAGGCGCTCGGGCAGCTGCGGAGCCATGCGCGGAATCTAGTGGCGGACCTGCCGTCCTCGCGGCGGCACTCGGCGGCACTCGGCGGCGCGCGGGCGGTATGATTCAGCATGCGCCTCCGCCCACTCTTCGCCGCGCTCGCGACGCTCTCGATCGCCGCCGCGCTCGCGACCGCCCCGACCTCGCTCCCCGCGCAGTCGGGCGAGCCGCCGCGCCCCTCGCTGCTCGTGTTCATCACGATCGATCAGGGCACGCCGATCTACTTCACGCGCTACGGCTCGCAGCTCACGGGCGGCCTCAGGCGGCTGTACGACGGGGGCGCGGTGTTCACGAACGCGCACCAGGACCACGGCACGACCGAGACGGCGCCGGGACACGCGTCGGTCATGAGCGGGCGCTTCCCGTCGCACACCGGCATCGTGCGCAACGCGGCCGGCGTCGGCGACCCGCAGTCGCCGCTCATCGGCGCGCCGCGCGGCGACCCGGCGTCGCCGTTCCGCTTCCGCGGCTCGGCGCTCATCGACTGGATGCGGACGGCAGACCCGCGGTCGCGCGCGCTCTCGGTGTCGCGCAAGGACCGTGGCGCCATCCTCCCGTTAGGCAGGGCGCACCAGAGCGTGTACTGGTACGGCTACAACGGCACCTTCACGACGAGCCGCTACTACGCCGACACCCTCCCGACGTGGGTGCAGCGGTTCAACCGCCGCGACGGCGGCGTGCTCACGCGCTATGCCGGACAGTCGTGGGACCTGCTGCTGCCGGCGAGCGCGTACGCGGAAGCCGACAGTCAGGCGTTCGAGAACGGCGGCCGCAGCTACCTGTTCCCGAAGACGATGCCGACCGATTCGGCGGCGGCGGCGGCCGCGTTCGCGGCGTTTCCGTGGATGGACGAGTGGACGCTGTCGTTCGCGCTCGAGGGGCTGCAGCAGTTGCAGTTGGGCGCCGGCCCGGCCCCCGACGTTCTCGCCATCTCGCTGTCGACGACCGACGCGGTCGGCCACGCGTACGGCCTCGACTCGCGCGAGATGCACGACCACATCCTGCGCCTCGACCGCGCGCTCGGCACGTTCCTCGACTCGCTCTACACGGTGCGCGACCCGTCGCGCGTGATCGTCGCGCTGACGGCGGACCACGGCATGGCGCCGGCCCCCGAGGCACACTTCCCCGGCACCGATCCGCGCCGCGGACGCGTCGCGCTGATCCCGGCGTTCGACTCGGTCCGCACCGCGCTCGCGGCGCGCGGGCTGTCGCGCGACGCGCTCGACTTCGAGAGCGGCGTCATTCTCGTCGACCGGGCCGAGTTCGCGCGCGCCCGCCTGA
This sequence comes from uncultured Gemmatimonadaceae bacterium, assembly GCA_963843845.1. Classification (GTDB taxonomy): domain Bacteria; phylum Gemmatimonadota; class Gemmatimonadetes; order Gemmatimonadales; family Gemmatimonadaceae; genus Gemmatirosa. Next base: position 6,881 of record CAWJMB010000006.1, on the reverse strand, counting down.
ACGTCGACGCCGAGGTCGACGCGCTGATCGCGCGGCTGAAGCGCGTCCCGCACGTGCTGCGGGTCGACAAGCGGGGCGCACTCCCCGCGCTCGCCGCGCGGGGGGACCGGTACGCGCGTCGCTGGCTGCACATGACGCCCGACGACCTGCCGGCGGTCGCCTACGTGACGCTCGAGCCGTATTACTACTATTCCGGCTCGAATTACCCGACGCACGGCTCGCCGCACGATTACGACTCGAACGTGCCGGTCATCTTCTACGGCGCGCCGTTCAAGCCGGGCAGGTACGGCACGTTCGCGCGCACCGTCGACATGGCCCCGACGCTCGCCGCGGTGCTCGGGGTCGCGCCGACGGAGCCGCTCGACGGCGTGGTGCTGGACGCGGCGCTCGCGGCGCCGTTCAGGCGGTAGGCGCCGTCGTTCGGCCGCACCGTCAAGCACCGCACCGCTCGGCATCGCGCCCGACGCCGTCCATGGGTCGCCGCAGAGCGAAGGACGCCACGCGCCACGTCGGCGTCGAGCGCGCGTTCGACGAGATCGCGTTCGGCCGGGGGCGCACCCTCAACCTGCGCGCGCACCTCCCGACGCGCAGCGAGGCGATGACGCGCGCCGAGTCGTGGTTGCGGGAGCGACAGGTGACGGTCGGCGGCGAGGTGCTCGTCATCACCGGCCGCGGCAACGCGAGCGCCGACGGCGTGTCGATCGTGCGCGCGGCGGTCCTCGAGCTGCTCACGACGCTGCGCCACCGGCACGTCGTCGCCGGCTACCGCGAGCACACGGCCGGCTCGTTCGTCGTCGAGCTCGCGCCGACCGCCGCGCTGCACGCGACGCGGGGGGTGACGACGCCGGCCGGACCGCCCGCGCCGACACCGCAGACGCTCGCCGCGCTCGACGCCGCGACACGCACGGCGCTGCGCGATCTCGCGACGATCGTCATGCAGCACCTCGGCGTGCACTCGCCGACGCGGCGGCTGCTGGAGGAAGAGATGCTGCGGCAGTTCGCGACCTACGCGGGGGGTGTGGTCGAGGGGCCGGACCGCGAGGCACGACTGCGCGTCGCGATCGAGGATGCGATCGCGGAGCTCGAAGGGGGGTGAGCGCGTGCTGCTGTGCAGGAGAGGGCGCGGGGATACCTTGGAGGCCTCGGTCTCCCCACCCTTTCTCCCGGTTTCCCCGTGACGATGCAGCGCGCGACGGGCACGTTCGAAGTCACCATGACGCCGCAGTCGACCGATACGGAGGGCGACGGCGCGCCGCTCGGACGGCTGTCGCTCGCGAAGACGTTCTCGGGCGACATCGCCGGCACGAGCCGCGGCGAGATGCTGTCCGCGGGGAACCCGGCGCAGGGGTCGGCGGCCTATGTCGCGGTGGAGCGGGTGCGGGGGACGGTGCACGGGCGCGAGGGGTCGTTCGCGCTCTACCACGTGGGGACGATGGACCGCGGCGCGTACAGCCACACGATTCGCGTCGTGCCGGACTCGGGGACGGGGGCGCTCGCCGGCCTCACCGGCACGTTCACGATCGACCGGCCGGGCGCGGGGCACGCCTACACGTTCGACTATTCGCTTCCCGACGCGACGTGAGCGTGCGGCGCGCCGTCTCGGTCGGCACCCTCGGCGCGATGGTCGCCGCGGCGGCGTGTGGCGGCGGCGAGCAGACCCCTTCGCCACCGCCGCCCGCGCCGGCCGTCGTCGCCGCGAACGCGTCGGTCGACGACGAACCGCCGCCGCCGTTCTTCGGGTGCCTCACGGCGGACAGCGCGACCTACAGCGACGTGCGCATCGACACGATCAGCGGCGACACGACGGGGATCGCGTTCACGTTCTGGCGCGCGGGCGACGGCGTCGACGGGGCGGTCGTGCAGTCGTCGGATCCGAGCGGCACACCGGCGCCGTTTCTGCGGATTCAGCTCGGCGCGAGCGACTCGATCGCGTTCGACATGCTGCACCCGACCGAGCCGGACACGATCCGGTTCATCGGTCGCGTCTCCTGCGAGCGGCTGTGGGGGCGACAGCGGAACCGGCGGAACGGGCCAGGCAGAGCGGCGCTCTATCGGCGGAGTTATTGACTGCTCGACGGCGGGACTGACCGTCGAACGGCGGGACTGACTGCCTAACGCGGGACTGACTGCGGGAACGGCGGGACTCACCGCCATACGGCGGGGCTGAAGCCGCGGCACGCCACTGAAGACGCGGAACGCGACTGAACACGCGGAACGCAACGGCAACGGCGGGATGGGACTGCACGGGCGGGATGCGTACTGCGAGCTCTTCGCTGGATGGCTGATAGACGCGGTACGCGTCCCGCGTCTGCAGTCGCGTTCCGCAGTCGCCCTTTCGTGCCGCCGGTGCGGTTGCGTTCCGCGTCTTCAGCGGCGTTCCGCCCGTCCAGCCCCGCCGCACCCGCCGTGAGTCCCGCCGTTCGGTCGTTAGTCCCGCCGTTCGGCCATCAGTTCAGCAGTTCGTCCCGCCGTCACCAGCACGTCGAGCGTCATTCGTTCCGCAGCGCCATCACCGGATCGACCCGCGCCACCCGCCGCGCCGGCCCCACCGCCGCGATGAGCCCTGCCCCCCCGAGCACGATCGCCGCCCCGATCAGCGTCACCGGATCGTACGGCGCCACGCCGAACAGCAGCCCGCGCGCCGCCCGCCCCGCGACCACCGCCCCGACCGCGCCGAGCACGAGCCCGACGACGACGGGCCGCATCGACTGCCGGACGACGAGAGCGACCGCCTCGCTCGCCGTCGCGCCTAACGCGAGCCGCACGCCGACCTCGCGCGCCCGCCGCTGCGCCGAGTAGGCGACGACTCCGTGGATGCCTAACGCCGCGAGCGCGAGGCCGAGCGCGCCGAGCAGCGTGAGGAGTGCGGTCTCGAACCGCTCGATCGCGAGCGACTGTCGGAGCCGCTCGCCGGTCGACCGCACGTCGTAGAGGGGGAGGCGCGGGTCGACGCTGGCGACGGCGGCGCGCAGCTGCGTGGCGAGCGCGGCGAGCGCGCGACGCTCTCCTGCGTCGCCGTTCGCGACGTCGGCGCGCGCGACGAGCAGCATCTCGCGCCCGATCCAGTCGTTCCACGGCTCCTCAGACACCTGCGCCATCGGCGCGTAGAACGCCGGCTCCGCGTCGGCGCGCGGCCCGTCCTCGCGCACGTCGCCGACGACGCCGACGACCTCGAGCGGGCGCGGCGCGCCCGCGGCATCCGTGAACGCGCCGTTGTCGCTGCGGATGCGGCGCCCCACGATCGACGTCGCGGTGAGGCCGAGGCGCCGCGCGAACGCCGCGTTCACGACGACGACGCCCGGCGTGTTCGCGCCGTCGGTCGCCGCGAGATCGCGCCCCGCGACGAGCGGGATTCCCATCGTGCGGAAGTAGCCGCCGCTCGCGATGCGGAAGGCGACCCCGACGCGCGAGGCGCCGCTCAGCGGCTGCCCATCGAGCGCGACGTCGACGCCGGTCGCGCTGCCGCCTAACGGTACGCGCGAGACGAGCGCCGCGCCCGCCACCCCCGGCCGCGCGCGCGCCTCGTCGACGATCGCGTCGAGCAGGCGGATCGCGGCGGGGAGCGACGGATAGTCACGCTCGGGCAGCGCGACGCGCGCCGTCAGCACGCGCGCGACGTCGAAGCCCGTCCGCACGCGAGCGAGCGACGCCGCGCTGCGCAGCAGCAGCCCGGCGCCGACGACGAGGGTGAACGCGACGGCCACTTCGAGGCCGACGAACAGCCGGCGCCACCGCTCGCCGCGCCGGTCGCCCGCCGTGCGTGTCCCGCCCTGCATGATCGCGCCCACGTCGAGCCGCCGCTGGTGCAGCGCCGGCGTGAGGCCGCAGAGCAGGCTTGCCAGCGTGCCGAACAGCACGGCGACGCCGAACGTGCGCGCGTCGAGCGTCACGCCGGCGAGGCGCGGCACGTCGGCCGGCACGGTCGTCGTCAGCAGTCGCAGACATGCCGCGGCGACGGGAAGCGCGACGACCACCGCGAGCGCGGCGAGCACGAGGTGCTCGGCGGCGAGCTGCCGCACGAGGCGCCCCCGCCCGGCGCCTAACGACGCGCGCACCGCCAGCTCCCGGCTGCGTGTGACGCTGCGGGCGAGGACGAGCGTCGACACGTTCGCGCAGCCGATGAGCAGCACGGCGGCGACGGCGCCGACCATCAGCAGGATCGGCGTGCGGTATGCCTCGACGAGATACGCGCCCAACGGGCGCGCCGCGATCGTCGGCACCACGCCGTCGTCCGCCGCGCCGGGGCCGAGCCGCCGCACGATCGCGGTCAGCTCCTGCGACGCGGCGGCCGCGGTCGCCCCGGGTGCGAGCCGGCCGATCAGCGTGAGGTACGGCGTGTAGTTCTCGCGCTGCGACGCGGGGAGGCCCAACGGCACCCAGAACGCCGCGTCGCCGTCGGCGATCGAGAACGAAGCGGGCATGACGCCGACGATCGTGCGCGGCTGGCCGTCGAGTTGGACCGTGTGGCCCAGGACGCGCGGGTCGCCGCCGAACGCCGTGGCCCACGTACGCGACGCGAGCACGACGACCGCCGGCGCTCCCGGCCGGTCGTCGTCGCGCCCGAGCGCGCGGCCGAGCGCGGGCGAGGCGCCGACCGTCGTGAAGAAGTCGGCCGTGACCGCCGCGCCGACGAGCCGCGTCGCGTCGCCGCGTCCGAGCAGCGTCGCCCGGCGCGTCGTCGTCGCGGCGACGGCGGCGAGCGTGCGGCTCGTCTCGCGCCACGCGAAGTAGAACGCCGGCGACCCGTTGCGCGTCTCCGCGCCGACGCGCGGCACGAGCGCCACGGCCCGCTCGGGCTCGCGGAGCGGGAGCGCGCGCACGAGCACCGCGTCGGCGACGGTCGCGACCGCGGTCGTCGCGCCGACGCCGACGCCCAACGTGAGCGCCACGGTGAGGGCGAAGCCGGGCGCGCGGCGAAGCGCGCGCACCGCGTGCACGAGATCCTGCATGACGCCCTCGGCGCGATCGCGCCATCGCAGACGGGTCTGTCGCTCGCCTTCCACGGCCAGGCACTCGGCCCCGATCTCGTCGGGGTCGCCGAACTGGCGCCGCGCCTCGTCGCGCGCGGCGTCGGCGGGAACGCCGGCGGCGACGAGATCGGCCTCGCGCATCGCGAGATGAAAGGCGATCTCGCGCTCGACGTCGGCGGCGGCGCGGCGAGCGCTCGCCGGGAGGCGGAACACGCGGCGCGGTGCGTCGTTCGGCATCACGCCCGTTCGGCCGTCGCGGGCGACGCCGGCGCCGCGAGCACGCGCCCGACGAGCGCGACGTACTCTTCCCACGCGCTGACCTCGCTCGTCAGCGCGCGCCGGCCGACGGCGGTGATGCGATAGAAGCGGGCCTGGCGGTTGTTCTCCGAGAGCCCCCAGTCGCTCGTCACGAAGTCGCGCCGCTCGAGGCGGTGCAGCGCCGGGTAGAGCGCCCCTTCGACGACATCGAGCTTGCCGCCCGACGCATCGGCGACCCAGCGCGTGACGGCGTAGCCGTGCTTGGGGCCCCAGGCGAGCGCCTTGAGGATCATGACGTCGAGCGTCCCGCGCACGAGCTCCACCCGTCCCATCGCCGCCTCCATAACGTTTCGATGGGAAGATGCGCGCTTCCCATAAAAACGCAAGGGGACGCGGCGCCCGCCGGTCAGCGGGGCGGCGTCACCTCGCGCCCGTCGCGGTACAGGCGCACGCCCTCGATCGTGTCGTAGCAGGAGCAGCAGCGCGTCGGGCCGGCCGTAGCGCCGGATCACGTCGCGCATGAGCGGCGCCTCGCCCCCCCACGGATAGCCGAAGACGACGTCGAACTCGTCGAGCGGGCGCCCGAGCGCAGGTAGCCGGAGGGCCCCGCGCCGATGGTGCCCGGTGCGCGTGTCGCCGTCGGGCGATCGCCAGCGGTAGCCGGCGGGGAGGAAGCTCCCGGCGACGAACCGGGCGCGCGAGTCGTGGCGCGCCGCGAGCGCGCGCGCGGTCGCCACGAGCGACGGGTCGAGCTCGATCCCGCAGGCGTCGAAGCCCACGAGGTCGGCCATGACGGTGATGACGCCGGAGGCCGACCCCCACTCGAGGAAGCGGCGTCCGGGCGTGTGCAGCGCCAGCAGGGCGGCGCGCACCGCCTCGTAGTCGGCGGCGACGAACGGGTGGAAGCGCGTCGCCCGCACGGTTCGGTCGAACGCTCCCAGACCGACCAGCCGTCGGCGCACACGGCGTCGAGCCGCGCGTGCAACGGGCGGCGCGTGCACCGTGGCGCCGGCGATCCGCGTCGGGGGCGCGATCGGACTATGCCGGCGGCGGCGCCGACGCCGTGGCCGACGCCGTGGCCGACGCCGTGGCCGACGTCGTCGTCGCCGACGTCGTCGCGGCCGCCGAGTCGTCGGAAGCGAGGAGCCGCTTCAGCAGCGCGAGCACCGCCGCGCGAGCGGCCTCGTTCTTCAGGGCGCCGAACCCGATGCGCAACCGGTCGCCGTCGTGCAGCTCGGGGCGCGCGTGTGCGTTCAGCGTCTGGATCACCTCCGCCCGGTCCTCGGCGCTCAACGGCCGGCCGGCGGGCGGGTAGATCTCCAGCTTCGGTCCCGCCCCGCGTACCACCTGCGCCGACCAGACGACGGCCTTCGTGCCGGTACGGCGAAAGCTGACGACGTCGGCGTGCGTCTCGTCCTCGTGGAACGTGAGCAGGGCGGGACGGGCGACGCTCCAGGCGATCAGGGCGTCGAGCACCTTCACGAGACGGGGAAGATCGGTGCCCGGTGTGTCCCGCCCGATCGCGGTGACGAGGGCGGTACGGGCGAGCGGCAGCGTACGGGACATGCGCGGTCCAGGTAGGTCGTAGAGGTCGTGCTCTCGAAAGTGCGTCGCGGCACTCCTGTAGCCTAGTCGACGCGCCGGCTTTCGTGA
>CAWJMB010000005.1:0-156159 GCA_963843845.1 uncultured Gemmatimonadaceae bacterium | reverse complement strand
GCCGCGCTCGATCTTCTCCAGGAAGTAGAGCCGCTCCATCGCGTCCTCGAACGTCGCGTCCTCGGGCAGGTCTTCGAGCGCGCGGAGGGCGAGCTGTTTGGCGGTGGCCTCACTCATGGGAATCACCTCGGGCGGCGTGGGATGCCGGAAGATACGTTGCGGCAGGACTTCGCGCCGCGACGGACTCTGCGAGCGGCCTAACGCCCGAGTTAAGCTGCAAAGCCGCACACGTGATCCATGCCGCCGGGCCGGAGCGATGCGCGGCTTTGTCAGCTTCAACGATTCGTTAGACGTCGGCTCTTCGGAGAGCGCTCATCGGGCAGCACGTCGAACAGACGTCGGAGGCACGACGAGCACCCCTTCGATCCCGGCGATCGGCTCCAATGCTGAGAGGCGAAGGTGCATCGCCTCGCCCCCGGGGGCGCCGCTCACTCTGTTGTCGGCCGGGTAGAGCACACCCGTCTCAGGGCGCCCAACCCGGAACTGGTCGGCCAGAGCTCGCTCGACGCGCCGTCGCAGAACCCGGTCGCCCGCGACGGGCGCCACGAAGACGTCCAGTGCTTCCAGATACTCGCTTACCGCAGCTGTGAGCGACGAGTACCGGGCCAGCGCTTCCGCGGGACCGGCTGGTGTCCGGTCGCGCCACATCCCACGCCAAACCCAGCGAACCTCACCCTGACGCGCGGCGGTCGGATCAAGAATCCCGTAGTTGAGCCCGAGCACCTGGGTGAGGTGCTCCCGCTGGCGGCGGGCGAAGTTCTCTGCCTCCCCGACGTAGTGGGCATAGCACCGTCCGTCACGCTCTGATCGGATCGTCCAGACGTAAACGCAGGATGCGCCACGGTCGGCGGAGTCGAACAGCGACCGTGGACCCGCACCGAACGTGAACGGGCCCCGGAACTCGAGGTCTAGTGTCACCGGCGGCGCCGATGGAATCAGGTCAGGCATAGGAATACACGAGAGCGTGTCGACGTCTAACGCCAGAGTTCACCTGCGAAGGCGCATACGTGATCTCGGCCGCCGCGAGGGACGCTGCGCGCCTTCGTCAGCTTCAGCGACACGTTAGACAACACGCGATTCAGTTCGCGTTGAGCCCGTGCGCGCGACTCCCGAGCTTACGCTTGTGGAGTGTCTCGACTGCCACCACCTCCGCCGGGGTCGCTGTCCGCGGCAGTGTCTGGAGAATCGTGAAGTCGAACCGCTCAGCGTAGGCACCGTCCGGCGCCAGTAGTTCTTGGAGCCGCGCGTTGCCGCCGTGACCGCCACTCTGAACGTACGCGGCCCAGCGCTGCAAGATGCCCCCTTCGCCGCAGGCCGACCCCACGTACTGCTTCCCCGTCGTCCGGTCGACGATCAGGTAAACGCCGGCGACCGCGCGCAGCATCCGGTGCCACTCACGGTTCGCGACGGCGTCCCGGACGATGCGGCGGAGTTCATCGTACGAGAGGACGAAGTCGAGGTAGCCCGGAAACTCCTTGACGTAGCCGGCCGGCAGCACCTCGACGACTTCGCGGTTGACCAGCCACTGGTGCCACGATCGCGTCGACGGGCCCCAGTCGATCACCACGCGGTCCGCGAGGTCGTCGAACCCACCCATCCGCTGAAGGTCGTACCAGTAGTGGCCTGCCTGCGCCCACTCGGGATACATGAGGCCCGGCGTGGCGGTGCCGTCGCACGTCGTCCGCCCCGCGACGCGAAACACGCCGTACAGGAGCGCCCGCCGGTGTGGCTGGCCGAGGAACGAGACGACGTAATTGCACTCGAAGACAGGCCGCGACTGGTGGCCTTGGTAGAGATCGAGTTGGCCGTCACGGCGCAGGTCGTCGATGGGGTGCGACGCGCTCTCGTGCCGGACCATTTTCGTCGGCGCGGCGGGGTCGAGGCCGCGCGACGACAGCAGCTCCAGGAGGCCTATCACAGGCGGTTACTCACCAATTTGTTGTCTAACGCCCAGCTTAAGCTGCGGAGGCGCAGGGCTGGAGCTGTGAATTCTGGGGAGCGGTGCGCGCCTCCGTCAGCTTCAAGCACTCGTTAGGCATCGGCTCAAAGGAGGCCCCCGACTTCGCGACTCTCGCCGTCGCGGTGGATCATGACATGGCAGTTCGCGCAGACGAGCCGCAAGTCATCCGGGTCCGTCTCCGACGCCCGCGCCCGCGAGGCGAGCGGCTGCACATGGTGAACCTGCATGTAGCCGCGGCCGACCGCTCCGTAGGCGGCCTCGAAGTCGAATCCGCACCCCGGGACTTCACAGCGGAGGCGCCCGTCCGGCGACGCCGAAGACGCCTCCGCGATCTTCGCCTCCCGCAGCCACCGCTCGCGCTTCCGGCGCGCGCGGAGCTGTGTCCGGACCTCGCCCTCGATCGCCCGCCGCCCGTGCGGCCGCGGGAGCGGGGGCACGTACGACGCGTCGACGAGCGCGAGGCGTTCCAACGCCTCGGCGAACTCCGGCCGCATGCGGAACGCGAACTCGCCGGCCTCGTCGATGGGCGGCGCCGGCCATGTGGCGATGGTCCAGAGCGAGAGCCCCGAATACCGTAGTTCAAGCTCGTCACGTATGCGCCGCGCGAGCCCGCCGTACAACCGATTCCCAGCCGAGTGGCCGGCGAACCCTGCGGCCGCGCACAGGTGCCGCATCGTCGCGATCCGGCGGGGCATCACGAAGTGGGCGTTGAGCATCGAGCACACGCTCGGCGCGATCCCGCGTGCGGCGACCGCCTCGAGGGCGGTCACATAGTCATCCGTCGTCGCGAGCTGTCTCGGCATGAATGCTCGTTTGATGCCTAACGCCTATTGTACAGCGCCCAGCGCAGTATAACCCGACGTTCACGACCCCCGGTCGCAGTGTAACGCCGCTCGTACCGATGCGTGCACGCACGGAAGTCCCCCTCGGAGCGCGCGTTACACTGCTCCGCGATTAACCCGCGCCCGGACCAGGCGGTGTAGTCGCCGCCCCGCGCCGCCTCGCGCGTCACCCTGACTCGACAGCGTCAGGTCGATCGCACGGTCGGGCGCCTTCCTGACGACTGGACGGGCGCGTGACACGGTGACTCCGCGCACGCACGACCTCGAGCCTGTACGATCCCACCCTCCGCGCCACTGCCGGACGCGCGCCGGCCGACGCGCCGATCACCCCGCCGCCGCGTCGACGATCCACATGGTGCGCTCGCGCCCGCGCACCTGCGCCGCCGGCAGCGTCTCGTCCCCCGCGCGGACCTGCTCCACGATCGGCCGCTTCTCCGCGCCTAACGCGAGCACGAGGATCTGCTCGGCGCCGTGCAGCGCCGGCAGCGTCAGCGTCACGCGCGGCACCGGCGGCACCGCGGTCTCCGGCGCCGGGTCGACCGCGACCGCCCAGCGGTCGGTCACGCCGAGCGCCGAGTGGCCGGGAAAGAGCGACGCCGTGTGCCCCTCGGCGCCGATGCCCAACAGCACGAGATCGAACGTCGGGACCGGCGAGCCGTTCGGCACCGCCGAGTCCGTCGGCACGACTGGATCGTCGGAGGCCGGCGACGTGGGCGGCGCGGTCGCCCCGAACGCCTCGCGCAGCAGCGTGTCGTACTCGTCGGCCGCGCGCGCGGCCCCGAGCTCGCCCTCGATGCGCCGCACGTTCGCCGCCGGCAGTGGGACGTGACGCAGCAGCGCCTTCATCGCCATGCCGTAGTTGCTCGCCTCGTCGTCCGGCGGCACGCACCGCTCGTCGCCGAACCAGATGTCGATGAGCTGCCAGGGCAGACGGTCCGCGTCGTTCGCCTGCAGCCGCGCGTACAGCGCGCGCGGCGTGCTCCCGCCGGCGAGCGCGATCGAGCAGCGCCCGTGCCGCTCGATGGCGCCTAACACCGCGTCGGTGACGAACGCCTCGGCGGCCGCGGTCAGCGCGTCGGCGTCGGGGACGACGCGGATCGTCGGCATGTTGTCGCGCGGCATTATCGTGTTCCCCCGGCGAGCGGCGTCTCAGTGCGCGGCATGTAGCGCTCCCTGGATGATGTCGGCGGCGACTTCCGTCTGTGACGGCGCGCGCGACGACATGCGGTCGGCTTCGCGCGGGCCCCACGAGCCGGCGGGGTACGGATACACGGCGCGCCGCCCGTCGAGCAGCGGCGCGTAGAGCGCCCAGCTCGTCTCGACCTCCGCTGCGTGCACGAACAGCGTCTGGTCGCCGACCAGCAGGTCGAGGATCAGCGTCTGGTACGCCTCGGGGAGCGCGGCGAACTCCTCGTCGTAGCTGAAGTGCAGCGGCAGACGGCGCAGGCGGAACGGCTCGCCCGGCGCCTTCACGTCGAAGAACAGCGAGAAGCCTTCGTTCGGCTGCAACGTGACGAGCAGTGTGTTGCGGTGCAGCTCGTCGGAACGCACCGAGCGGAACATCCACACCGGGGCGCGGCGGAACTTGATCTCGATCTCCGTGAGACGCTTCGGCATCCGCTTGCCGGTGCGGAGATAGAACGGCACGCCCTGCCACCGCCAGCTCTCCACGTGGAGCGTGAGCGCGACGAACGTCTCGGTCCGCGAGTTGGGGTCGACGCCCGGCTCCTCGCGGTAGCCCGGTGCGTCGGCGCCGTCGATGACGCCGGCCTCGTACTGGCCCAGCACCGCGTCGTCGACGGCGATCGGCCGGATCGAGCGAAGGACCTTGATCTTCTCGGCGCGGATCGACGCGGCGTCGAGACCGGACGGCACGTCCATCGCGACGAGCGCGAGCAGCTGCGTGAGGTGGCTCTGCACCATGTCGCGCAGCGCCCCCGCCGTCTCGTAGTACCCGGCGCGCCGCTCGACGCCGAGCTCCTCGGCCACTGTGATCGTCACGCTCTCGATGCGGTCGCGGTTCCACAGCGACTCGAACATCGCGTTCGCGAAGCGGAAGACGATGAGGTTCTGAACGGTCTCCTTGCCGAGGTAGTGATCGATGCGGTAGACCTGCGACTCGTCGAACCAGCGGTGCACGAGGTCGTTCAGCGCGCGCGCCGACGCGAGGTCGCGCCCGAACGGCTTCTCGATGACGATGCGCGTCCACCCCTTGCTCCGGTTGAGCCCCGCCTCGCCGAGCCGCGTGACGATCGTCGGGAAGACGGCGGGCGGGAGCGACAGGTAGAAGCTGCGGTTCTGCGGAATGAGGTGCTCCGCTTCGAGCGCCTCGATGCGCGCGACGAGCGGTGCGTAGTCGTCGTCGGTGTCCTGGAAGAACACGCTCTCCTCGGCCCACGCGCGGACGACCGCCGCGTCGCTCGTCGGCGCGGCGGCCATCACCGAGTCGACGGCCATCGCGCGGAACGTGGCGTCGTCGATGTTGTCGTCGCGCGTGACGCCCAGCACGATGCAGCCGTTCGCCGTGAAGCCCTGCGCGTGGAGCTGGTAGAGCGCCGGCAGGATCTTGCGGCGCGACAGGTCGCCGGTCGCGCCGAACACGATCACGATGCTCGGCTCGGGCTCGCGCGGCTGCCGGCTCGTGTCGAGCGGGTCGCGCTGTACGCCGGGCGCCGTCATCGACCCTCTGTCTTGATCGCGTGGCCGCCGAACTGGTTGCGCATCGCGGCGAGCAGCTTGTCCGTGAACGACTCGGCGTCGCGCGACCGGAGCCGCGCGATGAGCGCGTGCGTGATGACCGGCGCCGGCACGTCGAGGTCGATCGCCTCGGCGACGGTCCAGCGCCCTTCGCCCGAGTCGCTGACGTACGGCGCGATCCCGTCGAGCGTCGGGTTCTCGCTCAACGCGCGCGCCGTGAGGTCCAGCAGCCACGAGCGCACCACGCTCCCCTCGCGCCAGATCTCGGCGACCTGCGCGAGGTCGAGCGCGAACTCGGTCTTGTGCTGCATGATCGAGAACCCTTCGGCGAACGCCTGCATCATGCCGTACTCGATGCCGTTGTGCACCATCTTCGTGAAGTGCCCGGCCCCGGTCGGCCCGACACGCCCCCAGCCGCTCGTCGGCGACGGCGCGAGCGTCTCGAAGATCGGGCGCAGCCGCTCGGCCTGCGCGGCGTCGCCGCCGATCATGAGGCTGTAGCCGTTCGCGAGCCCCCACACGCCGCCGCTCGTGCCGCTGTCGAGAAAGGCGACGCCGCGCTCGGCGCACCGCGCGCCGCGGCGCATGCTGTCCTTGTAGTTGCTGTTGCCGCCGTCGATGATCGCGTCGCCGCTGCCGAACGATCCGAGCAGCGTCTCGACCATCTGCTCGGTCGGGTCGCCGGCCGGGATCATGATCCACACGGCGCGCGGCGCCGCGAGCTGCCGCACGAGCGCCTCGAGGGTGTCGGCGCCGGTGATCCCCGGCTCGACGGCCGTCTTCGCGACGGCCTCGGGCGAGCGGTCCCACGCGACGACCTGATGTCCGCCGCGGGCGAGGCGCGTCGCCATGTTCGCGCCCATGCGGCCCAACCCAATCATGCCGATCTGCATGCGTTCCTCAGAAGTCAGTGACCCGCGAAGTATTCCGGGCCGCTGACCGCACCGACAGTGCCGCCGGCGGATCGGGGATGCGAAGAAATGCGTCGCGCGCTACGGGCGCCCGGTCGTCGCCGGCGCGGCAGGCGCCTGGCTCGGCGTCCAGCGCACGCGGTCGAGCGCCTGCAGCAACGGCGTCTCGAGCGTGTCGCCGAGGACGCGCGTCGCATCGCCGTGCGCCACGGTCGGCGTGCGGACACGCGACGGGTAGCCGCGCTCGGTGTCGTGCACGAGCAGCACGGCGCCGACCGTCGAGTCGCGGCGGTCGACGACGACGGTCCCCGTGACGACGGCGCCGCTGTGCGTGATCGCGGCGAGCGCCGCCGGCGGAAGGTTGAGCCGCATCGCGTCCTGTACCGCCGACGCGTCGACGATCTCGTAGCTTCCCTGCGCCGCGAGCCGCTTCCGCAACTCGGCGGACACTGTCGGGGCAGTGGTGCGGAGCTCGGCGCTCCCGGTGGCGTCGCTCAGGTCGAGCACGAGCACGCGGCGTACCCCCGGCTTCGGCACGGGCAACATCTGGCCGAGCTTGGCGATCGCCCGATCGGTGCGGAAGTCGAAGCGCGGCGGCGGCGGCATCCCCGGGCGGCCGTCGCTCGTGGCGCCGCGCTGTCCGATCATGCCGTCCAGGCGGGTCGGGCTTCCAGCACCGCTCGCGCCCGGAAGACCGGTGGCACCGCCCGGAGCGATCGGTCCGTCGCTCGTCGCGTCCGCGCGAACGTCGCCGCGAGCCCCGCCACCCGGGCCGCGATCACCCCGCACGCGCCAGCCCGCCGCGCGCGCCGCCGACGCCGCCAGGGTCGCGATCGTCGCGGAGTCCGGCGCGCCACGCACGCCGCGCAGCTCGGGCATGTGCATGCCGCTGATGCCGCGCGTCACCTCGCTCACGACGTCGCGAAGCGAATCCGTGTACGCCACCCACGTCCGCGCCCGCAGCGACTCGGCTTCCATGGGCGCGAGCGGGCGCGTGGCGGCGGAGCGGCGGGCGAGCTCCTCGTTCGCGAGGCGCCGCTCGACCGCCGCGGCGATGGCGAGCGAGTCGTCGCGGGTGAGCATGGTCGGCAGGGCGCGCGCGGCCAGCGTCGGTGCGACGGGAGCGAGCGGCGTGCCGACGGCCGCCGTGGCCGCGGTGGCCGCCCCGGCCGTGGCCGCCGACGCCGCGCCGGCCGTCGAGTCGGCGCCGGCGCGCGGGCCGAACCCACGCACGACCGCCCACCCGCCGACGAGCACGATCCCCATCCCGAGCAGCGCGCCGCCGAGGAGGCCGGACAGATGACGACGCGGGGGACCCGCCGCCGACGCGATCGCCGCCGTCGTCGTCGCGTGCGCCGCGCGGTCGATCGGGGCGGCGAACGGCGCGGTGACGGCGTTCGCGCCGCCGATCCCGGCCGCCGCACCGGCGACCATCCCGACCGTCGCGCCCGCGTGTGCTCCCGACGTGCGTCCACCGAGGCCCGACGCGCCGAGCGTGACCCCGGGCGTCTCTGGCGGCGTCGCGGTCGACAGCAGCGAGACGACGGCCGCATCGAGCTCGGCCAGCATGGCGGCGGCGGTCGGCGGGCGCCCAGCCGGGTCCTTCGCGAGCGCGCGGTCGATGAGCGCCGAGAGCGGCTCGGGGACGTCCGGACGGATCGTGTGCAGCGACGGCGGCACGCGGGTGAGCTGCGCGGCGAGCATCCCCTGCGGCGAGTCGGCCGTGAACGGCGAGACCCCCGCCAGCAGCTCGTAGCCGAGCAGTCCGGCGGCGTAGAGATCGATGCGGTGGTCGGCGGCCGGGTCGGCGGCGAGCTGCTCCGGGGCCATGTACGCCGGCGTCCCGATCGCGAGGCCGGTCGACGTCGTGCCGGGCGTGAAGCCACCGCCCGGTGCCTGCCGCGCCTCGCTGAGCGCCTTCGCCACGCCGAAGTCGGTCACGAGCGCGTGGCTGCCGAGGAGCAGCACGTTCGCCGGCTTCACGTCGCGATGAATGACGCCCCGGGCGTGCGCGTGAGCGAGCGCGTCGACGACGTCGTGCAGCAGGCGCACGACCTCGCGCACGGTGAAGCGCCGTTCGCGGGCGAGCGCGTCGCGCAGCGACTCCCCCTCGATGAACGGCATCGTGTAGTACAGCGACCCTGCGACCTCGCCGGCCGCGAGCAGGGGCACGATGTGCGGGTGCTGCAACCGCGCCGCGACCTGGATCTCGCGCAGAAAGCGGTCGCGGTTCATCCCCGGCGCCCAGTCGGTCGGCAGCACCTTCACGACGACCGTGCGCCCCAGCGCCGGCTCGTCCGCCACGAACACGCGCGACATCCCCCCCATCAGCTCGCGGCCGAGCACGTAGCTCGGGGCGAGCGCGTCGGCGAGCGTGTCGCGGAACGGATCGTGTGGGTCGGCGCCGGCTGGCGTGGTCACGGCGGCGAGCCGGCGCGAGGGATCATGAGGACGATAGTACAGCGTGCCCGAAGGGGCGGGTAGACGCGCCATGTGCGTTCGACACGTCGCTGAGGCGGGGCGTTGCTCCGTTCGCGTCTGCCTGAGTACACGCGCCGCGTCGGCGCAGCGCTTACCGCCGCCCGAACGGCGCCGCCGCGTCGAGCAGGATGCGCCACCCGCCGTCGGGCTGCCGCTCCCACACGCGCACGAAGTTTCCCGCCTCGACCGGGACCTCCGCCGCGTTGCGCTTCTCGTAGACGCCGTAGGCGAAGCCGAGGTCGCCGGAGCGGGCCATGCGGACGTCGGCCGTCTGCCAGACCATGCGGAGGCCGGCGTCGGTCGCGGCGAGCGCGGCGCGGATCGAGTCGGGGCCGACGACCGGGAACGCGCCGGCGCGGAGCAGGCGGCTGTCGGGGAGCGCGACGCGCGGCAGCGCCACCGAGGGATCGTCGGTCTTCATCGCGGCGGCGAGCCCGCGGTCGGCGATGAACAGCGTCGCCTTGCTCGCCTCGATCGCGCCGGGGCCGCCGCGCGGGCGACCGTCGCCGGCGGGGAGGTGTGGCGTGTAGGCGACCGTCGACGCCTGCGGGCCGGGAAGCATGAGGTGCAGGAACGCCTTGAGTGGGCTCTGCGCCACGAACCGCGTCCAGATCGTCACGTACTGCCCGGTCGACGACGAGTCGGGGCCAGTGCGGCTGAACGCGATCGGACCCGACGTGACGCCGATCGAGCCGTCGGCGGCGACCGCGGCCCAGGCCGGGGACCAGGTGAAGCGGCCGGCCGGGACCGCCGCCGACGACGCCCACACGCGCCCCGACATCGCCCGCGGCTGGAAGAGCACGGCGTCGTCGGCGAGGGTGGCGAGCAGCGCCTCGCGGAACGACGCGTCGGCCGCCTGCTTCGCGAACGCGACGTCGAGGTCGGTCACGACATTCACCTGCGCCGCGGTGACGGCCGGGCCGGCCCGGGGAGCCGCGGGGGCGGGGCGGGCAGCCGGGCGGCGAGCGGGCGTCCTCGGCGCGTCCTGCCCTGCGCGAACGCGGGGGCGGCGAGCGAGGCGGAGGCCGCGACGAGCGCGAACGAGAGCGAGCGGATCGACGTCATGAGTCCGACGGTGCAGAGCGGGAACGAGCGAGCGAGGCGCGCCACTCGCGGTAGCCGGCCACGGCGAGCGCGAGAAACACGGTGTAGAGCGCGGCCGTGACGAACAGCTCCTTGTACACGAACATCGCGACGTAGACCACGTCGACGGCGATCCAGACGAGCCAGTTCTCGAGCAGCTTGCGCGTCATCATCCACTGCGCCGCGAGGCTCGTCGCCGTCGTGGCCGAATCGACGAACGGCAGCGAGGCGTCCGTCAGCCGGGCGAAGAGCGGTGCCGAGGGACAGCGCGGCGACGGCGGCGAGGGCGGCGAGTGTCAGTCCGAGGCGGCGCCCGGTGCGCGACACGCGCAGCTCGCTGCGGTTCGCGCCGCCGTAGCAGCCACTCGTACCAGCCGTAGACCGACAGCGCCGCGTAGACGAACTGCAGTCCCATGTCGGCGTAGAGCTTGGCCCGCCAGAACACGATCGACGTAGAGCAGCACGTTCACGATCGCCGTCGGCCAGCTCCAGACGTTCTGGCGCGTGCTCAGATACACGCTGACGACGCCGAACAGCGCGGCGACGATCTCGAACGCGTTCTGGCGCAGCAGGTCTAGCATGACGAGCTATTCACGAGAAGGGGTGATCATCCGCGCGATGAGACCCCGTGCTCGGTGTCAGCGCACGCCGACCAGCGACAACGCGACGAGCGCGGCCCACTGCGGCCCGAGCCACCCGCGCGCGCCGTCCGTGTAGTACTCGGCCATCGAATGCGCGCCGCCGCCGTCGCCGCCGCCGTCGAGCGTGATGGCGGGGATGCCTAACGACATCGGGATGTTCGAGTCCGTGCTCGACGCGGCCATCTCCGCCGTGAAGCCGATGACTTTGCCCGCCGCGAAGGCCGCGGCCACGATCGGCGCGTCGTCGCGCTGCGCCGCCGCCGGGCGCACGCCGAGGTCCGTGAAGGTGGCGGCGAGCGGGACCGTGGAGCGCGGATAGCGCGCCTTCTCCGCGGCGACGGCGCTGTCGACGGCGGCGTGCAGCATCCGGTCGAGCCGCGCGAGCTCCTGCGGCGACTCGCTCCGGAGGTCGACCTCCATCGTCACCTCGGCCGGGATCGAGTTCACCGTCTGGCCGCCGCTCACGATGCCGACGTTGAACGTGGTCTTCGGGCTGGCCGGCACCGGGAAGTCGCCGATGCGCGCCATCGCGCGCCCCATCGCGTGCGCCGGGTTCGGCATGCCGAACGCGCCGTAGCTGTGCCCGCCGGGGCCCTTGAACGCGACGCGGTAGCGCGTGCTGCCGACCGCGCGGCTCGTCAGCGCCGAGGCCGGTGCCGTCGACGGAGACGAAGTAGTCGACCGAGTCCTTCATCGGCGAGGCGAAGATCGCGCGCACGCCGCGCAGGTTGCCCGGCCCTTCCTCGCCGACCGTGCCGACGAACAGGATGCGCCCCGCGGTGCGCACGTTCGCGTCGCGCAGCGCGCGGGCCGTCGGCGAGGATCACGGCGAGCCCGCGACAGTCGTCGCCGATGCCGGGCGCGGTGAGGCGAAGCGCCGCGCGCCGCGGTCGAGTCGCGCTTCACGCGGACGTCGGTGCCCTCGGGGAACACCGTGTCGAGGTGCGCCGTGAGGATGCACCGTCGGGCCGGCGCCGCTGCCCGGACGCTCCCCCCACACGTTCCCCTCGCGGTCGACGCGCACGTTCACGAGGCCTAACGATTCGAAGCGCCGCTTCAGCTCCGCGGCGCGCGCCGCCTCCTTGAACGGCGGCGCCGGGATCTCGCAGATCGAGACCTGCTGCTCGAGCGTCCACGCGTTCGTCGCGCGCATCGCGTCGAGCGCGCGCTTCACGGTCGGGTCGGCGGCGACGCGCGCCGGGTCGGCGGGCGCGGGGAGGTCCTTGCGGACGGGCTGCGCGGCGAGCGAGGCAGCCGCGAGCGGGAGGAGGAGGATGGAAGCGCGCATGGCATGGAGCGTATCGAGCGCGCCGCGACGCCGTAAGCGTGCGCGGCGCGCTCGACGCGATGCGCGCCCGGTCCGCCCCGCGCCGTCAGCGCTGCCCCTGCACCGCCGCGGTGATCGTCCGCGCCCCCTCGGCGCACGCCGTCGCGGCGCCGCTCCCGCCGGCCGCCGTGATCGTCCACCGCACCGCGCTCCCCGGCGGCGGCGCCCACGAGTCGCTCCACCCGGTCACCCCCGACAGGTCCGGGGTGACGAGCGCCGCCGCCGTGCCGCCGGCGTAGCCCGGCGTGGCGCTCACCGTCACCGACTGCGGCGCTCCCGGCGCCGTCTTGATGTAGTACAGCGACGCGCCCGCGCCGTACTCGGCGGGGACGGCGAGCGACGCCTGCAGCCGCAGGTAGGCGCCGGCGAGCGTCGTGATCGTCGGCGTGCCGAGCGCGGCGCCGAGCGTCACGGTCCGCGGGGCGAGCGTGTGGAACGACGTGCTGACCGAGCGGCTCGTCGTCGTCGTGACGGCGTCGAGGCGGAGCAGGTGGTAGTCGGTCGGCCGCTGCCGCGCCTCGGGGACGCCGAACGCGGCGTGCGTCGCGGCGAGCGCGGTCGTCGTGTAGAGCAGCGCCGCGTCGCACGACGAGCCGGTGAGGTACGACATCGTGTGCGAGATCCCCTCTCCGGCCGCGAGGCCGGCGAGCGTGACCGCCGCCGTCGCCGGCGCGAACGCCTCGGCGCCGCCGAAGTCGAGCGTCGCGAGCGCGGTGGCGTTCGTCGGGTCCTGATCGCGCCGCAGGATGACGCGGTCGGCGGTCGACGGCGGGCTTCCCTGCCGGTACGCCACGAGGTCGTGCGGGCCGGCCGGGATCCCCGGGAGGACGAACGTCGGCAGGAGCGACAGCGCCGAGGTGAACGCGCCGCCGAGCGTGATCGCCGCGCTCTGCCCGCCGACGATCCCCGCCGTCGTGCCGGTGACGATCTTGGTGCCGACCGCGAGCGCCGGACAGAACACGATCGGCGCCGCGCTCGCCTCGGCGCGCGTGAGGTGGCGCACCTGCAGCGCGGTGCTGCTCCCCGACGTCGTGACCCACGCGACGCCGCCGGTCGGGGCGGCGAGCGTGAACGCGTAGACGTCGTTCGTGCCCATGAGGCGGGTCCACGGGGCGGCGCCGTCCTGGTAGGCGATCCACGCCGGGCGGCACTGCCGCGGCCGAGAAGTCGAGGCGGAGTTGCCGGTGCCGGTCGGCGCGAGCACGGTGACGGTGAACGTCGTCGTGCGGTCGGCGAGGCGGTGCCCCGCTCCGTAAGAGGCACCGCGCCCTCCTGCTGCAGCGTGATCCCGGTAGGGAGGAGCGCCATCGTGATCGTCGGCGTGGCCGGCGTCGTCGGGGTGGTGGGGGGCGCCGGCGTGCCGCCCCCGCCGTCCGAGGAGCACCCCGCGAGCGCGACGCAGAGAGCGCCGCAGACGGCGGCGAGGACGACGCGGGCGCGGCGCGGGGCGGCGTGCGGGAGGAGGGTCGGCGGACGCATGGGCGGACGGCGGAGGCGGAGTCGGTGGCGACCGGGCAGGACGTCGGTGTGCGGCCCGCCGTGCATTGCGCGAGATCCGCCGCGGAGCCGTCGTATCGCCGCCGTCTGGCCGCGGGGCGCTCCCGGCTCTATGATGGCCGGGCGCCGCCGCGCCCCTCCGACCCACTCGCTCCCCTCCATGTGCACCGGCGGCCTCGCCGCCACCGTCGCCACGCTCGCCACGCTGTCCGCCGGCGGCGCTCGCCGCAGCGCTCGCCGCGGCGCTGACCCCCGCGCTCGCCCACGCCCAGCGCGGGCGCGGCAGCTACGGCAAGGCGCCCGACCTGTCGTCGTCGGCCGACGACGCGCGCGCGCCGTCGGGGCGCGACTTCGAGAAGCGGAGCGTCGTGCGCGTGCTGCTCGACAACCGGAAGAAGCTCGCGCTGAGCGACGAGCAGGCCGCGAAGTTCGAGGCCGCGGCGGCCGAGCTGACGACGCAGCACGCGCCGGTCTACAGGCGGGTCGACTCGCTGCAGAAGGTCATCCGCGAGGTCGGCAACGGCAGCGGCGTGTCCGACGAGGCGCGGCAGCACGCCCTCGGCGCGCGCGTCGCGATGGCCGACGTCGTGGACCAGATGCGCGCGGCCGACGAGCACGCGACGGGGGTGCTGCTCGCGCTGCTGACCGACGAGCAGAAGGAGAAGGCGGGCAAGCTGCTCGACGAGCAGCGCGAGGCGGCGCGGAACGCGTTCCGCGGCGGCCGGCGCCCCTGAGCCCCGCCGGCCCGCTCCGCGTCGCGCTGCTCGGCTACGGGCTCGGCGGGCGCGTCTTTCACGCGCCGTGGATTCGCGTCACGCCGGGGCTGCGCCTCGACGCGGTCGTCACGTCGCGCCCCGAGTACGTCGCGCGCGCCGAGCGCGAGCTGCCGGGCGTGCGCGTGCTCGCGAGCGCGGAGGCGGTGTGGGCGCGCGCGGACGCGTACGACCTCGTCGTCGTCTCGACGCCGAACGCGACGCACGTGCCGCTCGCGCTCGCCGCGCTGCACGCCGGGCTGCACGTCGTCGTCGACAAGCCGTTCGCGCCGAGCGTCGCGCAGGGGCGGGAGGTGGCGGAGGCCGCGCGGCGCGCGGGGCGGCTCGCGCTGCCGTTTCACAACCGGCGGTGGGACGGAGACTTCCAGACCGTTCGGCAGCTCGTCGCCGACGGATCGCTTAGGCACCCTCTTCCGGTTCGAGTCGCGCTTCGAGCGGTTGCGCGCCGCCACGAAGCCGCGCTGGGCCGAGCCCGACGCGCGGGCGCACGGCGAGGGGCTGCTGTTCGATCTGGGAGCGCACCTCGTCGACCAGGCGCTCGTGCTGTGCGGGCCGGTGACGCACGTCTACGCGGAGCTCGACCGTCGGCTGCCGGGAACGGTGACCGAGGACGACGTGACGGTGCTGCTGACGCACGCGACCGGCGTGCGGAGCCGGCTCGTCATGAGCAGCGTCGCGGCGCAGTCGGGGCCGCGCTTCAGTGTCTACGGCAGCGGCGGCACGTATCTCAAGTACGGGCTCGACCCGCAGGAGCACGCGCTGCTCGCCGCGTTGGGCGGCCGCGACGGCACCGCCGCGGCGTCGAACGTCGACACGCTGCTCGGCGGTGCGGACTGGGGCCGGGAGCCGCCCGAGCGGTGGGGAACGCTCGGCACGCGCGACGGCGTTCGCTCGGTGCCGACGCTCGCCGGCGACTACCGGCAGTTCTACGCGGGCGTCGTCGCCGCGATCCGCGACGGTGCGCCGCCCCCCGTGCCGCTCGACGACGTGCTCGCGGGGCTCGCGATTCTCGAGCAGGCGGCCGTGTAGGCGGATGGGTGGGGATGCCCAGACATCCCCGGTCTCTCGTCGCCGTACCCCGCCATCGCGTCGATTAACGTTTTCTCCGACGCTCTCGTACAGACGTCGGAACGTTCCCCTCCAGTCCCTCCGCAGGAGACATCGCCTCTATGGCACGCCTGACCCACCGGCTGGCCGTGCGCCAGCTCGTCGCCGGCTCGGCGCTCGCCCTCGCCGGTCCGCTGGTCGCCCCGCTCGGCGCGCAGCTCGCGAGCCAACGCGCCATCCCGTCCACCTACGCCATCACGAACGCCCGCCTCGTGCCGGTCGCCGGGCCGGCGATCGAGAAGGGAACGATCGTCGTGCGCGACGGCCTCATCGCCGCCGTCGGCGCGACCGTGCGGCCCCCGGCCGACGCGCGCGTCATCGACGGCACCGGCCTCACAGTCTACCCGGGGCTGATCGACGCGTACAGCTCGGTCGGCATGACCGCGGCGGGCGGGCAGGCGCGCGGTGCCGCCGGCGGCGGCGGGGCGCCAGCCGCGATGCTCGCCGCGCTCGGCGGCGGACAGCCGCAGGCGAACGCGGCCGGGGCGCGCAACTCGAACTACCCGGCCGGGCTCCAGCCGGAAGTCACCGCCGTCGGCGAGCTGAAGGTGGACGCGGAGACGTTCGCCGGGCCGCAGTCGGCGGGGATCACCGCCGCGCTCACGGCGCCGTCGAGCGGCATCTTCCAGGGGCAGAGCGCGTTCGTGACGCTCGGCAGCGGCGACGCGACGTCGCTCGTCGTGAAGGCGCCGGTGTCGCAGAACGTCGGCTTCACGCCGCTGCGCAACGGCGGCTACCCGAACTCGCTCATGGGCGTGTTCGCGTCGCTGCGCCAGATGCTGCTCGACGCGCAGCACTACCGCGACGAGCAGCGCGCCTACGGCACGAACCCGCGCGGCATGCGCCGCCCCGAGTACGACGCGTCGCTCGAGGCGCTCGTTCCGGTCGTCAACGGCACGCAGCCGGTCATCATGCAGGCGAGCACGAAGCGCGAGATCGAGCGCGCGCTCGCGCTGGCGAAGGAGTTCGGGCTCAAGCTCGTCGTCGCCGGCGGCAGCGAGGCCTATGAAGTCGCCGACCAGCTCAAGGCGGCGAACGTCCCGGTGCTGCTGTCGCTCAACTTCCCGCGCCGCGCGGCCGCCGCGTCGGCCGACGCCGATCCGGATCCGGTGCGGCTGCTGCGCGAGCGCGTGCAGGCGCCGAAGACTCCGGGGCAGCTCGCGAAGGCGGGGGTCACGTTCGCGTTCGAGTCGGGCGGCCTCTCGACGTGGAGCGACTTCCTCGGCAACGCGCAGCGGGCGGTCGAGGACGGGACTCTCCGCCGACCAGGCGCTCCGCGCCATGACGTTGGGCAGCGCCGAGATCCTCGGCGTCGCGGACCGCGTCGGGTCGATCGAAGTCGGCAAGATCGCGAACCTCACGATCAGCGCGGCGACCTACCGGGTCGCGGCGGACGCGTGACGCAGCTGTTCATCGACGGCCGGCCGGTGACGCCGCGCGCGCCTGCCGCCGACGCGGCCGGTGCGAACGCCGCCGGCGATGGCGAGCGGCACCTGGACGACGAACATCGCGCTCGGCGGCTCGCAGTACGCGGTGACGCTGACGCTGCGGCAGGACGGCGAGCGGCTCACCGGCTCGTTCCAGGGCGAGCTCGGCACGAGCGAGATCAAGAACGGCTCGGTCGGCACCGACGGCGCGTTCCGCTTCACGGCGACCGTGACGATGAAGGAAGGGAGCGAGGAGGCGACGTTCATCGGCACCATCGAAGGGAACGCGCTCCGCGGCCGCCTGCAGATCGTCGGGCAGGATCCGGGGAACTTCAGCGGCACGCGCCCGAGCGGTCCCGCTGGCGCCGGCCGGACGCCGCGCCCGCAGACGCCGGAGCGGTGACGTCACATGACCCAGTGCCTAACGGCGGTGTGTTTTCGACAGCAGGAACGGACGGGACGAAGAGAGTGCCCTGCTCGTGCAGTTCTCCTGTCCCTTCCGTCCCTTCTGTCGAACATTCCCTCAACAGCGTCCGACTCCCATGACGAAGCTCTCACTCGCACTCGGCGCCCTGCTCGTGGCCGTCGCCTCGTCGCCGCGCAGGCGGCGCAGACGGGCAACGCCGCGCGGCTCGATGCTCATCAAGAACGCGACGGTGCTCACCGTCACGAAGGGAACGCTCCAGAACACCGACATCCTCGTCCGCAACGGCAAGATCGCCCAGATCGGCCAGAACATCGCCGCCCCCGCCGGCGCGAGGTCGTCGACGCCTCGGGCAAGTTCGTCATGCCCGGCATCATCGATCCGCACTCGCACACGATGGCCGACGCGATCAACGAAGGGTCGCTGTCGGTGACGTCGATGGTGCGCATCGCCGACGTGCTGAACCCCGAAGACTCCGAACATCTACCGCGGGCTCGCCGGCGGCGTCACGACGATCAACGTGCTGCACGGCTCGGCGAACACGATCGGCGGGCAGAACGCGGTCGTGAAGCTCAAGTACGGGCGGGACGCGAGCGACATGGTGTTCACCGGCGCGGCGCCGGGCATCAAGTTCGCGCTGGGCGAGAACGTCACGCGCAAGAACAGCCAGAACATCTCGATCCCCGGCGTGGGCGGGCGGGCACCGCGCTACCCGACGTCGCGCATGGGGCAGGAAGAGGTGCTGCGCGACGCGTTCACCCGCGCCCGCGACTACAAGGCGTCGTGGGAGGACCACCGTGCCCGCGTCGCGAAGGGCGACCGCGCCGCCGTCGCGCCGCGCCGGGACCTCGAGCTCGAGCCGCTCGTCGAGGTGCTCGACGGCAAGCGCTTCGTGCACGCGCACAGCTACCGCGCCGACGAGACGCTGATGCTCCTCACGCTCGCGAAGGAGTTCGGCTTCACGGTGAAGACGCTGCAGCACGGCCTCGAGGGGTACAAGATCGCCTCCGAGATCGCACAGGCGGGGACCGGGCTCTCGACGTTCGCCGACTCGTGGTCGTACAAGATCGAGGCGTACGACGCGATCCCGTACAACATCGGCGATCCTGCATGCGCCACGGCGTCGTCGCGACGATCAACTCCGACTCCGACGAGCGGATGCGGCGGCTCAACATCGACGCGGCGAAGCTCGTGCGCTACGGCGGCCTCACCGACGACGAGGCGCTGAAGACGATCACCTACAACGGCGCCGTGCAGCTCGGCGTGCAGGACCGCGTCGGGTCGATCGAGGTCGGCAAGGACGCGGACCTCGCGATCTTCACCGCGCACCCGCTGTCGGTCTACGCGAACGTCGACAAGACGATCATCGACGGCGAGGTGTTCTTCGACCGGCAGAAGGATCTCGCCGACCGCGCCGCGCGCGCGAGGAGCGCGCCGACCTCGAGAAGGCGCCGGAGAACCAGGCGCCCGGCGCCGCCCGCCGTCCACCGTTCATTCCGTAACCGACCATGACGACCCGCACGCTTCTTCTTCGCGCGGCCTTCGTGGCCGCTCCGGCGCTGCTGACGACCGCGGTGCCTGACGTTTCCCGCGCGCAGCTCGGCGCCTACAACGCCGCCGCCGGGGCCGCAGGGCACGTTCGTCATCCGCAACGCGCGCATCGTCCCCGTCGTCGGCGCGGAGATCGCGAACGGCGCCATCGTCATCAGCGGCGGCAAGATCCAGGCGGTCGGCGCGAGCGTGAACGCGCCGGCCGGCGCGACGGTGATCGACGCGACCGGCCTGACCGTCTACCCCGGCATGACCGACGCCGGCTCGTCGTTGGGCCTCAGGAGATCCCGCAGGGCGCGACGTCGACGGTCGACATCGTCGGAGACGGGGAACGTTCAACCCGAACGCGCAGGCGTACTTCGGCGTCAACCCGCACAGCGCGCACGGCGGCGTCGCGCGCGTCGTCGGCATCACCGCGGCGCTCTCGCGCCCGACCGGCGGCGTCGTCTCCGGCCAGGCGACGCTGCTCAACCTCGCCGGCTCGACGGCGCCGCAGATGGCGCTCGTGCAGAAGGCGGCGCTCATCGTCGAGCTGCCGCGCTCGGGCTTCGGCGGGCGGCGCGGCGGCGGCGGCTTCGCGGCGTTCGCGGGCGCGCGGCAACACGGCAGACGTGAACCGCACGCGCCAGCTCCAGCTCGACTCGCTGAAGGGGATGCTGAAGGACGCGACGGCGTACGGCGACGTGATGGACGCCTACGCGAAGGACAAGTCGATCCCGCGCCCGAAGCAGGACGTCGTGCTCGCGTCGCTCGTGCCGTACGTGCGTGGCCAGGCGCCGGTGATCTTCGTCGCCGACCGCGCCCACGACATCCGCGAGGCGGTCGCGTTCGCCGAGGAGAACAAGCTCAAGCCGATCATCCTCGGCGGGCGCGACGCGTGGCAGATCGCGCCGTACCTGAAGCAGCACGACGTCCCGGTGCTGCTCACGAGCGTCATGGACGCTGCCGACGCGCGAGGACGACCCGTACGACGTGAACTACGCCGCGCCGTCGAAGCTCGCCGCGGCGGGCGTCCGCTTCGCGCATCACGTCGGGCGACGCGAGCGCCGAAGTGCGCAACCTGCCCTACACGGCGGGCATGGCGGCGGCGTTCGGGCTCTCGAAGGAGGACGCGCTCAGGTCGGTGACGCTCTGGCCGGCGCAGATCCTCGGCGTCGGCGACCGCATCGGGTCGATCGAGGTCGGCAAGGTCGCGAACCTCGTCGTGACGACGGGCGACATGCTCGAGGCGCGGACGGACACGAAGTACCTGTTCATCGACGGGCGGCAGGTGCCGCTCGACTCGAAGCACACGGAGCTGTACGCGCGGTTCAAGGACCGGCCGTGACGCGAGCGTAGCGAACGGCTCTCAGTCGCAGGCGAGGCATCTGGAGTTGAGGAGCGACGGTGCTTGGCCAACTCCAGACCCCTCATCACGTGTGGAAGGTGTCGCCGAGCGTGTGCTCTGCCGCTGCGCGTGGTGGCGGGGGAACGACAGGCCCGCGAGTTTTCGCCATGCGCTATCGCACCACTCCCGCCGAGCTGCTTCAGCAGGTCGAGGCCGCGCGACACCGGTATCGAGCGGTCGTCAACCAGGCGCACCAGGCGGCGCTCGGCCAGTACTTCACGCCGTCAGCAACGGGGCTCCAGATGGCGGCGATGTTCGAGCTGGCGACGCCGGTCGTCCGCGCGCTGGACCCGGGCGCTGGAGTCGGCGCGCTGACGGCGGCGATGGTCGCGACGTTGGTCGCTCGTTCGACGCCGCCCGAGCGGATCGAACTCACGGCCGTCGAGCTCGACCACTCGCTCTGGGCGGAGCTCGGCGCGACACTCCGCGGCTGCGAAGACGTGTGCGCCGCGCACGGGGTCGCATGCGAATGGCGCGTGGTCGAGGGTGATTACGTCGCGGCGAGCGCGAGCGCACTTGAGCAGACGCTGTTCACGCACGAATCGGTCGCTAGGTACGACGCGATCATCACGAACCCCCCATACAAGAAAATCGGAGCCACATCGCCGGAGCGACGTGCGCTCGATCGTCTTGGCTTGCCCGTAACAAATCTGTACGCCGCGTTCGTCGCACTCGCCGTACAGCAGCTCGCGCCGGGCGGGGAGCTCGTGGCCATCACGCCTCGCAGTTGGTGTAACGGCACCTACTTTCAGCCGTTCCGCCGCCTCTTGCTCGACCACGTGTCGTTCGAGCGCCTCCACGTGTACGAGAGTCGCACGGCCGCGTTCAAGGATGACGGGGTGCTAACGGAGAACGTGATCTATCACGTCCGGCGGGGGCGGCAGGGGCCGAGCGTGCGGATCACGGAGAGCGCCGGCCCCGAGGCGCTGACGTCGCGCGAGCAAGTCGTCGCGTTCGATCGCGTCGTCCACCCTGGCGATCCACAGGCGTTCGTGCACGTGACGTCCGACGCCGACGATCATCACGTCGCCGACGCCATTGCTGCACTGCCGGCGACGCTAGCGACGCTCGGGCTTCAGGTGTCGACAGGACGCGTCGTGGACTTCCGCGCGCGTCAATGGCTGCGACCAGACCCTGAGCCGGGAACGTACCCGCTCATCTACCCGGCGCATTTCGGCGCGGCGCACGTCGAGTGGCCGAAGCCGAATGGGAAGAAGTCGAATGCGTTGGCCGGCGACGCGCCGTCCGAGCTACTTGTGCCGGCGGGGCACTACGTGCTGACGAAGCGGTTCTCATCCAAGGAGGAACGGCGTCGCATCGTCGCGACCGTCCTCGATCCCGCTCACGTCGCGGGAGACGCGATCGGCTTCGAGAATCACTTGAACTACTTCCACGCCGGCGGCCGACCACTCGACCCCACGCTCGCCTACGGGCTTGCGGCGTTCCTCAATTCGGGCGCGGTCGATCAGTACTTCAGGCAGTTCAGCGGGCACACGCAGGTGAACGCCACCGACCTTCGCACGCTGCGCTACCCCGACGGCGCAACCCTGCGCAGCATCGGTTCGGCACTGGTACATGGCCGCCTTGCAGTTGCGGCCGAACTGCTTCTGCAGACGTTCACGCCGAACGTCGCTGCGGCATGACGCCGAGCGCGGCCACCACGTCGATGGTGTCGGAGGCCCAGCGGGTCCTCGTCGCGCTAGGCCTTCCGGTCGAGCAGACGAACGAGCGAGCGGCGCTGACGCTTCTTGCGCTGCTCGAGCTACGTCCGGGACGTGAGTGGGGCGAGGCGGGCGACCCGCTGCTCGGGACGCTGGCGATCATGGAGTACGTCGCGCGGCACTTTGGCAAAGTGTGGAAGCCGAACACGCGCGAGACCGTCCGACGTTTCACGCTGCATCAGTTCGTGCAGGCCGGTCTCGTCGTCCCGAACCCCGACAAGCCGGACCGGCCCACGAACAGCCCGCACTTTTGCTACCAAATCGCGCCCCGCGCACTCGCGCTGCTCCGCACCTGGGGCACGTCAGCGTGGGCGCAGTCGCTTCCGACGTATCTCGCAGAAGCCGGAAGTCTGCGCGACGCATACGCCCGGCGCCGCGTGCGCGAGATGATCCCACTCGCACTCCCGAACGGAGAAGTCGCGACACTGACGCCGGGCGGTCAGAACCCGCTCGTGCATGCGATTCTCACGACGTTCTGCCCGCACTTCACACCCGGCGCGTATCCGATCTACATCGGTGACACGGGGCGGAAGTGGCTTTGGTTTGACGACGCTCGTCTAGCGCAGCTCGGCGTCACGGTCGAGTCGCACGGCAAGATGCCGGACGTCGTCGTACACGACGTTGCGCGTAACTGGCTTGTGCTCGTTGAGGCAGTGACGAGTCACGGCCCGATCAATCCCTTACGCCACCGTGACCTCACCGCGCTCTTCGGCGAGAGCAAGGCCGGACTCGTATTCGTCACGGCATTCCCCGATCGCGCGACGTTCCGCGAGTACGCGGCGCAGATCGCGTGGGAGACGGAAGTGTGGACCGCGGATTTTCCGGATCACATGATCCACTTCGACGGCGAGCGGTTTTTAGGGCCTTACTAACCCTCGACGACGGCGTAACGACTCATCTCCGCCGCGGACCGCATTCCGAACCACTCGATTCCGAGCGCTGCGCGTCGCCCCAGCCGGAAAAGCGCACGATCTCGCTCCTCGGCGTCGAGGGCCGGCTATGTAGGTTCTGGGCGACTTCGGCGCCCTCGCCCGTGTCGAAGGAGAGCGCGATCTGCTGCCCGATGGTGCACCCCGCTTCTTGCCGGCCCGTCGGCGGTCGGGGCGCCAGCGGGCGGTGCGGCCGGGACGGAATCTGTCGACACGGAACCCGTCGACACGCGATCCGTCACGAAATGTGTCGCGGCGGCGCCTAGCGATCGACGTGCCTTCGCCGTAGATCGAACGACGTCGACGAGTATTCCCCGCTTCGTGGAGGACCCCGTGTTTCGCTCTCGTCTCCTGCCCCGCGCCGCCCGCCTCGCCGTGCTGGCCGGCGCCGCCGCCCTTCCCCTCGCCGCGCCCTCTGCGCAGCAGCCCGCCGCCGCGACGCGCCCCGCGAACCGCGTCCAGCTCGAGCAGTATCTCGACTGGGAGGACGTCCAGAACCCGCAGCTCTCGCCGGACGGGTCGCAGATCATCTTCACCCGCCGCTGGGTCGACAAGATGAACGACCGGTGGGAGACGTCGCTCTGGATCATGAGCGCCGACGGCTCGCACGCGCGCGCCCTCACGCAGGGCTCGGACGCGCACTGGTCGCCCGACGGGAAGCGCATCGCCTACATCGGCCGCGGCGAGACCGCCGGCGCGTCGACCGCGACGCCGTCCACACCGCAGATCTTCGTGCGGTGGATGGACGCGGAAGGCGCCGTGACCCAGATCTCGCACCTGACCGAGGCGCCGAGCGCGCTCGAGTGGGCGCCGGACGGCAAGGCGATCGCGTTCAACATGAACGTGCCGACGCGCGACACGTGGCGCATCGCGATGCCGACGCCGCCGAAGGGCGCGAAGTGGACGGAGGCGCCGAAGGTGAACACGCGCCTCAGCTACCGCTCGGACCGCGTCGGCTTCACCGACGACTCGTACCGCCACATCTTCGTCATCCCGGCCGACGGCGGCACGGCCCGCCAGATCACGAACGGCGACTGGAGCCACTCCGCGCCGACCTTCTCGCCGGACGGCAAGTGGGTCGCGTATTCGGGCTACCGCGTGCCGGACAGCGAGCGTGCGTTCCGCAAGTCGCACCTCTACATCACGAACCTCGCGACCGGCGAGACCAGGCAGCTCACGCAGGGCGCCGGCAACGCGGCGAACCCGCAGTGGTCGCCGAACGGACGGTGGGTCGCGTACCTCTCCGCCGACAGCACCGAGCAGTCGGCGTTCCCGGACACGAAGCTGATGCTCATGAACGCCGACGGCACGAACGCGCACGTCGTGTCGCCGAGCTTCGACCGGAACGTCAGCAACGTGTTCTGGGCGACCGACAACAGCGGCGTGTACTTCGCGGCCGAGAGCGAGGGAACGCGCAATCTGTACTTCGCGACGCCGACGGGGACGATGCGCCCGGTCACGACCGGGGCGCAGGTGCTCACGGTCGGCAACGTCGCCGGCACCGGGCTCGCGGTCGCCGTGCGCTCGACGCCGATGCAGCCGAACGACGTCGTGACGTTCAGCGTGCCGAAGACGGGCGCGACGTCCACCTTCGCGCAGCTCACGCGGGTGAACGAGGACGTGCTCGCCGGCAAGCAGCTCGCGACGACCGAGGAGATCTGGTACCCGTCGAAGGACGGGCTCCGGATCCAGGGGTGGATCGTGAAGCCGCCGAACTTCGACCCGTCGCGCAAGTACCCGCTCATCCTCGACATCCACGGCGGGCCGCAGTCGATGTACAACGTCGCCTTCAGCTTCGCGCGGCAGGACCACGCGGCCGACAACTACGTCGTGCTCTACACGAACCCGCGCGGCAGCACCGGCTACGGCAACAAGTTCACGAACGAGATCAAGAACGCGTACCCGGGCAAGGACTACGACGACCTGATGACGGGCGTCGACAGTGTGTTGGGCCGCGGCTACGTCGACGCGAAGAATCTGTTCGTGACCGGGTGCTCCGGCGGCGGCGTGCTCACCGCGTGGACGGTGGGGCACACCGACCGCTTCGCGGCCGCGGCGTCGCTCTGCCCGGTGACGAACTGGCTGAGCTTCGTCGGCGAGACCGACGGCGCGGGGTGGCACCGCAACTTCGAGCGGCCGTTCTGGGAGGACCCGAGCGAGCACCTGCGCCGCTCGCCGATCATGTACGTCGGCAACGTGAAGACGCCGACGCTGCTCATGACCGGCGTGCTCGACCTGCGCACGCCGATGCCGCAGAGCGAGGAGTTCTACAGCGCGCTCAAGATGCGCGGCGTGCCGACGGCGCTCGTGCGCATGAACAACGAGTACCACGGCACGTCGAGCACCCCGTCGAACTTCCTGCGGACGCAGCTCTACCTGCGGAGCTGGTTCGACCGCTACGCGAACAAGCCGAACGCGACGGCCGCGATGCAGTAGAACGCGCTCGGCGCGAGCGTTCGCGACAGAGGGAACAGAAGGAACAGAAGACAGGACTCGGGCGGGTCCTCTGTTCCTTCCGTTCCTTCTGCCAAAATGAACAGCCCAGGACCTAGAACACGCACCCCGCGCGCGCCGGGATGGTGAGCACCGTCGTGCTGCCGTCCCGGCGCGACGTGCAGCTGCCTAACGCGACGGCCGGCAGCGTCGTCGCGGCGAGGCGCACCTCGGCCGGCTTCGTGTCGTTGTTCAGCGCGACGACCGTGCGCCCGCGCCGATAGACGAGCTGCTGGTCCTCGACCGCCAGATTCTCCGTCCTCGCCAGGTACAGATCGGGGCGCGACGCGCGCAGCTGCAACAGCCGCTGCACGTGCGACCAGACGGCCTCCTGCTGCGGCGTGCGCCCCGCGGCGGTGAACGCGTTCCGCGCGTCGCCGCTCCAGCCGCCGGGGAAATCGCGGCGGTTGTCGGGATCGCCGCCGCCGGCGAGCGCGATCTCGTCGCCGTAGTAGATGAGCGGCGTGCCGCGCGCCGTGAGGAGGAACGTGTAGGCGAGCTTCAGACCGTCGACCGTCGCGGCGGGGTCGCCCATGAAGCGGCCGACGTCGTGCAGCCCCAGCAGCGTCACGAGCACGCTCGGGTTCGGGTACAGCCGGTCGTGCGACAGCATCTGCGCGACCGCGCGCAGCGACTTGCCCTGGGCGAACGCGGCGTGCGCGACGAAGTAGGTCGGGAAGTCGAACAGCGCGTCGACCTCGTCGTCGACGCCGTCGAACTGCGTGCGCCCGCCCTGGAAAAACGACACGAACGCCGGGTCGCCGTCGAGCACCTCGCCGACGACCTTGAGCGATGGATACTGTCGCTTGATCGCGTTCATCCAGTCGCGCCAGAACGGGCGCGGCACGTACGGCCACGTGTCCTGGCGGATGCCGTCCATCCCGCTCATGCCGACCCACCAGAGCGTGTTCTGGATGATGTAGCGCGCGACCTCGGGGTCGTCCTGGTTCAGGTCGGGGAGCAGGTCGATGAACCAGCCGTCGAGCGTCGACTCGCGCATGGCGCGCGGCGAGTACGGGTCGGCGAGCGTCCACGTCTGCCACACGTTGTTCGGGTGCCGCTCGGCGGTGCCGTGGAACCAGGTCGGGGTCGGTGAGTCCTGCACCCACGGGTGATACGCGCTCGTGTGGTTCGCGACCATGTCGAGGATGATCTTGATCCCCTGCCGGTGCGCGTCGTCGACGAGCGCGCGGAACTCGGCCATCGTCCCGAAGTGCTCCTCGACGCCGTAGTAGTCGATCGCGTGGTAGCCGTGGTACGCCGTCGTGGGGAGGTTGTCGTAGACCTCCTTCGTGTCGAGCGTGTTCGTGTTGTCGTAGATCGGGTTCAGCCAGATCGCGGTGATGCCCAACGACTTCAGGTAGGGAAGCTGCTGCCGGATGCCCGCGATGTCGCCGCCGTGATAGCGGCGCGGCTGCGTGCGGTCGAGGATGCCGCGCGACACCGTCGGGTCGTCGTTGGTGGGATCGCCGTTCGCGAAGCGGTCGGGCATCACGAGGTACATCACGTCGCTCGGCCCGAAGCCCTGGAAGCGGCCCGTGAGCGGGAGTGGCGCCACGATCTCGAACGGAACGGGCGCCGAGCCGCCGCTCGTGCGCAGCGTCAGCGGGTAGCGCCCCGGCGCCGCGCCGCCCGGGATCGTGACGTCGGCGAACAGATACGTTCCCGCCGCGTTCACCTTCACGCCGGCGCAGGCGAGGCGCGGGCAGTCGAGGCGTGCGCCCGCGAGGTGCCGGCCGCGCACGAGGATGCGCACCGGGTTGATCGAGTGATTCCCCCACCAGTTCGGCGGGTCGACCTTCTCGACGACAGGGGCTTGCGCAGCGAGCGTGGACGCGGCGAGGGCCGCCGCGGCGAGAAGACGGAGCATGGAGAGCTGGGCCTGGGTTCGGTTCGATCAACGATAAGAGACGCCGAGTCGTTGCCACAGCACGTCGGACCATGCCTCGCCCCGCACGTCGCACCGCGCTGCCTCGCGCGAGCATCAGCGGGCTCGGCTGGAGACGAACCATGCGGTTCGCGAGACGATGACATTGTCGCGTTCGCCGTTGTACCTTCGACACGGCGACGCCGCCGAGCATGCGACTTCACGCTGGAATGACGAGGGTCCCACGCTGGCGGGGCGGCGTGCGGGCAACGGCGACGAGATGCACGATTCACGATCCGCGAACGACGCACGACCTGCGATGAACGGCGACGGCCTGTCGGTGGATGACGACGTGCTGCGCGCGCGCGTCCGACGCGCGCTGGAGAACGCCGAGCGGTTGGCGACGCTCGACGCGAGCGGACTGCTGACGCGCGCTGGCCGCGAGGCGATGGACCGCGTCGCGCGACTCGCGGCTCGTGCGCTGCGGGTGCCACTGTCGCAGGTCAACGTCGTCACGCGCGACGCGCAGGTGCCCGTCTCCGCGGCGCTCGCGCGAGGAGAGTGTGGCGACGGTGGCGACGGTGGCGACGGTGGCGACGGTGGCGGCGGTGGCAGCTGTGGCGACGTGACGCCGTGGCTCGTGCCGGTCGGACTCGACTCCTCGTACTGTCAGTACGTCGTGACCGAGCAGCGCCCGCTCATCGTGCACGACGCCGCGGACCACCCGCTCGTGCGGGCGAGCCGCGCGACGATCGATGGCGGCATCCGCGCGTACCTCGGTGTTCCCCTCAACGCCCCGACGGCACTCGGCGGACACTGTCTCGGGAGTGTATGCGTGGTGGACTTCACACCGCGCGAGTGGAGCAGCGATGACGTCGGCACGCTCGAGGAGCTGGCGCAGCTCGCGGCGGAGCGGATCGGGTGGTCGAAAGCCGTTCGCGAGACGCTCATCGACCACGCCGGGCATCTCGATTCGCTCTCCGCCGCGATGGCGACGCAGCTCGCCGAGCTCGAGGGGATCTACGACCACGCCGGTGTCGGGCTGTGCGTGCTCGACACCGAGCTGCGCTGGGTCCGCATCAACGAGCACCTCGCCGCGATGAACGGCTTTCCTCCCGAGGCGCACATCGGTCGCCACATCCACGACCTCATCCCGACCGTGGCCGAGTCCGCCGAGCCGGTGCTGCGACAGGTGCTGGAACGTGGCGAGCCCGTACTGGACGTCGAGGTCGTCGGCGAGACGACGGCGCACTCTGGCACGCAGCGTGTGTGGCGCGAACACTTTCTCCCGCTGCGCGGCCTGGACGGCGAGATCATCGGCGTGAACATCGTCTGCGAGGATGTCACGGACCGGCGCCAGCACGAGCGCGAGAAGGCGGAGTTGCTCGAGGCGGAGCGCCGGGCGCGCGGCGCGGCGGAGGCGGCGAGCCGCGTGCGCTCGGATTTTCTCGCGACGATGAGTCACGAGCTGCGCACGCCGCTGAACGCGATCGGCGGCTTCACGGAGCTGCTCGCCGACGAGCTCTACGGGGCCGTGAACGAGCAGCAGCGCGAGGCGCTCGATCGCATCCGGCGCAGTCAGCAGCACCTGCTCGGCCTCATCAACGACGTGCTCAGCTACTCGAAGATCGACGCCCAGCGCGTGCACTACGAGTTCACCGACGTCACGCTCCGCGAGGCGATCGAGGCGTCGTCGGTGCTGGTCCTGCCGCAGGCGCGGACGAAGGGCGTCACGATCGACAGCGCGGAGTGCGACAGCGCCGTCGTGGCGCGGGCGGACAGCGCGAAGGTGCAGCAGATCCTGCTCAACCTGCTCGCGAACGGCGTGAAGTTCACGCCGTCGGGCGGGACGATCACGTTGAGCTGCGAGCTGGCGGCGTCGCGCGTCGTCGTGCGCGTGCGCGATACGGGGATCGGCATCCCGAACGATCAGTGCGACGCGATCTTCGAGCCGTTCGTGCAGGTCGACTCGCGCCTCACCCGCGCGCAGGGCGGCACGGGGCTCGGCCTGGCGATCAGCCGCGCGTTCGCGCGCGGGATGGGGGGCGAGCTGACCGTGACGAGCGAGCCCGGCGTCGGCTCCGAGTTCGTGCTCGCGTTACCGAGAGGCCGCCGGGCGCGCTGAGATCGACGGTCCTATTGCTCTTCCCAGAAGTTGGGCGTCAGCTCGCCGTTGAACGACATGCGGACCTTGTCGCCCTCGACGTCGGCGACCATCGCCACGGGAAGCCAGTGATGCTTGTCGCCGGCGCCACGGTCCTTCTTGGTGAGCTTGATGCGGTCGCC
Source organism: uncultured Gemmatimonadaceae bacterium (assembly GCA_963843845.1). Lineage (GTDB taxonomy): Bacteria > Gemmatimonadota > Gemmatimonadetes > Gemmatimonadales > Gemmatimonadaceae > Gemmatirosa. The sequence goes on along the minus strand of CAWJMB010000005.1, from coordinate 126,755 downwards.
GTCGAGGTGGTCGACCGTGCCGATGTGACTGCCGTCGGCGCCGATGACCTCCATGTGGTCGCGGATCGCGCTTGCGTCTGCCATGAGCGGTGTGCCTGGAACGAGTGAGTGAGGAGTGGAGCGCTCGCCCCGGTGCGCATGGCGTGTGCCGGCGGGCGAGCGATCCGGCGACGTTGGGCCGGTGTGGCGACGCGCTGCTCACCGCGCGATAGAGTTAGGGCGGTCGCTCCCCTTCCATGCCCATGCCCCCGATGCTCCCACCTGCCGGCACGACCGCCCCCGCCCCGCGCCGCGCGCTCTACCACAACCTCACCGTCCAGGTGCTCGTCGCCATCTCGCTCGGCGCGCTGTTGGGCGCGGTCGCGCCAGGGGCGGGGAAGGCGATGAAGCCGGTCGGCGACACCTTCGTGAACCTCGTGAAGATGGTCATCGGCCCGATCGTCTTCCTCACGATCGTGTTGGGCATCGCGGGGATGCGCGACATGAAGGCGGTCGGCCGCGTGGGCGGGAAGGCGCTGCTCTACTTCGAGGTCGTGACGACGTTCGCGATCGCGATCGGCCTCGTCGTCATGAACGTCATGCGTCCGGGCGAAGGGATCGACGCCGCGTCGCTCGCGAAAGGCGACATCTCGAAGTACGCGACCGCCGGCGAGGCGATGAACTTCGTCGACTTCCTGACGCACATCGTGCCGCCGAGCATCGTCGGGGCGTTCGCGAACGGCGAGGTGTTGCAGATCGTGTTCGTGTCGGTCCTGTTCGGCGCCGCGCTCGCGAGCCTCGGCGAGGCGGGGCGGCCGGTGTTCAACGGGCTCGAGCGGTTGCAGGCCGTGGTGTTCCGCCTCGTCGGCATCGTGATGAAGGTCGCGCCGATCGGCGCGTTCGGCGCGATGGCGTACACGATCGGCAACTTCGGGCTGCGCGCGCTGCTGCCGTTGGGCGGGCTGATGGCGAACGTCTACATCACGATGGCCGTCTTCATCTTCGTCGTGCTCGGCGGCATCGCGCGCGCCTCGGGATTCTCGCTGTGGCACCTGCTGCGCTGGATCCGCCAGGAGATCCTGCTCGTGTTGGGCACCTCGTCGAGCGAGGCCGCGCTGCCGAGTCTGATCGCGAAGCTCGAAGCGTACGGCTGCGACCGGAGCGTCGTCGGTCTGGTGGTGCCGGCCGGCTACTCCTTCAACCTCGACGGCACGTCGATCTACCTCGCGATGGCGACGCTGTTCATCGCGCAGGCGTACCGCATCGAGCTGTCGCTCGCGCAGCAGCTCACGGTGCTCGCGGTGCTGATGGTGACGTCGAAGGGAGCCGCCGGCGTGACGGGGTCGGGGTTCATCGTGCTCGCGAGCACGCTGGCGGCGATGCGCGTGGTGCCGGTCGAGGGGATCGCGCTGGTGTTGGGCGTCGACCGGTTCATGAGCGAGGCGCGGGCGATCACGAACCTGATCGGGAACGCCGTGGCGACGGTGGTGATCGCGCGGAACGAGGGCGCGTTCGACGCGGCGAAGCACGCAGCCGCGATCGGGTGACTCAGCGCGGTGACGGCGTGTTGACGTCGCGCCCCGTCACCCCCGTCATCGACACGCCGAGGAGCGCGGCCACGGTCGGGCCCACGTCGACGATGCGCACGCCGTCGCGCGGCGTCCGGCACGCGTGGACGCCCGCGCCGGAGACGATCATCGCCGGCCGCAGCTCGGGGATGTTCGGGTTGTAGCCGTGCTTCCCCACCGTCGGTGACGCGACGGCCAGGGGACCGGTGAGCGCATCGCCGAACGCGAAGCCGCGCGCCGCCTCGAAGGCGAGGAACGCGGCCGGGTCGGCGCGGAGCGCCTTCAGCGCCTCCGGCGTGTCGACGGCGGCGACGCCGTTCGCCGGCGACGCGGCGAGCTGCCGCAGCACGGCCGTCGCCCGCGCGATGCTCGCCGTGTCGTTCGGGTCGCGCGCCTCGAAGAACGCCGACCCGCTCTCGTTGTGCATGAACACCTTCCAGTCCGTCACGCGCCCCGCGGCGTTGGTCGTGATGAGCCCGGCGTCGCGCAGCGCGACCATCGGGTGCACGATCGTGGTCGCCGCCAGGAAGCCGTGGTCCGACACGATCACCCATGCCGTGTTCGCGGCATCGGCCGACGTGGCCACGGCGGCGCGGAGCTCGCCGATCTGCCGGTCGATCTTCTCGAGCGCGGCGTGTGCCGTCGCGGTGTGCGGCCCCGACGCGTGCTGCGCGGCGTCGAGGTCGGAGAGGTGCAGGGCGAGGAGGGCCGGACGGCGCGTGGCGAGGATGTGCACCGCCGCCTTGATGCGCCACGCGTCGGTCATCGGCCGGTCGGTCGAGTCGACGCGGATCGACTCGCGGAACAGGCCGGGCGTCGAGAGCGCGGACAGCAGCGACACGTCTTCCGCCGTGCGCACGGGCCGGTACTCGGGGAGCAGGTAGTCGATCTCCGCGCCGACGGTGACCGGCCACGAGATCGCGGCCGTCGTGCGCCCGGCCCTGCGCAACACCTGCCAGAGCGTCGGCGACGCGATCCTGTCCGCGTAGTAGTACCAGCCGCCGTTCTGGATGCCGAACGGATCGAGCGGCGTGTTCGTGTAGATGCCGTGGACCGACGACGGTTCGCCGGTGATCATCGCCGTGTGACTGGGATACGTCACCGTCGGGAAGATCCCCGTCATGCCGTTCGCCGGGCATCCCGCGCCCTGCAGCGCCTGCAAGTTCGGGATCGTGAGGCCGGCGTCCGGGCGGAGATGGTCCGCCGCCGTGAGGCCGTCGACGGAGATGAGCACGACTCGCCGCGCGGGCGCCGGCTGCGCGGCGGCGCGGTCGACCGAGAAGGTGCCGACGAGCGAGAGCGCGGTGAGCAGCGCTCGTGTCGAACGCCGCGTCGCGACGTGGGTCATGGCTGTCCTGCCGGTTGCGGTCGATCGATCGCGTCGACGATGGCGGCGGCGAGATCGCGGGTCGTCGCGCGGCCGCCGAGGTCCGGCGTGCGCACGGTGCCGTCGTGCATCACGCGCATGATGGCGGCGACGATGCGGTCGTGCGCGGCGGTGAGTCCCAGATGATCCAGCATCAGCGCGCCGGCCCAGATCGCGCCGATCGGGTTCGCGATGCCCTGTCCCGCGATGTCGGGCGCGGACCCGTGGATCGGCTCGAACATCGACGGGTGATCGCGCTCGGGGTTGATGTTCGCGCCGGGCGCGACGCCGAGGCTGCCGCTGATCGCCGCGCCGAGGTCGGTGAGGATGTCGCCGAACAGGTTGGACGCGACGATGACGTCGAGCGTGTGCGGGTGCGTGACCATCCGCGCAGCGAGCGCATCGACGTGGTACTTCCGGCATTCGACCGCCGGATACGTCCTGCGCCACGCGCGTCGACCGCGTCGTCCCAGAGCACCATCGAGTGCTGGAGGGCGTTCGACTTCGTCGCGCTCGCGAGCAGGCGGCGCGGCCGGCGCGCCGCGAGCTCGAACGCGTAGCGCGCGATCCGCTCCACGCCGCGCCGCGTGAACACCCCGGTCTGCTCGGCCACCTCGTGCGGCGTGCCGCGGAAGAGGCGCCCGCCGAACCCCGCAGTACTCTCCTTCCGAGTTCTCGCGGACGCAGACCATGTCGATCTCGGCGAGCGTCGCGGTCCGGCGAGCGGGCTGCGGCACGCCGGGGAGCAGCCGCATCGGCCGCAGGTTGACGTACTGATCGAAGCGCTGGCGGATCGGCAGGATCAGCTCCCACACCGAGACGTGGTCGGGCACCGCCGGGTGCGCCGACCGCGCCGAGGTAGATCGCGTCGAAGTCCTGCAGCCGATCGAGCGCGTCGGCGCTCATCATCTGGCCGGTGCGGAGGTAGTAGTCGCAGCCCCACGGGAACTCGGTGAACTCGAGCGTGCACGGCTCGCCGCGCGCCGCATGCCGCAGCACGTCGATCCCGGCCGGGATCACCTCGCGTGCCGATGCCGTCGCCCGCGATGACGGCGATGCGATACGGGCGCGGCGTCACGGCCGCCGCGGGGGGAGTCGGGGTCGCTGCCGGGGGCGCTGCCGGGGGCGCTGCGGTCACATGCCGGGCGGCGTGAACCGGCCGTCCTGCGCGAGCCAGCCGCCGTCGACGTAGATGATCGTGCCGTTGACGTAGCTCGCGGCGTCGGACGCGAGGAACAGGGTCGCCCCGACCATCTCGTCGGGCGACGCCCAGCGGTTCACCGCGGTCTTCGCAGCGTACGCGTTGTACCAGTCGGCGTTCGCCTTGATCGGCGCCGTGAGCGGCGTCTCGGTGACGCCCGGGCCGATGCAGTTGACGCGCACGCCGAACGGCCCGAACTCGGTCGCCCCGCCGCGCGCGAGCTGCAGGATGCCCGCCTTCGTCGCCGAGTACACGGCCTGCCCCGGCTCGACGACGAGCGAGCGGATCGACGAGAAGAGCACGATGCTGCCGCTGCGCTGCTCGACCATGATGCGGCCGGCCGCGCGGAGCACGTTGAAGTTCCCGACGATGTTCACGTTCAGCACGCGCTCGATCTCGCCCGGCTGGTAGTCGAGCATCCGCTTCCGCACGTTGATCGACGGCGTCGAGATGACGATGTCGAGCTTGCCGTGCGTCGCGGCGATCCCCTGCAGCGTGCGCTCGACCGCCTCGGCGTCGGTGATGTCGACGACGCCGTGCGTCGTGTCGCCGCCGGCGCGCTGCGCGACCGCTTCCGCCGCCTCCGCCTTGACGTCGAGACAGACGACCGTCGCGCCGAGCTCGGCGGCGCCGATCGTCACGGCCTCGCCGATGCCCGACGCGCCGCCGATGACGGCGGCGACCTTCCCTGTGAGGTCGAAGATGTTGCGGCTGCTCGTGGCGCTCATGACGGGCTATCGCTCCGTGGGTGAGGGAAGAACGCGGTCGTTCGGGCCGGCTCGCGCCCGAGAGGCGCCGCGCGGCGCGGACGATGAGGAAGGACACGATCGCACCGCCGAGTCCGCCCATCGCGGGCGTTACGCCACCGAGCGGCGCACCGTTGAACAGCACGCGCCAGCCGCCGACGATGCCGATGCCCGCGATGATCGCGACGAGCGCCTCGGTCGACGACGCGCCGTCGTCGTACAGGCCGGCGAGGATCGGCACGAACAGGCTGACGCCCATGATCGTGTAGAAGATGCTGAGCGCGCTCACGACGCCGGCGGCGACGAGCGCGATCCCGACACCGGCGATCCCGGCGAGCACCGCGGTCGCGCGTGTCACGCGGAGCACCTGCGCGTCGGTCGCCCGCGGATTGCGGAAGCGCTTGTAGAAGTCCTGCGAGAGCGACGTCGTGAGCGAGAACAGCACGGCGTCGGCGGAGCTCAGCTCGGCCGAGAAGACGGCGGCGAGACCGAGCGCGCCGACGACGGCGGGAACGCCGGACATGAGCAGCGTCGGCAGCGCCAGCTCGGACTGCGCGAGGTTCGGGAACTGCACGCGCGCCATCATCCCCAGCAGCACGGGCACGGCCGCGTACGCCATGAGCGCGACGGCGTTGAGCCCCACGCCGATGCGCACCGCGCGGTCGTCGCGCGCGCCGTAGATCTTCTGCAGCAGCCCGGGCGAGACGACGAACGCCGGGCCCAGCATCGCGAGGTAGACGAGCCCCGACGCGCCGCCCTGCCACAGGTTCCAGTAGTCCGGCGTCGGCTGGAACGCGCGCACGCGCCCCCCAGCCGCCGGCCGCAGCGCAGCGCGAGCGGCATCGCGATCGCGAAGCCGAGCAGCTTGACCGTGAGCTGCACGATGTTGACCTAGGCCGAGGTGAGCAGCCCGCCGGCCGCGAAGTAGACGGTCACGAGCAGCCCCGCCGACGACGCAGCCCAACGTCTTCGGCACGCCCGCGGCGACGTTCAGAATCCACGACACGGCGATGAGCTGGCCGGCGAGGATGAACACCGCCCCACCCACAGCAGCGCGGCGATCGTCGTGCGCACGGCGACGCCGAAGCGGAACTCGAGGTAGTCGCCGACCGTGCGCAGGTCGTGCTCGGCCGCGACGCGCCGGATCGCCGGGCCGATCCAGAAGGCGAGCACGAGCGACCCGAGCGCCGCCGAGAGCACCCACCACATCGCGGCGAGCCCGTCGCGGTAGCCGAGCCCCGTCGCGCCGACGTGGAGCCGGCGCCGATGTTCGCGGCGAGCATGGTGCAGAAGATCAGCCCCGGTCCGAGGGCGCGGCCGGCGACGAAGAAATCGTTCGATGTCCGGACCCGGCGCGACACCCACGCGCCGAGGGCGAGCTGCGCCGCGGCGTAGCCGAGGAGCCAGATGAGGTGAGCGTTCATCGGCGAGAGACTTACCGTCGGTGCGCCGGCCGTACAAGCCGTCGTGCCGTCGGGAACGTCGGCCAACATTCTCGACGACTGATGCGTTTCGATGCCGATGACACAATCACTGCACGCGATCGACCGCGTCATCGCGGCGGTCGACGCGGCGCGCCGACGAGATGGTGGCGTTCACCGCCGATCTGATCCGCGTCCCGACGGTCAACCCGCCGGGCGACGCGTACGACGAGTGCGCCGCGCCTGATCGGCGGCGGCTCGAATCGTTCGGGTTCGTCGTCGACTATCCGGTGGCCGAGGGCCGTCCGGAGCACACCGCGCCGCATCCGCGGATGAACGTCGTCGGGTTGCGGCAGCGGGCGCAGCCTGCGCCCGCTGGTCCACCTGAACGGCCACTTCGACGTCGTGCCGGCCGGTGAGGGCTGGACGGTCGACCCGTTCGGCGGCGTCGTGCGCGACGGCCGCATCTACGGGCGCGGGTCGTGCGACATGAAGGCCGGGATCGCGGCGGCGATCTTCGCGGCGGAGGCGATCCGCCGCGCCGGCATCGCCCTGCACGGCTCGGTCGAAGTCAGCGGGACGGTCGACGAGGAGAGCGGCGGGTTCGCCGGCATGGCGTGGCTCGCGCAGCAGGGCCGGATGAGCGCGGACCGCACCGACGCGGTCATCATCCCCGAGCCGACCGACGTCGACCGGATCTGCATCGGCCACCGCGGCGTCTACTGGTTCGAGGTCACGACGCGCGGCCGCATCGCCCACGGCAGGATGCCGTTCCTCGGCGTCAACGCGATCGACCACATGGGGCTGGTGCTCGAGCGGATGCGCCACCGCCTGCTCCCGGCGCTCGCCGCGCGCACGACCGCAGGCGCCGGTCATTCCGCCGGGCGCGCGGCACGCGACGCTCAACATCAACGGCATCGCCGGCGGACAGCCGGTCGACGGGATCCAGACGCCGTGCGTCGCGGACGTCTGCCGCGCCATCTTCGACCGCCGGTTCCTGCTCGAAGAAGGGTTCGACGCGACGCGCGCGGAGATCGTCGCGCTGCTCGAGGGCGCGGCGCGCGAGTCGCCGGAGCTGCGCGTACGAGCTGCGCGACCTGATGATCGTCCACCCCGTGCGCACGCCTGACGGCGCTCCGGTCGTGAGGCACTCTCCGATGCCGTGCACGACGTGCTCGGCCGCCCGGTGACGCTCGCCGCCAGTCCTGGCACGTACGATCACAAGCACGTCGCTCGCATCGCCGGCGTGCCGCACTGCGTCGCCTACGGTCCGGGCATCCTCGACCTCGCGCACCAGCCCGACGAATATTGCGTGATCGACGACCTGGTGCAGTCCACGAAGGTGCTCGCGCTCTCCCTCCTGTCGCTCACCGGCTCGCGCTAGGCCGCACCTCCGCACGTCCGCACGTCCATCCACTCCCCACCGGCGGACGCGTCCCTCCCCTCGCCGTCCGTCCTGCCGAGGAACACTGATGCTACTCCGCTCTCGATGGGTCACGCTGCTCGGGCTCGCACCGCTGTGCGCGTCCGCGCCGGCGCTGGCGCGCGCGCAGACGACTGCGCAGACCACCGGCGTCGTCACCGGCCGCGTCACCGACGCGGGCACCGGCAAGCCGCTCTCGTATGCGCAGATCTTCGCGGAGAACGACCGCGAGCGCGTCGCGCGCTCCGATGCCGACGGACGCTATCGGCTCGCCGGCCTCGCGCCGGGCGCGCGCACGATCACCGTCCGGCTCGTCGGCTTCGCGAGCAAGTCGGGCCCGGTGACGGTGAGCGTGGGCGCGCCGGCGACCCTCGACTTCCAGCTCACCGCGCAGCCGCTCCAGCTCGACGCGGTCGTGTCGACCGGGCAGGGCGGTGAGATCTCGAAGCGCCGCCTCGCGACGCAGGTCGACGTCGTCGGCCCCGAGGCGATCGAGGCGTCGCCGGCGAAGCGCATCGACGAGCTGCTGCAGGCCAAGGTGCCGGGCGCGCAGATCCGCCTCACGTCCGGCCAGGCCGGCACGACGTCGATCATCCGCACGCGCGGCGTGACGTCGGTGACGAACAACTCGACGCCGGTCATCTACGTCGACGGCGTTCGCGTCGACAACCTGAACACCGTCGCCACGCTCGGACTGAACCTCTCGGGCGTGCGGTCGCAGGGCGCCGCGACGAGCGCGCTGGCCGACCTGCCGCTCGACAACATCGACCGGGTCGAGTTCGTGCCCGGCGGCGCCGCCACCACGCTGTACGGCTCGGACGCGGCGAACGGCGTCATCCAGATCTTCACGAAGCGCGGCTCGGCCGGCAAGCCGAAAGGCTACATCGAGGCGCGCCTCGGCTACGACACGCCGCAGACGCAGTTCCTCTACTTCGACCGCACGTCGGACCTCATCTACCGCAACGGCTTCACGCAGGGGTACTCGGGGGGGATCGACGGCGGGAGCGAGACGATCACCTACAGCGCCTCCGGCAACCTGCGGGCGAGCGAGAGTCAGCGCATCTACGGCGACAACCGGCAGTTCGGCCTTCGCAACGCGGTCAGCGCGGCGCTCGGCCGGAAGGCGAAGTACCAGGGAACGATCTCGTTCAACCAGAGCGACGCGCCGCGCTTCCGGAACGGCAACTCGGGTGGCTACAACGCGCTCTGGCTGCTCGAGGACGGCCGCTCCTCGGCGCTCGGCTTCAACAACAACATCGACTCGATCAGCACGGCCGACTACGCCGTGCTGAAGACGTTCATCCAGGACGCCGAGCGGCTGCAGAACAACACGGTGTTCACGCGCGCCTGGACGACGTCGCACACGATGTCGTACGACCCGCTGCCGTCGCTCAAGGCGAACGCGACGTTCGGCGTGAACAACCGGTTCAGCAAGGAGTCGGCGATCGTCACGAATCAGTTCCTGATCGCCACGAAGTCGTTCCCGGCGGGCACCGTCGACCGCGGCACGATCTCGAACTACGAGCGCAACTTCACCGGCTTCACGTTCAACGCCGGCCTGCAGCACACGGCCAACATCGGCAGCAGCCTGTCGATCATCACTGCGGCGGGCGGGCAGCTGTTCCGCAACGACGATCAGCAGGTGGCGTACACGGCGACCAACGTGCGCGACGGCGCGCAGACGATCGCCGGCGCCGGCGTCACGGCGAGCAGCGACCTCGCCTACCGCGTCGCGAACTACGGCGTGTTCGGGCAGACGAACATCAGCCTGCTCGAGCGTTACACGATGGAGCTCGGGCTGCGCGTCGACCGGAACACCGCGTTCGGCGAGAACACCGGTGCGCAGCTCTACCCGAAGGTCGGCCTCGTGTACGCGGTCGGCGACGAGCCGTGGCTGCGGTCGCGCGTGTCCGAGGCGGTGCTCTCGGACCTGCGGCTCCGCGCCGCGTTCGGCGTGGCCGGCCAGTTCCCGCCGCCGTTCGCGAACGACCGCACGATCGGGTTCAACTCGTTCAACGGACAGCAGGCCGCGACGTTCGGGCAGCCCGGGAACCTCGACCTCAGGCCCGAGCGCACGGGGACGCTCGAGTTCGGCGCCGACGTCGGCCTCTTCAGGAACGTCGTGTCGTTGGGCCTCGGCTACTACACGTCGCGCACGACGGACGCACTCATCAACGCCCCACCCGCGCCGTCGACCGGGCTGCCGAGCCAGCTGCGGAACATCGGTGAGATCTCCAACAACGGGCTCGAGCTGCGCGGCACCGTCACCCCGATCAGCCGCCCGAGCGTGCGCCTCACGCTCAACGGCGCGTACAACACGCTGAACAACCGCGTCGTGAATCTCAACGGCACGCCGCCGTTCGGGATCAGCGGCTTCGGCGCGAGCACCGTGCAGGGGATCGTCGAGGAGGGGTATCCGGTGGGCTACCTCCGCGGCGCGAAGGCGATCTTCGACGAGAGCGGGAAGATCGTTCGCGTCGAGCAGTTGCAGTACCTCGGCAAGCCGACGCCCGACTCGTTCGGCAGCTTCGGCGCCCAGCTCGGCCTCGGCTCCCGGCTCACGCTGAGCACGAGCGCGGACTACCAGTTCGGGGCGCAGCAGCAGTCGTTCGACCGCGCGTTCCGGTACCTGTACGGCGTGAACCGGACGGAGGACTACGTTCCTGCCGCGGCGCTCACCCAGTACGGAACGCGCGCGGCGATCTGGCAGCAGGTGATGAACCGCTGGGTGGAGAACACCGACTACGTGTCGTTCCGCACGGTCACGGTCGACTACAAGCCGAGCGCGCGCTTGCTCCCCGGCCTCGCCACGGACGCCCGCGTCTCGTTCTCGGTGACGAATCCCTATCGCTGGGCCTCGTCGCACTGGGATCCCGAGACCGACCTGTCGTCGGCGGGCGAGCAGGGGGCCGCGGCGGTCGGCGGCTACAACTACGCGACCGATTCGGCTCCGCGCACGTATCTGCTCACCCTTCGCTTCGGATTCTGATCATGCGCGGCACATCCAGACTCTCTGCCGCCGGCGCCGCGGCGGTCGTGCTCGTGGCAGGCGGCCTCGTGACGGGGTGCGACGCCTTCAAGCCGACCGACGTCGTGAACCCCAACGTCACCGACGCGCAGTTCCTCGGCACGCCGGGCGCGGGCGCGGCGTGGCTGCGCGGCGCGCAGCGCGAGTACCTCGTCACGCTGAACGCGGTCGTCCTGAACAGCGAGATCGCGTCCGACAACTACTTCAACAACTACACGACGAACAACCAGAAATTCGACACGCCCGACATCACCTATCTCGACCCGGAGGTGACGTCGATCCAGAACAGCATCGCGCGGCTCCGGAACGTCGCGACCTTCGGACTGGACACGGTGTTTCCGCGCGACTCGCTCGTCACGGCGAACGACCGCGCGGAGAGCCGGTTCCTTCGCGGCATGGCGAACCTGTTCGCCGGCGAGACGTTCGTCGGGCTCCCGGCGACGACGAACGGCGCCGTCGTGACGTGGCAGGAGCTGCTGCAGGCGTCGATCACCGACTTCACCCAGGCGCGCACGCTCTCGACCGACGCGGCGGCGCGGAACAGCTACACGCTGGCGCTCGCCCGCGCGTACTACCGACTCGGCAACAAGGCGAGCGCGGTGACCGAGGCGACGGCGCTGCTGGCCGCGAACCCGACGTTCATCCGCAACGCCACGTTCGACGCGGTGAACGGTCCGGTCAACGCGATGCAGACGGTGCTCACGGCGGCGGTCAACAACCTGCAGCCCCTGCCGCGCCTCGACTTCCTCGACCCGAAGTTCCCGAATCGCGGCGCCACCGTGCAGAGCCCGATCGCCGTGTTCAAGGCCGAGGAGGCGCATCTCATCCTCGCCGAGGCGCTGCTGTCGGACAACAACGTCGCGGGGGCGAAGGACCGGCTGCGATCGCTGCTGACGCTCGTGCGGTCGCGCGCGACCGAGGTGGTCGACAACCGCGTGCAGCTCCGCGGGCGGGCCGGCGGCAAGGTCGTCTATCCGAACGCGTCGGACGTCCGCGTCGCGTTCTCGCCGACCGATACGCTCCGTGCGGGGCTCGTGCTCACGCGGACGGCGGGGAACATCACGGTGCCGACCGTCTCCGGCACGTCGGTGACGCCGGAGCGCATCGACGCGATCACGACGGTCGACGACGGGCTCTACGTGGTGTACCTGATGCGCCAGGAGATCTTCCTCGCCGAGGGGCGGCGCATGGCGGACCTCGGCATCCGCTTCCCGGTCGCCCGGACGGAAGTCCTCGCGAACCCGAACACGTCGGACGGCGCCCCGTACGTGCAGGCGCAGGTGCCGTCGTTCATCCCGAACGGCTTCGGGATGGACGCGTTCACGTACAACCAGGCGGCGAAGACGGCCGTGATCGCATACGACATGAACCGGGTGCTCGTGCAGAACAAGGCGTCGACCGCGGTTCTTCCCTTCCACTGACGCGCGAGAGATCTCCATGTCGTTGCAACTGATGGCCCGCGGGCCGGCGGCCGGCGCCGCCGCGTCGGCGCTCTCGCTCGCCCTCTCGCTGTCGGCGTTCGCCGCGTCGTCGGGCGCACAGCCGCCGCAGCCGATGCGGCGCGTCACGGTCGTCGGCCCCGGCCCGTCGAACTCGATCGCCGACGTCTCGAACCTCAAGGTCGGGAGCTACGCGCGCACGGACAGCGGCTACCGGAGCGGCACGACGGTGATCCGGACCGAAGCCGGCGCGACCGCCGGCTACTCGCAGATGGGTGGCGCGCCGGGCACGCGGGAGACCGACCTGCTCAAGCCCGGCGGATTCGTGCGCGCCGTGCACGCGATCGTCCTGAGCGGCGGCAGCGCGTACGGCCTCGACGCCGCGAGCGGCGTGATGCACTGGATGGAGGAGCACAAGTTCGGCGTGCCGATCGGCTCGGCGGGCGTCGTGCCGATCGTGCCGTCGGCGATCCTGATGGACCTCGGGCGCGGCGGCGATTTCAAGCGGCGGCCGGACGCCGGCTTCGGCTACCGCGCCGCGGACGCGGCGACGAGCGATCCGGTGAAGAGCGGCCGCGTCGGCGTCGGCATGGGCGCCGGGTGGGGGATGGGAACGGCGAGCGTGAAGCTGTCGAACGGGTACACCGTGGCCGCGCTCGTCGGCCTCAACCCGGCCGGCTCGCCGGTCGACCCGCAGACGTGCCTGCCGCTGGGGCTGTATCTGGAGCTCGCGAACGAGTTCGACCTCGTGCAGCCGTCGAAGGCGGAGTGCCAGAGCGCGGCGGCCGGGCGCGGTGGCCCCAGCGACGGCTCGGACAACGCGCCGACGAACACGACGATCGCGATCGTGGCGACGGACGCCCCACTCGAGGACCTCGACGCCGAGCGCATGGCGACGATCGCGAATGCGGGGCTCGCGCGGACGATCCGCCCGATCCACGGCATCGGCGACGGCGACACGGTGTTCGGCATGGCGACGACGATGCCGCCGCGCTCGCTCGACAACACCGACCTGCAGGCGATCTTCAACGCCGCCGCCGACGTGTTGGGGCGCGCCGTGATCCACGCCGTCGTCGAGTCGAAGCAGGTCGGGACGAGCCGGCTCGGCTACTGCGAGCAGTACAAGAGCGCCTGCGTACGGCGCACGGGTCGCTGACGTGCGACGGTGTCTGATCGGCGCGGCCGCCGTCGCATTCGGCACCGCCGCGGCTCCCTCCGGCGCGGCGGACACGCTCGACATCTACTTCATCGACGTCGAGGGCGGCAAGGCGACGCTCGTCGTCACGCCGGCGCGCGAGTCGTTCCTCATCGACGCAGGCTTTCCCGGTGACGGCACGTTCAACTCGACGCCGGGTGATCCCGCGCGGGCGCGCGACGCCGGGCGCATTCTGCGCGCGGCGCGCGACGCGGGGCTCTCGCGGATCGATCATCTGCTCGTCTCGCACTATCACGCCGACCACTTCGGCGGCGTGATGGAGCTCGCGCACCTCATCCCGATCGCCGAGTACATCGACCACGCGAAGCCGAGCGCGGAGGCGGAGGCGCGCGTGCCGGGGACGCTCGCGTTGTACGACGCGTACGCCGCGCTCCGCGCGAAGGCGAAGCACCGCACCGCGAAGGCCGGTGACCGCATGGCGGTCGGCGACGTGACCATCGACGTGGTGGCGAGCGACGGCGTCGTGCTCACGAAGGCGCTCGCCGGCGGCGGCGCGGCGAACCCCGCGTGCACGACCGGCGGCGTGCCGGCGCAGGAGACGACGGAGAATCCGCTGTCGACGGCCGTGCTCCTGCAGTACGGTGCGTTCCGCTATCTGGACGCCGGCGACCTGAGCGGCGCGCCGCTCTACGCGCTGGTCTGCCCCGCCAACCTGCTCGGCCGTGCGGACGTCTACGCGATCGCGCACCACGGCGGCGAGGACGGCTCGGACCCGTCGCTGTTCGCGGCGGTGGCGCCGCGCGTGGCGGTGTTCAGCAACGGGGTGCGCAAGGGCGCGCAGGCCGCCACCTTCGCGACGCTCCGAACGTTCGGGATCGCCGGCTGGCAGTTGCACCGGACAGAGAATCCGGGAGCGGACAACGTGCCGGACGCGCAGATTGCGAACGTCGACACGACCACGAGCGCGTGGATCAAGCTGTCGGCCCGGCGCGACGGCTCGTTCACGATCACGAACGGCCGCACGGGCCGGACGACGTCGTACGCCACACGGTGAGCTGAGCATACCTCCATGACTGCGATCGCAACTCCCCCCTCCCCCGCGCCCCACGTGGCGCGCTACGGCACGCTGCAGAACGTCGTCGGCGGCACGCTCGTCGACGTCCCGGGCGACGGCGTCGACGTGCACGCGCCGGCGACCGGGGCCGTCATCGCGCGCGTCCCGATGTCCGGGCACGCCGAGGTCGACGCGGCGGTGCGGGCGGCGCGCGCCGCGCTCCCGGCGTGGAGCGCGCTGCCGATCAAGGAGCGGGTACAGGTCTTCTATCGCTACCGCACCCTCATCGAGCGACACCTCGACGAGCTGAGCGCGCTCATCGTCGAGGAGCACGGCAAGGTGATGGCGGAGGCGCGGGCGGAGTGGCTCAAGGCGATCGAGCTGACCGAGTTCGCCTGCTCGCTGCCGCAGATCGCGACCGGCGCCGTGCTCGAGGTGAGCCGCGGCGTCGAGTGCCGCACCGAGCGCACGCCGGTCGGCGTCGTCGCGTCGATCGTGCCGTTCAACTTCCCGAGCATGGTGCCGCACTGGAGCATCCCGAACGCGCTCGCGCTCGGCAACACGATGATCCTGAAGCCGTCGGAGATGGTGCCGCTCTCCGCGATGCGGATCGCCGAGCTGCTGGCGGAGGCGGGGCTGCCGGCCGGCGCGTTCAACGTCGTGCACGGCGGGCGCGAGACGGCGGAGGCGATCTGCGATCACCCCGACGTCGCCGCGGTCACGTTCGTCGGGTCGACGCGCGGCGCCCAGGCGGTCTACCGCCGCGCGACGGCGAACCTCAAGCGCGCACTCTGCCTCGGCGGCGCGAAGAACCATCTCATCGTGCTGCCCGACGCGGAGCCCGAGATGACGACGAGCAACATCTCGGCGTCGATGTCCGGGTGCTCGGGACAGCGGTGCATGGCGGCGTCGGTGATGCTCGCCGTGGGCAGCGACGAGGTGATGAACGGGATCGTCGACGGGGTCGCGGCGCACGCGCGCGCGCTCGTGCCGGGGCGCGACATCGGCCCGGTCATCTCCGCCGCGGCGAAGGCGCGCATCGAACGCTACATCGACGAGGCCGAAGCGGCGGGCGCCCGCGTGCTCGTCGACGGGCGCAACGCGGTGGTGCCGGGGCAGGAGGACGGCTACTACGTCGGCGCGACGGTCATCGACGGCGTCACGCCGGACATGCGCATCGCGCAGGACGAAGTGTTCGGTCCCGTGCTCGCCATCGTGCGCACGCGCGCGCTCGACGACGCGCTGGCCGTGGAGAACCGCTCGCCGTACGGCAACGCGGCCGCGGTGTTCACCGAGAAGGGCGCGTCGGCGCGCTACGTCGCCGAGCGGGCGACGGCGGGGATGATCGGCGTGAACGTCGGCGTCCCGGTGCCGCGCGAGCCGTTCGGCTTCGGCGGCTGGGGCGACTCGGCCTACGGCACCGGTGAGATCACCGGACCGGCGTCGATCGAGTTCTGGACGCGCACCCGCAAGATCACGACGAAGTGGAACCGCGACGCCGGCACCAACTGGATGTCCTGAGGAGACGATCGATGACTTCCGTGGCGACAACGCTCGACGCGCACTGGATGCCGTTCACCGCGAACCGTGCCTTCAAGCGCGCGCCGCGGCTGCTCGCCGGCGCGAAGGGGATGTACTACACCGACGTCGATGGCCGCTCGGTCCTCGACGGCACGGCCGGCCTCTGGTGCGTGAACGCCGGACACTGTCGCGCTCCGATCGCCGAGGCGATCGGGGCGTCGGCGGCGACGCTCGACTACGCGCCGGGCTTCCAGATGGGGCACCCGACGGCGTTCGAGCTCGCGGACCGGATCGCGGAGCTGATGCCCGGCGACCTCGACCGCGTGTTCTTCACGAACTCGGGATCGGAGGCGGTCGACACGGCGCTCAAGATCGCGCTCGCCTATCACCGCGCGCGCGGTGAGCCGTCGCGCGTCCGCTTCATCGGCCGCGAGCGCGGCTATCACGGCGTCGGGTTCGGCGGGATCTCGGTCGGCGGCATCCAGAACAACAGCCGGGCGTTCGCGGCGCAGCTCCTCCCCGCGGTCGATCACATCCGGCACACGCACGACATCGCGCGGAACGCGTTCTCGCGCGGCCAGCCGGCGCTGGGCGCGGAGCTCGCCGACGATCTCGAGCACGCAGTCGCGCAGTACGGCGCCGAGACGATCGCGGCCGTCATCGTCGAGCCGATGGCGGGGTCGACGGGCGTGCTCGTGCCGCCCGTCGGCTACCTGGAGCGGCTGCGCGCGATCTGCGACCGCCACGGCATCCTGCTCATCTTCGACGAGGTGATCACCGGCTTCGGGCGCGTCGGGGCGGCCTTCGCCGCGAACTTCTTCGGCGTGCTCCCCGACCTGCTCACGATGGCGAAGGGGCTCACGAACGGCGCGGTGCCGATGGGCGCCGTCGGCGTGCGGCGCGCGGTCCACGACGCGGTGATCGACGCGACGCCGGCCGGCATCGAGCTCTTTCACGGCTACACGTACTCGGGGCACCCGCTCGCCTGCGCGGCGGGCCTCGCGACGCTCGACCTCTACGCGGCCGAGGGGCTGTTCGAGCGCGCGGCGTCGCTCGCGCCGTACTGGGAGGAGGCCGTGCACACGCTGCGCTCCGCGCCCGACGTGATCGACGTGCGCAACCTCGGCCTCGTCGCGGGGATCGAGCTGGAGCCGCGGAGCGGCGCGCCGGGCGCGCGCGCGTTCGACGCGTTCGTGCGGTGCTTCGAGCGCGGAGTGCTGATCCGCGTGACCGCCGATACGATCGCGCTGTCGCCGCCGCTGATCATCGAGCGCGAGCAGATCGACGAGCTCGTCGGCGTGCTCGGCGACGTGCTCGGCGACATGCCGTCCTGAGCGACTCGGCTCGACCGCCCGTGGGTGACGTCGAGCGGAGTCGTCTGGATGCCGCGACCGCCGACGGCGCGCGCTGGCGCCTCTGGGGGCCCTACGTCGCCGCGCGCGCCTGGGGCACCGTACGCGAGGACTACAGCGCGACCGGCGACGCCTGGCGGTACTTCCCGCACGACCACGCGCGGAGTCGCGCCTACCGGTGGAACGAGGACGGCCTGTTCGGCGTCTGCGACGAGGACCAGCGCCTCTGCTTCGCGCTCGCGCTGTGGAACGGCGCCGACCCGATCCTGAAGGAGCGCCCGTTCGGCCTCACGGGGCACGAGGGGAATCACGGCGAGGACGTCGAAGGACTACTGGTTCTTCCTCGACAACGTGCCGTCGCACGCCTACATGCGGGCGCTCTACAAGTATCCGCAGCGCGCGTTCCCGTACGAGCGGCTCGTCGCGGAGAACGCGCGGCGCGGTCGGGACGACCCGGAGTTCGAGCTGATCGACACCGGGGTCTTCGACGACGACCGCTACTTCGACGTGACGGTCGAGTACGCGAAGGCGTCGCCGACCGATCTGCTGATCCGCCTCACGATCGCGAACCGCGGCCCCGACGCCGCGCCGCTCGACGTGCTGCCGACGCTCTGGTTCCGCAACACGTGGTCGTGGGGGCTCCCCGGCGATCGCCCGTCGCTCTCGGCGCTCGAGACGCACGACGGCTCGACCCAGCTGCTGGCCGAGCACGAGACGTTAGGCAGGTACCGGCTGACGTGTGAGCCGTTCGGCGGCGACGCGCCGGAGCTGCTGTTCACCGATAACGACACGAACGCGGCGCGGTTGTATGGGTCGCCCGACGGCGCGCGCTACACGAAGGACGCGTTCCACGACTATGTCGTCGACGGGCGCGCCGACGCGGTGAACCCGGCGCGCGTGGGCACGAAGGCGGCGGCGCGCTACCGCCTCACCGTGCCGGCACAGCGTGAGCGCGTCGTGCGGCTGCGGCTGTCGCGTGAGACGAGCGAGAGCCACGCCTCGGCGTTCGGCGACGCGTTCGACACGCTCATCGCATCGCGCCGCGCCGAGGCCGACGCGTTCTACCGGCCGCTCGCGCCCGACGACGTCTCGGACGACGAGCGGCTCGTGCAGCGGCAGGCGTTCGCCGGGCTGCTGTGGAGCAAGCAGTTCTATCGCTACGACGTGCGGCGCTGGCTGGCGGGCGATCCTGGCCAGCCGGTCCCGCCTCCGTCGCGATGGCTCGGGCGCAACCGGCAGTGGACGCAGTTGCACAACCACGACGTCATCTCGATGCCGGACAAGTGGGAGTATCCGTGGTACGCGGCGTGGGACCTCGCGTTCCACGCCCTCCCGCTGGCGCTGATCGACCCGACAGTTCGCGAAGGATCAGCTCGTACTGCTGCTGCGCGAGTGGTACATGCACCCGAGCGGACAGCTGCCGGCCTACGAGTGGGCGTTCGGCGACGTCAACCCGCCGGTGCACGCGTGGGCGGCGATGCGCGTCTACCAGATCGAGCGCAAGGCGTCGGGCAGGAGCGCGAGCGAGGCGGGGGACGTCGCGTTCCTCGCGCGCGTCTTTCACAAGCTGCTGATCAACTTCACCTGGTGGGTGAACCGCAAGGACGCCGACGGCCGCAACGTCTTCCAGGGCGGCTTCCTCGGGCTCGACAACATCGGCGTGTTCAACCGCAGCGAGGCGTTGCCGAGCGGCGCGCGGCTCGACCAGAGCGACGGGACGAGCTGGATGGCGATGTACTGCCTGAACATGCTCGCGATCGCGCTCGAGCTGGCGCGCCACGACGCCGCGTACGAGGACGTGGCGACGAAGTTCCTCGAGCATTTCTTCTACATCGCCCACGCGATGAACGACCACCCCTCGATGACGGGCGATCCCACCGAAGATCTGTGGGACAACGAGGACGCGTTCTACTACGATCTGCTGCGCCTCCCCGACGGCACCGACACGTACATCCGCGTGCGGTCGATGGTCGGGCTGATCCCGCTGCTCGCCGTCGAGACGATGGATCACGAGCTGCTCGCGCGGCTGCCCGGCTTCCGCGAGCGGCTCGTCTGGTTCCTCCGCCACCGCGCCGACCTCGTCGGCGACGCGGCGTCGGTCACGCGCACCGGCGCCGACGACCGCCACCTGTTCGCGCTCGTCAGCGCGGGGCGGCTGCGCGCGATCCTGTCGCGGATGCTGAACGAATCCGAGTTCCTCTCGCCCTACGGGCTGCGCTCGGTGTCGCGCTGGCACGCCGCACACCCGTTCCGCCTGCGTGTGGACGGGATCGACGGCGCCGAGGTCGGCTACGAGCCGGGGGAGTCCCGGTCGGGGCTGTTCGGCGGCAACTCGAACTGGCGCGGGCCGGTCTGGTTTCCGCTCAACTATCTCATCATCGAATCGCTGCAGCGGTTCGACTGGTACTACGGCGCCGAGTTCACGGTCGAGCATCCGGTCGGGTCGGGACAGTTGCTGACGTTGTGGGAGGTGTCGGTCGAGCTGTCCCGGCGGCTCATCCGTCTGTTCGTGCGGCACGACGGACGGCGCGCGGCGTTCGGCGGGGTGGCCCGCTTCGACGACGACCCGCTGTGGCGCGACCTCGTGCCGTTCCACGAGTACTTCCACGGCGACCACGGCGGCGGGCTCGGCGCGTCGCACCAGACCGGGTGGACGGCGCTCGTCGCGAAGCTGATCCAGCAGAGCGGCGCTCCCGCGGCGACCTGACGGCCTCTCCATGCACCTGACCATCGACGATCTGCACGATGCCGCGGCGGAGCGGCTGCCGCGGATGGCCTACGACTACTACGCGAGCGGCGCCGAGGACGAGCGCACGCTGCGCGACAACGTCGAGGCGTGGCGGCGGGTGAAGCTCCGGCCGCGCTGCCTCGTCGACGTCTCGTCGTGCGACCTCGCGACGACGGTGTTGGGCGCCCCGGTGTCGATGCCGATCCTCGTCGCGCCGACGGCGTTCCAGCGCATGGCGCACCCCGACGGCGAGCTCGCGACGGCGCGCGCCGCGGCGGCGGCGGGGACGGTCATGATCCTCAGCACGCTCGCGACGACGTCGCTCGAGGCGGTCGCGACGGAACACGATGCGGCTCGGCGCGCGGCGGGCACTGCGGATGGAAGCGCGTCGGGCGGGCGCTGGTTCCAGCTCTACGTCTACAAGGACCGCGCGGTCACGCGCGCGCTCGTCGAGCGGGCCGAGGGCGCGGGGTACGGGGCGCTCGTGCTGACCGTCGACGCGCCGCTGTTCGGGCGGCGGTGGCGCGACATGCGCAACGGCTTCGCGCTCCCCGACGGGCTGACGTGCGCGAACCTCGCCGGCTCCGGCAAGGAGGCGCTCGGCGCCGCGGCCGGCGACTCGGGGCTCGCGGCGTACATCCGCGAGATGCTCGACCCGTCGCTGACGTGGCGCGACGTCGCGTGGCTGCGCTCGATCACGCGGCTGCCGATCGTCGTGAAAGGGGTCGTGCGCGGCGACGACGCGCGGCTGGCGGCGGAGCACGGCGCGGCGGCGGTCGTCGTGTCGAACCACGGCGGGCGGCAGCTCGACGGGGCGGTCGCGACGGCGGACGCGCTGCGCGAGGTCGCGGAGGCGCTCTCCGACGCCGACGGCGGGCTCGAGCTCTACGTCGACGGCGGGGTGCGGCGCGGCGCCGACGTGCTGAAGGCGCTCGCGCTCGGCGCCCGCGCCGTGCTCGTCGGACGGCCGGTGCTGTGGGGGCTCGCCGTGGACGGCGAGGCCGGCGTGGCGACGGCGTTAGGCATGCTGCGCGCGGAGCTGGCGCTGGCGATGGCGCTCGCAGGCTGCGCGTCGGTGCGCGACGTGGGGCGCGACCTCTGCGCGTGACGCACCGTCGCGGCGCGGCCGAGGCGGTCGGCCACGCCGCGGTCGCGCCGTAGCCGACCACCCTCGGCCGCGGCGGTGCGGTGTGCGGTCTGCGGACGGCAGCCGGTAACGCAACGGCGCTGGGGCGGGTCACACAGCGGACGACGCCCGCCGCGAACGATCGGCGGCGGCTCTCCGTAAGCCGTGTCGGTGGCCCGAGCCACGCCGCCGCTCACTTCGCTCCTTTCCGCCCCTCTTCGGAGGCACGATGTCTCGCGCCCGTTCCACCCGCGCCGCCCCTCTGGTGGCCGCGGCCCTCTCGGCATGCGTCCTCGCCGTGCCGTCGCTCGCCGCGACGGCCTCGGCGCAACCGCCTGCGTCCCCGGCCTCCACGGGCCGCATCACCGGCACCGTCACCGACTCGGCGAGCGGCCGCCCGCTCTCGGCGGTGCAGGTCAACGTCGCCGGCACGCGCTTCGGCGCGGCGACCGACGAGACCGGCCGCTACACGATCGGCGGCGTGCCGGCCGGCACCGTCACCGTCGAAGCGCGACGCCTCGGCTACCGTCCGACGTCGCGCGCGGCGGTGCGCGTCGCGGCCGGCGAGGCGACCGACGTGCCGCTCCGACTCGGCACGGCGCCGCTCACGCTGGAAGCGGTCGTCACGACCGGCGTCGTCGACCCGACGAGCGGCACGCGCGTGCCGTTCACGGTCGGGCGCGTGGACGCGGAGAACGCGCCGGTGCCGGCGACGAACGCCGTCGAGACGATCCAGGGCAAGATCGCCGGCGTCACCGTGGTGCCGAGCGGGCAGCCGGGGAGCGGAACGAACATCCAGCTCCGGTCGCCGACGAGCATCAACAAGTCGATCAGCCCGCTCATCGTCGTCGACGGAGTGATCCTGAGTCAGTCGTTCAGCGGCTCGACGGCCGACCTCGAATCGATGGACATCGAGAGCATGGAGGTCGTGAAGGGGGCCGCGGCGGCGTCGCTCTACGGCTCGCGCGCGTCGAGCGGGGTCATCTCGATCCGCACGCGGCGCGGGTCGAACGTCACGGACGGCGCCACGCGCGTCACCGCGCGCAGCGAGTTCGGGTCGAACCAGCTCGGCGGCAACATGACGTGGGCGCAGAACCACTTCTACCTGACGAACGCACAGGGGCAGTACGTCGACGCGGCCGGCAACGTCGTCGACCGCGCGCGCCGGGTGGCGAAGCCGGTCTACACGCGCTTTCAGGACGGCGTCTATCCGGGGCAGGTGTTCGACCAGGTCGACCGCTTCTTCAATCCCGGGAACACGTATCGGAGCTCGGTCAACGTCGCGCAGAACGGCGGCAAGACGAACTGGTTCCTGTCGTACGTCAACTCGAAGGAAGACGGCGTCGTGCTCAACACCGGGCGCTACGACCAGAACGACATCCGACTGAACCTCGACCACCGGCCGGTCGACAACGTGCGACTGTCGTTCAGCGGCTACCACAGCCGCTCCAACCGGCAGGAGCTGTACGGCGACACGTTCTTCGACCTCATCAACCAGGCCCCGGACGTCGACCTGCGCGCGCCGGACCCGGACGGCACGCCGTACCTGTTCCAGGGCGACGTGACCGAAGGGCGCGAGGAGAACCCGCTCTACGTGCTGGCGACCGAGCAGCGCCGCCGCAAGCGCGCGCGCACGCAGGGCAGCGTCGAGGCGCGCTACACGCCGCTGGGCTGGCTCACGATCGACGGCAACATCAGCTACGACCGCTCCGACCGACTGAACACCTTCTTCCTCGACCAGGGCGTGAAGACCGAGGGCTTCGCGTTGGGCGGGCCCGGCGAGATCACGCAGACGAACGGCACGACCGACGCGCTGAACGCCGCGGCGAGCGCGAACTTCCTGCAGAAGTTCGGCGCGCTGACGCTGCGGAGCACGCTCCGCGCGCTGCAGGAGCGCGAGGACAACAACGTCGTGACGGCGAACGGAACGTTCCTCGCGGTGCCCGGCGTGCGGAGCCTCGAGAACGCGACGCAGCGCTTCTTCCCGACGAGCACGCTCGAGCAGATCCGCACCGACAGCTACTTCGGGTCGCTCGCCGCCGACTATCGCGGCCGTTACATCCTGGACGGCCTCGTGCGGCGCGACGGCAGCTCGCTGTTCGGCCCCGAGGAGCGGTGGAACACGTACTACCGCGCGAGCGGCGCCTGGCGCGTCGCCGAGGAGAAGTGGTTCCCGATCGACGGGTTCAGCGAGCTGAAGCTGCGACTGTCGCAGGGCACGGCGGGCGGCCGCCCCGACTTCGACGATCAGTTCGAGACGCTCCAGTTCACGACCGGCGGCGGCCTCCGCAAGGTCAACCTCGGCAACAAGTTCCTGAAGCCGGAGCTGGCGCGCGAGACCGAGGTCGGGCTCGACGCGATCTGGCACGAGCGCTACTCGCTGCAACTGTCCTACGCCCGTAGCCACGTCACCGACCAGCTGTTGCAGGTGCCGCTCGCCGGCTTCTACGGCTACACGACGCAGTGGCGCAACGCCGGCACCGTCGACGGCAACACGGTCGAGGGAACGTTCGAGGCGCAGGTGCTGCGCAGCCCGAAGCTCGCGTGGCGCGTCGGCCTCGTCGCCGACCGCTCGCGCAACAGGATCAGTCAGCTCGACGTGCCCTGCTACACGACGCAGACCATCGCCTACCGCTGCGCGGGAACGACGCTCGGCGCCATGTACGGCTTCCGCTTCATCACGGGCGTGAACGAGCTGCCACAGGATGTGCAGGCCCGGGCGAGCGAGTTCCAGGTGAACGACGAGGGGCTGCTCGTGTACGTCGGCCCCGGCAACACGTTCAAGGAGGGAGAGACGAAGCGACTGTGGGGGTCGCCGGCGGTGACGATCGGTACGTCGACCTACCAGTTCGGCATCCCGATCACGCAGCGCGACGCCGCCGGGAACGCGGCGCTCGTGCAGATCGGTGACGGCAATCCCGATTTCCACGTCGGACTGTCGAACAACGTGACGTGGCGCGACTTCAGCTTCTTCGGGCTCGTCGACGTCGTGAAAGGGGGGAACGTCTACAATCAGACGAACCAGCGCATGTATCAGTACGGCCGGAGCGCGGACGTCGACCAGGCAGGCAAGGAGCAGGAGCTGAAGAAGCCGGTCGACTACTACGTCGCGCTCTACGCGGCGAACTCGCCGACCGACTACTTCGTCGAGGACGGCGGCTTCGTGAAGTTGCGCGAGCTCTCGGTGCGCTACAACGTCGGCCGCCGCTTCGCCGGCCCGCTGTCGCGCGTCGGTGCGCGCGGACTGTCGCTGTCGCTCATCGGCCGCAACCTCGTGACGTTCACCAACTACAAGGGCTACGACCCCGAAGTGAGCGATTCCAACCGTCCGACGGTCATCAAGCTCGACTCGTTCGGCTATCCGCGGTACCGGACCATCACTGGATCTGTGCAGGTGGAGTTCTGATGAAGCAGACGAATAGCAGCGCGGCGCGCGGCGCGCAGCGCGCCGAGTATCCCACCGTCCGACGCCGAGCCTACGGCCTCCGCGCGCTGCGCGCCGCGCTCTGCGCTCTGGTCGTCGGCTGCCAGGAGCTGGCCGTCACGAACACGAACGAGCCCGACCGCGCGCGCGCCACGCAGCAGGCGACGTCGGCCGAGTCGTTCGTGTCGAGCGCGTTCCGCACGTTCTGGCCGGTCGCCGGGCACGACGACTATCCGTCGTGGGCGCTGTCGACCGTGGCGCGCGAGGTGACGTCCGGCTTCGCCGACTTCGGCCAGCTCGAGCCGTCGGCCGAGCCGC
The DNA here is from genome assembly GCA_963843845.1 of uncultured Gemmatimonadaceae bacterium. GTDB lineage: Bacteria > Gemmatimonadota > Gemmatimonadetes > Gemmatimonadales > Gemmatimonadaceae > Gemmatirosa. The sequence continues at coordinate 101,905 of CAWJMB010000005.1, read as the reverse complement.
GCTCGGCGTGGAACAACAGTCCGGCGAATGCGCGCAGCGCCGTGAACGCCGACCCGTGGTACGGGCTCTATCGAACGATCTCGTCGGTGAACGACGCGCTCGCGGCGATCGACAAGGGGCTGGTCGTCGGCGACGCCGCACGCACGGCGCGGACGCAGGCGGTCGGCAAGTTCCTGCAGGGTGTCTCACACGGCTACCTCGGGCTGTACTACGACAAGGCGTTCGTCGTCGACGAGAAGCTCGTGCTCGACACGATCACGACGCCGCAGTTCCGGCCGTACGCCGAGGTGTCGAAGGCGGCGATCGCGCAGCTCGACCAGGCGATCACCTCGGCGCGCGCGACGAGCTTCACGCTCCCGGTCGACAGTTGGCTGTTCCAGGCGATGACGCGCGACCAGTTCGTGCAGCTCGCGAACTCGTACGCCGCGCGCTTCCTCGCCTACACCCCGCGCACGCGCGCCGAGCGGGGGACGGTCGATTGGGCCGAGGTCATCCGGCGGATCGATGCCGGCGTCACGGCCGACTTCGCTCCCGTCGCGCAGACCGACATTCTGTGGGACGACTGGAAGCGCCTCGTCGCCCGCGTCCGCACCGGCCCGCCGAGCGACTATGGGCGGCCGAGCTACTGGTTGATCGGCGCCGCCGACTCGTCGAACGGGTTCATCAACTGGTACAACACGCCGAACGACAGTCGGACGCCGTTCCAGCTCCGCACGAAGGACCGCCGCATCCAGGGCGCCGGCGGGCCGGCGACCCCTGGCCGGTACCTCGGCTACAACGCGTCGACGATCTTCGCGGCGTCGCGCGGGAGCTACCGATTCTCGTACTACTACTACCTCCGGTACGGCACGGGCACGACGTGGCAGACGGGGCCACAGCCGGCGCTGACGGTCACCGAGATGGATCTGCTCAAGGCCGAGGGGCTCATCCGGCTCGGGCGTGCGGCGGAGGCGGTGCCGCTCATCAACAAGACGCGCGTCGCGAACGGGCAGCTGCCGCCGGTGACGATCGCCGGGCCGCCCGACGAGCCGGGGTGCGTGCCGCGCAAGTTCAGCGGCGCGTGCGGCTCGCTGTGGGACGCGCTGCGCTACGAGAAGGGCATCGAGCTGCTCGGCGTGGACGGCGTGACGGCGTACTTCGATGCGCGCGGGTGGGGAGCGCTGCCGGAGAACAGCTTCACGCAACTGCCGGTGCCGGGGCGCGAGCTGGGAACGTTACGACAGGAGCTGTACACGTTCGGCGGGCCCGGCGGACAGTCGAGCGCGCCGGCGCCGAGTCCCGAGACCTGCCCGGTCGCGGGGTTGGCGCGCTGCCCCTGACGGCTTCGGACGGCGGGGCTCACTCCTGAACGGCGGGACCAGGGGTCGGTCCCGCCGTCACACGTGTCAATAGCCGCGCACCTCACCATCTCGTCGCGGGTCCGCGGCACCGACCCACCGCGTCCCGACGCGGAGAATGACGTGCACCCCGCCGAACCCCATGTCGGTCGGCGGTCCCATGACGGTCTCGAATCCCATGCGCCGCGCCGCGCCGAGCACCGGCTCCGCGAACCCGGGCTCCAGGCGCAGTTGCGGCCCGGCAGACGGAATCACGCGCGGCACGCGGAGCGCGGCGAGCGGGTCGAGGCCGTAGTCGAGCGTGTAGACGATCGTCTCGACGACCGCCGGCGGGATCGCGGCCGAGCCGGGGGAGCCGACCACCTCGCGCACGGCGGGGTGCCGGCCGCCATCGAGCACGATCGTCGGCGCGATCGTCGACGCGGGGACGCGCCACGGGCCCAACGCGTTCGCGCTCGTCGTGGTGCGCGCGAAGTTCAGGAGCCCGGAGTTGAGGAACGCACCGGCCGCCCACGTGCCGGTGCCGAACGCGAGCCCGTTCGTGTTCGTCACCGACACGGCATTGCCGTCGGCGTCGACGATCGAGAGGTGGGTGGTCTCGGACGACTCGTCGACCGCCGGGAACCGGGGATCGGGAACCGGGGATCGGAAACTCGACGCGAACCGATCGCCGCTCCCCGATTCCCCGTCTCCGGCCACTGTCGACGGTCCCGCCGGCGTGTACCCGGCACAGTCGCCGGCCGGCGTCGCGCCGCGGTCGGCGGGCCACGGGTCGCCGGGCGGCACGGTGCGGCGCGGCATCGTGTCGAACGCCGCGGCGGCGCGGGCGCGCGCGTAGCCCTTCGTCACCAGCCCCGCCTGCGGTACCGCCGCCCTGTCCGGGTCGCCGACGAACGCGTCGCGGTCGGCGACCGCGGCGCGCATCGCCCCGACGAGCGTTCGGAACGCGCGCACGTCGCGGTGCGGGGCGCCGAGCGCCTGCAGATTCACCGGCTCGAGCAGGTTGAGCGTCTCGAGCACCTGCATGCCGCCCTGCGGCGCCGGGGCGGAGAGCACGACGCGCCCGCGGTATGTCGTGCACAGTGGGCGCTTCCAGCGCGGCGTGTAGCGCGCGAAGTCGCTCAGCGTCGCCGGGTTGCCTCCCGCGTTCAGCGTGCGCACGATCTCGTCGGCCACGGCCCCGCGATAGAACCCGTCGCGCCCCTGCGCGGCGATCGCCCGGAGCGTCGCCCCCAGCTCCGGCTGCACGACCGCGTCGCCGACCCGCAGCGTGCGCCCGTTCGGAAAGAACGCGCGCCGCACCGGCTCGGCCGTCAGTACCTTCGCGGTGTCGGCGAGCAGCTCGCGGACGAGGATCGCGTTGGCGACGAAGCCGTCGGCGGCGAGGCGGATCGCCGGAGCGAGCACGGCGGCGCGCGGCAGCCGTCCGTACTTCTCGTGCGCCTCGAGGAGCCCCGCGACGGCGCCGGGGATCGCGACCCCGCGCGCCGCCGCGATGCGCGCCGAGCCGCGCGAGCGGAGCGTCGTGTCCGGAGCCGCGCCGGCGGTGCCGTAGAAGTCGACGTAGTCTGCACGGGCGTCGCGCTGCCGCCAGATCATCATCCCGCCGCCGGCGCCGATGCCGCTCATCGACGGCTCGACGACGCCGATCGCGAACGTCGCCGCGACGGCCGCGTCGACCGCGTTGCCGCCCTGGCGCAGGATCTCGACCCCCGCGTCGGCGGCGTAGCCGTTCCCCGCCGCGACCATCCCGCGCTCGGCCACGAGCCGTTTGCCGAGGTCGGGGACGGCGACCGGCGCGGGGCGCGGCGCGGCGCAGGCGGCGGCGGCGGCGGCGGCGGCGGCGGCGGCGGGAGCGGCGCTAGGAGGGGGAAGGGGCGCATGGACGGGCGGGATAGGGGCTGGAGGATGCCGCGCCGGCCGTGCTCGGCACTGCGGGGTCGGTACGGCGGGGTCGGTCCGGCGGGGACGATACACCGTGCCCACGCGGCCGGTGAGGCGCTGTCGGTACGGCGGGGTCGGTACGGCGGCGCCGTTTCGCCAGCGCCGTACCGCCGGAGCCGTCACGCCGTGCGGAACCCGCCGTAGCGTCCCCCCGCCGTATCGACCCCGCCGTGAAGCGGGCGACGCTCAGTCCCTCGCCCGCTCGTACTGCACCGGCCACCCGACCGTCTGCCTGAGCGCCCGCGCCGCCCCGAGCGGCCAGTGCGGGTCGCGGAGCAGCGCCCGCGCGAGCAGCACCAGGTCCGCCTGCCCCGAGCGCACGATCGTGTCCGCCTGCTCCGGAGAAGCGATCATCCCCACCGCCGCCGTCGCGACGTTCGCCTGCGCGCGGACCGCGGCCGCGAGCGCCACCTGATACCCCGGGCCGACAGGGATCCGCACGCGCGGCACGATCCCCCCGAGCTGCAGTCGATGAGGTCGACCCCGTGCTCGCGGAGGCGGCCGGCGAGCGCGACCGAGTCGCTCGAGCGTCCACCCGTCGTCGCGCCAGTCGGTGGCCGAGAGGCGGACGACGAGGGGGAGGGCATCGGGGAGCACGGCGCGCACCGCGTCGACCGTCTCGAGCAGGAAGCGCACGCGGTTGTCGAACGAGCCGCCGTAGCGGTCGTCGCGGCGGTTGGCGAGCGGCGAGAGGAACTCGTGCAGCAGGTAGCCGTGCGCCGCGTGGATCTCGACGACCGTCACCCCGGCGGCGACGGCGCGCGTTGCAGCCGACGCGAACGCGGCGACGACGCGAGCGATCCCCGCCTCGTCGAGCGCCTGCGGCACGAGGTAGTCGTCGGCGAACGCCTCCGCGCTCGGCGCCACGACGACCGGCCAGCCCCCCTCGTCCGGCGTCACGGCGCCGCTCCCCTCCCACGGGCGCCGCGTGCTCGCCTTCCGGCCGGCGTGCGCGAGCTGCATCCCGAACGCGGCCCCCTGCGCGGCGACGAAGCGGCCGATGCGGGCGAGCGTCTCGACGTGCGCGTCGCTCCAGACGCCGAGGTCCTGCGGGCTGATGCGCCCCTCGGGCGAGACGGCGGTCGCCTCGGTGAACACGACCCCCGCGCCGCCGGTCGCGAACCGGCCGAGGTGCACGAGGTGCCAGTCGTCGGCGAAGCCGTCGGCGCTGGAGTACTGACACATCGGCGAGACGCCGATGCGGTTGCGCAGCGTGACGCCGCGGAGCGTGAGCGGATCGAAGAGGGCCATGCCTGCGTTACTGTGGTCGGATGAGCAGGAAACTATGAGCCCGCGCATCGGCCGCGCGCTGCGGCACCGCAACTTCCGGCTGTTCTTCGCGGGGCAGAGCGTCTCGCTCGTCGGCACCTGGGTCACGCGCGTCGCGACGAGCTGGCTCGTCTACCGCCTCACCGGCTCGGCCGTGCTGCTCGGCCTCGTCAGCTTCTGGGGACAGCTGCCGACGCTCGTGCTCGCGCCGTTCGCCGGCGTCCTGGTCGACCGCGTCGACCGCCACCGCCTCCTCGTCTGGACACAGGTGTGCTCGGCCGCGCAGTCGCTCGCGCTCGCCGGGCTCGCGCTGTCGGGGCACGTCACCGTGCCGTGGCTCATCGCGCTGCAGGTCGTGCAGGGAGTCATCAACGCCGTTCGACACGCCGGCGCGCCAGACGCTCGTCGTGCAGATGGTCGAGGACCCGGCCGACCTGCCGAACGCGATCGCGCTGAACTCGACGATGGTGAACGCGAGCCGCATCGTCGGCCCGTCGATCGGTGGTCTCATCATCGCGGCCGTCGGCGAGGGATGGTGCTTTCTGCTCGACGGCGTCTCGTACGTCGCGGTCATCGTGTCGCTGCTGCTCATGCGCCTCGCACCGACCGCGCCGCGTGCGCGCCGCGGCTCGCCCGTCGACGAGCTGCGCGAGGGGTGGCGCTACGTGAGCCGGTTCGCGCCGGTGCGCACCGCACTGGTGCTGCTCGCGGTCGTCGGCGTCGTGGGGATGCCCTACTCGACGCTCATGCCGATCGTCGCGACGACGGTGTTCGGCGGCGGCCCGCGCACGCTCGGCTTCCTCATGACCGCCTCGGGGCTCGGTGCGGTCGCGGCGGCGCTCTACCTGGCGTCGCGCCGCTCGGTGCTCGGACTCGGCCGCGTCATCGCGACGGCGACGATCACGTTCGGACTCGGGCTCATCGCGTTCGGCGTCACGCGCGCGCTGTGGGTCGCCTTCCTCGTGCTCCCGGTCGTCGGCGCGTCGTTCATGCTCGAGCTCGCGGCGACGAACACGATCGTGCAGACGATCACCGAGGAGCGGCTGCGCGGGCGGGTGATGGCGTTCTACACGATGGCGTTCCTCGGCAGCGCACCGATCGGGGCGCTGCTCGCCGGCTACGCGGCGGACCGCCTCGGCGCGTCGACGACGATCGTCTGCGGCGGGGCGGCGTGCGTGCTCGCCGGGGTCTGGGTGGCGCGGCGGCTGCCGCTGCTGCGCGAGCAGGTGCGGCCGATCTACGTGGAACGCGGGGTGCTGGCGGCGACGAACACGGTGACGCGGCAGGCGGGTGCCTAACGCCACGCGCGCCCGCCGCCGAGGTCCGCCGCCGGCGGGCGTCGTGGCGCCGGTGGTGGCGAGTCGCGATCCCTTCCTCCATCCTTCCTGACCATCGCGTCGCGCCCGGCACGACGTCGTCGGTTACCACTCCCCACTCCTCGCGGCCAGCTCTCATGCACGCCTCCTCGCGCCGCGCCGCCCTCGTCGCGCTCGCCGCCCTCGCGGGCTGTCACCGCCCGTCGTCGTCGGTCTCCGACCGGTCCGACGCGCGGGCGCGGCGCGGCGAGACGCTCGACATGAACACCTGGTCGGTCGTCGGCGTCGATCCGGCGACCGGCGACGTGGGCGTCGCGATGGCCTCGTGCGTCGCGAACACGCTGGCCGACGCGCTCGCCGCGCTCGTTCCGGGCAAGGGCGCCGCGGCGACGCAGGCCGCCTTCGACGTCGACAACCGCAACCGGGTGTTCGCCGCGCTGCAGGAGGGGCTGACGGCCGACGAGATCGTCCGGCGCGTGAGCGACAGCACGACCGACGCGCGGCTGGGCAGTCGCCAGTACGGCGTCGTGACGATGCGCGGCGGCAAGGTGCAGACGGCCGGGTTCACCGGGAAGCCGATGCTCGACGGCCGTGCGCCGGTCAACGGCCACGCGCCGTGGGCGGGCGTGCGCTCGGACGCGAGCCGCGGCGTCAGCGCGCAGGGGAACACGCTCGCCGGCGAAGGCGTGGTCTCGGGCACGCTCGCCGCGTTCACCTGGGACGACCCCGCCGGCTTCAACACGCTCTCCGACCGACTGATGCGCGCCGTCGAGGCGGGGTCGGCGGCCGGCGGCGACGTGCGCTGCAACACCGCGACGGTCCGGCAGACCGCGGCGACGGCGATGATCCTCGTCGCGCGCGGGACCGACGCGCCGTACGCCGCCGAGCGGATCGGGATGAGCGACCAGGGCACGCCCAGGGCGCCGTGGCTGGCGCTCTCCGTGACGGTGGCGAAGGGGGAGGACAACCCGTTGTTGGAGCTCAGACGGCGCTACGACGCGTGGCGGCGCGGGGCGGTGCGGTAGCCGTGGAAGTCCAGATCTTCGGCACGAAGAAGGACGCCGACACGCGCAAGGCGATGCGCTTCTTCGCCGAGCGCCGCGTGAAGACGCACTTCGTCGACCTGAACGAGCGCGCCGCGAGCCTCGGCGAGCTGCGCCGCTTCGCGCAGAAGTTCGGCGCGCAGGCGCTGATCGACCGCGAGGGGAAGCGCTTCGCCGAGCTGGGGCTGCGCACGGCGCTCTACGGCGACGAGCGGTGGCTGCAGCTGCTCGCCGACGAGCCGCTGCTCATCAAGACCCCGCTCGTGCGCTTCCAGCACAAGCTCACCCTCGGCGCGAACGAGGCCGAGTGGAAGACGTGGACCGGAAAATAGGAGACCGCATGCGCACCAGACTCGGCACGCTCGGCGTCGCGTTAGGCACCCTGGCGTTAGGCTCCCTGCTCGCCGCCGGCGCGTCGCACGCGCAGGCGCCGGCCGCCCCGGCGCCGGCCGGCCCCCGCACGCTCACGCCGCGCCAGCAGCTCGCGCGCGACGTCTACGAGCAGCTCGTCGAGATCAACACCGCCGACTCGGTCGGCAACGTGACGACGGCCGCGGCGGCGATGGCGGAGCGGTTCCGCGCGGCCGGCTTCCCGGCGGGCGACGTGCACCTGCTCGTCCCCGCCGACCGCCCCGACAAGGGGAACCTCGTCGTGCGCTACCGCGGCAAGGCGCCGAACGGGCAGAAGCCGATCCTGCTTCTCGCGCATCTGGACGTGGTCGCCGCCAACCGCGCCGACTGGCCGCGCGACCCGTTCACGCTGCACGAGGAGAACGGCTACTTCCTCGGCCGCGGCACGTCGGACGACAAGTCGATGGCGGCGATCTTCGCGGCGAACCTGCTGTGGTGGAAGCGCGAAGGGTGGACCCCCGACCGCGACCTGATCCTCGCGCTCACCGCCGACGAGGAGGGCGGACCGAAGAACGGGGTCTCGTGGCTGCTCGAGAACCACAAGGCGCTGATCGACGCGGCGTACGCGATCAACGAGGGCGGCGGCGGCACGCTGACCCCGGACGGCAGGCCGCTCTTCCACTCGATCCAGGCGGCGGAGAAGGTCTACACCGACTTCACGCTGACGGCGACGAACCCCGGCGGGCACTCCAGCGTGCCGCGCGCCGACAACGCGATCTACCAGCTCGCCGCGGGGCTCGCGCGGCTGTCGCGGCACCGCTTCCCGGTGACGCTGAACGCGGTGACGCGCGGCTTCTTCGAGGAGACGGCGAAGGTCGAGCCGCGCGCCGACCTGGCGTCGGCGATGCGGGCGATCGTGCGGAACCCGAACGACGCCGCGGCGACGGCGACGCTTCGCGGCGACGACCGCTACGCCTCCATGCTCGCGCACGAGCTGCGTCGCGACGCGCCTGGCGGGCGGCCACGCGAACAACGCGCTGCCGCAGCGCGCGACGGCGAACGTGAACTGCCGCATCGCGCCGACGTCGAGCGCCGAGGAGACGCGCGACGGCATCGTGAAGGCGCTCGCCGACACGGGGATCGCGGTGACGTTCCAGAACACGCGCCGCTTCGGCGTCACGCCGGCGCCGATCGAGCCCGCGCTGCTCGCCGCGACGACGGAGCTGACGCGCCGGATGTTCGGCGACATCCCGATCATCCCGACGATGTCGACCGGCGCGACCGACGGGCGGCAGCTCCGCGACGCGGGGATCCCGACGTTCGGCGTGAGCGGGCTGTTCTCCGTGCCTGGCGAGGGGAACGCGCACGGGCGCGACGAGAAGCTGCGCGTGAAGTCGTTCTACGACGGGCTCGACTTCCTCGACCAGCTCGTGCGCCGCGTGTCGTCGCCGGCGGCGCGGATGTAGCCCGGCCCCGCGAGGATCGACGCGGCGCGCGCCGCCGCGCACGTTACGCGCATGCACACCCTCTCGACGTGCCTCGCCGCGCTCGCGCTCCCGGCGGCCGCGCTCGCCCAGGACTGGGCGAGCTACGGCCACGACCCCGGCGGCGGCCGCCACTCGCCGCTCGCGCAGATCACCGCGGACAACGTCGGGCGCCTCGCCGTCGCGTGGCGCTTCAGCACCGGCGAGGCGGGCCCCGACTACGCGACGAGCCGGCGCACGTCGTTCGAGACGACGCCGCTCGTCGTCGGCGGCGTGATGTACCTCTCGACGCCGCTCGGCCGCGTCTTCGCGCTCGACGCGGCGACCGGGAAGGAGCGGTGGCGCTTCAACGCCGGCGTCGCGCGGCAGTCCGGGTTCGGCGACTGGACGAGCCGCGGCGTGAGCCGCTGGGTCGACCGGCGCGCCCCGGCGAGCGCCGCAGCGGGTGCCGCGTGCCGCGAGCGGATCGTCTTCGCCGCCGTCGACGCGCGGCTCATCGCGCTCGACGCGCGAAACGGCGCGCCCTGTCCGTCGTTCGGCGACGGGGGCACGGTCGACCTGCGGCGCGGGCTGCGCAACGCGCCCGGCGAGCACGCGGAGTACGAGGTCACGTCCCCGCCCGCGGTCGTCGGCGACGTGCTCGTCGTCGGCTCGGCCGTCGCCGACAACGGGCGCACCGACGCGGCGAGCGGCGAGGTGCGCGGCTACGACGCGCGCTCCGGGCGGCTGCTCTGGACGTTCGACCCGGTGCCGCAGGACGCGCGCGACCCGGCGTACGACACCTGGCGCGGGCCGACCGCGCGGCGCACCGGGGCGGCGAACGCGTGGAGCGTCATCGCCGCGGACACGGCGCGCGGGCTCGTCTTCGTGCCGACGTCGAGCGCGAGCCCCGACTACTTCGGCGGCGCGCGACTCGGCGACAACCGCCACGCGAACTCGGTCGTCGCGCTGCGGGCGGCGACGGGCGCGGTGGTGTGGTCGTTCCAGACCGTGCACCACGACCTGTGGGACTACGACAACGCGTCGCCGCCGGCGCTCGCCACCGTGCGGCGCGACGGGAAGAACGTCGACGCGGTGCTGCAGGCGACGAAGACGGGGATGCTGTTCGTCCTCGACCGCGACACGGGCGCGCCGATCGTCCCGGTGGAGGAGCGCGCGGTGCCGGCGAGCGACGTGCCGGGCGAGGTCGCGTCGCCGACGCAGCCGTTCTCGTCGATCGTGCTGAGCCCGCACGCGCTCCGCGCCGACGACGCGTTCGGCGCCGACAGCGCGGACCGCGCCTGGTGCCGCGACCGGATCGCGGCGCTCCGCAACGAGGGGCCGTTCACGCCGCCGTCGCTCGGGGGGACGCTCGCGATGCCGTCGAACATCGGCGGCGCGCACTGGGGCGGCGTCGCGTTCGACCCGCGCCGGCAGCTCGCGGTCGTGCCGGTGAACACGGTCGCCGCCGTCGTGCAGCTCATCCCGCGCGACCGCTTCGACGGCCGCTACGACCCCGCGTGGGAGTACGCGGCGATGCGCGGCACGCCGTACCTCATGCGCCGCCTCATCCTCCTCTCGCCGCAGCGCGTGCCGTGCACGCCGCCCCCGTTCGGCGCGCTCGTCGCGGTGAACGTGGAGACGGGGGCGATCGCGTGGCGCGTCCCGTTAGGCACCCCGGGGCCGTTGGGCGCGGGGCTCGCGCCCGACCGCGACGCCGGCCGCCGCGCCGCGGCCGAGGCGTTCCGCGCGGGGGCGCCGGCGGCCGACTCCGGCGCGCCGCGCGCGTTGGGCAGCCCGAACCTCGGCGGCGCGATCGTCACGGCGGGGGGGCTCACGTTCGTCGGCGCGACGGTCGACGCGCGGCTCCGCGCGTTCGAGACGGCGACGGGGCGCGAGCTGTGGCAGGGCGCGCTCCCGGCCGGCGCGAAGGCGACGCCGATGACCTACGCGGCGCGCGGCCGGCAGTACGTCGCGGTCGCGGCGGGGGGCGACGGCGACGTGTTCGGGAAGGGGGACGAGATCGTGGTGTTCGCGCTCCCCGCGCGCTAACGCCGGCCGCCGCCGCGCGTCTACCCGCCACCATGCCGCGCCACGCGCTCGCCCCCGTCCTTCTCGCCGCCGCGCTCGCGGCGCCGCCCGCGCCGCGCCTCGCGCGCCACACGCTCGTCGTCGACGGCCGCACGCGCGAGTACTACGTGCACCGCCCGGCGCGGCTCAGGGCCCCCGCGCCGACGCTGCTCGTGCTGCACGGCGGCGGCGGCGGCGCGCGGCAGATCGCCGCGCAGGCGGGCTTCGACGCGATCGCCGAGCGCGAGGGGGTCGTCGTCGTGTATCCGGACGGCGTCGACCGCGGGTGGAACGACGGACGCCCGACGCGGCTCGCGCAGTCGACCGGCGAGCAGGTCGACGACGTCGCGTTCGTCCGCGCGCTGCTCGACACGCTGACGGCGCGCGGCGTCGCCGACCGCCGGCGCGTCGCCGTCACCGGCGTGTCGAACGGCGGCATGATGACCCTCCGCCTCGCCTGCGAGCTCTCCGACCGCGTCGCCGCGGCCGTGCCGATCGTCGCGAGCATGCCCGTCGTGCTGCCCTGCCGGCCGTCGCGCTCTGTGCCGCTCCTGATGATGAACGGCACCGCCGACCCGCTCGTGCGCTTCGGGGGCGGCGCCGTGGGGCGGGGGTCGGCGGCGGGCGGTACGCGGCCGGTCATGGAGACCGTCGCGCTCTGGCGCGACGCGAACGGCTGCCCCGCGGCGCCGGCGACGTCGCGCCTCCCCGACCGCGCGCCGGACGACGGCGTGCGCACCGAGGTGCTGACCTACGCGCCGTGCCGCGGCGGCGCCGAGGTCGTGCTCTATCGTATGGAGGGGGCGGGGCACGGGCTGCCGGGGCACCCCCCCGCCGGCCGGGGCCGCGGCGCGCGCGCCGGCCTGCACGTGACGACCGACTTCGACGGGAGCGAGGCGGCGTGGGCGTTCGCGCGCCGCTTCACGCGCTGAGCCGCACCGCCATCGCGCCCTGATCACCCGCCCGTCACGCGCGCCTCACCGCCACACCGCGATCTCGCTCAGCGGCTTGCGCGCGAGGTCCGGCACCCGCGCCCCCGCCGCCGGGTACCCCACCGGCATCACGAGCATCGCCTTCTCGTTCGCCGGCCGCTCGAGCAGCTCGCCGAGGAAGCCCATCGGCGTCGGCGTGTGCGTCAGCGTGACGAGCCCCATGCGGTGCACCGCGGCGACGAACAGCCCGGCCGCGATGCCGCACGACTCCTGGGTGTAGTAGTGCGCGTAGCGCGTCCCGTCGGGGCGCACGCCGTACGCCTGGCGGAACAGCACGACGAGCCACGGCGCGTCGGTGAGGTGCGGCTTGTGCTCGTCGGTGCCTAACGGCGCGAGCGCGGCCTTCCACTCGTCGGTCGCCCGCTCGCGGTAGAACGTCTGCTCCTCGCGCTCGGCGGCCTCGCGGATGCGGCGCTTGGTCTCGGGATCGGCGATGGCGACGAACGTCCACGGTTGCTGGTGCGCCCCGCTCGGCGCCGTCCCGGCGGTGCGGATCGCGAGCTCGATCGCCTCGCGCGGCACGGGATCGGTCGCGAAGTGGCGCGTCGTACGGCGCCGGTCCATCTCCTCGTAGAACGCGCGGCCGCGGGCGAGCGACTCGTCGAGCGGGCGGCGCGTGAACGCGAGCGGCACGAAGCCGTCGGGCGGGGGCGGGGGAGCGGACATGGGCGAGAGGCGAGGATGGAGAGCGCGCCGCGAAGCATAGCACGGCGCGCGGGCGAGCCCGGGGGGCGGTGGGCTATGTTGCACGCATGGCCTCATCCGAGCACGCCGCCGCACCGCGCCGCACCCTGGTCTGGGGGCTCGTCGCGATCGCGCTGCTGGTCGCGGCGAGCGTCGGCGTCATGGTCGCGCGCCGAGCCGTCGGCGCCGTCGGCTCGATCGCCGGCCCGCCCGCTCCGCCGCGCATCACGCAGCAGGTCGTCGTCGAGCGCCTCCAGGCGGTCGCGAAGCTCGTCGCGACCGAGATGACGCTGCGCGACGTCGTCATCTACGAGCAGACGCGCTTCGCCTCGACGAAGCGTGCGCTTCTCGTCGTCACCGGCCGCGTCTCGGCGGGGATCGACCTCGCGGAGAACACAGGGGTCCGCATCGACTCGGTGACGCGCGAGATCACGGTGTCGCTCCCCCCGGCTCGGCTGCTCGGCATCGAGGTGCTGAACGTGACGACCTACGACGAGCGGGCGGGGCTGCTCAACCCGTTCCGCCCCGAGGACCGCGACGTCATCCAGCGACGGGTTCGCGACCAGCTCGCCACGGCCGCGGAGCAATCGGGGATCCTCGCGCACGCCGACCGGAGCGCCGCCGCGGCGCTGACCGCGCTGCTGAGCCGCGACGGCTACACGGTGCGCATCGAGCGGCCCGTCGTGGAGCGCCGACCGGCCGGGTGAGGCGCGGCGTGGGTCCGTTTCGGCGTCTGTTCGGGTAGAGGCACGATTGCTGCTCTGCTCCAGGGCGCACGATCGACCCCATTCAGACGGAGATGGATCATGGCCGCAGCGAAGACAGCGTTCACGGAGCACACGCCGGCCGGCGCGTCCGGCATGTCCGACACCACGATCGACGAGGTCGCCGCGTCGCCGAGCGCCGAGAAGAACCCGGATCAGTGGGTGACGGGGAACGAAGCGATGACCGGCGCGCAGGCGTCGTATCTCAGAACGCTCGCGCAGGAAGCCGGCGAGGAGCTCGACGGGACGCTGACGAAGGCTGAAGCGTCGAAGAAGATCGACGAGCTGCGCGAGCAGACGGGGCGCGGCATCGATCACTGACGCCGCGACCGGCGTCGGGATCGGTGCCCGGGCGCGTTCGGCTCAGGCCGGCGACCGCGCCGCGAAGCGACCGACCCCGAACGGCTCGATCCCGTCGACCGGCTCGCCGAGCGCCAGTCGGGCGACGTAGTCGGCCGTGATCGGAGTCAGCAGGATCCCGTTCCGTCCGTGCCCCGTCGCCACCATCGTACGACTGTCGAGCCAGCCGAGTAGCGGCGCGCCGTCGGGAGTCATGGGGCGGAGCCCGGTCCAGGCGTCGGCGAGCGGCGCGTCGGCGAGGGCGGGGATCGCCGCCGTCGCCGCGCGGCGCAACTGTGCGGTCGCGGTGGCGGTGACGGTCGTGTCGAACTCCGCCTCCTCGGCCGTCGCGCCGACGAGCAGGCGATCGTCGCGCGGCACGAGGTAGGCGCTCGTCGTGAACACGACGTGGCGGAGCGGTGGGGCGGCGTTCGTCGTGAGCGCGATCATCTGCCCTTTGAGCGGGCGGATGGGGAGGCGCCGCGCGATCTGCCCCGACCACGCCCCTGCCGCGAGCACGACGACGTCGGCCTCGATCGCATCGAGCGAGTCGATGGCCGTCTCGCTGCGCAGCAGCACGCCCGCCCGCCGCGCGGCTGCGGCGAGCGCGGCGACGAGCCGACCGCTGTCGACCTGCGTGTCGCGCGGGCACCATCGCGCCGCGACGACGGCGGCTGCCAGCGCCGGCTCGATCGCCGCCGCCTCCGCGACCGGACAACCAGCGCTGCCCGACGTCGCCGGCGGCGCGCCAGCCGTCGAACGCGAGGTGCAGCCGGGCCGCCTCCGTCTCCGTGAGCGCGACGACGAGCGTGCCCTCTCCCCGCAGCCCGACGTGCTGCCCCGAAGCCGCCTCGACCTCGCGCGCGAACGACGGCCACCGGTCGAGCCCCGCACGGCAGAGCGCGTCGAGTGGTGAGCCGGCCGGTCCGCCGTGCCCGGCCGTCGCCGCGAGCAGCCCGGCCGACGCGGGCGACGCCGAGCCTGCGGCGCCCCGATCCGAGACGGTGACGCGGGCGCCGCGTTCGGCGAGCCGCCAGGCGCAGGCGAGGCCGATCGCCCCGCCGCCGACGACGGCGATCGTGAGAGGTGCCATGTGGGGGAGATGCCACAGTCGGCGGTGATACGAAAGCGGGCACGACCGCGCGTTACGAAGTGGACCACGTCCGTCCCGCCGGTGCTGTCGCCCGCCTCCCGTTCGCCATTCGTCGCAGAGGATTCGTCTCATGTCGTCGTTCGCTGCCGCTCGCGCTGCTGCCTGCGCTGCTGCCTGCGCTGCTGCCCGAGGTGCCGTCTTCACGGCCACCGCCCGCCTCGTGGCCCCTGCCGCCGCCGTCGCGGTCACGATCGCCTGGCCGCCGCAGCGCGCGGCCGCGCAGCTCGTGATCAACGGCAACTACGTCAACACCGTGGCGCTGACCGCCGGCACCGGGCAGCCGCAGACGACGATCACGATCAACAACAGTCAGTTCTCGCAGACCGCGAGCGCGTCGCTGAACGCGGCAGCGGGCGGCTCGGTCCGGCTCAACAACACGAACGTCATCGGCGGGCTGATCACGCAGTCTGGCGACGGGCGGATCAGCGCGGACGGCTCGGGGAACAACTACCTCACCGGCGTCACGCTCGCCGGCACGTTCGACCTCGCGACGAGCTACGGTGTCGAGCGGGTGCAGGGCGGGCTGACCTTCGGGAACGGCGTCGGGTCGAGCGGCGGCTTCGCCGTCAACAGCAACAGCATCCTCGCCTTCGACGGCGATCAGACGCTCTCCGGCACGGGCACGATCGTGCTCGGGAGCACGGGGTCGAACAACCGGATCAACGTCGAGGGGAGCAACGTCACGCTCACGGTCGGGCCGAACGTCACCATCCGCGGCCAGAACGGCACGATCGGCGGGGCGGCGTTCATCGGCGGCGCGAGCACGATCGCCAACAACGGGACGATCACGGCAGACGTCGCCGGCGGCACGATCACGCTCATCGACTCGCCGGTCACCAACGGAGGAACCGTCGGCGCGGCGAATGGTGGCCGCCTGGCTGTCCAGACGGCGATCACGAACACCGGCGCCGGCACGCTCTCGATCACGAACGGCGGCATGGTGTTCCTCGAGAGCGGCTCGGTCACCGGCGGCACGATCGTCACGAGCACCGGCGGGGTGCTGCGCGCCAACGGAAGCGGGAGCAACATGCTGCGTGGCGTCACGCTGAACGGCACGATCGACCTCGCGACGAGCTATGGCGTGATCCGCGCCAGCGATGGCCTCACACTGACGGCCGGCTCGACGATCGACGTCAACAGCAACAGCATCCTCGCCTTCGACGGCGATCAGACGCTCGGCGGCACGGGCACGATCGTGCTCGGGAGCACGGGGTCGAACAACCGCATCACCGTCGAGGGGAACGGGGTCACGCTCACGGTCGGGCCGAACGTGACCATCCGCGGCCAGAACGGCACGATCGGCGGAGCATCGCTGGTCGGCGGCGTGAGCACGATCGTGAACAACGGCACGATCGCGGCCGACGTCGCCGGCGGCATCATCACCATCGAGGACTCACCGGTCACGAACAACGGCACGCTCGGCGCGGCGAACGGCGGCACGCTCGTGCTCAACTCCAACGTCACCGCCAGTGCGGGATCGCAGATCTCGGCCGGCGCCGGGAGTCTGGTGCTCCAGAACGGCGTGACGGTCTCGGGCGCGATCAACACGACGGGCAACGGCTCGTTCCGCGCCTCGAGCAGCGGAAGCAACTACCTGAGCGCGGCGACGCTCGACGGCACACTGGACCTCGCCTCCGCGTACGGCGTCGAGCGCGTCATCGGCGGTCTCACGCTCGGCAGCGGGGCGCCCGGATCGACGGGGACGATCGACGTCAACAGCAACAGCATCCTCGGCTTCCAGGGGACGCAGACGATCGGCGGCACGGGCACGATCGTGCTCGGGAGCACCGGCTCGAACAACCGCATCAGCGTGGAAGGTGACGGCGTCACCCTCACGGTCGGGCCGAACGTGACCATCCGCGGCCAGAACGGCACGATCGGCGGGGCGTCGCTGATCGGCGGCGTGAGCACGATCGTGAACAACGGCACGATCGCGGCCGACGTCGCCGCCGGCACCATCACCATCGAGGACTCGCCGGTCACGAACAACGGCACGCTCGCGGCCCGCAACGGCGGCACGCTCGTGCTCAACTCGGACGTCACCGGGAACGTGGGGTCGCGGATCGAGGTCGGCGCCGGGAGTCTGGTGCTCCAGAACGGCGTGACGGTCTCGGGCGCGATCAACACGACGGGCAACGGCTCGTTCCGCGCCTCGAGCAGCGGAAGCAACTACCTGAGCGCGGCGACGCTCGACGGCACACTGGACCTCGCCTCCGCGTACGGCGTCGAGCGCGTCATCGGCGGTCTCACGCTCGGCAGCGGGGCGCCCGGATCGACGGGGACGATCGACGTCAACAGCAACAGCGTGCTCGCGTTGCAGGGCACGCAGACGATCGGCGGCACGGGCACGATCGTGCTCGGGAGCACCGGGTCGAACAACCGCGTCACCGTCGAGGGCGACGGCGTCACGGCGACGATCGGCTCCGGCGTCACCATCCGCGGCCAGAACGGCACGATCGGCGGGGCGTCGCTGATCGGCGGGGCGAGCACGATCGTCAACAACGGTCGGATCGCGGCCGACGTCGCCGCCGGCACCATCACCATCGAGGACTCGCCGGTCACGAACAACGGCACGCTCGCGGCGCTGAACGGCGGCACGCTCGTGCTGGGCACGAACGTCGCGGGCGGCGCGGGCTCGCAGTTCCAGACCGACGCGTCGAGCGCCATCGTGCAGAACGGCGTCACGCTCTCCGGGCTCGTCAACGTCACCGGCGGCGGCAGCCTCCGCGCAACGAACAACGGCAACAACTACCTGAACGCGGCGACGCTCGGCGGGCGGCTCGATCTCGCGACGGCGACCGGCGTGGAGCGCATCACGGGCGGGCTGACGCTCGGCAGCGGCGCGAACGCGGGGCGCATCGACGTCAACAGCAACAGCGTGCTCGCGCTGCAGGGCACGCAGACGATCGGTGGCACCGGCGAGATCGTGCTCGGCACCACGGGCGCGAGCAACCGCATCACGCTCGAAGGGATCGGCACCACGACGATCGGCCCGAACGTCACGATCCGCGGCACGAACGGCACGATCGGGACCCAGGTGTTCGTCGGCGGCACGCAGACGCTCGTCAATACCGGCACGATCGCCTCCGACGGCGGCGGGCTCGTCACGATCACGCAATCGGCCATCACGAACGACGGCCTCCTCCGCGCCCAGAACGGCACGCTGACCGTGCAGACGCCGCTCACCGGCACCGGCACGCTGCAGGTCGACGCGGCGGGCACGGTGAACCTCACGGGTGGCTCGTCGGTCTCGCAGGGCACGCTCGCCATCGGCGGCAGCGGCGCGACGGTGAACAACGGCACGCGCAACATCACGCTCTCCACCGACTACACGAACGCCTCCGCCGGCAGCGGCAACAGCTTCAACCGCCGCGCGGGGATCACCGGCAGCGGGCAGGTGCTCGCCGGCGGCGACGTCGTGCAGGAGATCTCGGGCGCGACCGTCACGAACGGCACGACGAACGCGGCGACGCTGACGATCGGCAACGTGCGCGTCGGTGGCACGACCTACACGTACACGATCGACAACGGCGGCACGACCGGCCCCGCGCTTCGCGGCGCGATCCAGACGGCGGTGAACGGCGGCAACATCTCCGACAGCCGCCTCTCCGGCAGCGGCGTGACGCCCGGTCTCTACGGCCCGGCCCCGGTCGGCGGCTCCGCCGGCCCGTACGAGGTCACGTTCACGACCAGTACGGCCGGCGCCATCGCGCCGCTCAGCGGGCAGACGGTGAACCTCCGCAGCACCTACGAGAACATCGCGGACCAGAAGCTCAACATCGTCGTCGGCAGTGGCGCCGGCGCGTACGTCGTCGCGCAAGGCCAACTCAACACCCCGGCGCTCGACTTCGGCACCGTGCAGGTCGGACAGGTCGTCACGCAGAACCTGTCGTTCACGAACAGCGCGACCGGCCCCGCCGGCTTCGTCGAGGATCTGAATGTCGGCTTCGGCGCGGCGTCCGGCACCGGCGCCAGCCGCATCACCGGCAGCGGCGCGATCACCGGCCTCGCCGCCGGCGCCACGAGCGGCGGGCTCACGGTCGGCGTGAACACCGCCACCGCCGGCACGGTCGCCGGCACCATCGCGATCAACTACACGAGCGCCGGCACCGTCAACGGGGTCAGCAACGGCCTCGGCACGCTCGCCATCGGCGGAACGACGTACGGCGTGAACGGCACCATCGAGGCCGCCGCCAACGTCGTCGATCAGGCCGCGCCGGTCATCAACACGCCGACCATCGCCCTCGGCAACGTCCGACTCGGCGCGGCGTCGCCGACGGGGGCGGTCAGCATCACGAATCAGGCGACCGGCAATCAGCAGGCGGCGCTGAACGCGACGATCAGCGGCACCGCGCCGGTCACCGGCAGCGGCAGCATCTCGCTCCTCGCTCCTGGCGCCACGAACGCGTCGAGCCTCACCGTCGGCCTGAACACGAGCACGGCCGGCGCGGTGAGCGGCACCGCGACCGTCTCGCTCGTCTCCGACGCGAGCAACATCGGCGGGTGCGCACCCAACTGTCAGCTGACGCTCCCGTCGCAGAACGTGACCGTCACCGGCGCCGTCTACCGCCTCGCGAACCCGAGCGTCACGCCGACGTCGGTGACGCTCGCCGCGCGGGTCGGCGACGCGGCGCCGACGCGGGCGCTCTCGATCACGAACAGCTCGCCGGATGCGTTCACCGAGGCGCTGAACGCGTCGTTCACCGGCGCCGCGCCGACGGGCTTCACGACGTCGGGGAGCGTGACCGCCCTCGCCGCCCAGGGCACGAGCACCGCGCTCTCGGTCGGGCTGAACACGGCCACCGCCGGCACGTACGCCGGCACGGCGACGGTCGGCGCCGTCTCGACCGGCGTCGGCACGACCGGCGCACCCGACGTCGATGTCGCCTCGACGAACGTCGCGCTCGCCGGCCGAGTCTACGCTCCCGCCGTCGCCGACGTGACGGCGACCGTCGACTTCGGGATCGTGCACGTCGGCGACCTCGCGACGCGCGGCATCGGCGTGACGAACGTGGCCCCGATCGCCACGCTGAACGACGTGCTCGTCGCGGCCGTGTCGGGCGGCGGCCCCGCGTTCTCCACGGCGGGAACGACCGGCGGGATCGCGGCCGGGACGAGCGACAACACGAGTCTCCAGGCGACGCTCAACACGTCGACGAACGGCCAGTTCTCCGGCACCGCGGCAGTCGCGCTCGTGAGCCGGAACCCGGACCTCGCCGACCGCTCGCTGGGCAGCACGAACGTGACGCTGACCGGCCAGGTCAACGACTTCGCGCAGGGCGCCTTCGCGAAGACCGGCGGCGCCGGCGCGTTCTCGATGACCGGCGCGAACGCCTTCCTGCTCGACTTCGGCACGATCACGACGGGCGCCGGCGCGACGACGGCGAACCTCGCGGTCGACAACGTCGCGGCCGGCTTCGCCGACCTGCTGAACGGCTCGTTCCTCACGAGCGGCACCGGCTTCTCGTTCTTCGGCTTCGACGCATTCTCGAACCTCGCCGCGGGCGCCCGCCTCGGCGGGCTGGGCATCACGTTCGACACGTCCACGCTCGGCGCGTTCACCGGGTCGGTGACGCTGACCAACTTCGGCACGAACGCGAGCGGCTACCTGGGCGCGCTCGACCCGATCACGCTCAGCGTCCGCGGCACGATCACCACGGGCGCGGTCAGTGCGGTCCCGGAGCCGTCGACATGGACGATGTTCGGTGCGGGGCTCGTCGGGGTCGGCGTGCTGGTTCGCCGCCGGCGCCGGGGAACCCCTGGCGTGACGACAGTCGTCGGCTGAGCGTCGGCTACGATAGCATTCTCCTCGTCGCTCTCGTTCTCTCGATCCGACGCCACGATCATGGCTCACTCGCTCACTCGCCCGCAGTTCATCTCACTGACCGCGCTCGGCGGCGTGTCGGTGCTGCTCGTCGCCGCCAACAGCGTGCTGTTCGCCGCCAACCGCACGGTGCAGCAGGAGGTCGCCGAGCGCGCCGCGATGGTGCAGCAGACGGTGCCGCTCGAGGCGCTGCAGCGTGACATCGCGCGCAACCTGGCCGGCCTCGCGCTCCGCGACGGCGACCAGCAGATGCTCGAGATGCTCGCCGCGAACGGCGTGACCGTGAAGCCCAATGCGTCGGCCGCGCCGGCCGCGCCGGCCGCGCCGAGCGCGCCCACGAGCCCGGTCCGGCCGTGAGCGCGTCACTGATCGACCGCGACGCCGACCAGCGTCCGGAGCCGCGCACACCGATCCGGCCGACCTCAGAGGCGCCGCGCCCGGGGCTGAGCCGCACGCCGGCCGGAGACGGTGGGCAGGGCACGCACTCGCCGTTCCTGCCGCTGCTCCTCCTCGCGATCGCCCTCGTGAGCTGGCTCTGCTTCCAGACCGTGCAGCTCGTTCGCGAGCGCACGCAGTTCACCGACGCCCGCATCGCACAACAGGCGCAGGTCGACGCCGCGACTCGCGTCCGCGCGAACCTCGACGCGCTCGCCGCGTCGACGCAGCGCCTCGCGAACGCCGGCAACGCGAACGCCCGCCTCGTCATCGACGAGCTGCGCAAGCGCGGGGTGAACGTGAATCCGAATCCGGTGACGACGCCGGCGCCGAACGCGAAGTAGCGGGAACGGCAGGAGATCGGGGATCGGGGATCGGGGGGATCGACGGGCGATCCCCGAACCCCGATCCCCGGTCGTTTAGTTTGTCTCGATGACCCAGCTCGCCGTCTCCAACGCCGCCGTCGATTTCGGCGCGACGACGCTCTTTCGCGACATCACGTTCACGATCGCCGCCGGCGATCGCTGGGGCGTCATCGGCCGCAACGGCACCGGCAAGACGACGCTGTTCAAGCTCCTCACCGGCGAGCTGTCGCCGACGCGCGGCCAGGTCGTGCGGCAGCCCGGCGTCCGCGTCACGCTGCTCGAGCAGCATCGTGACTTCGGCGCCGGTGTGACGACGGTGTGGGAGGGCGTCGCCGGCGCGTTCACGCGAGCTGCTCGCGCTCGAGCGGTCGCTCGCCGCGCAGGCCGACGCACTCGCGCACAGCTACGAGCGACGCGGCGATGGAGAAGTACGGTCGCGACCTCGAGCGCTTCGAGCGCGAAGGCGGCTATACGTACGCCGCGCGCGTCGACGCCGTGCTCGACGGACTCGGCTTCGACCCGGACGTACGCGAAGACGCGTCTCCTGTCCACCCTCTCGGGCGGCGAGCGCGGGCGCGTCGGTCTCGCGCGCCAGCTCGTGCTCCCCGGCGAAGTGCTGCTCCTCGACGAGCCGACGAACCACCTCGACCTCGAGACGACGCGCTGGCTCGAGGGGTGGCTGCAAGCAGACCGAGCGCACCGTCGTCCTCGTCAGCCACGACCGCGCGTTCCTCGGCGCCGTCGTCGACCACGTGCTGCACTTCGAGGGAGGGAGCGCGACGCCCTACGCCGGCGGCTACGAGCGCGTTCGTCGCGCAGCGCGAGGAGCGCCGCCTCGCGCAGCAGCGCCAGTTCGACAAGCAGCAGAAGGTCATCGCCGCGGAGGAGGACTACATCCGCCGCAACCTCGCCGGCCAGAACACGAAGCAGGCGAAGGGGCGGCGCAAGAAGCTCGCGCGACTGCCGCGACTCAGCACGCCGATCGGCGACGACGCGACGTGATGGCGCTGCGGCTCGAGATCGCTGACCGCGGCGGCGACCAGGTCGTCGTGGCGGAGAAGGCGAGCGTCGGAGTGCCGGTAGCCGGGGATCGGGGATCGGGATCGGGACGGTCGACGCACCGATCCCCGATCCCGATCCCCGATCCGCGGTGCTCATCGAGAACTTCACGTCGCGGCTCACGCGCGGCGAGGTCGTCGGCTTCATCGGGCCGAACGGCGCGGGCAAGTCGACGCTGCTGAAGGCGATCGTCGGCGAGACCGGTCCGTTAGGCGGCCGTCGTGCAGGTCGGCGACTCGATCCGCACCGCGTACTACAGTCAGAACCTCGTCGCAGCTTCCGCTCGACCGCAACATCTACGACGTCATCTCCGACCTGCGCCCGACGTGGGAGCGCCGCCTCGTCCAGGGGCACCTCGGCCGCTTCGGCTTCTCGGGCGACGAGGTGCAGCGGCGGTCGGCACGCTCTCCGGCGGCGAGCGGGCGCGCGTCGCGCTCGCGGTGATGATGCTGCAGCGCGCGAACTTCCTCGTGCTCGACGAGCCGACGAACCACCTCGACGTCGAGAGCATCGAGGCGCTCGAGGACGCGCTCGACGGACTACGAAGGGACCGTGCTGCTCGTGAGCCACGACCGCGCGCTGCTCCGCGCGCTCGCGACGCAGGTGTGGGTGCTTCACGAGCGGCGCGTCACCGTGTTCGACGGCTCGTTCGAGGAGTGGGAGGTCGCGTCGCGTGAGCGCGAGCACGCGGCGGCGGTGCACGCCGCGGAGGAGGAGGCGCTGCGGCGCGTGAAGGAGCGCGAGCGGATGGAGCGCACGCGCCGCGACGCGGCGGCGCAGGCGGCGAAGCAGGCGAAGCCGGCGCAGGGAGCGAAGCCCGCGCCGAGCGCGAACGCGTCGGCGGCGACGAACGATAAGCGCGGCGCCGAGCGCGACCACCGCCGTTCGTCGCGCGAGGCGCAGAAGCGCGTGAGCAGAGCGAGAGAGCGCGTCGCCGAGCTCGAGGCGAAGGTGGCCGAGCTCACGACCGCGCTCGACGACCCCGCGCTCTACGGCACGCCCGACGGCGTGCAGAAGGCGAGCGAGATGGGGCGCGCACTCGACGCGGCGAAAGCGTCGCTCGACGCGGCGCTCGAGGAGTGGACGGCGGCGACCGAGGCGCTCGAGACGAACCCGGTGTAGGTACAGTTCTTGGCACAGCGGATTCGAGGCACATCCCCCCTGCACGAAGGAGAATCATGACGTCCCTCGCTCGCCGCGCCGTACTCGGCGCACTGGTGTCGTTCGCGCTCGTCGGGTGCCGCGGCGGAAAGTCGGCGCCGCCGATGGCGACGCTGCGCGTGACGAACAACTTCGTTCCCGCGGTGCAGCTGACGATCTCGCTCATCCCGGCGTCCGGGGCACGCCGCACGCTCGGCGTCATCGAGGCGTCGAAGACGCAGGAGCTTCGCTTCGAGGTCGGGGCGGGGACCGATCCACACCGACTGATCGCGGAGGCCGGGAGCGGCGCGGCGTCGACATCGCGCGAGTTCGTGCTCGCGACGGCGTCGCTCATCGAGTGGAACGTCGGTCGGAACGTGGTGAACGTGTCGATGCGGCGGTAGCGAGCGTCAGAGCGACGCGATCGGAACGACCGGCTCGACGAGCGCGTACAGCCGCGCGAACGACGCGTCGGGGAGCAGGTCGCGCATCCAGAGTGCACCGAGCGCGATCGCGAGACTGTCGAACGCCTCGCCGGCGCCGCCCGGCTGGTGCGTCGCGATGTCGCGCAACGTCTCGATGCGATCGGTCAGCGCGCGAGACTCGGGCGGTGTCGACGTCGCGGGGGTCGGGAGATGGACGTAGGAGGTCCGCCCGCGCAGCCCGGCCGCCGTCGCGAGATCGGCCACGCCGAGTCCGACGAAGCCGAACACCGTCATCACGTCCTCCAGCGCCGGAAGGCGTCCCGCGAACGCGGCGAGGCGCCGGGCGCGCTGCCAGACCGAGATCGGGTCGGACGCCGTGAACCGCTGCCCGATCGCGTCGAGTTCACCCCACTGGCGAGGCGACAGTGCGGAGACGCGGGCGAGAAACCGATCCGCCAGCGCCTCGCGCGCCGAGGTCGGCGACTCGATGGGGGCAGTGACGGGAACGAGTGCGGTCGACAGGTTCGTCATGGCAGCGGCGTGAAGCGTGAGTCGTGCGGCCGTACACGAGCCCTACGCCGCGCCAGCGCGCGAGTTACACGCCCCGACACCGCTATGCCCGCACCGCGTCCTCGGCCTGTTCCAGGTGGCGCTGCTGGTGTCGCGGCATGATGGAGAACGCCGAGTAGACGGAATGGCGCACCCGGCCGCCGATGCCGGGCAGCGGCCCGGCGAGTCGCGCGACGAGCCGGCCGACCGGGTCGCGCCGAAGTCGCGCCGGTGTACCGCCCGCGTCGCGTGCCGACGCGGCGAGCGCGCGGAGGCGACGCTGCATCCGCTGGAGTCGGCGACGATCGCCGCGAGCTGGGGATGGATCAGCGGTGCACGTCGAACGACAACTCCAGCGCCTCGCCTGGCAGCACTGCGTCCCAGCGCGCGAACAGCTCGCGCATGCGCGCCCGGATGCGGGCGAGCTCGTCGTCGGTGACGGTCGCACGCGCGAACGTGCCGTGTGTCTCGTGGTTCAGCGCGATCTCGTCGTTCAGCTCGGCGGCGCTCCACTGCACGCCGCCCGCGCGCTCGCCGTCGAGAAAGCCGACGATCAGCTCCGCCGGCTCGGCGTCCGGAGGGATGGGGCCACGCGGCCACGGCGCGCCGAAGTCGGTGACGTTCCACCCCTCGGCGACGAGGCCATAGAAGCCGCGACGGTGCGCGAGCTCCGTCTCGACGGCGTAGTGCGTGAGGTCGTGGCGGGGAAAGAAGCGCGCCTGGGCGCCGGTCTGTCGCTGCCACGTCACCGACCCGTCAGCGCGCGTACAGGTCAGCGCCGCCGAGCCGTCCGCCCCCTTCTGGAGGCGGATGACGAGACGGCCGGGCGTCGGCGCGCGCCGAGTGCGTGGCATGCAGGAAGGTGAAGTGTTGGTGGGGCGGCGTCGAGACTTCGGGGGCGATCCTCCGACCCTCACCGCACCACTCGCATGCGTGTCTCTCCGTTCGGCTCCTCTCCGTGGCGGCGCACTGCCGCGACGCTGCTCGCCCTCGCCGCGCTCGCTCCCGCCGTTCGCGCGCAGGGCACGTTGACGTTCGCGAACAGCCTGAACAACCCCGTCGCGGGAGGGAACTACGTCGGGCCGTACGGCGGCGCGTCGTTCGTGAACGCCGTCGGGCAGTCGCAGACGATCGCGGTGATCTGCATCGACTTCGTGAACCACATCAACTACGGCGATCAGTACGCGGTCTCCGTGAACGGACTCGGCGGCGCCGATGATCTGTCGGAGTCGCGCCATCCGGGCGCCATGCTCACCTACCGCAAGGCGGCGTGGCTCGGCAGCCTGTTCAGCACGAAGCCTCGGACGGCGGAAGGATGGGGGCCGGTGCACTACGCGATCTGGAATCTGTTCACGCCAGCCGCCGCGCCAGAGTTCGGGCAGTCGAACGAGTACCTCGCGCTCGCCGACCGCGCCGCGTCGGTCGGCTTCGCCGCGTTCGACGAAGCCGGGGTGCACTACGACGCGGTCGACATGTCGCGCGCCTGGCTGATCACCGACGTCGCAGCGGCCGGTCGCGCGACGGGGGGGCGCCAGGAGTTCATCGCGATGACCAGCACGCCGCTCGTCGCCGTCCCGGAGCCGAACACGCTCTTCCTCGTCGCCACCGGCGCGTTCGGTGTCGCCGGCCTGGTGGTGCGAGACCGGCGCGAGCGGCGTCGGCACGAGTGAGGAACGCGTAGCGATGGAATGCGGCGGAGTGCTCTGGTGTCAGTTGATTCGGCGGCGCGATGATGCGCCGCCGACTTTCATCCGGAGCCTTTCGATGACGTCACGTCTCTCGCTCGCTCTCGCGCTCGCCGGCGCCGTCGCGACGGCGCCTTCCGTTCTCGCGGCGCAGCCGCCCGCCGCGCCGACGGACACGGCCCGTCCGCCGCTCGCCGGCCGGCGTGGCCCTCCATCGCGCGACGCTCGCGGCATTCGGGACACTCGCGGCGACCGTCGCCAGGCACTCGGCGGCTCACGGGGCGCCGTTCCGCAGGGGTTCGGTCGCAGGATGGAGCGCGGCATGGCTGGGCCAGGTCGGACCGGTGGGCCGGGGCGAGCCGGTGGGCCGGGTGCCGGCGGGCCGGGTGCCGGCGGTGATCCGGCGTCGCACTTTCTCGCGCACACCGGCGACCTCAAGCTGACCGATCAGCAGGTCACCCGTCTTGCCGCGATCGCGCGCCGGGCTGGCGATCGGCGTACGGCGCTGCGAGCACGTGTCGACTCGATGCGTGCGGCGAATCGGCCGCAGGCACCGAACGGAGCGCCCGACGGGATGCCTGGCGCGACGCCTCGCGCCACCCGCCTGCCGCGCCCTGCCGTGCCGCCGATGTTGAACGCCGCCGAGGTCCAGCGGCTGCGCGATCAGTCGCATGCGGAGCTGCGCGACGCGATCGCCGTGCTGACGGCGGATCAGCAGGCGACTGCGTGGGAGATGCTGCGGGGTGGGCCTGGTCGCGGTGCCGCGGGGCGGCGGCGGTAGCACGGCGGTCGAAACGCGCTGGACCACGCCTGTGCCCCGCAGCTGACCCGCGGCTCGCCCACGGCGTTCAGCCGCCCGTCACACGAACTCGCCGATCATCCCGATCTCCGTCTCCAACGACAGCCCCGTCCCCGCCCGCACCGCCTCCTGCGCGATGGCGATCAGCTCCCGCACGTCCTTCGCCGTCGCCCGCCCGGTGTTCACGATGATGTTCGCGTGCATGCGGCGAGATCTGCGCGCCGCCGTGGCGGCGCCCCTTGAGCCCCGCCTGGTCGATCAGCCGCCCGGCGCCGACTCCCTCGATCTTCTTGAAGATCGACCCCGCGCTCGGGTGCACCTGCAGCCAGGGGTGCCGCGCACCGCGCCACGACAGGTTCTCGTGCAGGATGCGATGGAGCCGCTCCGGGTCGCCGCGCTCGAGCCGGAACGTGGCCGCGAGCACGACGTCGCGGCGGTGGTGGAAGACCGTATCGTCGTAGCCGAACTGCACGTACTCGCGCGTCGACCGTCCGCCGCTCGTTCTCCTCGCTCAGGATCTCGCACGACTCGAACACCTCGGCGATGAACATCGTGCGCTCGCGCTCGGGCGCGGGCGACAGGAAGTGCAGGTTCTGCCAGATCGCGCCGCCGACGGTGCTCGGGATGCCGATGTAGTGCTCGATCCCGCTCCACCCGCGCTCGACCGCCTCGAGGATGAGCTCCTGCATGACCGCGCCGCTCTCCGCCCGGAGCCGCCCGTCGTCGGAGAACGTGAAGTGGCGCGCCCCGTTGCGAATGACCAGCCCCCGGTAGCCGCCGTCGCCGACGAGGATGTTCGCGCCGAGCCCGAGCACGAAGTACGGGAGGTGCAAGGAGCGCGCGGCGAGCAGCGCGTCGGCGAGCTCGTCGGCCGTCGTCGCCTCGATGAACGCGTCCGCCGGACCCCCGATTCTGAAGGTGGTGTATTGCCCGAGCGGCTCGTCGCGCCGAACGCGCCCGCCGAGCGCGGGGCCGAGTCGGTCGATGAGCGCGTCGATCGCGGCGTTGGATAGCTTCTCCGTCATGCCGGTCAAATTACTGAAAGAGCGTCCATGAGAAGGCACGTCGCTGCGTTCGTCCTCGTACTCGTCGCCGCCACGACGGCCCTGCCGCTCGCCGCGCAGTCGCGGGCCGAGCTCGAGCGAGTCATCCGTCGCACGGTGCTCGCCAACGGGCTCGAAGTCATCGTCGTCGAGAACCACGGCGTGCCGATCGCGACCGTCGAGATCGACGTGAAGAACGGCTCGTACACGCAGAGCCCGGAGTACGCCGGCCTCGCGCACATGTACGAGCACATGTTCTTCAAGGCGAACAAGGAGTACCCGCTTCCCGAGCAGTTCACCGAGCGCGCGACCGAGCTGGGCGCCGTGTTCAACGGGTCGACGGGCGAGGAGGTCGTGAACTACTACCTCACGCTCCCCGCCGACAGCGCGCGCGCCGGCATGCGCTTTCTCGCCTCGGCCCTGCGCGACCCGCTGTTCCGCGAGGACGAGCTGGCGACCGAGAAGGAGGTCGTGTTGGGCGAGTACGACCGCAACGAGGCGGAGCCGGGCTTCACGCTGCAACAGCAGATGACCGCGAAGCTCTACCCCGGCCAGTTCAGCCGGAAGAACGTCATCGGCGACCGCGACGTGCTGAAATCGGTGACGCCGCTCAAGATGCGCGAGATCCAGCGGCGCTACTACGTGCCGAACAATTCGGCGCTCGTCGTGACCGGCGACGTGAACCCGGACTCGGTGTTCGCGTGGGCGACCGCATTCTACGGCGACTGGCGGCGGGGCGCCGATCCCTTCGTCGCGAACCCGGTCCCGCCGATTCCTCCCGTCGCGCGGAGCGAAGCGGTGATCAGCGAAGCCCCGGTGAGCGCCGTGACGTTCCTCGTGCAGTGGCAGGGGCCGAGCGTGCGGCGCGACGCGGCGAGCACGTACGCGGCCGACGTGTTCAGCGACGCGCTCAACTCGCCGAACTCGCGTTTTCAGCGCCGCCTCGTCGACAGCGGCCTGTGGCAGGGCATCGTGTTCAACTACTACACGCTGGATCAGAACGGCCCGATCACGGTGAGCGGCCAGACGTCGCCCGACAAGCTGCGCCAGGCGATCGCCGCGCTCTACGACGAGATCGAGCGGACCGACGACCCCGGCTACTTCTCGGCCGCCGAGCTGCAGCAGGTGAAGGCGCAGCGCGCCGTCGAGAGCGCGTTCGGCGCCGAGCGCACGAGCGGCCTCACACACACGGTCGGCTTCTGGTGGGCGGTCTCCGACCTCGACTACTTCCTCGGCTACGTGGACACGATGGCGAAGCAGACGACCGACGAGCTGCGTCGCTACGCGCAGCGCTACATCATCGGCAAGCCGCATATCGCGGGCGTGCTGCTCTCGGCCGAGGATCGTCGTCGGCTGAACCTGACGGAGCGCGACCTCGTCGGGGCGCCGCCGTCGATCATGAGGACCCGGCCGTGATGCGGGCGTTCGGCATCCTCGCGCTGGCGAGCGTTGCGACGATTCGGGGATCGGCGATCGGAGACCGGGGATCGGCCGTCGGCGTCGGCATCTCCGATCCCCGATCCCCGGTCCCCGGCGGTGCCGTCGCTCCCGATACCGCCACGCAGAGCTTCGACGTCCGAGGGGTCCGCGTCATTCTCCGCCAGGTCAGCGCCAACGACGTCGTCGCGGCGAACCTGTATCTGTTGGGCGGCACCCGCCTGATCGGCGCCGAGCAGGCCGGGATCGAGCCGCTGCTGTTGCAGGCGTCGGAGCGCGGAACGACCGGGTACCCGCGCGACGTGCTGTTGCGGCGCATGGCGGAGCTGGGCACGCAGATCGGCGTCGGCGCGGATCAGGACTGGACGACGTTCGCGCTCCGGAGCACGGTCGCGACGTTCGACTCGACGTGGGCGATCTTCGCCGATCGGCTCATGCGGCCGACGCTCGACTCCGGAGAGGTCGAGCTCGTGCGCACGCAGCTGTTGAGCGGCGTGCGACAGCGGCGCGACAACCCGGACGCGCTGCTCGCGTATCTGGCCGACAGCGTCGCCTACGCCGGCCACCCGTACGGCATCGAGCCGGCCGGTACCGAGACGACGATCGCGCGACTGCGCGTGAGCGAGCTGCGGCGCTTTCAGCGTGAGCAGATCGTGACGTCGCGCATGCTGCTCGTGATCGTCGGCAACGTGTCGCGGGCGCGTGTGGAGCGGCTCGTGAGCGGCACGATCGCGCGGCTGCCGGCCGGCAGCTATCAGTGGACGCCGCCGCCCGCCCCCGCCGCATTCACCCCCGCCGTCGCCGTCGAGGCGCGCGCGCTGCCGACGAACTACATCCAGGGCTACTACGCCGGCCCACCGGCGACGGGGCGCGACTACGACGCCCTCCGCATCGCGACCGCCGTGCTCTCCGGCCGACTGTTCAGCGAGATCCGCGCGAAGCGCAACCTCACGTACGCCGTCGAGGCCTCGTTCGTCGACCGCGCGCAGACGGCGGGCGGGCTGTACGTGACGACGGTCGACCCGAACACGACGCTGCGCATCATGCGACAGGAGGTCGCGAACCTGCAGAACGGGTGGATTCCGGCGCGCGGACTCGAGCAGATCAAGGCGCAATTCGTCACCGAGTACTTCCTGAAGAACGAGACGAACGCCGACCAGGCGAACCAGCTCGCGCGCGCGCAGCTCTATCAGGGCGACTGGCGCCGCGCGACGCAGTTCGCCGACGCGCTCCGTCGCGTCACCCCGGACGACGTCCGGCGCGTCGCGCGGCAGTACATGCGCAACGTGCGCTTCGCGTATGTCGGAGATCCAGCGAAGCTCGACCGAGCGGTCATCGCGGGTTTCTGAAGCGGCTGCGCGACTGAGAGGTGAACGGCGGTACGTCCCGCAGTCGGTGCCCCTCGCCGGGCTGAGGAAAAAGCAGGACGGATTCCGTGACGCGCGCACACGACGTGCATTGAGAGAGCCTCCCAGAACCCAATTGGAGGCCAGGATGCGCTCTTCGCCATACAGCACCGCCGCCACCGTCGTCACTCCGGAACGACCCCGCCGCGCCCTCCCGCGGGCAGGCTCCATGCGCCGCCGCCCGCGCGGCCCGCGCGAGATCATCGTCCCGCCGGCGCCGCACCATGACAGCCCGCAGGCGCTCTACCGCGCCGAGAAGGCGCGCCGCGCGAGCCAGATCGACTCGACGATCATGGTCGAGGCGAAGCGGCTCTACGACGAAGCCGTCGCGGAGAGCCTGAAGAAGCGGGCGGGCGGCGCGGGGCGGCGTGTCGGCGCGGCGTCGAGCGGGTCAGGCGCGTCGGCGAGCCGCTAGCACGCGCCGCACGTCGTCGAGCGTGACGCCGAGCGGACGCAGTGCGACGAGCGCGTGGTAGAGGAGGTCGGCGGCCTCCTCCGCCGCGCGCGGCGCATCGTCGTCCGCGCACGCCACGGCGAGCTCCGCCGCCTCCTCGCCGAGCTTCTTGAGCCGCAGGTTGCGGTCGGCGAGCAGTCGCTGCGTGTAGCTCGGCGGGGCGTTCTCGGCGGAACCGGTCGGCACGCCGACGACGGCGCCCCCCGGCACGGCATCGCGAGCGGCGATGGTCGCGTCGAGCATGCCGAGTGCATCCGCGGCGAGTGCGACGTCGCCGAAGCACGAGACCGCGCCCGTGTGGCACGCCGGCCCCGCCGGCTCGACGCGCGCGAGCACCGCGTCGCCGTCGCAGTCTGCAGCGAGCGAGACGACGCGCTGCACGTTGCCGCTCGTCGCGCCCTTGTGCCACAGCCCGCGCGTGCGCGAGCGATAGTGCATCTCGCCGGTCGCGAGCGTGCGCTCGAGCGCCTCGCGGTCGGCGTGCGCGACCATGAGCACGGCGCCCGTGCGGGCGTCCTGCGCGACGACCGTCACGAGGCCGTCGCCCTTGTCGAAGTCCAGGCTGTCGAGTCGCAGCATGGATCGAATCTAAGCGAGAGGAACGGTGCGCCCGACACGCGCCGTCGCGCGCGTCGTGGTCTGCGCGCGTGCCAGGATCACGTGTCGCGCGGGCCCGGTCGCACTGCTACCGGATCGTGTTCCGGAGCGTGTGCCGAACGGCCTCGGCGAGGGAAGCGTTGGTCGCGACGGCGCTCCCGCCGAACGCGGTGCGCTCTGCCCTCCCAGTCGTGAAGACGCCGCCCGCCTCCTCGATGATCGGCAGGAAGCGCCGCCGCGTCCCAATCGCCCGACGACGCCGTCGACCATCACCTCCGCGCGGCCGGTGGCGACGAGCAGGTAGCCGTAGCAGTCGCCCCACGTGCGGGCCACGCCCGCCGCGCCGGCGAGCGCGACGCCACGCGTCGCGCCGTCGGGCCGGTGCGTGAAGCGCTCGTCGGTCGTGAGCACGGTCGCGCTGCGCCAACGCGCTCGTCTCCGACACGCGGCAGCGCGGCGCCGTTCCACCAGCACCCCTCGCCGGGCGCCGCGGCGATCAGCTCGCTCACCGCCGGGAAGTACGCCGCGCCGGCGAGCACTCTGCCCGGACGCGCCGACGGATCCCCTTCGGCCACGCGACGAGCGTTCCCCAGAGCGGCACGCCGCGCACGAACGTCTTCGTGCCGTCGATCGGGTCGATGATCCAGCGGCGCCGCGCACGGTGCCCGACGCGACGCCGACTCCTCGCCGAGGATCCCGTCGGCCGGGAAGCGCGTGCCTGATCCACTCGCGCGCCGCCTGCTCCGCCGCGCGGTCGGCGATCGTGACCGGCGAGCCGTCGCCCTTCGTCTCCACGTGGAGCGTCGTCGCGATAGTGGCGCAGCGCGACGTCGCCGGCGACGCGCGCGACGTCGGCGACGGCCGTCAGCAGGTGCTCAGACATGCGCGTCCGTCGGTCGCTCCGCGCTCGGGATGCCGGCCGCCCGCATCGCGTGCTTGATCGCGCGCACCGTCGTGACGCCGTCGTGCAGGATGCCCGCGACCAGCGCCGCGTCGGCGCTGCCCGTCGACGAGCGCGTCGCGGACGTGCGCCGCGTTCGCCCGCGCCGCCGGAGGCGATGACCGGGACGTTCACCGCGTCGGCCACGGCGCGCGTCAGCGCGAGGTCGTACCCGGTGCGCGCGCCGTCGCGGTCGATGCTCGTGAGCAGGATCTCGCCGGCGCCGCGCGCGACGCACTCGCGCGCCCATGCGACCGCGTCGAGATCGGTCGGCGCCTCGCGCCGCCCTCGCACATACACGCGCCACATCGCCGCGTCGGCGTCCGCGCTTCGCGTCGATGCTCGCGACCACGCACTGCGCGCCGAAGCGCTCCGCGCTCTCCGTGAGCACCTCCGGCCGCGCCACCGCCGCGGAGTTGATGCTGCACCTTGTCGGCGCCCGCGCGCAGCGCGCGCCCGACGTCGTCCGCCGAGCGCACGCCGCCGCCGATCGTGAGCGGGATGAACAGCCGCTCCGCCGTGCGCCGCGCCACGTCGAGCAGCGTCGCGCGCTCCTCGGCGCTCGCCGAGATGTCGAGGAAGGTGATCTCGTCGGCGCCCTCGGCTTCGTAGCGCTCGGCGAGCGCCACCGGGTCGCCGACGTCGCGCAGGTCGACGAACTGCGTGCCCTTCACGACGCGGCCGCCTCGGACGTCGAGGCAGACGATGAGCCGGCGGGTGAGCATGGCTAGCGGCCGGAGATCGGGATCGGGGATCGGTCGTCGACGCCCCGATCCCAGATTCCCGATCCCCGGTGGTCAGCGCGACGGACCCTTCGTCGCTGAACACCGCGCCGCGCTCCGCGAGCGCGTCGCGCAGCGCGAGGCCCAGCGCCTTGAACGCCGCCTCGACGATGTGGTGCCGGTCGGTGCCGCGGAGCACGCGCACGTGCAGCGTCGCGCGCGCGTTGTCGGCGAACGAGCGCATCCAGTGGTCGTACAGCCGGCTCGGCAGCGGCCCTGCGGTAGTACGGGCGGCCGCCGATGTCGATCGACGACGTGCACGAGCGCGTCGTCCATCGGGATCGTGCGGTCGCCGTAGCGCGCCGCGGTCGGCGGCGCGAAGTCGGCGAGCGCCGCGCCGAGCGCGATCGCCACGTCCTCGATGAGGTGGTGGCGCAGGTCGCCGCGCGCGTGCACGGCGAGGTCGACGCCGGCGTAGCGCGCGAGCGTGACGAGCATGTGGTCGAGGAAGGGCACGCTCGTGTCGATCCGCGCGGCGCCGGTGCCGCGCGTCAGCTCGACGCGGATCTGCGTCTCCTTCGTCTCGCGGACGATCGTGGTCATGTCGTGGAAGTCAGCTGTCGCGCCGCTCGGGACGACGGTCGGGGTTCACGAGAACTCGTCGATGACGGCGCGCGGGTCGATCGCGCCGGTGTAGAGCGCCATGCCGATGACGACGCCGGCGACGCCGCGGTCGTCGAGCGCGCGCAGGTCGGCGACCGAGCCGACGCCGCCCGACGCGAACACGGGCAACCGTCGCCGCCTCGACGACGTCTTCCATCAGCGGCAGGTCGGTGCCCTGCATCTGCCCCTCGCGGTGCACGGCGGTCACGAGCAGCCCGCCGAGCGGCAGCGGCGCCAGCTCCTCGACGAGGTCGATGACGTTCCGTGGAAGCGTCCGCGTCCAGCCGCGCGTCACGACCCGCCGCTCGCGCACGTCGGCGGCGACGATGATGTCGCCCGGGTAGTGCGCCGCCAGCTCGGCCAGCCACTCGGGGTCCTCGAGGGCGCGCGTGCCGACGACGACGTGGCTCGCGCCGGCGCCGAGCAGCCGCTCGACCGCGTCGTCGTCGCGCACGCCGCCGCCGACCTGCACGGTGTCGATCCCGCCGTGGCGCAGGATCTCGTCGACGACGCCGGCGTTCGAGCCGCGCTCCGTCGCCGCGTCGAGGTCGACGACGTGCAGCCGCCGGAAGCCGACGCGCCCCCACTCGCGCGCGACGCCCAACGGATCGTCGAGCCGCACGCGCTCGGCGTCGTACTCGCCGCCGACGAGCTGCACGCACGCGCCGTCGCGCAGGTCCACTGCGGGAATGACGATCATGAGTCGTGACCGGTCGGGGACGGGGGAGCGTGGAGCGGGGAGCGGTCGTTCACGTCCCGCTCCCCGCTCTCCGCTCCGCGGAGGCTCACCACGAACGCGCGCACGAACGCCAGCCCGGCCGCGCTGCTCTTCTCGGGATGGAACTGCACGCCGACCGTCGCGCCCCGCCGCACCGAGGCCGGAAAGCGGTCGCCGTCGTGCTCACTCCACGCGGTCACGACGTCGTCCGGCACGTCGCCGCCCGGGCGGCAGACGTAGCTGTTCGCGTAGTACGCCGTCGTCAGCGCCGAGGCGTCGTAGAGCGGGTCGCGCGCGTCGTCGATCGCGTTCCACCCGATCTGCGGTACGCGCCGCGCCTCGAGTCGCGTCACGCGGCCGGGGATCGCGCCGAGGCCGTCGCCGGGTCCTTCGTCGCTCGCGTCGAACAGCAGCTGCATCCCCAGGCAGATGCCTAACGTCGGGAGGCCGGCGCGCATCGCGTCGCGCATCGCGTCCCGGCCGGGCGCGAGGCGCTCGGCCGCCGCGGCGAACGCACCGACGCCCGGGAGCACGAGCGCGTCGGTCTCGCGCACCGCGCGCGTCGGGTCCGCGTCGACGCGCACGTCCGCGCCGGCCGCCTCGAGCGCCTTCGCGAGCGAGTGCAGGTTCCCGGCGCCGTAATCGAAGAGCGTCACGCGCGGCCGACTCATGCGCGAGCGCCCGGCGACGCGTCGGATGGCGTGTCGAACACCGCGCCGAGCGCGTCGAGGAACGCGCGCTGGATCGGCTCGGGGGCCGCGCCGACGCGGAACCCCTCGCCGCCGCTCGCGCGGAGCGCCGGCACCGCCTGCGGCATCCCCCGCAGCACGCGCACGCTGACGTCGTGCGCGCGCAGCCGCGTCGCCACGTCGAGCGCGTTCGGGACCGGGAGCAGCACGAAGTTCGACACCGACGGCGCCGGCACGAGCCCCATCGCGCGCGTCGCCGCGAGCAGGGCGTTGCGCTGTGCGACCGCGTCGGCCGCACGCGCCTGCACCCAGCCGAGCGCGTCCGGCCCGGCGCCTAACGCGGCGACCGCGGCGCGCTCGGCGTGGAGGCCGATCATGAACGGGCCGCGCGCCTTCTCGACCTCGCGCACGACCGGCGCGGCGGCGACGCCGTAGCCCATGCGCAGCCCCGCGAGCCCGAACGCCTTGCTCAGCGTGCGCAGACAGATCACGCGCTCCCACCCCGGCGCGCTCGGCGTGAACACCTCGCCGCTCGCCGCGGGGTCGGCGAGCAGGAACTCGGCGTACGCCTCGTCGATGATGACGAGGCCGGGCGCGCGCTCGACCACCCGGAGGACGGCGTCGCGCGCGGCCGGCGTGCCGCTCGGGTTGTTCGGCGAGCAGAGGTAGATGACGCAGGCGTTCGTCGCGAGCAGCGCGTCCGCGTCGACCGCGTAGTCGTCGCCGACGAGCGGCACGGCGACCGGAGTGAGGCCGTTCGAGCGCGCGTAGAGCGGCACCATGGCGAACGTCGGCGCGGTGTGCGCCAGCGTGCCGCCGGGAAGCGCGTACGCACGGATCGCGCAGTCGAGCACGTTGTCGGAGCCGGTGCCGGTGACGACTTCGTCGGCGCGCACGCCGGCGTAGGCCGCGATCGGCGCCTTGAGGTCCGCGTTGTAGAGCGACGGGTAGTGCGAGATCGGGATCGTGTCGAGCGCGTCGCGCAGCGCGCGCAGCGCGGCCGGCGGCGTGCCCCACAGGTTCAGCGTGTCGCTGACGTCCGTGGCGCACGCCGGAGCGCCCGGGGTGTAGAGCGGGATCGCGTCGTAGCCGGGGCGGGTGCCCAACGGCCGGGACTCGGGACCCGGGACTCGGGACGGACTCGCGTCCGTCGGCGCTGGCCGCGTCGTCATGCGTTCGTCTCCTCGGGTGAGGCGTCGGACGCCCGGGTCCCGAGCTCCGAGTCCCGGCCGGTCCTGATCCGTTTCGCCGCCGCGTGCAGCGCGTGGTTCTTCATCCGCGATCGCTTCGGCTTCATCCACGCGCGCGCCGCCGCCGCGTGCCCCGGCAGCCCCTCGGCGTCGGCGAAGCGCCCGACGTCGTACGCGAGCCGGTCGGCGGCCTGCGGCGTCACGCGCTGGTAGGTCGTCCAGCGCACGAAGTCGAGCGTCGACAGCCCCGAGTACGAGCGCGCGAGCCCGCCCGTCGGCAGCACGTGGTTGGCTCCCGTCATGTAGTCTCCATATGCGACCGACGTCGTCTCGCCGAGGAAGATCGTGCCGGCGCTGCGGATCCGGGCGAGCACCATGCGCATCTCCGGCTCGCCGATCGCGAGCTGCACGTGCTCCGCGGCGTACTCGGTCGTGAACGCGGCCGCCTCGTCGTAGGTCTGCGCGACGAGCACGGCGCCGTTCGCGGCGAGCGACTGCCGCACGATCTCTCCGCGCTCCGCGTTCGGCAGCTGCTCGGCGAGCGCGGCGAGCACCTGCTCCGCGGTCTCGTCGCCGACGGCGACACACACCACGGCGGCCATCGGGTCGTGCTCGGCCTGCGCGATCATCTCGCGCGCGACGGCGGCGGGATCGGCGGCATGGTCGGCGACGACGAGCAGCTCGCTCGGCCCGGCGGGCGCGTCGATCGCGCAGACGCCGGCGACCTGCAGCTTCGCCTCGGCGACGTAGGCGTTGCCGGGGCCGACGATGCGGTCGACGCGCGGCACGGTCGCCGTGCCGTAGGCCATCGCTCCGACGGCGCCGGCCCCGCCCAGCGCGAAGACGCGGTCGACGTCGGCGAGCGCCGCGGCGGCGAGCACGACGTCCGCCGGGAGGCCGTCCTCCCCCGGCGGAGAGCAGACCACGATCTGCTCGACCCCCGCGACGCGCGCCGGCACGACGCCCATGAACACGCTGCTCGGATACGCCGCCCGCCCGCCTGGCGCGTACACGCCGACGCGCCGCAGCGGGTCCGGCCGCCGCCCGACGACGATGCCGCGCTCCGGCTCGACCTCGGTCGCCTTCGGACGGAAGGCCGTGTGCACGGTCGTCACGTTCCTGATCGCGCGTTCCATGGCGCGCCGCAGCCCTGCGTCGAGCCCTTCGAGCGCGGCGCGCCATTCCTCGCGCGGCACCTCGAGCGCCGCCAGCTCGACGCGGTCGAACTCGCGCGCCATCGCGACGAGCGCCGCGTCGCCGTCGCGCCGCACCCGGTCGAGGATCGCCGCGGTGCGCGTGCGCATCCCGACGTCGGCGGAGGTGGAGCGGTCGCACAGATGCCGCCGCTCCTCGTCGCGCAGCGCGTCGATGCGGCCGGCGATGCGAACCGGGGATCGGGGATCGGGGACCAGGGGTCGGGCGCCTTCGAGGCTCGGCGCCGTCGGCTCGGTCCGTATGCCGCGCTCCGCCTCGGCCGCGTCGAGGTCCCAGTCGATGCCGGCCGAGACGAACGTCGTCCGATCCCCGATCCCTGCTTCCCGATCCCCGCCGCTTGGCCTTCGTCATGGCATCAACCGCTCGATCCGCGTCACGAGTATCCCCTCACCGCCTAACGCCTTGAGCTGCGCGATCGTGCGGTAGATCGTCGCGGCGGCGACGACGGCGTGCACGGCGACGAACGTGCCGCCGTTCATGATGTCGATCACCGTCGGGCCGGTGATGCCGGGGAGCACCTGCTTCACCTGGTCGAGCGCGGCGCGGGGCACGTTCGCCATGACGTAGCGGCGGTCGCGCGCGCGGAGCACCGAGGCGAGCGCGGCGACCAGCTCGTTCAGCGCGCGCGCCCCTTCCCGCCGGTCGCTCGACGCGCCGGGGGCGGCGACGAGCCGCGCACTCGACTCGAGCACCGTCGCGATCTCGCGCAGCCCGTTCACCTTCAGCGTCGAGCCGGTCGACGTGAGGTCGACGATCGCGTCCGCGATGCCGAGGTGCGGCGTGATCTCGACAGCGCCGGAGACGGGCACGATCGTCACCGGGCGGCCGCGCGCGGCGAAGAAGCGCGTCGTCAGGCGCGGGAACACGGTCGCGACGCGCAGGGCGGAGGTCCCCGAGCCGGCCAGCGCCGTCCACGTCCCTCACTCCGCTGTCCTCACGCGCGGCGACGACGATGCGGCAGCGTCCGAAGCCGAGGTCGAGCAGCGCGTCGAGGTCGCGCTCACTCTCGCAGACGAGGTCCCAGCCGGTGACGCCGGCGTCGGCCGCGCCGTCGGCGACGAACTCCGGAATGTCCTGCGCCCGCACGAAGATCGCCTCGAACTCCCCGCCGAGCGACGCGGTGAGCGCGCGGTCGCCGCGGTCGCGGACCTCGAGGCCGGCGTCGGTGAACAGTTCGCGGGCATCGTCGGCCAGGCGCCCCTTGTTCGGCAGTGCGATACGGAGCATGCGGCGTCGTGCGGGGGTCGGAGACCGTCGGAACGGAGCGAAACGAGAACGGCCCGCCAGGGGTGGCGGGCCGTGCGAGACGTGCAGAGAGCGGCGTGACCTGGAGCGGTCGATGTCAGCCGCGCGCGTGCGCGTCGTCGCGGCCCGCGGGGCCGTGGCGGTGATGCGCATGATGGTGGCGGCGCGTGACTGACATGGCGCGCAACCTAAGTGCGCGGCGAGCCTTGCGAAAGGCTGGCCGCCGTCGTCAGACTGCCGCCCGCTCGAGTACGACCGGCAGGATCTATCACCATCTCACGACATCATGAACAAGGCAGAGCTGATCCAGTACGTCGCCGACGAGGCGGAGCTTCCGCGCACGAAGGCCGCGTCGATCGTCAACATGCTGTTCGATCCGGTCGACGGCGTCATCGCGAAGACCGTGAAGAAGGGCGACACCGTCGCCCTCGCCGGGTTCGGCACGTTCGAGCAGCGGAAGCGCGGGGCGCGCACGTTCCGCAACCCGCAGACGGGGGAGCCGGTGAAGGCGAAGGCGACGAAAGTGCCCGCGTTCCGCGCCGGCGCGACGCTCAAGGGAACGGTCAAGGGGGGGCGCAGCTAGCCCGAGCCGAGGGAGCCGCGAGGGAACTTCGCGCGGCCGAGCACCGTATGGCATACGGGATGAGGTGCGATTGCATTCCATCCCACGGGCGGATAGACTGCCCGGCTGCCGGAGCATTCCGGCGATCCGCGGGTCCGCATGGTGTGGGTCCGCCTCAGCTCGAAAGAGAACGGCTTAGGAGGCCTCTCTACAATGCGTTTCTACGCGTATGCGTTTGCTGCCGGCGCGCTCGTCCTCGGCGCCTGCGGTGGTGGTGAGAAGAAGGCGGATTCGACGGCTGCGATGTCGGACACGACGGCGATGGCTCCGGCCCCGGCGACGCCCGCGGCCGGCACGGCTGCGATGGCCCCGGCGACCGGCACGACGCACGAAGTGAAGATGATCGGCGACGCGCAGGGCTACCGGTTCGAGCCCGGCGAACTTCGAGATCAAGGTCGGCGATGCGGTGAAGTTCACCTTCGTCTCGGGCGGCCCGCACAACGTCGCGTTCGATCCGGCCGGCATTCCGGCTGGCGCGACGGCGCAGCTCGACGCGAACAT
Organism: uncultured Gemmatimonadaceae bacterium; assembly: GCA_963843845.1. GTDB lineage: Bacteria > Gemmatimonadota > Gemmatimonadetes > Gemmatimonadales > Gemmatimonadaceae > Gemmatirosa. The sequence goes on along the minus strand of CAWJMB010000005.1, from coordinate 61,457 downwards.
CTCGGCCAAGATGGCCGAGCTGCAGAGCAATCTGCTGAACAACCCCGGCGAGTCGGTCACCGTCTCGTTCGCGGGCGTTCCGGCCGGAACGTACAACTACAACTGCACGCCGCACCTCGCGATGAACATGAAGGGCGTCATCACGGTCACGCAGTAAGACCGGCCCCGTTCTTTCACTGTTCGGCGAGCGCCGGGCCCTCCTCGGGTCCGGCGCTCTCGCTTTGCTGCCCTCGCGTTCTCGCCCTCCCGGTCGATGCTGCGTCTCGGTCTCTGCTGCCTCTTCGTCGATCACCCGATCAAGTTCCGCACGGCGACGCACCGCTACGTCTCCGGCCTCGACGCCGAGGCGGGCCGTGCCTACCTCACCGGCATCGCCGAGAACAACGCCGCCGCCCTCGCCGAGTCGGTGCGCACGTGCCGCGCGTTGGGCATCGGCGCGTTCCGCATCAACAGCCAGATCCTGCCGCTCGCGACGCACCCCGTCACCGGCTACACGATCGACGCGCTGAACGACGGCCCGCTGCTCCGCGACGCGTTCGCCGCGGTGGCGCCGCTCGCCCGCGAGCTGAACGTGCGCCTGAGCTTTCACCCCGACCAGTTCGTCGTGCTGAACTCGGAGCGCGAGAGCGTCCGGACGGCGTCGATCGAGGAGTTCGAGTTCCAGTGCGGCGTCGCCGCGCTCGTCGGCGCCGACACGGTGACGCTGCACGTCGGCGGCGCCGCCGGCGGGACAGACGCGGCGCTCGAGCGACTCGAGCGGACGATCGACCTCCTGTCGCCGACGGCGCGCGCGCGGCTCGCGCTGGAGAACGACGACCGGCTGTTCGCGCCGCGCGATCTGCTGCCGCTCTGCGCGCGCACCGGCGTGCCGCTCGTCTACGACTCGCACCACCATCGCTGCAACCCGGACGATCTGTCGACGGCCGACGCGAGCCACCTGGCCGCCGCGACCTGGTCCGCGCGCGACACGGGGACGCTCGGCCCGCTCGCCTGCGAGCCGTGGTTCCACGTCTCGTCGCCGCGCGACGGGTGGGACGCGAAGAACGCGCGCCCACACGCCGACTACATCGACGTCGCCGACGTCCCCGAGGCGTGGCTGTCGATGGACCTCACGGTCGACGTCGAGGCGAAGGCGAAAGAGCGCGCCGTGCTGCGGCTCGCGCGCGATCTGAGCGAGCGCGTGCCCGCGCCGTCCTCGGACTGACGGTCGGGGGCTAGCTTCCCTTCATGGCGACCGTCGACGCGATCCGCAGAGTCGCGCGCAACACGGGCTCGTTCCACGTGCCGCGCGAGGAGCTCGGCAGCGGCGCGTCGCGCACGCAGCTCAGCGCGATGTGGGCCGCGGCGCGGGCGCGCAACGCGCTGCGGCGGCGCTGGCAGTTCGCGGGGCTCGCCGCGGTCATGCTCGTCGCGTCGCTGCTCACGATCGTGCTGCTGCCGCGCCAGGCGGCTCGCCTCGCGTGTCTCGCCGCGCCGCGCCCCGGGGAGAAGGTCGACACGCTCGCCCTCGCGGCCGACGCCGTCCAGGCGCGCGCCGCGTTCGTCGCCGCCGACTCCGCGCTGCAGGCGAGGCGCTCGGCGGGGGCCCGCGCGCGCGCCGCAGCGTACGCGGCTGCCGCGCGCGGCGCGAGCCGCCGCCGCGCTCGCCGCCGGCGGCGCTGCGCGCCGCGACTCGCTGACGACCTCGTCGCCGAACTCGATCGCCTCATCGGCCGCGCCGCAGACGGCCGCCGCTGCCGACATCGTACCGCGCGCTCGCCGAGGCGGGCGCGCTCCGCGACGACGCGCGCGTGCGCGTGCTCGTCGACTCGCTCGACGACGTGGAGCGCGAGCGCGAGGCGTTCGGCGTCGTGAGCGGCGTCGATCCGATCTACGTGCAGCTCACGAACACGATCAACCGACTCGGCCGCTCGATCGACGGGGTCGCCGACCGGCAGCGGTCGGCGGTGCGCGACCAGCTCGCGGCGCTCAGCGGCGGCGACAGCGTGGCGCCAGCCCCCGGAGCGCCGAACGTCGCGCCGAGTGCGCCGAGTGCGCCGGCTGCCGACGGTGCCCGCGCCGCCGGTGCCGGGCGCCGCCGGGGTTCCGAACGCGGCCGGGGTGCCGAACGCGGTGCCGGGGACCGCGCCGGACGCCCAGCCGCTCGACAGGACGATCGCGGCCGCACCGGTCGTCGTCGACACGACCGCCGAGACGGCCGCGAGCCTGGCCATGCGGCAGCAGCGCGACAGCGCGGAGGCGCGGCTCGCCGCGGCCCGCGTGCGCAACGAGGCCGTCGACCGACGCGTCGCGACCGCGCGGGCGCAGGCGAACGTCGAGGCGCCGCCGGGCGCGATGTTGGCGAGCGCGATCACGCTCGCGCTCGTGCTGGCGTTCGCCGTGCTGTTGGGCAGCGAGATCCGTCGTCCCCGGGTCGCCGACGCCGGCGAGGCGGAGCGGGTGTCGCGGACTCGCGTGCTCGCCGTCGTGCGCCCCGACAGCGTGACCGCCGAGCGGACGCGCCGCGCGGCGGACCGGGACGTGACGTTGCCCGCGCTCATCGACCCGTCGGTCGAGAGCTATCGGATGTTGTACCTGAGCCTCGCGGCGACCGGCGCGTCGATCCCCGTCGTCGCGCTCACCGGCGACGACCCGGCGATCGTTGCGACGGTCGCCCTGAACGTCGCCGCGATCGCCGCGGTCGACGGACGCGGCACGCTCGTCGTCGACACCGACATGGGGCGCGCGCTGCTCTCGTCGGCGTTGGGCGTTCGCGGCCGGCTCGGGCTCTCCGACCTCGCGCGCTCGAACCTGCCGCTCGCCGAGGCGATCGTGCCGGTCGCGGTCGGGCGCGACCTGACGGTCGACGTCGTTCCCGCCGGTCTCGCGGCCGCCCCGGTCGGCGGCCCGGTGACCGACTCCGCGCTCGACACGCTTCGCCTCGACCTTGGGCGGCTCGCGCGGCGCTACGACTTCGCGGTCCTCGGTGCGCCGCCGGGGGAGATGGGAGCGCAGCCGCTCCAGATCGCGCCGGACGTGATCGTGTGCGCGCGGGCGGGGCATACCTCGCTCGCCGGGTTGGCGCGGGAGGTGGAGCGGTTGCGGGGGGCGGGGGCGCGCGTGCGGGGGTTGGTGTTGTGGGACGACGCGGTGCCTTCCATCTAGCGCTCCCGCTTCCCGGCGTCGGCGGTACTTCGCAGTCGGTGCGGCGCCGTCTCGCCGACGCCGTACGCACCGCGTGAGCAGAGAGCCGAACGGTCAGTTCGCGAGCGCTCTCACCTTGTCGAGCGTATCGACTTCGGTCGCCGGCTTGTCGTCCCGGATCCGCACGATCCGCGGAAACCGAAGCGCGAACCCCGCCTTGTGCCGCGCCGACGGCTGCACGACATCGAACGTCACCTCGAGCACGATCTCGGGCGTCACCTGATGAAAGCGCCCGAAGCGCTGCGTCGTAGTGGCGATGAGGCGCTCGCTGAGCGCCGCGATCTCGACGTCGGTCAGCCCGCCGTACGCCTTGCCGACGTTCAGGAGCGTCGGGTCCGACTCCGACGCGCGCACGGCGAACGTGTAGTCGGAGAGCACCTTCGCGCGCCGCCCGTGCCCGCGCTCGGCGCCGGTGATGACGACGTCGAGCGTCGCGAGCGCCTTCTTCAGCTTGACCCACAGCTTGCCGCGCCGGCCGGGCGTGTACGGCGACGCGAGCGCCTTGGCGATCAGCCCCTCGTTCCCCGCGGCGCGCGCGCTCGTGAACGCCGCCTCGACCTCGTCGGCCGTCGACACGAGCCGATTCGGCGCGAGCCGGACCGTGGGCTCGGGCCAGGCGATCGCCGTGAGGCGCCCGCGTCGCGTCTCGTACGGCTCGTCGATGACGAGCGCGCCGTCCCACGCGAGCACGTCGTAGACGACGAGCTGCACCGGCACCTCGGCGAGCAGCGCCGCGTCCGGCGCCTTGCGGCCGAGTCGCCGCTGGAGCGCCTTGAACGGGAGGGCGCGCGTCGGGTCGGCAGGGTCGACGGCGATCAGCTCGCCGTCGAGAATGAGCCCGCGCGCGCGCGGTAACCCGTCGGGGAGCCGGGCGAGCGCGGCGGCGACGTCGGGGTAGCCGTGCGTGACCTCGTCGAGCGTCCGCGAGTAGAGCGCGACGCGCGGCGCGCGGCCGCCCGTGCCGGCGGCGTCCGCGCCGACGTGCGCCTGCGCGCGGATGCCGTCGTACTTGTCCTCGACGGCGAAGGGCAGCGAGAGCGTCTCGACGATCTCGTCCGCCGTCTCGAGCGGCTGCGCGAGCATGAAGCCCAACGGATGAAAGAGCGACAGCCGCGCCTCGTGCAGCCGGTCGTGCCGCGCGAGCACCACGATCTCGCCGACGTCGCCGCGGAGCAGCGCCGCCTGGCGCAGCGACGCGAGCGGCCGGCCGAACGCCCTCGCCGCGGCCTCCTCGACCTGCGCCTCCTTGAGGCCGATGCGCAGCTCGCCACCGAGCAGCAGCTTGATCGCGTACTGCATCTCGGCCGCGCCGAACGACGCGAGCAGCGTCCGCACGAGGGCGCGCCGCGCCGTGCTCCCCGGCGTCGCGGCGAGCGTCGCGAACGCCTCCGCCACCTCGCCTACCGTCTTGCCGCTCGGCGCGCGGTCGGCGAACAGCTCGCGCGCGAGGTCGCCGATCTCGCCGGCCATCATCGACCGCTCGCGGACCTCCTCCTCGTCGACCCCGCTCAGCGCGACGACGGCGTCGAACACGGCGCGCCCACCGACCTGCGTCGTGCGCATGTCGTGGCGTGGGAAGACCTGGCCGGCGAAGAAGCGGGCGGCGATCGCGAGGGTGTCGTCGCTGGCGAGCGTCGGAAGGTAGCGTTCGAGGGCGGCGCTCTTGGCGAGGCGCTTCGTCGTCGCGCGGACCTCGTCGGCGACGGTCGTCCACCGCTGAAAGGAATCGGCGCCCAGCGTGTCGTCCGCGTCGTCGGCCATGCACGTTCGCTAGGCGATTCTGATGCCGCCGCCCGGCCGCCCCCCACATCGCGCCGCGGTCGTCGCGCAGGCGCGACGTTGCGGGCGGGCTCATGTGTCCCCATGTTGGCGCGCCACCCGCACGCCGCTGTCGGTCCTCCCTCCTCGCACCCCCCACACGAATGCATGCTCGAGCGACGCGGCAGACTCCTGTCGCGCGGATGCGCTGGGCCGCGGCGCAGGCGTGGCCGGGTGGTGTGATGCTGGCGCTCGTCGCAGCGTGCGGCACCGATCCCGTCTCGACGGCGGCCGAGCGCGCGGGCCCGGCCGTGACCTCGCTCGCGGTGCAGGTCGTCGACGGCGACGTGCAGGTGGGGACGGCCGGGAAGGAGCTGCCGACGCCGCTCCGCGTCCAGGTCGTCGACCAGGCGAATCGGCCGGTCGGTGGCTACGTCGTGAACTTCCGCGTCGTCGCCGGCGGCGGCTCGGTGTTCGCCGGGGCCGCGTCGACCGACGCACAGGGGCGTGCCGCCGACCGGTGGACGCTCGGCGCCGAGAGCGCCGACACGCAGCGGGTCGAGGTGCGCGCCGTCGATCCGGTGTCGGGGAACGCGATCGTCTACGCGACGTTCCGCGCCGTGACGCCGTCGGTCGGGTCGGGACCCGTGCGCGTCGTGCTCTCGTGGAACGCGCTGCCCACCGATCTCGACGCGGAGCTCGACGGGCCGACCGCGAGCGGGGCGCCGTTCGGCGTCTCGTCGAGCGACGGCGGCAGCTGCACGGCCGAGCCGTACGCCTGCAAGGACGTGGACGTCGTCAGCGGGCGCGGCCCGGAGACGGTCACGATCGCGCGACAGCGGGCCGGCGTCTATCGGTATCGCGTCGTCAACTACTCGCGCGAGGTCGCACTCAGCGCGTCCGGCGCGCGCGTCGACGTCTATGTGGGAAGCCAGCTCGCCCGCTCGTTCGCGGTGCCCTCGGGGTCGGGCACCACGTGGGAGGTGTTCGAGCTCGCCGGCGGGCAGGTCACGTCGGTGAACCGGCTGTCGACCGGCAGCACGGCGCCGGCCGCCGTCGCGACGGTCGTCGTCTCGCCGGCGACGACGTCGCTCGCCGTCGGCGGAACGCAGACGCTCGTCGCCCAGCCGCGCGACGCCGCCGGCACCGCGCTGAGTGGCCGGACGGTCGCGTGGGCGTCGAGCGATTCCTCGATCGTGGCGGTCGACGCGGGCGGCACCGTACGCGGCATCGCGGCCGGTTCGGCGACGCTCACGGCGTCGAGCGAGGGGCGCACGGGGACGGCGACGGTGCAGGTCGTCAGCGGGAGCGCGCAGCGCATCGCGATCGTCGGCGCGAACCCGGTGACGGCCGCCGTCGGCGACCGCACGATGATCCGGGCGCGCGTGACCGACGCCGGCGGCACGCCCCAGGCCGGCGTTCTCGTCACGTGGGAGCAGAACGGCTACGTCCCGCTCACGCAGGCGACGAGCGCGGCCGGCGAGGCGGCGGTGGTGCTGCCGACGGAGCGCGTCGGGGCGGCGAGCGGCGTGTTCTACGTCGGCCCGCTGCACTCGACCGGCGCCGCGCGCGACATACAGCTATTCCGTCACCGCGGCGCCGACCGGCGCCGGCACGTACGACATCGAGGTGCGCTACGTCGGCACCGTGCCGGCGGCCGTGCGCACCGCTGCGGAGGCGGCGGTGCGCCGGATCCGCGCGGTCGTCACGACGTCGGTCGGGACGCAGTCGCTGACGGCGTACGACATGGGCTTCTGCGGCGCGTGGATCCCCTCGCCACTCACGGCGACGGTGCGCAACCACCTGCTGTTCGTCGCCGTGATCCCCATCGACGGTCCCGGGCAGGCGCTCGCGCGGGCCGGTCCGTGCCTCACCTGGCGCAACAGTCTGGTGCGCGTGTCGGCGGCGGAGATCGACGAATCCGATGTCGGCACGTCCACCGACCGTCTCACCGACATCCTGCTGCACGAGATGATGCACACGCTCGGCGTCGGCGCGTCGTCCGCGTGGACGGACTTCCTGACTGGCGCCACCTCCGCCGACCCCCAGTTCACGGGGCTCAACGCCGTCTCCGCGTGGCGCACCGCGGGCGGGACGCGGTGGAATCCGACCGCGGTCCCCGTCGAGAGCGGCGGCGGGGACGGCACGGCCGGCGCGCACTGGCGCGAGGAGGTGCTCGACGCCGAGCTCATGACGGGCTACTACAACGCCGGCCGCGCGAATCCGCTGAGCGCGATCACCGTCGGCGCGCTGCGCGACCTCGGCTACCAGGTCGGCGCGGGCGCGGCGGACGCGTACACGGTGCCGTCGACCGCGGCGCTCCGCGCCGCTCCGGGCGAGTCGCGCCTGCCGTTCGACGTCGTGCTCCCGCATCGCGTGACGCTCCCCGACCCGACCGCCGGCGCGGCGACGCCGCGGCGCGTCCCCTGACGCCTGGCCGCTCGGCGTTCGCGCTCGGCTCGCGCGTCGTCGGCAGAAGGAACCGAAGGAACAGAAGGCACCGAACCGAGGCCACCAGAGCAGTGCTTCTGTTCCTTCTGTTCCTTCTGTCGAACGCACACGGCGAACGTACCCGCGATCCGGCCTAGAGGTCGAGCCCGAGCTGCCCCCGCGCCGCGGCCGTCCCGCCCGGCGGCACGTCGCCCGCCTCCGCGTCGTTCGGGTGGTCGATCAGGTGTTCGGCGTCGATGCCTAACGATCGCAGGTGCTCGGCGAACTTCGGCAGGCCGTGCACCGTGTAGACCTTCGACGCGCCGCTCTCCGTCGCCGTGCGGACCAGCTCGTCGAAGTCGGCGTGGTCGGAGAGCGGCAGCACGAGGTCGCAGTCCTTGTAGATGTTCCACGCCCCGGGGTGCAGCGCCCACCCGGTGAGCAGGCAGACGCGCTTCTTCGGAAGCTTCTGCACCATCGGCGACTTGCGCGTGTTCGGCACCGAGAGCAGGACGCGCGGCGCGTCCGGCACGAGCAGATCGTCGCGCGTGTAGCGCGCCCACGTCCCCGGTCCCGGGAACGGGTGGCCGAGCGCGACGTGGAGATCGCACATGTTCGCGATCGCGCCGTGCACCGAGACGTCGAAGCCGGCGCGCAGCAGGTGCCACAGCGCCTCCTGCCCCTTGCCTAACGCGTAGCCGAGCACGACGGGGACGGCGCCCTCGTCGAACGCGGCGGCGACGAACGCGTGCAGCTGCCGCACCAGCGCGTCGTCCGCCGGAAAGCGGTAGCGTGGCTCGCCGAACGTGCATTCCATGATCAGCGTGTCGACGCGCGGGATCGTGACGGGCGGCGAGAACGGGTTCGCGCGCAGCTTGTAGTCGCCCGTGTAGGCCACGCGCCCCGCGGCCGATTCGGCGACGATCATCGCGCTGCCTAACGTGTGACCGGCGGGGGTGAGCGTGACGGTCGCGTCGCGGACGGGCGTCGGTCTGTCGAACGGGATCGTCACCGTCTCGCGCGCGCCGCGCCGCGCGGTGTGCAGCGCGGCCGTCTCCGGCGTGCAGACGATGTGCTCGGCGAACGAGCAGTGGTCGCTGTGGGCGTGCGAGACGTACACGGTGCCGGGCGCGCGGCGCGCATCGAGGTGCAGGTCGGCGGCGGGGAGATAGAGCCCGAAATCGGTGCGGGTGACGAGCATGCGGTCGCACGAGGCACGACTGGTGCCGGCGCCGCTGGCGCGCCGCTCGCGTGTCGCGCGTGTCGCGCGCGTGTCGGCCATCGCCTCGACGTCGTTAGACTCCGCGCCATGTGGTCGGACACGTTTCTCGCGCTCGAACGCGCGCATCTGCTCCGCGTCGGCGTGTGGGGTGCGGCGTGCGTGCTCGTCGGATCGCTGCTCGTCGCGCTGCTCGTGCTCCGGCGGCAGCGGTCGCCGCTCGTGCGGCACTTCGCGATCCAGACGGCGGCGTGGGGCGCGGTCGACCTCGCGATCGCGCTCGTGGCCCTGCGGGGGCTGGCGCTGCGCGACTATTCGGGAGCGGAGCGCGTGGCGCGACTGCTCTGGCTGAACGTCGGACTCGACGCGGGCTACGTCGGCGTCGGGGCGACGCTCGCGATCGCCGGGTGGATGTTCGGGCGGCGGCTCGGGGCGGTGGGCGCCGGGATCGGGGTGATCGTGCAAGGGGGGCGCTGGCGGTGCTCGATCTCATCGTGCTGGGGCAGATCGGTGCGGCGATCTGAGGCACAGGTCCCGCCGTAATCGCCGCTCGTCCCGGAGCACGCTGGCGGCGCACCTGCGCACGACCGTTCAGAGCCGCACGGCTGCCGGCCCGGCACGCGTACAGAAGACCTGCGCACGCGGCGCCGCCTCCGCGAATCGTGCGGCATACCCTTCCGCCCACCGCACGCGAAACGCCTCGGCCGCCGACTCCGGCACGAGCGCCCACACGCTCCCCCCGAATCCCGCCCCGAACGCCGACGCCGCCACCGCGCCCGCCGAGCGTGCCTCGCGCGCGAGCCACGCCGTCTCGGCGATCTGATTGCCGAGCCACTGCTCCGCCGCCCGCTGCGAGCGATCGACGAGCGCGCCGAGCCGTTCGAGGTCGCCGAGTACGAGCGCGTCGCCCGCCGCCGGGATGATCTCGGTGCTCTCGAGCACGAACTGCTCGACGCGATCGGCGTGATCGCCGGCGAGCGTCGCGCGCAATCGCTGCCGCGCGTGAGGCGCCGAGTCGAGCGCATCGGCGAGCGTGGCGTCGGCGCGTCCGGTCGCGGCGTTCCACGCTGCGACGATCGCCCGCACGGCGAGCGACGCGCGGTTGTAGCGCTCGCGAGCCGCGCCGGTCTTCTCCGCCGCGATGCCGCTCGACGCGATCACCAGCACGTGGTCGCGTGGCAGCGGGACGGCGCGCTCGAACCGCACGGGACAGAACGCGTACTGCACGAGCGCGTCGGGGCGCGCGCACAGAATCGCCGTGTGGTCCTGACTCCCGCCGAACGTCCCGACCCCCGCGTCGCCGGTCAGCGCGCCGAAGCTCTGCCCGTTCTCGACCGTGCCCAGGTAGCCGGCGAGATCCTCCGGCGTGTGGATGGATCGACGGTACGCGTCGCGCTCCGCCAGGCGATTCACCGCGGCGAGCGCGAGGAAGATCGCGATCATGAGCGCGCTCGAGCTGCTCATCCCGGCCGCCGGCGGGAGGTCGCTCGCGAACGCGATGTCGGCGCCGCGCAGCGACGGGCCGAAGTTGCGTGCGAGTCGCCGCACGACGGTCGACGGATACGGCGCCCATCCGGGCGCCGCCGCGGACGCTCTGTCGAACGCCCCCCCGGTCGCCTCGGCGTCGAGCGATCCGTCGACGATCTCGCCGTGCCGGACGGCGTCCACGATACGAACGCGCGCGTCGCGCCGCGCGGCGACGACGAGACAGACGCCGCGCTCGATCGCGCACAGCAGACTGCGCCCGCCGGCGTAGTCGGTGTGTTTCCCGAGCAGCTCGACGCGCCCCGGCACCCAGAACGCGTCGACCGCGAGCGCATCGTCGGGCGGGGCGAGGGCCGGGCCCGAGTCGGCGCCGCGCGTCTCGCCGCGCAGTGCGTCGAGAGCGGCGCGGGCGCGCGCGAACAGCACGACGTGCCCGTCCGCGGCCGCGACGCTGAGCCCGGCCGCCCGCAGTCGTGCCGCGTCCACGGGCGGGTCGCCGGCCGATCCCCTCAGAGCCGGACCTCGATCGTGGCGAGCTGCGACGTCACGACCGCGACGTCGGCGCGGCGCGACAGATCGAGCACTGCCGCGTGTACCGGAATCCCGCGCACGCGCATGCCGAGCGCATCGATCCCGTGCTGCACCGCGAGCGGCAGCTCGAGCTCCCCGCGCGGCGACGGCGCGACCTCGCGGCAGGCGCGGAAGATCGCCGCCGAGAACAGCCAGCAGTTCATGCTCACGCGGACGTCGTCGTGCCGTACGTCGTCGGCGAACGCGTCCAGCTCCGCCGCGCTCGGCTTCTCGGTCACGCGCCGCACGTCGCCGTCGCCGTCGATCTCGAGCATCGCGTACGCCGCGATGCGCTCCGGCGGGATCGCCCCCGAGCGGAGCAGTGCGGCGCGCGAGAACGCGAGCGTCGCCGGCGGCGCCGTCGCGCGAAGCTGCGCCAGCACGGCCGACGGATAGTAGTTGTCGCCGTTCAGCACGACGAACGCGTCGTCGGCGACGAACGACTCGGCCGCGAGCACGGCATCGGCGGTGCCTAACGGTCGTGCTTGCACCGCGAAGTGCAGGCGCACCCGGGTCGGCGCCGAGTCGCCGGCGTAGTGCGCGCGCACGACGTCGTGCTCGGGACCGATGACGAGACAGACGTCCGTGAAGCCGGCGTCGGCGAGCGCGCTGATCGCGTAGTCGAGGAATGGGCGTCTCGCCGCGCCCGCGTCGCCGACGGGGATCATGGCCTTGAGCCCCGTGCTCGCGACGGCGGCCTGCTCGGCCGTGAGCGCCGCGGCGTCGCCGGCGGTGTCGCCCGCGCGCATCCGCGTGCCGAGCCCGCGCGCGAGGATCACCGCTTTCGTCGCGCTCACGCGGTCTCCGCCGCCGCGTCTGCCGCGCCGCCGCGCCGGTCCCACAGGTGCCGCACGACGAAGACGAGCACGGTCGCGCTGACCGCGAAGACCGCGCCCAACAGCAGCGCCGTCGACGGGCGGCCGTACAGCAGCTGGCCGACGGCGAACAGCGACGACCAGATCGTGAGGCACCCCGAGAGCCAGCCGAGCGTCGCGAGCCCCATGTGGTCGCTCCGCGTGGCGGACGCGCTCACGCCGGCGGCGTCGCGCACCCACGCCCACCCCGGGCCCGCCGGACGCGTCTTGCGATAGAACGCGACGAGCTGCTCGCGGCTCGTCGCCGGCCCCGCGTACGCGGCGACGAGCCAGCACACCGTCGTGAACGCGACCGAGAGCAGCACGGTCTGGGCGAACGGCAGACCGCGTCCCGCCTTCCGCATCGCGAAGAAGACGACCGAGATCGCGAACGAGCTGATCATGGCGACGACCTCGCACGTCGCGTTGATGCGCCACCAGAACCAGCGCAGCATGTAGAGCAGCCCCGTCCCGGCGCCGATCGAGATGAGCACCTCGAACGCCTCCTGCGCCGAGTCGAGGACCCGGCTGAGCAGCGCGGCGACGACGTAGAGTCCGATCGTGCAGACGCGGCCGACGTTCACGTAGTGCCGCTCGCTCGCGTCGCGCCGCACGAAGCGGCGGTAGAAGTCGTGAACGAGGTACGACGAGCCCCAGTTGAGGTGCGTGAGGATCGTCGACGAGTTCGCGGCGACGAGGCCGCCGACCATGAGGCCGACGAAGCCTGCGGGGAGGAACTTCAGCATCGCGGGGAAGGCGCTGTCGTGGCCGATCAGTCGCGGGTCCGCCGCGGGGAACGCCGCCTGGATGTCGCTCAGCTCGGGGTAGATGATGATCGAGCAGAGCGCCGTGATGATCCACGGCCACGGGCGCAGCACGTAGTGCGCGAAGTTGAAGAACAGGGTGCCGCCGAGGGCGTCCTTCTCCGACTTCGACGCGAGCATCCGCTGCGCGATGTAGCTCCCGCCGCCGGGCTCCGCGCCCGGATACCAGTTCGCCCACCACCCGATCGCGATCGGCATGATGAAGATCATCAGCGCGAGGTCGCCCAGGGCGAAGTTCGGGCAGGATGTCGAGGATCGGCTGTCCGCGCCCGTCGATCGGCGACAGCACCGGCTGCCCGCCCGCCGCGTAGCTCACCTGCTGCGCGCCGAGCCGGCTCACGAGCTCGTGCAGCCCGGCCATCGCGCCGCCGCCGACGCCCGTGCGGTCGGCGACCGCGACGAGCGCGAAGTACGCCGCGGCGATCACCGCCGTCATCTTGATGATGAACTGCACCATGTCGATGACGAGCACGCCCCACAGTCCGGAGTGGGCCGCGAACACCACGTTCAGCACGCCGCAGATGAGGATCGTCTGCCACGGCGGCATCGCGAACAGGATGTTCGCGATCTTGCACGCCGCGAGCGTCACCATCCCCATGATGAAGCAGTTGAAGAACAGCCCGAGGTAGACGGCCCGGAAGCCGCGCACGACCGACGCGGCCCTTCCCGAGTAGCGGAGCTCGTAGAACTCCAGGTCGGTCATCACGCCGGAGCGGCGCCACAGTCGCGCGAAGAAGAACACCGTCGCGACGCCGGTCAGCACGAACGCCCACCACTGCCAGTTCCCCGCGACGCCGTACTGCCGCACCTGCTGCGTCACCCAGTTCGGCGTGTCGCTGCTGAACGTCGTCGCGACCATCGAGAGCCCGGCGAGCCACCAGGGCACCGAGCGGCCCGACGCGAAGAACTCCGACGTGCTCGTGCTCGCCCGCCGGCCGAAGAACAGGGCGGGGACGAAGCAGACGAGAATCGACGCGGCGGCGATGAGCCAGTCGAGCAGGGTGAGGCTCATCGGGCGCCACTCGCGACGGCGCGGCCGTCGACGTCGACGATGCCTAACGGCGCGCGCCGCTGCCAGGCACCGCGCGTGAAGTCCGGAAAGTCCACCGAGCGGCTGCGCCCGGCGATCGACTGCTCGCTGAGCATGATGACGGCCGTCCACGCGGCGCCGTCGTAGACGTCCATGTCCATCGGCGCACCCTGCCGGAGGCACTGTACGAGGCGGTAGTCCTCGATGTAGTCCATGCCGCCGTGCCCCGCGCCGGCGGCGCGCTCGTCGAGCCCCGTCCACAGCGGGTGGTCGTACTGCGCGCGGTACGCCGCGAGCTCCTCCCACCGGTCGTTCTTGCTGCGCCCCTCGAGGTAGATCTTCGCCTCCGGGTATTTGCGCACCAGCCCCTTCGTGCCCTGCAGCGCGGTGTCGCGGCTGTACGGACGCGGCGAGTCGGTGTCGTGCGAGATGCGGATCGTCTCGCCGCGCTTCGTGCGGATGAGCGTCGTCACGACGTCGCCCAACGCGTACGTCTGCCTCGCCTCGGGGCTGGTCGGGCCGATGTGCTCGGCGGCCCACGCGTTCAGCCCGCGCGACTTCGTCGACATCGACACGAGGTGGTCGAACTGGTTGCCGCGGTTGATGTCCAGCCACTGCGCGACGGGGCCGAGGCCGTGCGTCGGATAGAGGTCGCCGTCGCGGCGAACGGAATGCTTGACGCGCCACCGGTCGTAGTAGTAGTCCGTCAGCTTCAACGACCGCAGGTCGTGCAGGTACCCGCACTCGGCGTGCAGCAGCTCGCCGAACACGCCCCGGCGGACCATGTTGAGGATCATCATCTCCGGCCGGTCGTAGCAGCAGTTCTCCATCATCACGCAGTGCCGCCGCGTGCGCTCCGCCGTCTCGACGAGCTCCCACACCTCGTCGAGCGTGACGCCGAACGGCACCTCGGTCGCGGCGTGTCTCCCGGCGCGCATCGCGGCGAGCAGCACCGGCGCGTGCCACTCCCACGGCGTCGCGGTGAACACGAGGTCGAGCTGCTCCTCGCCGATCATCCGCTCGAAGTCGCGGGGCCCGCGCTCGCCGTACCCCGTCGCCGGTGGGCGGCCGGCGTCGGTGACGGCCTTCTGCGAGCGCGCGAGGTTCGCCGGCGTCACGTCGCAGATCGCGACGACGTCGACGTTGTCGATGCGCAGGAAGTTCCTGACGTGCGACGACCCCTGATGGCCGACGCCCACGACGCCGACCCGCACCCGCTCGAGCGGCGGCGCCGTGAACGGCTCGGGGCCGGGCGCCGAACCACGCAGCGCGGCCGGAACCGGTGCGACGTTCGCGTTCGGCGCCGCCCCGCCCGCGTGGCACGCGCCGACGCCGAGTCCGACGCCGGCGAGCGCGGCGGTCTTGAGGAAGTCGCGTCGGTCTGGATGGCCGGTCATCGTACGCTCCGTCATGATGAGAGGTCACTGCTGCGCTACCATTCTACAGCACGCCGGGCGTGGCTCGGCGTTTTTTTTCCGGAAGGAATCGAAGGAACGGAAGGAACCGGACGACGGGCCCTGCACGGCCCTTCGGGTGCCTTCCGTTCCTTCGGTTCCTTCCGTGAGAATCGAACAGCATCGACAATGGCCGAACAGACGCTCGACCTCCGCCACCTCCCGAAGCCCGCCGCCTACGCGCAGCTCGGCGACCAGCTCGACGCCGTGCTCGAGGGCGTCGACGATCCGATCGCCGAGATGGCGACGGTGAGCTGCCTCGTGCACCACGCGTTCGGCCATCTGTGGACCGGCTTCTATCGCGTCGTGGAGCCTGACCGCCTGCTCCGCGTCGGCCCGTATCAGGGCACGCTCGGCTGCCTCGAGATCGCGTTCGGGCGCGGGGTGTGCGGCACGGCGGCGGCGGAGCGGCGCGCCGTGATCGTCGACGACGTGCACGCGTTCCCCGGCCACATCGCCTGCGACGGCCGCTCGCGCAGCGAGATCGTGCTGCCGGTCGTAGACTCACGCGGCGCGCTCGTCGCGGTGTTCGACGTCGACTCCGAGCGCCTCGCCGCGTTCGACGCCGACGACCGGACAGGACTCGAGCACCTTCTCCGCCGATTCGCCTCTCCCCCGGCAGCGCAGGCTGCACGCTCATGACCCCTGGCTACTCCGACCGCATCAACCACGCGCTCGCGTTCGCGGCGAAGCACCACGACCAGGAAGTGCGGAAGGGGATGCGGCTGCCCTACTTCACCGCCCCCGCGAACGTCGCCGTCATCCTCACGCGCTACGGGCGCGACGAGACGACGATCGTCGCCGCGGTGCTGCAGTCGGTGGTCCAGGACTATCTGCGCGACGGCTCGAGCCCCGACGCGGTGCGCCTGCGTCTCGAAGACAAGTTCGGCTCCGAGTCGCTCACGGCGGTGTTGGGCGCCGTCGGCCGCCGCCAGGACGACGACGGTGTCGAGCTGTCGCACGAGGAGCAGAAGACCGACCACCTGGACCGCCTCGCGGGGGCGTCGGAGACGAGCCGCTGGGTGCTCGCCGCGCACGAGGTGCACGAGGCGAGCACGCTGCTCGCCGACCTGCGCCGCACCGCGTTCCCCGAAGCCGTGTGGCGCCGCTTCGCCGAGGGGCGCGAGGCGAAGGTGCGCTGGTTCGGCCGCATCGCCGAGCGGCTCGACACCGTCGGCTTCGCCGCGCCGATCATGGGCGAGCTGCACGCCGTCGCCGACGCGCTCGCCGACCACGCGGCGACGCCCGATCCGCAACGCGCGAGCTAGGCGCCGACGCGTCGGCGTGCTCCGGGCCGTTCTCCGTACTTGGGGGACGGCCCGTTCCTACTTTGTGACGACCCGTCGTGTCGCCGGGGTCGGTGGGGCGACGGCTCGATGTCTGGCTCACCCGTTCGGTCGAGGCATGCTCATGAGAAGGACCTTCGTCTGGCGTCCCCTGCGCTACGTGGGGGTGCCGATCGCCCTTCTCGTCGGCGCCGTCGCGGCCGGCGCGCAGCCGGCGACGATCACTGGTCGTGTCGCCGCGCAGGGCGCCGGCCAGCCGCTGCCGGAAAGCCGCATCGTCATCGTCGGCACGACGCTCGTCGCGAGCACCGGGGCCGACGGCCGCTACACACTGCGCGGGGTGCCGGCCGGCGCCGTCGAGGTGCGTGTGATTCGCGTCGGCTATCAGGAGCAGAAGCGACCGATCACGCTGACGGCGGGCGCCTCGATGACCGTCGACTTCACGCTCGCGCCCTCGGTCATCCAGCTCTCGGAAGTCATCACGACGGCGACCGGCGAGGTGCGCCGCGTCGAGCTCGGCAACGCGACGGCGACGCTCGCCGACGTCGGACGGCGCGTCGCCGAGACGCCGATCACGAACGTGAGCGATCTCCTCGTCGGCAAGGCGCCTGGCGTCACCGTGCTGCCGGGCGCGATGACCGGCACCGCCGGCACGATCCGGCTTCGTGGCGTGAACTCGATCTCGCTCGGGAACGCGCCGATCTGGGTCGTCGACGGGGTGCGCTTCAACGCCGGCTCGGTGGGCACCAGCACCGGCGGTCAGCAGACGACGTTCCTCAACAGCCTGAATCCCGAGGACATCGAGAACGTCGAGATCGTGAAGGGGCCGTCGGCGGCGACGCTCTACGGCACCGACGCGGCGAACGGCGTCGTCGTCGTCACGACGAAGAAGGGGCGCGCCGGCGCCAAGGCGCAGTGGACCGTCTACGGCGAGGGCGGCGCGATCGAGGACAAGGGCTACTACCCGACGTCGTACATGATCTGGGGACACACGCCCGCCGCGCCGACCGTGCAGACGCGCTGTGAGCTCGTGCAGCTCGCCGCGCGGACGTGCATCCAGGACAGCGTGACGTCGCTCAACGTGCTGCGCGTCGACAGCCTGTCGCCGATCCAGACGGGCGGGCGCGGGCAGGGCGGCGTACAGATCAGTGGCGGCAGCGACCGCGTGCGCTACTTCACGAGCGGCGACTTCGCGCGCGAGGTCGGCCCGATTCGGCTCCCCGGCGTCGACTACACGCGCTTCAACGCCGCGAACCTGCCGATCCGCGACGAGTGGCGGCAGCCCGAGAGCCTCGACCGCATGAGCGGCCGCGCGAACCTCAATGCGGCGGTCAACGACAAGTTCGACCTCGCCGTCCAGACGTCGTACGTGAAGACGAACCAGCGCCAGCCGCAGACGGACAACAACGTCTACAGCGTGTTCTACCAGGGGATCACGAACCCCGGCTTCCTCGGCGTCGGCCCCGGCCGCACCGACCGCGACGCGCTCGGCCGCGTGCTCTACGGCAACAACAGCTACACCGACGGCGACATCTTCCAGCGCGAGGTGAAGGAAGACATCCAGCGCTTCCTCGGCGCGACGACGGCGAACTGGCGCCCGCTGACCTGGCTCCAGGCGAACGGCACGCTCGGCTTCGACCTCATCGA
The DNA here is from genome assembly GCA_963843845.1 of uncultured Gemmatimonadaceae bacterium. Lineage (GTDB taxonomy): Bacteria > Gemmatimonadota > Gemmatimonadetes > Gemmatimonadales > Gemmatimonadaceae > Gemmatirosa. Next base: position 43,717 of record CAWJMB010000005.1, on the reverse strand, counting down.
CCGCCGCGACTTCACGCTCTGCCGCTTCAGCGAGTGCGCGCCCGGCGGCACGCAGCGCCTCGGCACGGTGAGCAGCCAGCACGCGAACAACCGCAACCTCGAGTCGCGCCTCAACGGCGTCGCGAAGTGGCAGGCGCTCTCGTGGCTCAACCTCGAGACGACGGTCGGCGCGAACTACGTCCACCAGCAGACCGACCTCTCGTTCGGGTCGGGCACGAACCTGCCGCCGGGCTCGCAGTCGGTCGGCCAGGCCGCGGTGCGCGACGGCGGCAGCACGCTGCCGACGGCGGTCAAGACGCTCGGCTACTACGTCAACGAGCAGTTCTCGCTCCGCGACCGGCTCTACCTGACCCTCGGCGCCCGCAGCGACAAGAACAGCGCGTTCGGCGTCGACTTCGGCAACGCGATCTACCCGAAGGCCTCGGTGTCGTACCTCATGTCCGAGGAAGCGTGGTTCCCGCGCGGCACCCTCGTCTCGAGCTTCCGCCTGCGCTCGTCGTACGGACAGGCCGGCATCAATCCGGGCGCGACGGCCTCGCTCTACACGTTCGCGTCGGCGACGACCAACGTGCCGACGAACAACACCTCGCTCACCGGCACCGACACGCCGGGCATCCGCGCCGCGCAGGTCGGCAACCCGAACCTCAAACCCGAGGTCCAGACGGAGTTCGAGGGCGGGTTCGAGGGACGCCTGTTGCGCGACCGCGTGAACATCGACTTCACGTACTACCGGAAGCGCAGCCGCGACGCGCTCATCTCGCAGCCGATCGCGCCGTCGTCTGCCGCGTCCGATCTCACCGTGCTCCGGAACATCGGCAGCATCCAGAACGAGGGCTTCGAGATGACGCTCGGCGGGCAGGTCGCGAACTACCGCCAGTTCTCGTACGACGTGCAGCTCAACGGCGCGTACAACAAGAACCGCATCCGCGACCTCGGCCTCGACCCGCAGGGCAAGCCGCAGACGACGCTCGGAACGGGCACGACGCGCAACGCGCGCGGCTACCCGATCGACGGGCAGTTCTACCGCAGCTACCGGTACGGCGACGCGAACGGCGACGGCTACATCGTGCCGGGCGAGGTCCAGGTCGACACGGCCTTCACCTACGTCGGCTCGCCGGTGCCGGTGACGACGATCTCGATGGCCAACAACGTCGGACTGTTCGACAACCGGCTCCGCGTCAACGCGCTGTTCGACTTCAAGGGCGACTTCTACGTCCTGAACAACAACGGGTCGTTCCTCTGCGCGAACTTCGCGCAGTACGAGGATCGCTCCGATCCGAACACGTCGATCGAGGATCAGGCGCGCTGCGTCGCGACGCGCTCGGGCACGCCGACGACGGCGCGCGGCTATCTCGAGAAGGGCAACTTCGTGCGCTTCCGCGAGCTCTCGGCGACGATCGGCGTGCCCGACCGGCTGCTGCGCACCGTCCGCGCCCAGCGCGCGAGCCTCAGCCTCGGCGCGCGCAACCTGGCGATCTGGACGAAGTTCAGCGGGCAGGACCCCGAGGCGAACTACTCGACCGGCAACGTGCAGTCGAACATCGCCAGCTCCTCGCCGCGCACGTACTACACGGCCCGCCTGAACTTCTACTTCTGACCGCCCCGCGCGGACCCTCATAGTCACATCATGCGACTCACCAACCGCGTTCGCCGCGCGGCGACCGGGCTCCTCGCCCTCGCGCCGCTCGCTCTCGCCGCGTGCAGCCTCGAGGACAACCTCCTCGAGCCGCAGCAGCCCGGCGTCATCACGCCGGAAGCCATCGAGAACGCCGGCGCCACCGGCGCGATCGGCCTCTACATCGGCGCCATCGGCGCGCTGAAGAACTGGAGCTGTGGCGGTGCCGGGAACATGTGCCTGTACTCCGATCTGATGACGGACGTGTGGAAGACGAGCGACACGTTCACGCAGCGGATCGACATGGACCGGCGGCAGCTCCAGACGAACGACGCCGAGGTCACCGGGCGCTACGCGACGATGACGCAGTCGCGCGGCTTCTTCCGCGACGCGATCAACTCGCTCCGCACGAACCTCCCGAACGAGACGGACCGCGTCGCCGAGATGTATTTCGCCCTCGGCTTCACGGAGCTGAGCATGGCCGAGTATTTCTGCAACGGCATCCCCCTCGGCGAGACGGTGAACGGCGAGGTGCGCTACTCGAAGCCGTTCACGAACGTCGAGGTCTACACCCTCGCGCTCGCGCACCTCGACTCGGCGGTCGCGTTGGGGACCGGCACGGGGACGATCGCCGTGCGCGCCCGCACCGCCGCGCAGATCGCTCGCGGGCGCGTGCTCGTCGACCTCGGCCGGTTCGCCGAGGCGGCGACGGCGGTATCCGGCGTCGCGACGAGCTATCAGTACCTGCTCACGTTCGCGCAGACGTCGGGCGACAACGCGATCTGGGCGACGAACTACTCGGCCAGCAGCACGGCGCGCTACACGGTCGGCGACAGCGCGAGTCTCGTGCAGGAAGTCGAGACGGTCGTCCGCAACGCGATCCCCTTCGCGTCGTCGAAGGATCCGCGCGTCCCGACGACCGGCACGTTTCGCAACACGGTGAAAGGGTTCGACGGCATCACGCCGTGGGTGCGCGCCGACGCGTACGCGACGCGCGAGACGCCGTACGCCGTCGTCTCGGGCATCGACGCGCGACTCGTCGAGGCGGAGGCGCGCCTGCAGGCGAACGACGTCCCGGGGATGATGTCGGTGCTCAACGGGCTGCGCGGCACGACGCAACTGCTCGGCAACCTCAGCGTTCCGGCGCTCGGTGCGCTCGCCACGCCGGCGACGCGCGACGCGGCGATCAACCTGTTCTTCCGCGAGAAGGCGTACTGGCAGTTCGCGCGCGGCGCGCGCCTCGGCGACCTGCGGCGCCTCATCCGGCAGTACGGGCGCACCGAAGACCAGACGTTCCCCGAAGGCGGCTTCCACAAGGCGCCGTTCACGTTCGGCAACGACGTGAACTTCCCGGTGCCCGACTCGGAGAAGACGAACACGCAGTTCACGGGGTGCATCGACCGGAATGCCTGATCGGACTGACGGCGTAGTCGATACGGCGCCGTCGATACGGCGCGGTATCGACGGCGCCGTATCGACGACGCCGATTCACGGGTAGACGCGCGCGACGTTCGTGGCATCATGTTCGGCATGCCGCTCACGCGAACGTCACCGCCGCCGTCGGAGCACGCGCTCGTCGCTCACGCGCTCGTCGCCCACGCCGCGACGGGCGACGCGGCGTCGTTCGCGGCGCTCGTGACCGCGCTCCACCCGGTCGTCTATCGGTGGGCGCTCATCTTCGCCGCCGACGCGGACGAGGCGGACGACGTCGCGCAGGACGCGTTCATCCAGATGCACCGTCGGCTCGCGCAGTTCCGCGGCGACGCGCCGATCGACGCGTGGCTGTATCGCATCGTGCGGCACGCGGCCGGCCAGCGCCGCCGGACGGTCGCCCGCCGCGCGCGCCTCGCCGCGCGGCCGACGGCGCGCCCCGAGCGCGACGTCTACGTCACCGACCCCGGCGCTGCGCGTCGACCGGGAGCGATGTGCGGCCGAGGTGCGTGCGTTCTTCGGCGCGCTTCCGGCGCGGCAGCGCGAAGTCTTCGACCTCGTCGACCTGCAGGGCTACGACCCGTCGGAGGCGGCGCTGCTGATCGGGATCGCGCCGGCGGCGGTGCGCGCGACGCTGCACAAGGCGCGCGCGGCGGTGCGCGCCCATCTCGTCGCCCGGCATCCGGGCGCCTCCGAGCTTCTGCGCTGACGCCGATGACGCCCAGCGCGATGACGCCGATGACGTGCGACCAGTGCCGGCAGGTCGTCGCCGTCGCCGATCTGACCGACTGGTGCGACGCCGACGGCGTCGCCGCGCACTGCCGCGCCTGCGAGGCGTGCGCCGGCCTCGTGACCGCCCTACGCGACGACGCGCGCCGCGTCGCGGACCTGCTCGACGGCATCTCGCCGGGGGTGCCGGCGGGGGTGGTCGCGCAGCGCGCGATGACGGAGGCGACGCGCGGTGCGCCGGTCGGGCAGGCCTGCGATCGTCGCCCGCCGCTCGCCCGACCGTTCGCCATCGTCGGGGCGGTCGGCGCCCTCGCCGCGTGCGCCGTGCTGGCCGCGCGCCTCGCGTTTCCCACGGCACCTGCGGTCGCCCCAGGCGCTGACGCCCGCACCGTCGTCCTGAACTGTCTCACGTCCGAACAGGCGGCGACCCTGGCGATGCGGCACCTGGCGTCGCGTGACGGGCGCATCGTCATGGGAGCGCCGACGGCGGTGCCGCGCGTCGTGACGCTGAGCGGCCCTGCGCAGATGGTGCGCGAGGCCGAGCGCGCGATCAGGGCATCCGACGACCCGGGGGTGCTGGCGCCGGGCGCGGCCTGCGTCGTCCCCGGTCCGTTAGGCGGGCTCGTTCCGAATCCCACGCCGTCTCGTCAGCGCGTCACCGCCAGCGCCGTATCGCCCGCGTCGTCACGGTGCATCGTCACCGCCGGACCGACCCCGCCGGACCGACCCCGCCGTCGATCAGACCGCCGCCCCCTCGAGCGACGGGTACGTCCGCGCCACGTACTCCTCGAGAATCACGAGAAACTCCTCGACGATCCGATCCCCTCTGAGCGTCGTGAACAGCGCCCCGTCGACGTAGACCGGCGCCTTCGGCTCCTCGAACGTGCCCGGCAGCGAGATGCCGAGGTTCGCATGCTTGCTCTCGCCCGGGCCGTTCACGACGCACCCCATCACCGCGACGTTCATCTCCTCGACGCCCGGATGCCGCGTGCGCCAGACCGGCATCTGCTCGCGGATGTACCCGGTGATGTCCTCGGCCATCCCCTGGAAGAACGTCGACGTCGTGCGCCCGCAGCCGGGGCACGACGTCACCTGCGGCGCGAAGCTGCGCAGGCCTAACGACTGGAGGATCTGCTGCGCGACGTGCACCTCCTCCGCGCGGTCCCCGCCGGGCCTCGGCGTGAGCGAGACGCGGATCGTGTCGCCGATCCCCTCGCCGAGCAGGATCGCGAGCCCGGCCGTCGACGCGACGACGCCCTTGGTGCCGAGCCCCGCTTCGGTGAGGCCGAGGTGCAGCGGGTAGTCGCAACGCGCCGCGAGACGGCGGTACACGGTGACGAGGTCCTGCACCTGGGACACCTTCGCCGAGATGAGGATGCGGTCGTGCGCGAGGCCGACCTCCTCGGCGAGCGCGGCCGATCGGAGCGCGCTCTCGAGCATCGCCTCGATGTAGACGTCCTTGGCCGTCGCGCGGCGTGGCCGACGCGCGCGTTGGCGTCCATCATCGCGGTGAGGAGCCCCTGATCGAGCGAGCCCCAGTTCACGCCGATGCGCACCGGCTTGTCGTGCTCGATCGCGGCGCGCACGATCGTCGTGAAGTTCGCGTCGCGGTGGCGCGAGCCGACGTTGCCGGGGTTGATGCGATACTTGTCGAGCGCGTCGGCGCACGCCGGGTACTTCGCGAGCAGCAGGTGCCCGTTGTAGTGGAAGTCGCCGACGAGCGGGACGTCGAGCCCCATGTCGTCGAGCCGGGCGCGCAGCTCCGGCACGGCGGCCGCGGCCTCGTCGTTGTTGACCGTGACCCGCACGATCTGCGACCCGGCCTGGAACAGCGCCGCGACCTGCGCGGCCGTGCCCGCGGCGTCGGCCGTGTCGGTGTTCGTCATCGACTGTACGACGACCGGGTGCGCCGAGCCGACGGCGACGGAGCGGACGCGCGCGGTGACGGTCGGGCGGCGCGGAGAGAAGGGCGTGACGTTCACAGGGGCATCGCGGAGGTGACTTCCGTAGCTTCTCAAGCTAACGGCGCGGGTTATAGTCACGCACTCTCGGTCGCGTCACAGAGAACGACTTCACGCCAATCACGGGATCATGGAAACCGACGGCCCGACCATCGTCCGCACGGGAAGGCAGAAGGGCTTCCTCCGCCGCCACTGGGTCGGCGCGTCGACGGCGGCGCTGATCGGCGTGCCGGCGGCGGCGTTCGCGATCTGGGTGACGAGCACGCTCGCGTACAGCTACTCGGAGGGCGACCGCACGGGATACAACCAGAAGCTCTCGAGGAAAGGATGGCTGTGTAAGACGTGGGAGGGCGAGCTCGCGATGACGGCGGCCCCCGGCGTCGCCCCGCAACTGTTCTACTACTCGGTGCGGGACGACAGCGTCGCGGCGGCGATCAACGCACTCGCCGGCGAGCGAGTGACGCTCAGCTACGAGGAGCACCGCGGCGTGCCGACGTCGTGTTTCGGCGAGACCGACTACTACGTGTCGGGGGTGCGGAAGGCGGGCGGCTGACGACGCGCATCACCGAACGCGACGCGGGAAGGTACGAGTCGTGCTCTGAGAGCGGACGCTCACGCAGCCGTTCTCGCAGTCCCTCTCGCACACGAGGTTCGATGATGCACTCTCGTTCGCTTCGGCTCGTCACCGCGGTCGCTGGTTCGTTCCTGTGCGCCGCCACCGCCTTCGCCCAGGGCTCGCCCTCGGCGACGTCGCGCCCGACGATCGGTGTCTCGGCCGGGCTCGCGCTCCCCACGGGCGACTTCGGCGACGGATTCAACAGCGGGTACAACGTGTCCGCGCACGTGGCGTTCAAGCCGGCGGTCTCGCCGGTCGGCATCCGTGTCGAGGGGATGTACAACCGCTTCGGACTCGACGGCGGCGGCACCATCGACGGCAACGCCAACATCCTCGGCCTGACGGGGAACGCGATCGTCGGCCCCGCGGTGAAACCGGGCTCGATGATCAACCCGTACCTGATCGGCGGCCTCGGGTTCTACAGCTCGAAGTTCGACTCGAACGTCGGGGCGTCCGACCGCCAGACCGACCTCGGGGCGAACGTCGGTGGCGGGCTCAACATCCTGCTCAGCGGGCTCGACGTCTTCATCGAGGCGCGGTACCACACGGTCTTCACCGACGGCAGCAACACGGGCTTCATTCCGCTCGTCGTCGGCATCCGCTTCTGACCGACCCGGAGCCCCGTCGCAGGGGCTCCCTTCCGTTTGTTCCCGGACTCTCCGTATATTGTCGCCGCCTCGCCGGAATTCGGCGAGGTGATCCAAGCGCGGGGGATACCGAGTCCCGCGGAGAGTTTGTCGGGGTACGGCCTGTTCCGCTCCCTGGACAACTGCACATCCACAGGAGTAGGACATGCGTACGACCGGCAAGGTGAAGTGGTTCAACGACGCGAAGGGGTTCGGGTTCATCACCCCGGACAACGGCACGAAGGACTGCTTCGTTCACTACAGCGCGATCCAGGGCCAGGGCTTCAAGACGCTCGCCGAGGGCGACAGCGTCGAGTTCGACATCGTGCAGGGCCAGAAGGGTCCGGCGGCGGAGAACGTGACGCGCCCGAGCGGTCACTGATTCGATTGCACGACAGAACGGGGCGCCCTCACGGGCGCCCCGTTCTGCGTTTCGGGCCGAGCGACTGCCTGACGCGGCCGCTCACCGCACCGTGAGCCGTGCGGTGTACGCGCTCTCGACCGGCGCGCCCTGGCCGCTCGGGTACGGGGTCAGTCCGACGAGCCGGAACTCCCGGCCGCCGACCACCGCGCTCACCACGCCGCCGCGCGGGTGCGTGTGCAGCGTGACGTCGCTCGTCGTGCCGCCGCTCTCGAAGCGGAGCGCGACCGCGGCGTCGCCTTCCCAGATGCACATCGCGTTCAGCGGGCAGCGGCTGTCGCTCTCGACTCTGCGAAGCGTCACGCGTACGGTCCCGACGCTCACGGTCTTCCCGTAGCCGACGGCGACCGAGTCCGATCGCACCGCGCCGCACGCGTTCACCGTACTGCGCACGGCGAAGCGCACCGGCTTGTCGCGCCGCGGCACCTGCACCATGTCGAGCGGCCGCGTCAGCACCTGGGCGGTTCCGCAGCTCGGGCTCGGCGACCCTTCGACGACGTCGGCGGCGATGTAGTCGGTGTACTCGCGCACGCCGTCGATCCGCACGGAATAGCCCCCCGTCGGGCGCACGGCCGTCATGGCGACGATCACCATCTCGTTCGCGAAGTCGACGGTCGGGACCGGCCCCGAAGGGACCGCGACGCCGCCCGAGATCGTGGCCCAGAAGCTCGTCCACGTCGCGTTGTCTGTGATCACCGTGCGGATCGGCTGATTCTCGCCGCCGCCCGAGAGCTGCGCCGAGTTCTGCACGTCGAAGCGAGCGACCGCGATCGCGGCGCTCGCCCCGGTCGTCGCTTCGATCGCGGTCGACATGCTGCTGCACGCGGTGAGCGCCGCGAGCGAGGCGACGGCGGCGAGCGCCCGGAAAGTGCCTGACGTTGTCGGGGTGCCGGGGGTGTGGTATGACATCCGTGCCTCGGAGACGGTCTGGTGAGATCACGCGGATCACGCGCTCGGTTCGTACCCGCTGACGCGTTCAGGGTGCGTCGCTGCGAGCCAGGGCGCCACGTCACCCGGCGACGCGCGAACATAACCGCCCTCCCCCGTCCGCTCACTCGGCGCCGCATCACCCCCGTTCAGCCGCCGTGTCGCCGCGGTGGGACTGCGAGCGCAGCGTCGCACCGGCTCGCCGGCACTCTCTCGTTCACCCCGGACCGGTGACTGGTCGTGTCGGTCAGGAACGCTGATACTTCCAGTGTTTCGACTTCCCCTCGGCGAGCTGCTCGAGCGTCTGCTCGAGTCGCCGCTGCCGGGTGGCCGGCGCCTTCGCCTCGCCGATCCATTCGGCGTACTCGCGGCGGTGGCTCGGGCTGAAGGCGTCCCACGCTGCTTTCGCCTTCGCGTGCGGCGCCTGCGCGAGCGCGGCCGCGAGGTCGTCGGGAACGACGGTCTCGCCTTTCGCGGACCTCGGCGCCTTCACGACCTTGACGCCCGACGCGTTCAGCGCGGCAGCCTTCCGGACGTACGTGCCGAACGCGCTCTTCGGGACGTCCTTCACCGACGTGACGCGGCCGTAGGGGCCCGCCGAGTTGCCGTCGGGCACATCCGACACGTCACCGTCCGTGGTCGTCGCGGCCGGGTCGCCGAACAGGAGCGCACCTTTCCAGAACACGAGGCGGCAGTGCTCCTTGAACGCCGCCATCTGGAACATCGGGCCCTGGTAGTCGAAGTGCGGCACGCTCCACTTCATCGTCTCGACGACGTCGGGGCACACCGCGTGGATCACCGCACGGACGTGCGTGAGGATCGGCTGCGCGAAGGCCGGAGCCTTCGCGATGTAGGCGTCGACGCGCGGGTCGATTGTCGGCATGAGCGATCGCGGGTGAGAGCGTCGATGTGGCGTCGTCGACGTTCACGAGGACACGGGCGACCAGCCCCCGCCGCCTGCGCCGCCCGCGCCGCCCGCGCCACCATGCGTGCGGCGCGTGACGTCGCGCCCACACCCCGCACGCATCGTGTCAGGCAGGACCGTCAGGCAGGCTGCGCGACCGGCCGCGCCTCGCGCACGTAGGTGAGCCAGTCGTGCGTGTCCTCGACCGCGCCGCGGACGACGTCGAAGAACTGCTGCTGGAGCTGGAGCGTCATCGGGCCCGGCTTGCCGTCGCCGACGGGGATGCGGTCGACGCTGCGGACCGGCGTGACCTCGGAGGCGGTGCCGCAGAAGAACACTTCGTCGGCCGTGTAGAGCGCCTCGCGCGGCAACACCTGCTCTCGCACCGGGATCCCCGCCTCGCGCGCGATCGTGATCAGCGTGTCGCGCGTGATGCCGTGCAGCAGCGTGCCGTCGATCGGCGAGGTGTAGAGCGTGCCGTTCTGCACGAGGAAGACGTTCTGTCCGGAGCCCTCGCTGATCGTGCCGTCGGTGTTGAGCGCGATCGCCTCGTTGAAGCCGTTCGCGATCGCCTCCATCTTGATCAGCTGCCCGCTCAGGTAGTTGCCGGCGATCTTCGCCCTGCCGGGATCGTGTTCGGGGCGACGCGGTGCCACGTCGACACGCAGGCGTCGACCCCGTCCTCGAGCGCGCCGTCCCCGAGGTACGCCGCCGCGGGCCAGCAGGGAACGTAGACCTCGACCGGGCTCGCGAACGGCACCATGCTCACCGCGCCGTAGCCGCGCAGCACCATCGGACGGATGTAGGTGTTTCCCGGCATGGTGTTGCGATCGACCAGCTCGCAGCACGCGGCCGCCGAGCTCGTCGAGTGAGAAGCGCACGTCCATGCGGTAGATCTTGCACGAGCCGAGCAGCCGCTTGAGGTGGTCCTCGAGGCGGAAGATCGCCGGGCCGCGCGGCGTCTCGTAGGAGCGGACGCCTTCGAAGATCGCGGAGCCGTACTGCACCGAGTGCGCGAGCATGTGGATCTGCGCGTCGTTCCACGGAATGAACTCGCCGTCGCGCCAGATCCAGTCGGTCGCGGTGATCTGTGACATGGGACTCCTCAGTCGATTCGGGATAGGGTCTGTCGTGCGGCGTCGAGCTGTGCGCGGACGGCGTTCGGGCCGGTGCCGCCGGTCGCTTCACGATGTGCGACCGAGCTGCGCGGCGACAGCGCGCTCAGGACGTCGTCGCCGAACTGCGAATGTGCGGCGCGGAACGCGTCGAGCGGGAGTGCCGTCATCTCGATGCCGGCCTCCTCGGCCCGTCGGACGAGCGCGCCGACGGCGCCGTGCGACTCGCGGAAGGTGACGCCTCTGCGCACGAGATAGTCGGCGAGGTCGGTCGCCATCATCGCGCTCGACAGCGCTCCCTCCATCCGCGCCGGCTGGAACGTCAGCTCGCTCAGCGTGCCGGCGACGGCGGGGAGGACGAGCAGCATCGTGTCGACCGCATCGAACAGCGCGCGCTTGTCGTCCTGCAGGTCCTTGTTGTAGCCGCTCGGCAGCCCCTTCAGGGTGCCCAGCAGCGAGACGAGCGAGCCGAGGAAGCGAGCCGCAGAGCCGCGCGCGAGCTCGAGCGCGTCGGGGTTGCGCTTCTGCGGCATCATGCTCGACCCGGTCGAGAAGCCGTCGCCGAAGCGGACGAAGCCGAACTCGCTCGAGCCGTAGAGGATGAGGTCCTCGGCGAGCCGCGACAGGTGCGCGCCCAGCAGCGCGATGGCGAACAGCAGCTCGGCGATGAAGTCGCGGTCGCCGACGGCGTCCATGCTGTTCTGGATGACGCCGCGGAAGCCCAACGAAGCCTGGATCGCCTCGCGCGACACCGGGAACGCCGAGCCGGCGATCGCGCCGCTGCCCAGGGGGAGCTCGCTCGCGGCGCGCCCCGCGGCGGCGACGCGCGTGCGATCGCGCTCGAGCGGCCAGAAGTGCGAGAGCAGCCAGTGCGCGGCGGAGACGGGCTGCGCGCGCTGCATGTGCGTGTACGCGGGCATGAGCACGTCCTCGACCTGCGCCGCACGCTCGATCAGCGTCTGCTGCACCTCGCGCACGGCGGCGTCGAGGCGCGCGCAGGCGTCGATCGTCCACAGGCGCGTGCCGGTCGCGACCTGGTCGTTGCGACTGCGCCCGGTGTGCAGCTTCGACGCGACCGACCCGACCGCGTCGTGCAGCAGGCGGTCGATCATCGTGTGAATGTCCTCGTCGGCCGCCGTCGGCTGCGCGCCCGCCGCGAGCTGCGCCGCGACCTCGTCGAGTCCGCGCACGAGTGTCGCGCTCTCGCCGGCGGTGAGCACGCCGGCCTCGCCCAACGCCTGCGCCCACGCCTGCGACAGGCGCACGTCGAACGGCCACAGTCGGAAGTCGACGCCGATCGAGCGGTTGATCGCCTCGAGGATCGGCGACGGGCCGGAGGCGAAGCGGCCGCCCCAGAGCTTGTGACTGTCGGGGCTCGGGGCTCGGGGCTCGGGGCTCGGGGGCTGCCGACTCCCCGACTCCCGATCGCCGATCCCCGAGCCCCGGTCGTTCTGCTGCTCGGTCACGCGCCCACGAGCGTGCCGGCCTGCTCGGTGCCTGCCTTCGTGACGGCCTGCTGCTCTCTCGCCGCCGCCATCTCCTGATCCTTCACCGCGCGCACGCGCTGCGACAGGCCGTAGAGGCGGATGTAGCCGGCGGCGTCGCTCTGTTCGTAGACGTCGTCCTCGCCGAACGTGACGAACCGCTCGTCGTAGAGCGCGTGCACGCTCTCGCGGCCGACGACGAACGCCTGCCCCTTGAACAGGCGCATCGTGACGGTACCGGTGATCCGCGCCTGCGTGACGTTCACGAACGCGTCGTACGCCTCGCGCTCGGTCGTCCACCAGCGTCCCTCGTAGACGAGGTCGGCGTAGCGCGGCGCGATGACGTCCTTGGCCGCCAGCGTGCGGCGGTCGAGGATCATCTGCTCGAGCTCCGAGTGCGCCGTGTAGAGGATCGTGCCGCCCGGGGTCTCGTAGACGCCGCGCGACTTCATGCCGATCATGCGGTCCTCGACGAGGTCGATGCGGCCGACGCCGTGCTTCGCGCCGATCTCGTTGATCCTCGTCAGCAGATCGACCGGGCCCAACGCCTCGCCGTCGATCGAGACGGGCGTGCCCTTGTCGAACCCGATCACCACGTCTTGCGGCGTGTCGGGCGCCGTCGTCGGATCGACCGTGAGCTGGAACATGTCCTCGTGCGGCGCGTTCGCCGGGCTCTCGAGCACACCCCCCTCGTGCGACAGGTGCCAGATGTTGCGGTCGCGCGAGTAGATCTTCGTGATCGTCGCGGCGACGGGGACGTTCTTCTTCTCCGCATAGGCGAGCGCGTCCTCGCGGCTCCGGATGTCCCACTCGCGCCACGGCGCGATGACCGGAAGGTCAGGCGCGAACGTCATGTACGTCAGCTCGAAACGCACCTGGTCGTTCCCCTTGCCGGTGCACCCGTGCGCGAGCGCGTCGGCGCCGACCATGCGGGCGATCTCGACCTGCCGCTTGGCGATGAGCGGACGGGCCATCGACGTGCCCAGCAGATACTTGCGGTTGTAGATCGCGCCGGCGCGCAGCGTCGGGAAGATGAAGTCGCGCACGAACTCCTCGCGCAGATCCTCGACGTAGCACTCGTCGGCGCCCGACGCGAGCGCCTTCGCCTTGATCCCCTCGAGCTCGTCGCCCTGCCCGATCTCCGCCGCGACGCACACGACGCGGGCGCCCGGGTAGTGCTCCTTGAGCCAGGGCACGATGATGGACGTGTCGAGCCCGCCGGAGTAGGCGAGCGCAATGGTCTTCGGGGCAGGACGAGTCGCAGGCATGACGGCTCCGGTAGAATATGCAAACAGTCTGCATAATTAACCGGAAAATATGGATCGTGTCAACCGCGACGTCAGGGGAGGCCCATCGTGCCCTCTCGTCGCGATGGGCCTCTCGTCTCCGCGTCAGTTGATCGTCGCGTCGCCTCTGTCCGGCGCCTGCACCGCGCGCCCGAGCCCGCGCAACATCCGACCGACGTTCCCCGCATCGGTCGACAGCGACGCCGCCTCGCCGACGGTGATCGCGCCGACGGCCTCCGCGAACTGCAGCAGGCTCTCGAGGCGTGCGACGTGGCCGAGTGCGAGCATGAGCTCGGCGAGATGGGCGGCGCGGTCGAGCATGACGTTGCCGGCGGCGATGTGCGCCGGCACGTCGATCGCCGCGCGCCACAGCTCGCCGCGGAGGGCGTCGTCGCCCATGTCCTGCGTGGCGCGGTACACGGCGACGGCGAGATCCATCCCGCGCTGCCAGACCTTGAGCCCGCGGTAGCCGGGCTGCGTCGTCGGGGAGAGGGACGGCAGTGGCGCGAGCGGCGCGTCGACGGGGGCGTGCGCGCCGGCGAACGCGGCGGGCTCCGCGACGGCGGTCGGCGCGGCCGAGGGCGATGTCGACGTCGAGCGGGCGGTGCGAGCGGGCATGATGGCACTCCGGGTTGAGGTGTGCGATCATCGTCGCACCGGACCGGCCCACCCTCAGCATCGAACGAACGCGGCACGTACCAGAAATGCGATGACGCGATCCCCTCCCGTGCCTCCTCCCGTGCCCCCTCCCGTCCCCGACGCGACCGAGGAGCGTTACCGGCTCGCGCTCCGGGCGGCGAACGACGTCATCTGGGACTGGGACGCGCGCACCGACGCTTCCGTCTGGAGCGGCGCGATGTCCGCGCTGCTCGGCCACGACCCGGGCGACGCGGCGCGGGCGCCGCAGGGCGCATACGAGTGGTGGCGCGGGCACATGCACCCCGACGACCGCGACCGCGTCATCGCGTCGTACGCGGCGGCGCTCGCCTCGAACGCCGGTGAGTGGTCCGCGGAGTACCGCTTTCTCCGCGCCGACGGCAGCTACGCCGTGATCCTCGACCGCGCGTGCGTGGCGCGCGACGCTGCCGGCGACGTGACGCGTGTCGTCGGCGCGATGCGCGACATCACGGCGCGGGTCGCGCGCGAGGTGGAGCAGCAGCGACTCACGGCGGCGGCGCAGGCGTCGCAGCGCGCCGCGGAGCGCACGCTCGACCGCATGCGGCGCCTGCAGGCGATCACGTCCGCGTTGGGCGCCGCGAAAGGAAAGGCCGACGTCGTGGACGTCATCGCGACGCAGGCGCGCGACGCGTTGGGCGCGGCGGGCTCGGTCGTCGCGCTCGTGCGCCGGCCGGCCGACGCCGAGCCGTACGTCGAGATCGTGCGCGTCGTCGACTACCCGGCCGGCACGAGCGAGGCGTGGCGCCGCTTCCCGCTCTCTGCCGAGATCCCGATCGCGGTGGCCGCGCGCGACGGCGCGCCGCTCTTCCTCCGCTCGCCGGCGGAGCGGGCGGCGCGCTTCCCGGACTTCTCGCGCGCGCTGCCGTCCGACTATGCATCGATCGCCGTGCTCCCCGTGGTGCTCGGCGGCGAATCGTCAGGCGCGATCGCGCTGCGCTTCGACGCGCCCCAGGGGTTCCCCGACGAGGACCAGGAGTTTCTCGGCGCCGTCGCGCAGCAGTGCGCGCACGCGCTCGTGCGGGCCCGCCTGTACGACGCCGAGCGCGCGGCGCGCGCCGAGGCGGAGCGCGCGAACCGGGCGAAGATGGACTTCCTCGCGACGATGAGTCACGAACTGCGCACGCCGCTGAACGCGATCGGCGGCTACGCCGAGCTGCTCGAGCTCGGCATCCGCGGTCCGGTGACGCCCGAGCAGATCGAAGACTTGCACCGCATCCAGCGCAGCCAGCGTCACCTGCTGGGGCTCATCAACGACGTGCTGCACTTCGCGAAGATCGAGGCGGGCACCGTCGCCGTGCGCCTCGCCCCCGTTCGCGTGGCGTCGCTCCTCGCCGGACTCGAGCCGCTCATCGGGCCGCAGTTGCGTGCGAAGCAGCTCGTGTTCGCCTCGCGCTGCGAGGATGCGGAGCTCGCGGTGTGGGCCGACGAGGACAAGGTGCGGCAGATCATGCTCAACCTGCTGGCGAACGCCGTGAAGTTCACGCCGGCCGGCGGCACGATCTCGATCGAGAGCGCCGCCGGGATCGGCGCGGGGGGCCATGGCAACGGCGTCGTCATCCGTGTGCGCGACAGCGGCGTCGGCATCGCGTCGAGGGACCTCGATCGCATCTTCGACCCGTTCGTGCAGGTCGAGCGCGGCCTCGCGAATCCGGTCGAGGGGACGGGGCTCGGTCTCGCGATCAGCCGCGACCTCGCGCGGCTCATGCGGGGCGACCTGACGGCCGCCAGTGTGGTGGGCGGCGGCTCGACGTTCACACTGACGCTGCCGAGCGCCTGACGTCGCAACGACCGTCAGCTCTCTTCCGCCAACTTCCTGATCTTCTCGACGAGCGACTCGCGAAGCTGCGCCGAGCGGCAGATGAGGAGAATCGTGTCGTCACCGGCGACGGTGCCTAACAGCTCGGGCCAGCGCGCGGCGTCGAACGCGGCCGCGATGGGTTGGGCGCCGCCGGGGACCGTGTGCAGCACGAGCAGCTCGCCGACGCCGTCGATGCGGGCGAACAGTTGCGGCAGCAGCGCCTCCAGCGCGACCCGCCCGCGCTCGGCCGCCTCGGCGTCGGTCGTCGCGGCGTAGCGCATCCCCTCGGCGGTCGGGACGCGGGCGAGCCGCAGCTCGTGCAGGTCGCGAGACAGCGTCGACTGCGTGACGTCCCAGCCGCGCTCGTGCAGGTGCTGGCGCAGCTCCTCCTGACTGCCGACGGGCGTCGCGGCGACGATCTCGCGGATGGTGCGGTGGCGGTCGCGCTTGTTCATGCGGGCGGCGGGGCGAGGATCACGCGCCGGCGTGGCCGCGGGCGAGGCCTCGGGCGGCGTGCGCCCGGACCAGCGCGCGCGCCGCCCGGCCGCCCACCTGTCCCGGACAGCGGTCCGAGTGCGGGAATGCCGACGGTGATCATGGTCGGAATTGTAGCCCCATGTGCCGCCTCCGTGATTGACGCACGCGCGAAAATGCAATATTATGCAGTCATCATGCATAAGATCCCGGTCGGCGTGTTGGGCGCGAGTGGATATGCGGGGCGGGAGCTGTGCGCGCTCCTCGCCGGTCACCCGCAGCTGACGCTCTCGTTCGCCACCGCGAACGAGCGGCGCGGCGAGCGCGTGCGCCTGCGCGCGCCGGGCACCGCCGCCCCGGTCGACGTGACGTTCGTCGCTCCCGACGACGCGGACCTCGGCGGCGCCGCGCTGATCTTCTCCGCGCTGCCGCACGGCGCCTCGGCGGTCTGGTCGGCACGCGCGCGGGCGGCGGGGGCGAAGGTCGTCGACCTGTCGTCGGATCTGCGCCCGGGGCATCTGACGGACGCGGTCGCGGCGGGGTTCGGCGTGGCCGCGACTGTCCCGACGGCCGCGACTGGTGAGCAGCCCGACAGCCGAGTCCCGACCGCCGCGAGTGCCGGGAGTCTGAGCCGCCCTGGGATTCCCTACGGCCTTCCCGAGCTGTTCCGCGCCGAGATCAGGACGGCCGACGTCGTCGCGAACCCTGGCTGCTATCCGACTTCCGTGCTCGTCGCGCTGGCCCCGCTCGCGGAGCGCGGGCTGCTCGCCGAGGGCGCGACGGTGAGCGTGGCGGCGGCGAGCGGCGTGTCGGGGGCGGGGAACTCGCCGAAGGCGGACATGCTCTTCGGCGAGGTGACCGAGGACTTCCGCGCGTACGGCGCCGGGAACGTGCACCGTCACCTTCCCGAGATGCGCGCGACGCTCGACCGGCTCGGCGCCGACGTCGATCTCGTCTTCACGCCGCACCTGCTGCCGGTCGCGCGCGGGATCCTGTCGACGATCACGGTCCCCGTGACCGAGATGCCGAACGACCTCGCGGCGCTCTGGCGCGACCGGTATGCGAGCGAGCCGTTCGTCGAGATCGCCGACGGCGCGCTGCCGACGCTCCGCGACGTGGCGCATCGGAACGTCGTGCGCATCGCCGCGATGCCGCTTCAGGGCATGCGGCGCCCGACGCTGCTCGTACTCTCGGCGATCGACAACCTCATGAAGGGCGCGGCCGGACAGGCGCTGCAGAACGCGAACCTCATGCTCGGCTTCGACGAGACGGCGGGGCTGCCGCGGTGAGCGACGTGCCTCACGGTTCGGCGAGGGCGGTCACGGTCGTCAAGCTCGGCGGGCGCACGCAGGGCGCGGCCGGCTTCCCGGCGCGATCGCGGCGCTGTGGCGCGCGACGAACGGGCGGCTCGTCGTCGTGCACGGCGGCGGCGACGCGATCAGCGAGCTGCAGCGCGCGCGCGGGCTGACGCCGACGTTCATCGGTGGGCGGCGCGTGACGAGCGACGCGGACATCGACATCCTGCGCATGGCGCTGTCCGGGCTCGCGAACAAGCAGCTCGTCGCGGCGTTCCAGGGTGCGGGGGTGCCGGCGTTCGGCGTCTCGGGTGAGGACGGCGCGCTGCTCCGCGCGGCGCCGACGAGCAACGCCGCGTTGGGCAGCGTCGGCGAGCCGTCGCGCGTCGACGCGGCGCTGCTCGGGCTGCTGTTGGGCGCCGGGTACTGCCCGGTGGTGAGTCCGGTGTCGGCGAGCACCGCCGCGCCCGGCGTCGCGCTGAACGTGAACGGCGACGACGCTGCCGCCGCCATCGCCATGGCGTTCGGCGCGGCCGAACTGTTCTTCATGGCGGACGTGCCGGGCGTGCTGGCCGGCGGCGCCGCGATCCCGACGCTCGACCTCGACGCCGCGGCGGCGCTGGTCGCCGACGGCACGGCGGCCGGCGGGATGGCCGCGAAGCTCGAGGCGGCGCGCGCGGCGCTGCACGCCGGCGTGGGGCGCGTCCGCGTCGGCGACCTCGCCGCGCTGACCGAGCCGACGGCGGGAACGACGGTCGTTCGCTCCGAGACGCCGGCGCCGTCAGGCGCCGGCGTCTGATTCACCGCACTTCCTCTTCTTTCCGTGAGTCGCTCCATGGCCACCCTCGTCGCTCCGACCTCGCCGACCACCTCCGACGCGCTGCTGGGCACGTACAAGCGCGCGCCGATGGAGCTGGTGCGCGGCGACGGTGTGTTCCTCTACGACGCCGACGGCCGCGAGTATCTCGACTTCGTCGCCGGCATCGCGACGAACGCGCTCGGCTATGGCGACGCGGGGATGATGCAGGTCATGCGCGACGCGACGGCGTCGGGGCTCGTGCACGTGTCGAACCTGTTCCGCACGGAGCCGGGCGAGACGCTCGCGCGGTGGCTCGTGGATCACTCGTTCGCGAGCAACGTGTTCTTCTGCAACTCGGGCGCGGAGGCGAACGAGGGGGCGTTCAAGTTCGCCCGCCGCTGGGCGCGCGCGGTCGCGGCGCCCCCGGGCGACGAGCTGGGCATCTTCGGCGCCTGCCCGAAGCACGAGATCGTGAGCCTGCGCGGCGCATTTCACGGCCGGACGTTGGGCGTCCTCGCGGCGACCGACCGCCCTGCGTACCGCGCGCCGTTCCGCCCGCTCGCCGGCGGCGTGACGATCGCCGAGCGCGACATCCGGGAGCTCGACGCCGTGCTCGACGCCGAGCGCGTCGCGGCGGTGATCGTCGAGCCGATCCAGGGAGAGGGAGGCGTGCGCGTCGTCGACCACGGCCTGCTGCGCGAGCTGCGCGCGATGACCGAGGAGCGGCGCATCGCGCTCGTGTTCGACGAGATCCAGTGCGGACTCGGGCGGCTCGGGACGCTGTTCGCGTACGAGACCGTCGGCGTCGTTCCCGACATGGTGACGCTCGCGAAGCCGCTCGCCGGCGGGCTGCCGATGGGCGCCGTGCTCGTGAACGCCGAGATCGCGGCGGCGATCCAGCCGGGCGACCACGGCACGACGTTCGGCGGCGGCCCGTTCGTCGCGGCGGTCGCGAACTACGTGCTGGGCCGGGTCTCCGACCCGGCGCTGCTCGCCCACGTCCGCGAGACCGGCGCGTGGCTCGGCGCCGAGCTGCACGCCATGAAGGAGCGGACGGGAAAGATTCGTGCGGTGCGCGGCGCGGGGCTCATGTGGGGCGTCGACACGCACGAGTCGGCCGGCGCGATCATCGAGCGGGCGCGCGACGCGGGGCTGCTGCTCGTGTCCGCGGGAGAGCACACGCTGCGCTTCCTCCCGCCGCTCGTCATCACGCGGAACGAGCTGGCGCGCGGGCTCGCGATCCTCGCAGAGGTGCTCGGAACTGCGGCGGCCAGCTGAACGTCGGCGGCGGCACTGCGGGTTTTTCTGACGGAAGGAGCCGAAGGAACGGTTCCTTCCGTCAAGGCATCGACAGCCGGCCGACCCGGCGCGTCGATCTTGCGTGCTCAGGTGTAGGCGAGTATCCCGTTCGTATGCCTGAGCCACGTGCGGCCGCGCGCCGCGAGACGGATCTGCGCACCGCGATCCTCGACGCTGCCCGGCAGCGCCTCGTGCGAGAGGGCTACCGCGATCTCAGCATGCGCGACGTGGCGACCGCCGTCGGGTGCAGCGTGAGCAGCATCTACCTGTACTTCACGAGCAAGGACGCGCTCGTCCACGCGCTCATGGACGAAGGGTTCGAGCAGTGGTACCGCCGCATCTCCGCGATCGCCGACGGCGCGGGCTCGGCCGGGGAGAAGCTCGAGGCGATCGCGCGCGCGTACGTCGACTTCGGGCTCGCGAACCGCGAGTTCTACGAGATCATGTACATGTTCCACTCGGACCGCATGGCGCGGTACCCGAAGGAGCTGTTCCGCCGCGCGCGGCGGAACTTCGATCTCATGGGCGCACTCGTGACGCAGTACGCGCCCGAGAGTGTGCAGGGCGAGGAGGAGGCGCGCATCGCCGCGACCGCGCTGTGGGCGACGCTGCACGGCGTCGTGTCGACGATCATCAGCGACCGGCTGGACCGGCGGATCGATCAGCAGCGCTACGTGGACGGAGCGATCCGGTTCGCGCTGAATGGAGTGAGAAGCGCCTGACGGCCGGGACGCGGGGCGCGGGACTCGGTCATCGGAATCTTCCGGACCGACCCCGCGTCCCGCATTCCGGCCGTTGACTCACACCGCGTCCGAGATCGACGAGAAGGTGAAATCGCGGCAGCGGATCGGCGGCACGACCATCGGTGTGCCCGGGCCGCCGGCCTCGCTCGCCGAGACGCGGATCGGCCTGCCGAGGTCCTCGAGGTTGTTCAGCATGAAGATCGGCGACTCGTTGAAGCGCAGATTCTTCACCGCCTTCGTGATCTTGCCGTTCTCGACGAGGAAGGTGCCGTCGCGCGTGAGCCCGGTGTAGAGCACCGTGCGCGGGTCGACCGCACGGATGTACCAGAAGCGCGTCACGAGGAGCCCGCGCTGCGTGTCGGCGATCAGCTGCTCGAGCGACTTGTCGCCGCCCGACATCTTGAGGCCGCCCGGCGCGCCGCCGCCGCCGCCGCCGCCACCTCCCCCGCCGCCGCCGCCACCCCCGCCGACGTTCGCCTCCTTCCCCTGCTTCTGCGCCCAGTAGCGGTCGTAGGCGAGGTTCTTCACGACGCCGTTCTCGATCCACACGGTGCGCTTGCCGGGCGTGCCGTCGAGCGAGTAGGGCGCGCTCGCCGTGTCCGGGTCGCTCGGGTCGGAGACGAGCGTGACGCGCTCGTCGACGACCTTGAGCCCGATCTTGTTGCCGCCGCCGGCCTTCGTGAAGAACGAGCGCCCCTCGTCCGCCGCGCGGGCGTTCGCGGCGCCGAGGATGAGCTGCACGAGGTTGCCGACCGCGGTCGGCTCGAGGATGACGGTGTAGCGACCGGGTTCGATCGCGACCGGGTTCACCGACGTCTTCGCCTTCTGCACGGCGGTGCGGCCGTACGCGGCCGGGTCGAGCTTCGCGACGTCCCAGTGCGCGCCGCCGCCCCAGCCGGAGCCGGTCGCGTCGGCGGTGCGCGCCGTCGTCGTGAGGACCGACTCGGTCTGGCGGTTGTACGCGAACAGCCCCTTCGACGTCGCGACCGCCGTGCTGCCGGCCTGCGCCTCGAAGTAGCCGGTGCTCATGACGCCGGCGGCGCGCGCCGGCTCGGTGATCTGCTTCGTGATCGTGGCGCGCGTGGCCGGCTCCATGTTCGCCGTCGCGTCGCTCCACCCGCCGGCCTGCATGTACTGCTGCGCGCCGAGCTCGCCCAACGCCTCCGGGTCTTCCGGCGAGAGCCGCGCGATGCGCTGCGCCGAGTCGACGACGCGCTTGAGGGCGTCGGGGTCGAGCGAGTTCGTCGACGCGGTCGCGCTCTTTTTCCCGTAGCTGCTGCGGACGGCGATGTTGATGTCGTAGCGGTCGCCGGAGGTCGTGATCTGGTTGTTCGCGAAGCGGGTGTTCATGCGCGTCCCGCTCGTGATCGTGACGCGCGTCTCGTCGGCGGTCGCGTAGCTCAGCACCTGCTTCGCGAGCGACTCCGCCTCGTCGCGCGACAGGTAGCGCGCCGGCTCGGCGGCGCCGGCGGGGACCCAGAGGCCTAGCGGTGATTCGAACAGCGAACGCGGTCGCATCAGGCGTTCCTCGCCGTGTTGATGATGTTGACGTTCCGGAAGCGGGCCGGCACGCAGCCGTGCGTCACCGCGTTCGCCTGCGACGGCTGTCCCTTCGCGTCGCCGAACGCGCCGCCGAGGAAGTAGCTCGACTTGCCGCCGATGAGATCCATCGACTTCCAGAACTCGGGCGTGCGGAACTGGTAGACGACGTCCTTCAGCATGCCGACGATCTTGCCGCCCTTGATCTCGTAGAACAGCTGCCCGCCGAACTGTCCGTTGTAGCGCTGCTGGTCGATCGAGAACGACGAGTCGCCGACGATCGCGATGCCGCGGTCGGTCGCCGAGATGATGTCGTTCCACGACGTGTCTTTCGGGCTCGGCAGGAGCGAGATGTTCGGCATGCGCGAGAACTGCACGTCGCCCCACGACATCGCGTACGAGTTGCCGTGCGAGCGCACCGGCTTGTTGTTCTTCTTGTAGTACCAGTCGAGGAACGGTGCCTGGTCGCGCGTCGCCGCGTGGTAGTCGACGAACACGCCGTCCTTGATGACGTCGAACGTCTCGGGCACGACGCCTTCGTCGTCCCACCCGCACGCGGCGAGCGACCCGAACTCGTTGCGGTTGCCCTGGATGTTCATGATGTCCGAGCCGTACTTCATGGTGCCCAACACCTTCTCCGGCGGAGCGACGAACGTGGTGCCGGCGTAGTTCGCCTCGTAGCCCATGGCCCGGTCCAACTCGGTGGGGTGGGCGATCGTCTCATGGATCGTCAGCCACAGGTTGGACGGGTGCAGGATGAGGTCGTAGCGCCCGACGTCGACCGGCTTGGCGGAGAGCTTCTGCACCGCCTCGTCCGCCCAGCGCGGCGCGTTCTCGACGAGCTTCGCCTCGGTCACCCACTCGTAGCCGAGCCCGCGCGGCGCGATGTCGTTCGACTCGCGCGTCTGGAAGTCCTTGAAGTCGCTCGACACCGCGGTGACCGTCATGCTCGGGTAGGCGCGGTAGATCGTCTGCACCGTGACCGTGTCGTCGCTCGACGCGAACGTCTTCTCCTCGCGGAGGAAGAACATGCTCGAGTTGACGAAGCGCGCCCCCTTCACCTTGAGCGCCGCCTCGTTCGCCGCCATGAGCAGCGCGATCTTGTCCTCGATCGGTACGTCGAACGGGTCGACCTTGATCGGGCTCTTCCACGTGCCGCCAGGCGTCGGAATCTTGTCGGCGAGCGTCACGGGGCGAATGAGCGAGGCGCGGTTCGCGCGCGCCTGTGCGACCGCGACCTTCGCGACCCGCACGACTTCGTCCGCCGAGACGTCGCGACTCGCCGCGAACCCCCAGGCGCCGTCGACGAGCACGCGCACGCCGAAGCCCGACGTCTCGTTGTCGACGACGCCCTGGATGCGCCGGTCGCGCGTCGACACGTTCTGCGTCTGGTTGCGGCTGACGCGGCAGTCGGCGTACGTCGCGCCGGCGGCCCTCGCGGCGTCGACGGCGCGTTGGGCGAGCTCGCGGTTGTCGGCCGTGTTCGGCAGGCCGATGAAGGCGCCGCTCGGCAGCAGACCGGGCGGGGTGACGAGCGGGCTCGCCTGGGCAGCGCGGGTGCCGAGCGCGGAGAGCGCGGCGGCGGCGGCGGTGCCGTGGAGGAACTCGCGGCGGTTGATCGACATCCGGGGGCGGGTTGAGAGGAACGCGGTGCGGAGACGCACGACCGCACCGCGGATACGCGGGCGGCGGGGCGGGCGTTGTCGGCCGCTCCGCGGATGGTGGGCGCGGGGGCGCCGCGGCGCCAGCGTCCGACGCGCGGGCGGGCAGCTAGCTTCGAGGGACGACACCGACGCGGAGGCGCGATGAAAGGGGGCAAGCAGGGGCGCGAGCCGAAGAGCGGCAGCAGCGGGCGCCGTGGCGCCGAGCGCGGCAAGCCGAAGCCGGGCGCCGTGAAGTCGGCGGCGACGAAGCGCGGGGCCGGCGGGTCGCCGCCGAAGGGGAGCCGCAAGAAGCCGGGCTACGGCGGCACGTCGAGCGCGGGCGAGGACTGACGGCGGTGGACTTCGACCTCACGACCGGCGTCGCGGTGCTCGAGCGCACGCCGCAGACGCTCCGCGCGCTGTTGGGCGGCCTGCCGGACGCGTGGACCGAGGCGACCGAGGGGCCCGGCACGTGGAGCCCGTACGTCGTCGTCGGACATCTGATCCACGGCGAGCGCGCCGACTGGATCGCGCGGGCGCGGATCATCCTCGCGCAGGGCGCCGAGCGCCGCTTCGCGCCGTTCGACCGCGAGGCGCAGTTTCGCGAGAGCGCGGGGCGATCGCTCGACGCGCTGCTGCGCGAGTTCGCCACGCTGCGGGCCGAGAACCTCGCGACGCTGCGCGCGTGGCGCCTCACGGATGCGCAGCTCGCGCTCGACGGCGAGCACCCGGCGTTCGGCGCGGTCACGCTGCGCCAGCTGCTCGCGACGTGGGTCGCGCACGACCTGAGTCACCTCACGCAGATCGCACGGACGATGGCGACGCAGTACCGCGACGCGGTCGGGCCGTGGCGAGCGTACCTGTCGGTGATGGACCGGTAGGCATCGCGACGATGCGACCCGCGACGCGACGCGCGACGCGCACGACGCGCGCGACGCGCGCGACGCTCGTGCTGCTCGCCCTCGCGAGTGGCGCCTGTTCGCGAGACGCGACCGCGGATCGCCGCCTTCGCGTCACGGTGCTCGGGCCCGCGACCGACGTACGCGTCGGGGCGACGCGCGAGGCGGTCGCGCACTGGAACGGCGAGCTGCGTCGGCTCGGCGTGCCGGTGGCGTTCGACGCGGTGACCGTGCGCGACGACTCCGTTCCCGATGCTACGCTGCGCGCGGCGGGCGCCGAGGCCCCGATCGGGATCGGCCCCGGCATCGTCCGCCTGCTCGTCGCCGTCGCCGACGTGCCGGGGGACGTCGTCGTGGTGCTCGCGCGCACCGATCTCATCTCGTTCGGGCTCGCGTCGCACCTCGGCAGCACGGCCGTCGTGGCGATCCGGCGCGCCGACGTGCCGCCGCTCGCGACGCCGAACGTGCCGCGCAACGTCGTCGCGCACGAGCTCGGACACGTGCTCGGCCTGCGGCACGGCGGCGACCCGGCGACCCTCATGTGCGGCCGGCCCGCAGCGTGCCGACCGGCGGCGTTCGCGTCGGATCGGCCGCGGTTCTTCCCGCTGTCCGCCGACGATGAGCGAGCCCTGCGCGCGCGGTGGCGCTGACGTCAGCGTTTCGTCGCGCGCGTCAGCAGGAAGTCCTGCCGCACCTGATTGTCCGCCCAGTACTCCGCGATCAGCGCGTTCATCGCCGCGCGGAACTGCGCGAGGCGCGGCGGGTCGCTCGACTCGAGCGCCTGCACGATGCGGATCATCGGTCCGGCCGCGCGCTCCATCACGAGGCGCACGTGCGCCGGCGTGAGGGCCGGCGCGAGGATGGTGCCGCGATCGAACGCGACGTCGCGCACGCGGTCGCCGAGCCGCTCGCGCACGAACGCCGGGTCGCCCCACGCCCACGGCGGGGTCATCGCGGGGAGCGCGACTTCCGTCGGCGGCGCCGGTAGGTACGCCGCGACGAGCTGGAACGAGCGACCGACGTAGAGCTCCGGCGGCCACGTGCCGAACGCGAGCGTGCCGCCCGGCCGCAGCACGCGCAGCATCTCGCGCGTCACGACGTCGGCGCGCGGCGCGAAGATGTGCCCGAACTGACTCACCACGACGTCGAAGCTCGCGTCGTCGAACGGCAGCGACTCGGCGTCTCCTTCGTGCCAGGCGATGTCGACGTTCGCGATCGACGAGTGCTCGCGCGCGCGCTCGAGCAGCTCGGGCGTCAGGTCGAGCCCCGTCACGCGCGCGCCGAGGCGCGCGGCGGTGAGCGCGACGACGCCGGTGCCGCAGGCGACGTCGAGGACGCGGTCGTTCGCCGCGACCCGCGCGTGGCGAACGAGGCGCGCGGCGGCGACCGTCGTGCCGGCTTCGAGCGGCGCGAAGCGCGCCCAGCCGTCGCGCTGCTGCTGCTTGAATGCGGCGAGCGGATCGGTCGCCGTCGCGCCGTCAGACATCGGCCCGCGCCTCCGCCTCCGACGCGACGGCGAACACGAAGCCGTCGGGATCGCGGAGCCGGAACACGCGGGCGCCCCACGGCATGTCGGTCGGCGGCGTGAGCAGCGTGCCGCCCCGCGCCGTGATGCCGTCGGCGAGCGCGTCGGCGTTCTGCGACGTCGTGATCATGAACGAGAAGCCGACGCCCTTGACGCGGTCCGTGCCTTTCGCGCCGTTGTCCTGGTTGATGATGAGGCGCGCCGAGCCGGCGCGCAGCGAGACGCCGCGCACGATGCCGTCGTGCTCGTGCATGCGGTCGACCGCGAAGCCGACGACGTCGCGGTACCAGGCGAGGCTCGTCGGCAGGTCGGCGACGGTGAGCGATACTGCGAGGTCGCGGCCGGCGAAGCGATCGGTGTCGTCTGGCTGTGAGGTCATGGCGAGGCTCGGGGAGGGACGAACGTCCGGCCAATCTACAGCGGATCGCGGATGCGTTCGCTGTCGTTCTCGATCTCTACGTCGACAGAAGGGACAGAAGGAACAGAAGAGGGCGCCCGAGCCGCTCGTCCGTGCCTTCTGTGCCTTCTGTTCTTTCTGTCGAGAACGCTCGAGCCAAGCGCGACCTGCTGTCGTGCTGCGCCGCGCCGGGACCGCGCGCCGTGGAGTCGCGTGGTCGCTCCAGGGTTGCGCGCGGGGCGCCCGGGCCGAACTGTAGGCGCATGGCCGAGGTCGATTGGGGAGAGATCCAGGGAGCGTTCGAGCGGGCGATCGCGTGTGACGGCTCGGCGCGCGACGCGGTCATCGCGACGCTCGCCCGATCCGACGCGGAGGCGGCGGCCGTGGTCGCGGCGCTCGTCGCGGCGCACGAGCGCGAGCCGGACTTCCTGGAGACGCCGATCGTCCGGGTCGACGACACGCGCGTCGCCGCGCACGACGCGACCGCGGACGACGCGACCGCCGATGGCGGGCGGCGCATCGGCCCGTATCGCATCGAGCGCGAGCTCGGCGAAGGGGGGATGGGCGTCGTCTACCTGGCGACGCACGAGGACGGCGCGTTCCGGCGCACAGTCGCGCTCAAGGTGGCGCGCGAGGAGATCGCGAGCGCGTATCTCACGGCGCGGTTCGCCGCCGAGCGCGACATCCTCGCGCGGCTGAGCCACCCGAACATCGCCCACCTGTACGACGGCGGGCTCACGGCCGGCGGGCGCCCGTACCTCGTCATGGAGTACGTCGACGGCACGCCGATCACCGAGCACTGCGCGCGGCACGCGCTCCCCCTGCGCGACCGGCTCGCGCTCGTGCAGGCCGTCTGCCGCGCCGCCGACTACGCGCACCGCCACCTCGTCATTCACCGCGACCTCAAGCCGTCGAACATCCTCGTCACGCGCGACGGCGTCGTGAAGCTGCTCGACTTCGGCGTCGCGAAGGTCTTGCGGCCGGAGCTGCCTGACGAGGCGCGTCGCGCGACGTCGAGCGGAGCGCCGCACGACCCGCCGACGGTCGTCGCGCTGACGCCGGCATATGCGGCGCCGGAGCAGCTCCGCCGAGAGCGCGTGACGACGGCGACCGACGTCTACGGCGTCGGGCTCGTCGCCTACGAGCTGGTGGCCGGCGCGCGCGCCCACGCGCTCGACGGACTGCCGCTGGGCGAGGTCGAGCGCGTCGTCACCGAGACGGACCCGCCGCCGCCGACGAGCGTGCGGGTCGGCGCCGGGACCGGGCGCGCCACGCGCCGTCGGCTCACCGACGTCGACCACGTGATCCTCAAGGCGCTGCGCCGCGAGCCCGAGGCGCGCTACGCGACGCCGCGCGAGTTCGACGAGGACCTCCAGCGCGTCCTCGACGGCCGCCCCGTCGTCGCGCGCGCGCCGACGCTCCGCTACCGCGCCGCGCGCTTCGTGCGGCGGAACCGCGGCCGGGTGGCCGTCGTCGCCGCGGCGGTCGTCGCGCTCGCCGGGACCGCCGCCGTCGCCGTGCGCCAGGCGAGCGTTGCAACTGCCGCCGCGCACCGCGCCGACGCCGAGCGCGCGGCGGCCGAGGCGGCGTCGGCGCGCGCGCAGCGCATCAACACGTTTCTGCAGACCGTCCTCGCGACGGCGAATCCCGGGTGGTTCGTCACGAGCGCGGAGAAGGGGCCCGACGTCACCGTGCTCCGCGCGCTCGAGCTGGCCGCGGCGCGCATGGAGCGCGAGCTGGCCGACGATCCCGAGACGCGCGCCGACATCCACCACACGCTCGGCGAGACGTACCGGATCCTCGGACAGAGCCCGAAGATGGTCGAGCAGTACGAGCGCATGATCGCGATCCGCGAGCGCGTCTACCGCCCGCCGCACCCGAAGCTCGCCGACGCGCTCTTCCACCTGTCGATCGTCCGCGCCGACCAGGGTCGGCTGCACGAGGGGGACTCGCTGGCGGTCGCGTCGCTCGCGATGCAGCGGCTGCGAGACGAGGGCGCGAACCTGCCGTTCATGCTCGAGCGGGTCGCCGCCGCTCGGGTGCGCGGCGGGTGGTACGCCGAGGCGGAGCGGATGTACGCGGAGGGGGGGGCGATCGCGCGCGGCCGCTACGGGCCGGACCACTCTGTCACGCGCTCGTTCCGTGCGCAGCGCGCCGCCGCGCTGGCGGCGCTCGGGCGGCGGAGCGACGCGCGCGCCCTCGCCGCCGCGCTCGCTGCGGGGGGCCGCGACGCGCACGCCCTGCTGGCGCTCGCATCGGCCGCCGCGGCGGACGGCGATCTGGCCCGCGCCGACACGCTGTTCGCGGCCCGCGAGCGGCTCGACTCGACCGGAGTCGTGACGCCGCTCGACCGCGTGGAGGCGGTGCTCGTGCCGCAGCGCCGGTGGGGCGAGGCGCGCGCCATCGTCGCGCGCGTTCGCGATTCGACGCGCGTGCTGCTCCGGCGCGAGTCGCCGGCGTGGCGGCCGTGGGTCGCGGACGGGGAGGCGCTGCTCGCCGTCGTCGAGGCGGGCGACGGGCGCGGCGAGCGCGCCGTCGCCGAGGCGCGCGGAGCGCTCGCGACGATCGCCGACGCCCACGACGACGCGCGCTCCGACCGCTTCTGGAAGGCGCGCTTCCACGCGCACCACGTGCTGGCGCGGAGCCATCTCGCCGCCGGCCGCCCGGGCGCTGCGGAGCCGCTCCTGCGCGACAACCTGCGGGCGGTCGAGCGGCGCGGGCTCTACGGCCCGCTCCGCGACTCGACGATCGCGGCGCTCGGGGCGGTCCCGGCGCTCGGCGCGCGCCGGGTCGACGCGGTCCCCGCCGGCCCGTCATCCTCTGCGGCGTCGTCGAGCGCCACGCGCAGGAACGCCCGCGCGAATCGCCAGTCGCGCTTGGCGGTCGCGACCGAGACGCCGAGGACGCGCGCGGCCTCGTCGAGCGACAGGCCGCCGAAGTAGCGCAGCTCGACGACGCGCGCCTGCCGAGCGTCGATCGCGCCGAGTCGGGTCAGCGCATCGTCGAGCGCGAGCAGGTCGACTGAGCCGGTCGCGGGGAGCGTGGGAAGCT
Source organism: uncultured Gemmatimonadaceae bacterium (assembly GCA_963843845.1). Classification (GTDB taxonomy): domain Bacteria; phylum Gemmatimonadota; class Gemmatimonadetes; order Gemmatimonadales; family Gemmatimonadaceae; genus Gemmatirosa. The sequence goes on along the minus strand of CAWJMB010000005.1, from coordinate 14,462 downwards.
GCTCGTCGAGCGTGACGCGCTGGCCGCCGTCGCGCTTCACCGCGTGCCGCCGCCGCGCGCGGTCGACGAGCAGCTGACGCATGACGCGCGCGGCGATGCCGTAGAAGTGAGCGCGGTTCTTCCACGTCGACTGCTGGCCGCGCAGGCGGATGAACGCCTCGTGCACGAGCTCCGTCGGCTGCCAGGTGTGGCCGGCGCGCTCGCGGCGCATCGCGGCGCGCGCGAGGGCGCGCAGCTCGTCGTACACGAGCACCGCGAGCCGCTCGGCCGCCTGCGGGTCGCCGTCGCGCAGCGTCTCGAGCAGGCGCGTGATCTCGTGCCGATCGGGCGGCGTCAGCGGCGGCATGGTCCACAGTACACCGCCGCGCATCCCCGCACACCGTGGCGCGGGCACGACAGCCGCTTCGTCGTCGCGCGCGCGGCGGTGTACACTGCGCTCGACCTATGCCTTCGCCTCGTCTCGCCTCTCTCGCCCGTCCCGCGCTCGTCGGGAGCGCGCTCGCCGTCGCCGTCGCCGCCGCGTGCGGCGGGCGCGACGCCACCCCCGCGGCACCGACCGCGCCGACCGCGCCGACCGCGCCGACGCCGGGCGGTCGCCCGACCCTCGCCGCGACCTACCGCCCGACCGGCCGCACCGCCGCGGGCGACGTGTTCGTGCACCTGTTCGAGTGGCGGTGGGACGACGTGGCCACCGAGTGCGAGCGCGTCGTGGGCCCCGCCGGCTACGCCGCCGTGCAGCTCTCCCCGCCGCAGGAGCACAGCATCACGCCGAGCTTCGACTGGAGCGAGCGCTACCAGCCCGTCAGCTACAGCGTGGCGCGCAGCCGCTCGGGAACGGGCGCCGAGTTCGCGAGCATGGTGAGCCGCTGCCGCGCGGCGGGCGTCGCGATCTACGTCGACGCCGTCATCAACCACATGACGAACTTCCCGAGCCCCGGCGTCGGGAGCAACGGCACGGCGTACTCGAAGTACGACTACCCGGGGCTCTACGCGCCGAGCGACTTCCACGCGCCGTGTCCGATCACCACCTACGCCGACGCGGCGAACGTGCAGGACTGCGAGCTGTTCGGTCTTCCGGATCTGAACACCGGCTCGGCCACCGTCCGGCGAACGATCGCGAGCTACCTCGTCTCGCTCGCGCGACTCGGCGTCGCGGGGTTTCGCGTCGACGCGGCGAAGCACATCCAGCAGGTCGAGCTCGACGCGATCGTGACGGCCGTCGACTCCACGCTCGCGGCCGAGGGACGCGCGCGGCCGTACTGGTTTCTCGAGGTGCGCGCCGGGGCGGGAGAGGCGCTCGGGCCGCGCGACTACTTCGGCGTCGGCTATCGCGGCGGCGGCGCGTCGGACGTCACGGAGTTCACCTTCACCGGCGTCGGCAACAAGTTCCGCGGCGTGAACGGCGAGACGCTCGCGCAGCTGAACCCCGGCGGTCCGGCCGGCGGTCAGTTCTCGGAGTCGGCGTGGGGACTGATGCCGTCGGACAAGGCCGTGGTGTTCCTGCAGAATCACGACACGCAGCGCGAGTGCGGCATCGGCGCCCGCGACGGCGCGGCGTTCCGGCTCGCGACCGTGTGGATGCTCGCGCAACCGTATGGCTACCCGTCGGTGCTGTCGGGGTACGCGTTCTTCTGTCCGTCGCAGACCAGCCTGGGGCCGCGCTCGGATGCGAGCGGCTGGACGCTCCCCGTGACGTGCGCGCCGAGCGCCGAGGCGGCGCTCCCCGGAGACTGGACGTGCGAGCACCGCGACCCGTACGTCGTGAACATGGTCCGCTTTCGCCGCGTGGTCGCCGGCACCGACGTGCGGCAGTGGTGGGACGATGGACGCAACGCGATCGCGTTCTCGCGCGGCGACCGCGGATTCGTCGCGATCAATCGCGAGGCGACGACCGTGACGGCGACTGTCGCGACCGGACTGGCGGCGGGGACGTACTGTGATTTATTGACCGGCGGCCGTCGCGGCGCGGCGTGCGTGGGGACGTCGCTCGTCGTCGCGTCGACCGGCGCCGTCGCGCTGGCGCTCGCCTCGAACACCGCCGTCGCGATCGACGTGACGACGAAGCTGTGAGCGTCGGTCGTGGGTGGACGATCGCGTGGATGTGCCACCCCGATCGGTCGGTTCGGATCGACGCTGCCTGCGCGCCGAGGCGCAGCGCCTCTGTCACACCGCTCTGTCCTGCCATGATCCGTTCGCTCCGACCACTGGTGCTCGCGCTGAGCGTCCTCGCCGCGACGGCCGGCGCGCAGGCGCCGCCGACGAGTCTCGTCGTGCTCCTGCTGCCGTCGAGCACGCGTGCCGCCGCGTTGGGCGATGCGTGGGTCGCCGGGCGCGACGACTATTCGATCTTCTACAACCCGGCCCAACTCGCGCCGACGACCGGCATCGGCGGCTCGTTCGCGCGCTACGCGCCGAGCGCGGTGGCCGGCGCGGTCACGTACGCGACGACGGTCGGCGCGACGACGTTCGGGTGGGGCGTGCAGCTCGCACAGTTCGAGGTGACGCCGGGAACGGCATACCCGCTCGCGCCGGCGTCTGTCGCGCACCGCGGCGGCCGCGACGGCCAGAGCTTCGTCGCGACCGCCGCCGCGAGTCGCCTGTTCAAGGGGTTCCGCACCGGCGTCGCCGTGAAGTTCGCCGAGGACCGCGTCGACGCGGCGCCGCCGGTCGGCACCGCGGACGTCGTGACCCAGCGACTGCTCGCCGACGTCGGCGTGTCGCACCCGCTGCGCTCCGGCACCGCCGCACTCGCCGTCCAGCACCTCGACGACGGCAGTCGTCCGCGCGGTCCGCTGCAGGTCGCGCTCGGCTATGCGCGGCAGTTCCAGGCGGGGCCGCTCGACGTCGGCGTGACGACGCAGGCGGTGCAGCGGCAGGACTGGTTCTCGCCGGCCGGGGGCGTCGAGGTCGGCTACGGCTGGATCGAGGGGTACTCGGCGACGCTGCGCGCGGGCGCCCGGCGCGCGGAGACCTCGGCGCGCCGGCCAGTCTCGCTCGGCGCGGGGCTCACCGCCGACCGGCTCGTGCTCGACTATGCAGTCGAGTTCTTCGCGGGCGATCGGTACGCGCACCACCTCGCACTCCGGTGGCGCTGATGCCGAGGAGAGCCGGCTTCCTCACAGGGCGGGGAATCGCCGCGTCGGCGTGCCTGGCGATCGCCACCGGCTGCACGCAGCGCCTGCAGCTCGCCAGAGACGACTCGCCCGTCGTCCTCGCACACCAGACCATCACCGCCGCGAACCCGGGCGATCCAGGGCCGTACGCGGTACGGCGCCTGTATTACGGCAGCGGCACCGACAGGCAGCGCGCCGTCTACCGCGACTCGGTGACGCTGAAGACGGCGACCGTCGACGCGTCGCCGTTCGCGACGGTCGCCGCCGACGCGGCGAAGGAGCACAAGAAGTACTGGGGCTTCGACCTCAAGAAGGCGCCGGTGAACGGGCGCGTCTGGTATCCCGACGGACCGGGGCCGTTTCCGCTCGTGCTCGTCGTGCACGGCAACCACAACCCGCGCGACTACTCCGACCCGGGCTACGGCTACCTCGGCGAGCTGCTCGCCTCGCGCGGGTTCATCCTCGCGTCGGTCGACGAGAACTTCATCAACGGCCTCTCCGGCGAGAACGACGCCCGCGCGTGGATGCTGCTCAAGCACCTGCAGGCGTGGAAGAAGTTCAACGACTCCGCGGCCGGGCCGCTGCACGGCCGGGTGGACATGACTCGCATCGCGCTCATGGGGCACTCGCGCGGCGGCGAGGCCGCCCCGCTGGCGGCGACGTTCAACCGGCTGCAGTTCTATCCCGACGACGCGAAGCAGAAGCTCGGCTTCGACTTCGCCATCAGGTCGATCGTCTCGATCGCGCCGGTCGACGGACAGTACAAGGCGTCGGGACAGTTCACGCCGCTCGAGAACGTGAACTACCTCGTCATCCACGGCTCGCACGACGGCGACGTCTCGCGTTCGCGGGGACTCCGCCAGTACGACCGGCTCCGCTTCACCGACGGGAAGCCGTGGTTCAAGTCGGCGATCTGGATGTACCGCGCGAACCACGGCCAGTGGAACACCGTGTGGCAGAACAAGGACAACGGCCCGCGCAGCGGCCGCTCCCTCGACCTGCGCGCGCTGATCCCGCTCGACGAGCAGCTGCGGTTCGGCAAGGTCGCCATCTCCGCGTTCCTCGAGGCGACGCTGCACGACCGCCGCGAGTACCTGCCGATCTTCCGCGACCACCGCACGGCGGGGCACTGGCTGCCGAAGACGATGTACGTCACGCGCTTCCAGGAGAGCGGCTACGCGCCGCTCGCGCGCTACGACGAGGACATCGACGTCACGACTGGCGTGCCGGGGGTGACGATCGCCGGCGACTCGCTCGCGACGTGGCGCGAGAACATCCTGCCCGTCGCGCTTCCGCGGCGACGACCAGCGCCACGGCGCCGTGTGGCTCGGCTGGAACCGGCGCGTCGCGGGCGCGGACACGACGCGCCTCGGCCGGCCGGCGTCGTACACGCTCACGCTCTCCGACTCGCTGCGCGCGGCGCGGGCGCCTGACGGCGGCTGCGCGCTCTACCTCGCGCTCACCGCGACGGCCGACAAGCCCGGCCCGCGCGCCGCGCCGCGCGACACGACGAAGCCCGACACGTCGAAGGCGGGGAAGGCGCGCGCCGACTCGATCCGCAAGGCGGCGGCCGACTCCGTCAAGCGTGCGCCGAAGCCGCCGAAGGCGAAGCCCGACACGACGCCGGTCGAGCTGACGGTGGAGCTGGTCGACGCGCGCGGCAACGCGGCGCGCCTTCCGTTAGGCCGCTTCGGCCCCGTTCGTCGCCCGCTCGAGACGCGCGTCTATCGCCGCGCCGGGCGCGACGCCCAACGCTTCGCGGCGCTCTTCGAGCTCGTGCCGCAGACGTACGTCATGCCGCTCGCCGACTTCGCGCGCGCCGCGCCGGGGTTCACGCCGAGCGAGCTGCGATCGGTGCGGCTGCTGTTCGACCGGTCGGCCGCCGGCACCGTGATCGTGTCCGAGGTGGGGCTGTCGCCCCGGATCGATCCGGCGTATCTCGGGGCGGCGGTGCCGTGACGGGGAGCGCTTCCTCCTATCCTCCGATGCAGAAAGAACTCACCCTCCGCGGCCTGGTCCTCGGCGCGCTCCTCACGATCGTCTTCACCGCCGCGAACGTCTACCTCGGCCTCAAGGTCGGCCTCACCTTCGCCTCGTCGATCCCCGCCGCGGTGATCTCGATGGCGATCCTCAGCGCGGTCAAGGACTCGTCGATCCTCGAGAACAACATCGTGCAGACGGTCGCCTCCGCGGCCGGCACGCTCTCGGCGATCATCTTCGTGCTGCCGGGGCTCGTGATCGTCGGCTGGTGGACGGGGTTCCCCTTCTGGCAGTCGTTCCTCATCTGCCTGAGCGGCGGCGTGCTCGGCGTGCTGTTCACGATCCCGCTGCGCCGCGCGCTCGTGACGACGTCCGACCTGCCGTATCCCGAAGGCGTCGCGGCGGCCGAAGTGCTGAAGGTCGGCTCGGGCGCGCGCGGCGAGACGAAGGACGAGACGGGCGAAGCGCGCGAAGGGCTCACGCGCCGTGGTCCTCGGCTCGGTCGCGTCGGCGGGGCTCGCGATCCTCGGCGCGACGCGCATCGTCGGCGGCGGAGGTGGCGGGCGTCGTTCCGGCTCGGCGGCGGCGGCGTCGAGCGGCTACAACATCGCGTGGTCGCTCGCGCTGCTCGGCGCCGGCCACCTCGTCGGGCTGTCGGTCGGCATGGCGATGCTCGTCGGGCTGATCATCGCGTGGGTGATCGCGGTGCCGATCCTCACGTCGATGCAGCCGATCGCCGACGGCGTGACGCTCGCCGCGCACACGATGGGCGATCTGGCGCACGCAGGTGCGCTTCATCGGCGCCGGCGCGATCGCCGTCGCGGCGATCTACACGCTCGCGAGGCTGGCGAAGCCGGTCGTCGGCGGACTCGTGAGCACGCTCGCCGCGTCGCGCGCCGTCGGCGACGACGCGACGAGCGCGACCGCGATCTCTCGCCGGCGTGGATCCTCGCGCTGACGGCGGTGTGCCTCGTCATCGCGGCGTGGCTCGCCTTCACGCTTCGCGCAGTCGGCACGGCGCTCGCGCGCGAACGCGCGTGACGCTCACGCTGATCGCCGTGCCGTTCGTGCTGCTCGTCGGCTTCCTCATCGCCGGCGTGTGCGGCTACATGGCGGGGCTCATCGGCGCGTCGAACAGCCCGATCTCCGGCGTCGGCATCCTGTCGATCGTGCATCTGCGCCTCGCTCGTCGTCGCTCGCCGTGGCGCCGACGCCGGACAACGCGCCCGGCGCTCGTCGCGTTCGCGCTGTTCGTCACGGCGATCGTGTTCGCCTGCGCGACGATCTCGAACGACAACCTGCAGGACCTGAAGACCGGCCAGCTCGTCGGCGCGTCGCCGATGCGGCAGCAGATCGCGCTGATCGTCGGCGTCGCGGCCGGCGCGGCGGTGATCCCGCTCGTGCTCAACCTGCTCGCGAAGGCGTACGGCTTCGCCGGCGCGCCGAACGTCGGCGTCGTCGCGCCGAACCCGCTCCCCGCGCCGCAGGCGACGCTCATCTCGGCGCTCGCGCAGGGCGTGATCGGCGGGCAGCCTCGAGTGGAAGATGATCGGCATCGGCGCGCTCGTCGGCGTCGGGCTCATCGCTGCTCGACGCGACGCTCGGCGCGCTGAAGAAGCTGCGCATCCCGCCGCTCGCCGTCGGGCATCGGCATCTACCTGCCGATGTCGGCGACGTTCGCCGTCGATCGTCGGCGCGTTCATCGTCGCACTGGTACGACAGGCGCGGCGCGCACGATGCCGAACCCGGAGCGCGCCGAGCGGCTGGGCACGCTCGTGGCGTCGGGGCTGATCGTCGGCGAGAGCCTGTGGGGCGTGCTCAACGCGGGGCTGATCGTCGCGCCTCGTCGAAGGACGCGCCGATCGGCCTCGTCGCCGAGAGACTTCGCGCTCGCGCCGTGGCTCGGCGTGCTCGGCTTCGTCGGCGCGATCGTGTGGCTGTACGGGTGGATGCTGCGCAGGGCGCGGGCGGTGCGTTAGGCGTCCGTACCGCATCATGTTGTTCGCACGTCCACATCACCCACACGTCCGCCGGCGTTCGAGTATCCGCCGAGCGGCATCACGTCGGCGGACGTCGAGGGGCTCTACGGCGCGGAGTGGGCGGAGCGGATACGTCTGTCGCCGCAAGAGCGCCGAGCCGCCAGCGCGCGACCGTGGGAGACCTAGACGAGGTGCGGAGTACTGACCGCGCCGCGTGGCTCACGACGCATCATCATCATCATGATTCTCCGAAGTCGGTCACGCTGCGACTTGTGCCGACACGTGCGAACATGATTCCCCGGGGTGTCGGTAAGTACAGGGGTGAGATCAACAACCCATCCTCCTCTAGCGGGAGGAGGCTGCTGCGTACGGGATGGTGCGGTCCAGTGTCGTGGAAGCCGACCACGGTGCGGTTGTGCATCCACGGAAAGTATCTCTCGAACTCCTGATGTCGCAGCCGAGCTAAACTGTCGAAGAACGCGAAGTCGATCGGGCGGTCTGGCGTATAATCCATACTCGACATGTGAAGAATGTCGACTGGGAGTCTTCGACACCGCGATCGTGCCGCTGCGATCTTCTGTGGATCGACTTCGAGAGAGACCAAGTTGCCCTGTCCATTCAACTTCAGCGCTGTGCCGATGGCGGCGGTAGTCCGGCCGATGCAGGTTCCGGTCTCGACCACAAAGTCCGGTTGAAGAGCCGTCACCATCGCCGCGACGAGTGCGGTCGCTTCCAGCTCGGTACTCTGGTCGTCGACCGCATGCCATCGCTCGGGATGCGGGCAGTCCGGACGTGACTTTGTGAACGTGGACTCAGCATAGACGCGATCGTCGCCCCAGAAACTACGCCATGTCATGGATGTCGAGGCAGAAGGTTGACGATGAAGTCGGTGAACGGTCCTTGTCGCCTCGACACTGACGGAGGCGACGTCCGAGGACGGTCGGACGAGTCACCAAGCCGTGGCTTGGAAATGCATACAGTCTGGCCTCGAGTGGAATCGCCCACCCCATTTCCAGCCCTCCGCCTCGAATAGCGCGATGACAGTTTCCGGCATCATGCCGGATCCCGCGCGCCATGGCACACCGAGTGAGTTACTCTCGGGATCAAGATCAATTGCAGCTCCGTACGCATGCAGACTGAGACGCCGCGACTCGGCGATCCGACGATAATTATAGATACCGCCGTAGAGATGCATCTTGGCTGACCGAATGTGATGCTCTGATCCATAATGTTTGACGATTCCCTCTAGTACTCGTAGCAAGCTCTGCGCGACCAGACGGTGGCACCACACCCGGCACACATCTTCGTGGGGCGCCCAAACGGGCGTCATACGGTACGGGAGAGCGACTGAAACGAGGTTGACCTGTAGCCATCCACGGGTCGGCAGACCGTTGTCGCCGAGCTCATGTTTGCCGTAATAGTCATTCAGCGCCGCATCCTCCTCGATCGGCCAAGAGCTCATCTGGTCAGTTCCCATTCCGAAGGGCGAGGAAGTCGGACGTGTCTCGGTCGACTGTTTGAATCGCGAAACTCGCGGATCCGAGGCGCTCCGGCACGTCGTCCGGGGAGAGTCGCGCACGCGACGTTCGCGAGACCATGAGTAACCCCTGAGAGAGCATCCACTCGAGCCCGTCCTGAAGAAGCCGATCGGAGAGCGTCCATCTGTGACGGATCGTGCCTACCGTGATCGTGGGATTACGCTTCAATATTCTGATCAACTGTCGTACCGCCTCCGGATGCCCCGCAGGGACAGCTACTCCGGTGGGGTAGAGGGGATCCTCCACGTCGATGAAACCCGCGGGCGACATATGAAGTGGCGTCGACAACACGAGCACATCTGCATCTGCCATCGAATCAACGGCGGGCGCGGATTCCTCGGTCGGACCGGCGTAATGAGAGATTAGCTCGCGGTAGAGAGCGAACGACTCGGTGCCGAACGTGTAGCGCGCGAACGCCCGGCCCGGCACCGCGCACGTGACCCAAAAGTCGTTGGCGAAGCGACTCGACTCGAGCGGAGCATGCGACCGTTGCCGACGAGCCACACCGTCGACGGTCGCTACGAGCCGTCGTGCGAACTCCGCGAACTCGTACTGCGCCTTCGGAAAATCGTGGTCGTCCACTCGCGGACGCGCTTCGCTCGGAGACGACACGACGTCGTAGACCGCGTTCGCAGCCTCCCACCAGTCGACTTTGACGCCGAGCGGAGTGACGACGGTGCGTACCGTGGATCCGCTGGAACGAGTTCGTAGGGTGTCGTGGAGTCCACCCCATGCTGTGCCTACGACCGGCGTACCACACGCCATGGCCTCGATCTGACCGAGGCCGAAATTCTCGTCGTGATGAAGCGTGAGGTTCACGACGACGTCAGCCGCGCCGTAAAGAACACAAAGTGCGTCTCGTGCGACCTTGCCCAGCCATCGTACACGGTGCTCCGGGATACCCAGACGGGGGATCGCGCGTCGCAGCGCGTGCGCGTACGAGAGCGGTACGACGCCGAACTCGCTGAACGGTGCGTCGTCGATCGGGCCGGCCAAGAACAGGTAGGGATCTGAAAGTCGCGACCAGAGCGCAGCGAACGTCCGCAGCACGGTGTGGACGTTCTTTTCCACGGAGATGCGTCCAGCGTACAGGAGCAACTGACTGTCGGGTGTCAACCCCCATTCGCTTCGCGCGCGTGAACGGCATTCGACCGACAGGGGTCGGAAGGTGGCACCATCATAAGCGAACGGGAGACACGTCACCGAGACAGTCGGGAGGAACACTTTGGCCAGCGCCTCGTCGGCCGCGCAGCTGACGATGAAGTGATCGTCCGCCCTCAAATATGGGAGCAGCGATCTGACTTGAAGAGCGCCACGCGGAAAGGTGCCGAGGGCGAGTACAACGCAACAGATGTCGCGACCCTGTTCCTGGCGCGCTCTGACCAGCGGTAGCAGCAAACTACCGAATCCGACGATCACGTCGCACTCGGCGACCGCTGCGGTCGCGCGTCGGCGCGCTTCTTCGTCCGCTAGACGATGAATATGTACGTCGTACGGGACTACTTTATACGATCGTTCGAGCGCGGCCGATATGTCGGCCGCTATCTGTCTGACGCTGTCGAAGTGTCCGAAGCCGTCGTGGATCGCGAGACAGACGCGCGTGTCGCCGGCGCGACGCGCTTGTATGCGGCGCGCGATGCGTCGGACGTCCCTCACCGCCGACCAAATCATCGAGGAGTCACCAGGGCTACTGCGAGAATGACGGAGACGCCCTCACCTGGTCGCGGAGCGCTGGCAAACGCTGAAGGCACCCACGCCGCTCTGAACCCGAACCGCACGCTAACTCGCGGCGGACCACCATTCGGGCCACGCTCTGATTCCACGTATGTACGAACTCGCGGATCGGAGAAACTGCTCGTATTGCGTTCGCTGGGCGAGGCCGCACTCAGAACGGATGAGTGCTGACGTGGCGGGCCACGGCACGTCATCGCGCCCGCACCCACGACCATCGTCGCCCGCCGCCGCTCGGAGAAAGTTCGTGATGTCGCCACCGCTCGACACGATCGTCTCCAGCTCGTCGATGTACCCGTATGTCTGCTTTTCCGACGTATGACCGATGACACCGCTACCGTATAGCAGCGACGTAAGTCGCCGCTGTGCGCGAATCGCCCGACGCGCGTTCGCATCTCTCAGAGCCGCGCGGGGAGCTGGTAACAGACTGGTGAGAAACACCGCCGCGAACGGACCGAGCTGGTCGACCGGGCGTCCGAAATAGTGAGTCGCAGCAGCCTCGACGCCCCATACGTCGACGCCGAGCTCGACGACGTTCATGTACAATTCCAGTATGCGAGGCTTACTGAGCGAACTCTCGATCTGCGCCGTGATCAGCGCCTCTTGTATCTTTCTTCGAAGCGATCGCTCCGGCTGAAGAAAGAGGTTGCGTGCCAATTGTTGCGTGATCGTGCTCACCCCTCGCACCGCCGTCCGGGTCGTCCACGCACGCCGCACCTGCCTCCGGAGCTCGATCCACCAGAAGCCACGATGGCGGAAAAACAGCGGATCCTCTCCGTGAACGATGGCACACACGATGTAGGGCGACGCGGTGTACCATCGACACCAGGCATCCGGTAAGAGCTCCACTCGAGCGCCGCCTGAAACGGCTCTCCTGCGCATAAAGCTCGTATCCCGGGGATTTTGATCGACGAGCGCACCGACCTGCTGCAAAACTTCGCCGAGTTCGCGCCAAGTTAGACGCGTGTCCGCCTGCTCACGCGGCCGCATAGAAGGTGTCATTACGGACTGCGCTTCGCCGGAGGTCGCACGCATCGATGGACCGGAGAGCTACGCGGAGCGCCGCGTCCTACCGCGACGCGGGTAAGCGATGGCGCACGCGCTTCAGCACGAGACCGCTTGAGGACCGTTGCGCGAAAAACACTACTCCGCCCGGGGCGAAGCCGGCGATGACGCTGCCCGGAGGAAACCGGACACGATCGACCAGGCGCCCCCGTTCGTCGAGAACGTCATAGACTGATCCACCACTTCCTGCGGACGACACCGTGCGAACCCACACGTTTCCGTCGGCGTCGGCCCGCACCCCTCCCGCCGCGAATACCGGCTGATAATCTGGTACCTCGTCCGAACTCACGTACTGATCGTCGGGCGGTGCATCGGGTGCGCGACTCACCGCCGGCGTCGTGGCGCCGACAGTTCTCGTCACCGTGACGGGCGGGCCGTCGGCCGATACCGAACCCGGGAGCGGCGCAACGCCGTAGGCCGGTGCAGCACCCCCCGTGACGAGTCGCGTTCGGGTCGCCTTGCTCGAGTCGAGCAGGGCCTGCTTGTTCGCGTCAGTCAGACGCGTCCAGGCGAAAGGGACCTTGGGGCCGGACGTGACACGCCCGTCTCGGTCGAAGAAGTCGACGTGGTAGTCGAGTCCCCGAACGACCGCGATGCGGCCATCCGCCGTGACTGCCCAGTCGTCCACGGTGGGAGCGGGATGCAAGACCGGCACTTCCCACACGCGGGTCGTCTCGCCGCCATTGCTCCCCGGAGACTTTCGGACCACCTGGACGATGCGCGGTGTGTAGACGCGGACGAACGCCGCCGTGTCGACACGCCGGGCCGTGAAGTCGAACCGGACGACGGCCGCAGACTCTGGCGGTGCGGCTCTACCAAGTGCCCCGAGCCTGACCTGCTCGGCCGGTCCGATGCCAGCTAATCGGTACACTAGACGGCCAGAATCATCGAACCCCGGATTTCCCGCCTCACCGCCGATCAACCGCCCGAAGTCACTCGGCCGCGGGGGGGCGATCACACGTCTGACCTCACCGTGTGAGTCGATCAGGTGCATGGACAGAGTTGAACCGTTGAGAAATAGTGTCGAGTCGCCGCGCGCCGCGAAGAGTCCAGTAGCGTATGGACCGTATCGCCGGCCGGTGGACGTCGACGTGTCCGCAACGATCTTCACGACCTCGAGCCGCTCGTCGAGCATGACGACGCGGCGCCGCACGCGATCGTTGACGAACACCGCGCGCGAGGACACCGCACGCAGACCCGAAATCGAGGCCACGACGCCCGGACGCGATTCCGCCTCAGCGGCCTCGAGCGGTCGGACTGGTACTGTCGATTGAGAAACGGCGGTCGCGGACGAGCCGGTGAGTCCGAGGAGGCACAAGTAGATGTGAGACACGTGAGCAGACTTCATTGATGGATCACCCTAGCGCATGGATGTCTTCGTTTCGGCGGAGCGCTGGATCAGCGCTTCGAGCTCGGTCGCCGAAGGTAGACCGCGCAGCATCAGGCTGTCCAGCAGAAGGGTCGGCGTAACTTGTAGATTCAGTCGACCCGCGTCGGCTTGATCCGTCGCGACCACGGCCGCTGGGAGACTGTCCTGCACGCACCGGCTGAAACGCAGAGTGTCGGCGACGCCGGAGAGGGCTGCGAACCGTGCCCAAGAACGCACGCCGATCGAGTCTACGTCGGCGAACAGCAGCGCGTGGGCTCGCTCGAACGCGCCCTCGCGCGCCGCGCACTCGGCTGCGAAGGCGGCGACACGCGCCTTGCGATGATACGGCAGCGGAAAATTGCGATAGTAGATGGTCAGCTGGTTCGGGAACCGCGCTTGTATCGTATCCAACCGAAATGCCAGCTTTCGGCATGCCGGGCACTCGTAATCGGAAAAGACGACCAGGCTGACGCGGCCCGCGGGCGCGCCGACGGCGTGCCCCTTCCTATACTCTCTCCAGTTCGCGATCTGCACCTTCGGGCTGTCCGCGACGGCGGGAGACGCCGGGAAGAACTCCCGGCGCGCCATCATGCCTGCGATCGCTAGAGCGCAGAGAGCGAACGTGCCGTTCATCATATTCGCTATCGTCGGTGTCCGCATAGAGGCTTCGGGATGACGTTAGGAAGGAGGAACCCCTCGCACTCGGTTTCGTCGACCTTGCCCAGGTGGCGACGATCGGCGTCGACTCGGCCGCGCGGCGGCTATCGGCACGGTCGCGCGAGCCGGGACACGTGTGCGTTGTCGGAGCCGAGATCTTCTGCGGCATCGGGTCGGGTGACACGATGGTTTAGGCACCCCGGTGGGATTCGCTAAACCATCGCACGCTCACGAGCACTAGCGGCGACGACAGCACGCCGTCTAGTGCCGTACACGACCTAGCAGTTGTAGTTGCACGAGATGTCGACGTGACAGACACCGTCGCGGTCTGTGTAAGAGCTCCCGCTCCCGCCAGTGTACGTGCACCCCGATGGTGCTACCGCCCTGCAGTGTGACGCAATCTGCTCGGCGTTCGGTGTCGTACAGCCGGGGTCCGACGTGACGGCTTGCGCCGTATTCGTGCGCAGCCCAGTCATCGAACCGAGGAGAACAACCGCCTTCGTCACTGCCAAGAGTGGGCTCTTCATCACGATCTCCTTATAAAGACCTGTGACGGCATGCATCGGCATGCCCACGACCACTACGATCCCGTAGCGGCGCGCCGTTGTTGCATCCTCGGTTCAGTATGTCAAGCAGTGTCTGAATGATACTTTCGTCATGTGTGGACCTGAGTCGCTTTGACGGACGCCAACGTAGCCCCGGCTATGGTTCGGGGACGGAGGTGTTCGATGGCGAAGGAGCAGCGCGAGCGGCGGCACTTCACCGCCGAGTTCAAGGTGGAGGCGGTACGCCGGGCCGAGGAGCGGCGGGCGGCCGGGGTGCCGCTGACGCAGGTGGCGCGCGAGCTGGGGCTGACCGACGACCTGCTGCGGTCGTGGCGGCGGCAGGCCGCGGCGCGTGACGGGGCGCCGCCGGCGGACGTGTTCCCCGGCCACGGGCGGCTGCCGAGCGAGGAGGAGGAGCTCCGGCGGCTGCGGGGCGAGAACGCGCGCTTGCAGCAGGAGAACGCGTTCCTAAAATCGGCGGCGGC
>CAWJMB010000004.1:0-53505 GCA_963843845.1 uncultured Gemmatimonadaceae bacterium | reverse complement strand
TGGGTCAACGCAACAGCGCTTCGAAGCGCGCTGCGGGCGTGTCGAAGTCCAGCGTCTTCCGCGGTCGCGCGTTGAGCTTGGCCGCGACCTGATTCAGCTCGGCTTGCGTGAGGTCCTTCATCGAGACGCCCTTCGGGAAGTACTGCCGCAACAGCCGATTGGTGTTCTCGTTCGTCCCGCGCTGCCACGGGCTGTGCGGGTCGGCGAAGTACACGTCGAGCCCCGTGTTCGCCGTGACCGCGTGGTGGCCGGCGAGCTCCATCCCGCGGTCCCAGGTCAGCGACCGGCGCACGTGCGCCGGGAGCATCGCCATCTCGCGCGACAGCCCCTCGGTCACGGCCTGCATGTCGCGGCCGGTGAGCTGCACGAGCACCGTGAAGCGCGTCGTACGCTCGACGAGGGTCGCGAGCTGCGTCCAGTGCCGGCCGAGGAGCAGGTCGCCCTCCCAGTGCCCCGGGACCGCCCGATCCTCCACCTCGAGCGGTCGCTCGCGGATGGAGACCGCGCCCTTGATCTGCGAGCGCCACTGCCCGGCCGTCGTGTTGTGCACGCTGCGTCGCAGCGGCCGCCCCGAGCGCAGGTGCGCCCGAAGCGCGCGGGCGAGCACGCCGCGGGACTCGACGAAGAGGGTTCGGTAGATCGTCTCGTGCGACACGCGCATCGCGCCCCCTGCCGGGTAGTGCTTCCTGAGCGTCCCGGCAATCTGCTCGGGCGACCAATCCTCGCGCAGGCGGTCGCGGACGTATGCGGCGAGCACCGGATGCCGGGCCAGCAGACAGGGCTTCGGCCGCTTCGCTCGCCGCCAGGCGCGATCGTCGGCGTCCGTGGCGCGGTACTTGGCGATGCCCCGATTGCGGGCGATCTCGCGACTGATCGTGGAGGCGGGTCGCCCGAGCCGCCGGCCGATGGCGCGCATGGACTCCTTGGCCGCCGCCCCGCGCGAGATCTCCTCGCGCTCGGCCAGGGTCAGCGCGGTCGTCCGTCGCCGCGGTGGCGGCTGATAAATGCCGCCGAACGGCAGCAGGATGGAGAAGATGGAGCCGGCCGGCGAGCCGACCGTCTGCGCGATCACGGTGATGGACTTGCCCGCCTTCCACATCTCCCAGACCTGCTGCCGCTTGTCCGACGGGAGCCCCGGACGACCGATCTTCGCCATGCTGCGTCTCGGTGGAGGGCACTGACAGAGGTGTTGCACTGACCCATTGAGTCTGCCGCGGCGTACTTCGCGAGGGAGTCGCGGTGAGCGACAGGTACGCCGTGATCCAGGCCCACCGGGCGCGCTTCCCGGTGCGGCTGATGTGCGCGGGCGCTCGGCGTGAGCGTCGGCGGGTTACTACGCGCGCCCGCGGCGCGCGGCGGCTGCGCCGCCGCCCGCGCGGGCGACGGCCGACGAGCGCCTGCGGGTCGAGGTGCGGGCCGCGCACCGGAAGAGCCGCGGGCGCTACGGGGCGCCGCGGGTCGTGCGCGAGCTGCGCGCGGCGGGCACGCGCGTGGGCCAGCGCCGCGTCGCGCGGCTGATGCGCGAGGACGGGCTGGTCGGCGCGGCGCGCGCGACGGCGCGTCGCGACGACCGACAGCGCCCACGCGGAGCCCGTCGCGCCGAACCTGTTGGGCCGCCGCTTCGCGCTCGCCGACCACCCGGTGCCCAACACCGCGTGGGTCGGCGACCTGACGTACATCCCGACGCGCGAGGGGTGGCTGTTCCTGTCCGTGCTGCTGGACCTGAGCTCGCGCCGAGTCGTCGGCTGGGCGACGAGCAGCGACCTCGCGACCGACGGCCCGCTGGCTGCGCTCCGCATGGCGCTGCGGCCGCGCCGCCCGCGCGCCGGGGCTGCATCCACCACACGGACCGCGGGTGCCAGTACGCGAGCCGCGAGTACCGCGCCGTCCTCGCGGCGCACGGCGCCGTGCAGAGCATGAGCCGGCAAGGGCGACTGCTTCGACAACGCCGTCGCGGAGGCGTTCTTCGCGACCCTCGAGCACGAGCTGCTCGGCGGCGCCGACTTCGCGACGCGCGGCGCGAGGCACACCGCGCGGTCGCCGAGTTCATCGACGCGTGGTACAATGGCGAGCGGCGGCATTCGAGCCTCGGCTACGTCAGTCCCGTGCAGTACGAACGGCAGCTCGGCCGACTGGCGCGAGCAGCGTGAACCGCGCGTCCGTCAAAGCGACTCAAGACCATGTGTGCCCACAGACACGCGGCGGGCCCCGTCGTAGTGATCGCTGCTCGCGCATGGCCCCCACACCTGGCCAGTTCAGATTACCGACCGCCTCCACTGCCTACTTGCGGCTCCGTTACCCCTGGCATAGCAGTACCTATGACGCGGCGATCGGGTTGTGGTATGCCCTTGGCAGTCGGCCGGCTCGTTCGCCACGATTCTGTGCCGCCCGATCGCCGATCCGTACCACGAATCATGTCTGGCACGGCTCAGGTCGTCGGTCGATCCGCCGCGGCGACAACCTCTCCAATTGTGCAGAGCGACGCGGTATGGAGCGACCCGTGAAAAGACTTGTGCTCTTCATCCTGGTGGGCGTCGCGTACGCGGCCCGGCCGGCGACCGCCCTCTGCCAGGGCGTCGACGTGATTCGAGGACGAGCGACGGATGCTGATGGCAGACCAGTCGCCGGAGTCAGCGTCGCAGCGACCTCGGCGAACGGTGGCGTCAACCGCACTGCTCGGTCGAACGATGACGGCCGGTACACCATCACGTTCGGTGGCGGGGAAGGCCACTATCTCCTCGTCTTTTCCGCGGTCGGTTTCGTCACGCGTCGCCTAGAACTCCGGCGCGTCGCCGACGAAGACATCCTCATTGCGGATGTCCGGTTGCAACGCCTCTCCACGCTTTTGGATACCGCCCTCGTCACCGGAAGGCGCCAGCGTGTGGCGCAGTTCGAGCGACGGCCCGACATCGGTGGGAACGAGCAGCTGGCCGACCGCTCGGCGATCGCGCCGGAGCAGCAAGCCGACATCTATCGGCTGGCCGGTACAGTTCCCGGATCTACGACCGTCTTCGGCGTCGACGGGGATCCGGCTGGCTTCTCCGTGCTCGGCTTACCCGGCGACCAGAATCGTGCGACGCTGAATGGGATGTGGTTCAGTGGCGCAGCCGTTCCGCGCGACGCAAGTCTATACGCCAGTCTGGTTACGTCGCCCTACGACGTGAGTCGTGGTGGATTCAGCGGGGCGCAGCTCAACCTGCAGCCCACACCGGGATCGAACTTCGTTCGGCGCAGCGCCTCCCTCCTTCTGGACGCCGAACCACTTCAGCTGACGGATCGCATCGCGCGCGCGCTCGGGCAGCGGTACTCGAGCGCCTCGCTCAGCGGAGTGGCGAGCGGTCCGATCAAGTTGGATCGGGCATTCTACAACGTGTCATATCAGGTGGACCGTCGGAGCAACGCGCTACGCACGCTGGCCAACACCGGTGCGCTCGGTTTGCAGGCGGCTGGCATCGCCGCGGACTCGGCGAATCGACTCGTTCGCATACTCAGTGAGCAGGGCATCCCGCTGACACCTACAACAGGCTCCCGGTCGAATCGGACGAGCGACGACGCGTCGGTGTTCGGCACGCTGGATTTGGTAGCCCCAGGATCTGGGTCTAGCCAGACTCTCAACCTCACGTTCAACGGTTCTGGGAGGCGGCAGGCACCCGTCGGGCAGTCGGCTGGAGAGATGCCCGCGTACAGCGGTGTGCGCGACTCGTGGAATGTAGGGGCGCAAGTGAATCATGGCGCGTACGTGAAGAGTGTCGTGTTAACCGAGACGACCTTGGAGACCACGATCAGCCGCCAGCATGGTGATCCGTATCTGGCAGTGCCTGGCGGAAGCGTGCTGGTGCGTTCCGACTTTGTCGACGGCTCAGAAAGTGTGCGCCGCCTTTCGTTCGGTGGCAATTCGGCGCTCGGGTTCCGGATCACGCAGTCCGTCTTGGGCTTGCGAAATCAGATCTCTTGGATGAGCGCGAACAACGCGCATCGCATCAAGATGAGCAGCGAGGTACGACGCCTCACGTACGGAGACGATCAGTCGGGAAACTCGCTGGGCAGCTTCACGTACGCCTCGCTCGCAGACGTCGAGGCGAATCGACCCAGCGGATTCACGCGATCGTTGCGTCGGACCCAGCACGATATCTCCGAATATGTGGGGTCGCTGTCGATCGGTGACTCGTACAGAGTCAGTCAGGGCCTACAGCTGCAGTACGGCGTCCGGTTGGACGGAAGTCGATTCGCGACTCGCCCGTCCTACAACTCGGCCGTCCTCGACGCGTTCGGCGTACGAAACGACGCAGTGCCGAATCGCGTCCACGTCAGTCCCCGCGTGGGATTCTCTTGGGCGTACGGCAGCGCACCTCAGTTCGCCGCTTTCGACGGAGCGGCCCGCGTTCCGAGAGCTGTGATTCGCGGCGGAGTCGGCGTGTTTCAAGGTGGCCTGCTGCCGTCCGCGCTGAGGATAGCGTTCGACGAAACTGGGTTGACCGACGGGGCGCAGCAAGTTCGGTGCGTCGGAGATGCCATCCCGCGACCGGCGTGGACGACGTACGCCTCCGACGTGAGCAGCATTCCGCATCGCTGCGCGGACGGCACGACGGGAACCCCATTCAGTAGCACCGCGCCCCGAGTCAGCAGCTTCGCGCGGAACTTCGTTGCGCCCCGTAGTGTGCGCGGCAACCTACAGTGGAGTGGACCAGTGCTGGGGAACCGCTTCGCGACAACGATCGAAGGGGTGTACTCTCGCAACCTGAGCCAACCGAGCGTCGTCGACCTGAACGTTGCGCCGGTCGTGGGCTTCGTTCTGTCGGGCGAAGGAGGACGTCCGGTCTTCGCGAACGTCGGAAGCATCGTTCCCGCCAACGGCGCGATCGCGCCGGGTAACGCACGTATCGTTTCAAGCTTCGATCAGGTTCTCGAGCAGCGATCCGATCTCTCGAGCGTCAGTCGGCAGATCCGCGTCGGGATCAGCCCGGTCCGGGCGAGCGGTGCGCTGACGTGGAGCGCGACGTACGTGTACTCGAATTCCCGTGAGCAGTATCGTGGCTTCACGAGTACGGCTGGCGACCCACATGAGCGCGGCTGGACGGCCGGTAGCTTCGAATCGAGGCATCAGCTTACGGCCGACGCCAGCTATTCGGTGTTGGATGCGGTGCGGATCGCGGGATACTTCCGTCTGAGTAGCGGTTCACCGTTCACGCCGCTCGTCGTCGGTGACATCAACGGTGACGGTCTATCCAACGATCGCGCCTTCGTACCCGACCCTGACGCGACGCGTGATCCTACGCTCGCTGCCGGCATGCGGCGCCTGCTCGATGCGGGTCCGAGCGCCGCCCGGACATGTCTCGGGCGTCAGTTGGGAATCGTCGCCGGCCGCAATAGCTGCCGCGGCCCGTGGACTTCAAGCGCGAACATGGTGCTGTCGTTCGATCCAGCCAAGATGCGGCTTTCGGAACGACTCCGGGTGTCACTCATCGTCTCGAACCCCTTATCCGCTCTCGACATCGCGCTCCACGGGAGGCAGGGCGCGCGCGGCTGGGGTAATTTCGCCGCCCCCGATCAGACGCTTCTCGTGGTACGCGGCTTCGACGCGTCCGCTGCCCGCTTTCGGTACGAGGTGAATCCTCGATTCGGGAGAGCCGATCCACAGGTGAACGTCTTCCGGCAGCCAACATCATTCACCCTCTCGGCGCGAATCGAGGTGGGACCTTCTCGGGAACGGCAGACTATCACCCGGCAGCTCGACCGTGGGCGCAGCAGTCCGGGCGAGCGAATGTCGGAGGAGATACTGCGGTCGCTATACGGATCCGGTGGAATTCCCAATCCCATCGCTCACCTGATTCGTCAGAGTGACACTCTGGCCTTGAACGGGGCGCAGGTCGACTCGCTCGTGGCGCTGAACGTCGCCTATACCACGGCCCTCGACTCGATATGGAGCGGCGTGACTCGCGAGCTCGCGGCTCTACCCATGAAGTACCACCGAGGGTCGGCGTATCGCCTATACCGTCGCGCTCGAGAGTCGAGCATCGACCGCCTGGTTGCCGTCGCGCCGTACGCGACGGGGGTGCTCGACGAGCGGCAGAAACGCTCGATTCCGCCACTCGTCGCGAACCACCTCGACCCGAAGTATCTGAAGGCAGTACGAAGTGGGAAGCTGGGCGATAGCGGTGCGGGTGTCTTCTCGAACGCGTCGCCTGGGTTTTCACGTGAGGGTACGACAATCACTCGCGTTAACGTCATCATCAACGGCCGACCGTGAGTGCCAGGAGGCGCGATGCTGCCGCGGCTTCGGTATCTCTCGACCGACTCTTCCACTCTTCGTCATGCCGGGCGCCGCCGTCCGCTCGACGTATCGTGTAAGCAACTTCGCGCCGGGATTGCTTCTCTCCGATGAGATATCAGGTAAAAAAAGGAGAGCGCAGAGTGACCGCTCACTCTGCGCTCGACGCTCTGCGCTCTGCGCGATTCTTCTGAGCGACGCGAAGGCCGCTCTGCGCTGGCTTCTACACCGCGTCCGACAGCGACGTGAAGTTGAAGTCCCGCGCCTTCACCGGCGGCATGATGATCGCCGCCCCCGGGCTCCCGTCCTCGCTCGCCGAGACGCGCACCGGACGGCCTAACGCCTCGATGTTGTTCAGCAGGAAGATCGGCGACTCGTTCCAGCGCAGGTTCTTCACCGCCTGCGTGATCTTGCCGTTCTCGATGAGGAACGTGCCGTCGCGCGTCAGGCCGGTGTAGAGGATCGTCCGCTGGTCGACCGGGCGGATGTACCAGAGGCGGGTGACCAACAGCCCGCGCTCCGTCGACGCGATCATCTCCTCGATCGTCGCCGTGCCGCCCGACATGCGGAGCCCGCCGCCGCCCCCGCGCCCGCCGCCGCCCCCTCCTCCGCCGCCGCCAGGACCGCCCCCCGCGCCGCCGCCCGACGCGCTCGCGCGGCCGGTCTTCATCGCCCAGTAGCGGTCGTACTGAAGGTTCTTCACGACGCCGTTCTCGATCCACACCGTGCGCTCGTTCGGCGTGCCGTCGCCGGAGTACGGGGCGCCCGGCGTCTCGGGGTCGAACGGGTCGGAGGTCAGCGTGATGCGCTCGTCGACGACCTTCATGCCGAGCTTGTTGCCGCCGCCCTGCTTCGAGAAGAACGAGCGCCCCTCGTCGGCGGCGCGCGCGTTGAGCGAGCCCTGGATGAGCTGCACGAGGTTGCCGACCGCCGTCGGCTCGAGCACGACGGTGTAGCGCCCCGGCTCGATCGCGACCGGGTTCGCCGAGCGCTTCGCCTTGTCGATCGCGCGGGCGCCCAACGCCGCCGGGTCGAGCTTGCGGAAGTCGTTGTCGGTGCCGCCGGCCCAGCCGGAGCCGGTGCCGTCGGGGGTGCGCACGGTCGTCGTCATCGCGACGCGCGTGCCGCGGTTGTAGGCGAAGAGCCCCGCGGAGTTGGCGATGGCGCTGACGTTCGCCGCGGCCTCGATGAAGCCGGTCGCGGTGAGGCCGGCGGCGCGCGCCGGCTCGGTGACGGCGCGCACCGCCGCGGCGCGCGCCGCGGGGTCGAGGGTGGCCGTCGCGTCGACCCAGATCGTGCTCGGCGGCTCGCGGTACTGCTGCGGGCCGGCGATGAGCGGCAGGTGCTCGGGGTCCTCGGGCGCCAGCTTCGCGAGCGCCTCGGCGCGCTCGACGACCGCCTTGAGGCTCGCGTCGTCGAGGTTGTTCGTCGTCGAGCTGCCGGAGCGCCGGCCGAACGTGCTGCGCACGTTGACGACGGCGTCGTAGCTGTCGCCCGACGTCGAGACCTGGTTCACGGCGAAGCGCGTGTTGCTGCTCACCCCGCTGTTGATGCTCACGCTCGTCTCGTTCGCCGTCGCGAACGCGAGGGCCTTCTTCGTGATCGCCTCACACTCGTCGCGCGTGAGGAACTTGCTCGGCGCGGCGGCCGCGAACAGAGAGCGCGGCGCGCCAGAATCCGAAGTGCTCATCAGGAGGTGCGCCCCGTGTTGATGACGTTGACGTTGCGGAAGCGCGCCGGCACGCAGCCGTGGCTCACCGCGTTGCTCTGCGCCGGCTGCCCCTTGCCGTCGTTGTTCGCGCCGCCGAGGAAGTACGACGACTTGCCGCCGATCATGTCCATGCCGCCCCAGAACTCGGGCGTGCGGAACTGGTAGGCGACGTCCTTGAGCATGCCGGTGATCTTGCCGCCGCGCACCTCGTAGAAGACCTGCCCCGCGAACTGACCGTTGTAGCGTTGCTGGTCGATCGAGAACGACCCGTTGCCGACGATCGCGATGCCGCGGTCGGTGGCCGAGATGAGATCGTTCCACGTGTTGTCCTTCTCGCCGGGAAGCAGCGACACGTTCGGCATCCGCTGGAACTGCACGTCGCTCCACGTCTGCGCGTACGAGTTGCCGTGCGAGCGGACCGGCTTGCCCTGCTTCTTGTACCACCACTCGAGGTACGGCGCCTGCTCGCGCGTCGTCTGATAGTCGACGACGATGCCGTCCTTGATGATGTCGTACGTCTCGGGGATGACCCCCTCGTCGTCCCACCCGCACGCCGAGAGCGAGCCGACCTGGTCGCGGTCGGCGCGGATGTTCATGAGCGACGAGCCGTACTTGAGCTGGCCGAGCACCTTCTCCGGCGGCGTGACGAAGCTCGTGCCCGCGTAGTTCGCCTCGAAGCCCAGGACGCGGTCGAGCTCCGTCGGGTGCGCGACGCTCTCGTGGATCGTGAGGAAGAGGTTCGACGGCGAGAGGATGAGGTCGTAGCGTCCGACCTCGACCGGCTTCGCCTTCAGCTTCTCCTGCGCGTCGGCCGCCCACTTCGCGACGTTCGTGACGAGGTCGGCGCCGGTGACGTGCTCGTAGCCCAGCCCGCTCGGCGCGAGCTCGGTCGAGGAGCGCGACTGGAAGTCGGAGTTGTCGCTCGAGACGGCGGTGACGTTCACGTTCGGCGACGAGCGGTAGAGCGTCTGCACCGTGTACGTGCCGTCGGTCGACGCGAACGTCTTCTCCTCGCGGAGGAAGTTCATCCCCGACGTCACGAAGCGCGCGCCGCCCTTGATCGCCGCCTCGTTCACGGCGAGCAGCAGCGCCACCTTCTCGGCGACGGGGATCGTGAACGGGTCGACCTTGATCGGGCTCTTCCACTCGCCGTTCGCCGTCGGCGTGACGGGGGCGAGCGTGATCGGCCGGATCTGCGCGGCGCGGTTCGCCTTCGCCTGCGCGACGGCCTGGCGCGCGGTGTTCGCGACGCTGTCGGTCGAGAGATCTCGCGTCGCGGCGAACCCCCACGCGCCGTTCACGAGCGTCCGGATGCCGATGCCGAACGTCTCGCTGTCGGAGAGCCCCTGGACGCGGCGCTCGCGCGTCGACACGCTCTGCGAGCGGTAGCGCGCGATGCGGACGTCGGCGTAGCTCGCGCCGGCCGACTTCGCGGCGTCGAGCGCCTTCATGGCGGCGTCGTGGAACGCGGGGTCGCCGGGGATCCCCGTCGTGATGATGCGTCCGCCGTCGGCGCCGGGTCGGACGTGGGCGGGGAACGCCTCGAGGCCGCGCGCGCCGAGGGCAGAGGCGGCGGCCGCGGCGGCGGTGCCCTTGAGGAAGTCGCGTCGATTCAGGGACACGGAGTGCGGAGAGAGGGTGGTGGGATCGCTGGAAGGATACGTCGCGGCGGAGGGGAGCGCTGCGCGGCGCGGAGGGCTGCGCCCGTCCCGCCCGCTCCGCCCGTTTTCGTCCGCCGTTCCCACCTCCGCATCACCGCGGTTCGACCGCCGTTCCACCGCGGTTCGACCGCCGTACCACCGCCGTACCGCCGCCGTACCGCCGCCGTACCACCGCGGATGAACGGCGGTGATGCGGAGTCGGCACGGCGGTCGAACCGCGGTGGAACGGACGAGGAAGGACGGGCGGACGTGAGGCTCACCGTTAGCTTGTACGCACCGCGCTCGTTCCACCCCCGGCCCGACCTCCGCATGACCACGCGCTCCCTCCGCCGCACCGCGCGCCCGGCGCTCCTGGCGCTCCCCGTGCTCGCCCTCGCCGCCGCGGACGCCGGCGCGCAGGACCGGCTCGCGTCGATGCCCGGCTACGACCAGTACCAGCGCATGGCGCCGCAGTACCAGAACGCCGTCCGGCTCGGCAACGTGCTCGCCGGCGCGGGGTTCGGCGGACGGGGCGGGCGCCCCGGCGGCGGCTCGGCCGTCACGTGGAGCGCGGACGGCAAGAGCGTCGAGTACACGACGAGCGGCACGCGCTACCGCTTCGCCATCGCGACGAAGGGGCGCACCGAGCTGCCGGCCGAGTCGAACGCGGTGCCGAACGCGTCGGGGGGCGTGCCGAACGGGCCGCCGGCGAGGGTGCCGAACGGTCCGCAGGCCGGCGTGCTGCGCGGCTGCGGCGGCGTCACGCTCCCGCCGCCGGAGCGCGGGCGGCAGCGCCCGGTCGCCGCGTCGCCCGACGGACAGCGGCTCGCGCACTATCGCGATCGGAACGTCTACGTCTGCGACGCGAGCGGCGCGAACGAGGTCGCCGTGACGACCGACGGGAGCGAGGCGGCGCGCACGAAATACGGCACGGCGTCGTGGGTCTACGGCGAGGAGCTGGGACAGACGACGGCGATGTGGTGGAGCCCGAGCGGCGGCCAGCTCGCGTACTTCCAGTTCGACGAGAGCAAGGTTCCCGACTTCTACATCGCCGTCGACCAGACCCGGCTCCAGACGAAGCTCGACGTCGAGGCCTACCCGAAGCCGGGCGTGTCGAACCCGGTCGTCGAGCTGTTCGTCTACGACGTCGCGTCGAAGCAGACGCGGCAGATCGACGTGCGCGACGGCAAGCCGTTCACGAACGACGTCGTCGGCCACTACGTCTACGACGTCGGCTGGGCGCCGGACGGGAAGGAGCTGCTGCTCAAGCGCACGAACCGGCGGCAGCACGTCATGGAGCTCACGCTCTGCTCCCCCGCGACGACGAAGTGCCGCGCGGTGCTGCGCGAGGAGTGGCCGACCGGGTGGCTCGAGAACCACCCGACCATGCGCTGGCTCGCCGACAGCACGCGCTTCATCTGGGAGTCCGAGCGCACGGGCTTCAAGAATTACTATCTCTACGACCTGAATGGCAAGCTGCTCAGGACGCTGACGAGGGGGGCGTTCGAGGTCGCCGGGATCGTCCGCCTCGACGAGACGGCGAACGCGCTCTGGTACATGGCGCGCGACGGCGACAACTACCTGAAGCCGCAGCTGCACCGCGTGCGGCTCGACGGCAACGGCGACGTCCGCCTCACCGATCCGGCGTTCGCGCACCAGGTCGACGTCGCGCCCGACGGGCGGTACTTCGTCGACGTCGCGCAGACGCACGACCGGGCGCCGGTCTCGCGGCTCGTCGACGCGGCCACGGGCAGGGTCGTCAGCGAGCTGGCGACGAGCGACGTGTCGCTCATGCAGCAGCGCGGCATCCGCAAGGCGGAGCTGTTCCGCTACACCGCGGCCGACGGGAAGACGCCGCTGTTCGGCGAGGTCTGGTTCCCGTCGAACTTCGATCCGTCCAAGAAGTACCCGGTGCTGACCGCGGTCTACGGCGGCCCCGAGTCGGGGAGCAACACGCCGACCGAGACGTTCAGCGCCGGCAACCCGCTCACCGAGTACGGCTTCATCGTCGTCGCCGTCTCGTCGCGCGCCGCGCCGGGCATGGGCCGCCGCGCGCTCGACGACATCTACCTGAAGCTCGGCCAGACCGAGATCGACGACATGGCCGAGGGGATCAAGGCGTTAGGCACCCGGCCGTACGTCGACAGGGAGCGCGTCGGGATCTACGGCACGTCGTACGGCGGCTACACGTCGGTCATGGCGCTGCTGCGCCACCCTGACGTGTTCGCGGTCGCGTCGTCCGAGTCGCCGCCGACCGACTGGCGCAACTACGACACGATCTACACCGAGCGCTACATGTGGATTCCGGAGGAGAACAGGTCCGGCTACGATCTCGGCTCGGCGATGACGTACGTGAAGAACCTGCGCGGGCGGCTCATGCTGTTCTACGGCACGCTCGACAACAACGTGCACCCCAACAACACCCTGCAGCTCGTGCAGGCGTTGCAGCGCGCGGGGAAGAGCTTCGAGCTGCAGGCCGGGCCCGATCAGGGACACAGCAGTCTGACGGGCGCGCGCCGGATGGAGTTCTTCGTCGAGAACCTGATTCAGCGGCCGGATCGGATCCGGCAGGGATACGATCGGGCGACGCCCTGACGCGCGGGCGCGACGCGGATGAACGGCGACGAACGAGGGACCCGATGACGATGCTCGCGCTCATGGCGTTCGGTACGCTGCTCTCCTCAGTGCCGGCGTGCCCCGGCGGGTCGCCGCCGCTGGTGCAGCCGACGCTGCTCGTGCCGTTCGAGGTCGTGCAGGGGCCGCTCGCGGTCGCGAACGATCTCGACTACGCGGGCGGGGTGCGGCTGCACCTCCTGTTCAACCCGCGCCCGGACAGTCCGCTGCGGCTCGGTCCGACGATCGCCGCGGAAACGTTCGGCGGGGTGCGCAACGTCGGCGCGGGCGGGCGCGTGGAGGCGCGCGTGCTCTCGACGTCGCTCGCGGCGCTGTGGGCGGGAGGCGAGTACATCGCGCCGCTCGCTGGCACCCGGAGTTACGGCGGAACGCTCGGTGCGGAGCTCGCGCGGGCGGTGCGCGTGACGGTGCGCGTGCACCGCGTGCCGGGGGCGGACGCGTGGCTGTACGAGGCCGGCGCGGGGTTCGACCTGCGCTACCTCGTCGCGCGGAGTGGCTACGTCCCGCCGCCCGTGCCGGAGCGCGTCGTCACGACCCCGGCGACGCCGTCGACGATCTTCGACCTCGTGAGGAGCGAGAGCGCGTCGGCCTCGGCGACGCTCGCGCTGCCGGACAGCGGTGCGCTGCGTGATGCCGTCGGTCGTCAGCTCGACGGGATGCGTCGGCAGCGCGATCGCGACGCGCTGCGCACGTTTCTCACGAACGCCGGTCTGCCGCGCGTGGCGCAGTGGATGGATACGGCGGTTCAGCGCGCGGTCGACGACGCGGCGGCGAACCGGCCGCCGGTGGCGGTCCCCGCGTGGGACGGCACGACGTCGCGCCAGCTCGTGCAGGCCCTCGTCGCGGGCGTCGCGACGAACGTGTGTCGCACGGGCTGAGGAGCCGACCATGCCACGCACTGCACTCGTCGTGAGCGGCGGCGGCGCGAAGGGGGCGTTCGCCGTCGGCGTCGGGAGCCGGCTGCGCGCCGGACCGCTGCGGCTCGACTTCGACCTCACCGCCGGGACGAGCACCGGCGCGATCATCGCTCCGTTCGCGCTGCTCGGCGATTTCGTGCGACTGAAACAGCTCTACCAGCGCTTCGACTCGGCGCAGCTCTTTCGCGAGCTGACGCCGGTCGCCGCGTTCCAGGCGGGGTTCGTGCTCGACACGGGGCCGCTGCGCACGATGTGTCAGGAGGCGTTCACGCAGGACGTGTTCGACGCGCTCCGGGGGGAGACCGACGCCGGCAAGCAGCTCGTGCTGACCACGGTGGCGCTCGGCTCGGGGCGGCTCGTCTACTTCTTCATGGGCCCCGACCTCGTTCGCCCGCCGGACCGCGACGCGATCCGCATCGAGAGCCCCGCGGAGCTCGTGGACGCGGTCATGGCATCGGCGTCGCAGCCGGCGATCATGGCACCGGCTACCGTGAGGGGCACGGTCTACTGCGACGGCGGCGTGCGGGAGTACGCGCCGGTGCGCGTCGCGATCGACAACGGCGCGACCGACGTCTACACGGTGCTGCTGTCGCCGCCGGCGCCCGAACCCCGGGCCGACGTGCAGGGCCTCGTCGACACGCTGCTCCGGACGCTGAACCTGTTCAGCAACGAGGTCGGCCGCGACGACGTCGAGACGCCTCGCGCGATCCGCGACGCCGTGGCGCTGACGTCGGCGCTCCGCGCCCGGCTGAGCGCCGCGCTGCCGAACGAGCGCGCCGCCGTCGACGCCGCGATCGACGCCGCGCTCGCCGAGAGTCCGTTCGGCGCGGTGCGTGTCGCGAACCTGTTCGTCATCGAGCCGGACGTGTCGCTGCTGAACGACGCGCTGCGCTTCACGGTGCAGGACATGAGCCGCATGATCGCGGCCGGCGCCGACAAGACGGATCGGCTCGTCGCGGACGGCATGCTGCGGCCGGCGCGCGTACTCGTGTGAGGGCGAGCGGCGCGGTCGTCGTCGTCATCGGTCCGGCCGGCTCGGGCAAGACGACGGTCGGACGCGCGCTCGCCGAACCGTTAGGCGCCACGTTCGTCGACGCGGACGACTATCACGACGCGGCGAGCGTCGCGCGGATGCGGCGCGGAGCGGCGCTGGGTGACGACGACCGCTGGCCGTGGCTCGCGCGGCTGCGCGACCGCGTCGCCGCGGCACTCGCCTCGCGCGAGCGTGTGGTGCTCGCCTGCTCGGCGCTCCGTCGAGCGTACCGCGAGGCGCTGGTGCCGCCCGACGCGCCGCCGGGCGCCGTACGGTTCGTCTATCTCCACGTCGGCCGCGCGACGCTCGCCGCGAGACTGCTCGCCCGCGCCGAGCACTACGCGACCGCGTCGCTGCTCGACAGTCAGCTCGCGACGCTCGAGGTGCCTAACGCTGAAGAACGCGTGCCGACGATCGACGGCGAGCGTGCGGTGACCGACATCGTCACCGACACGCTCGCCGCGTTGTCGTCACACTCGGCTTGAGCGTTTTCGACAGCAGGAACAGCAGGGCAGAAGAAACTGGACGCAGAGCATGCCCGCGCAGTTCTTCTGTTCCTGCTGTTCCTTCTGTCAAAACGTCCAGCGGCCGCTTTCGTGAGCTCGCCTGGCGGACGGAGACATCACGGCGTGCGCGGCTTCGCGGTCCGCTCGCCGCTCGACGCGCCACCGCTCGACGCCCCGCCGCTGCTCGACGCGCCGCCCGACGCGCCGCCCGACGCGCCGCCGCTGCTCGCGCTGCCGGTCGACGGCGACGACGAGCTGCCGGAGCGCCCTTCGGTGTAGCCGCGGCCGGGCACGAGACGGGGATTCGTCGTGTAGCCGGCGTTCCCGGTGCCCGTGCCGTTGCTCGGGCGCACGATGACGACCGGCGGCGCCCACCCGTAGCCACCCCAGCCGCCGCCGTTGAAGCCGTAGTACGGCGAGCCGTATCCGTAGCCGTAGCCGGACCGCCCGTAGCCGTAGCCGGAGCGGCCGTATCCGTACCACGACGCGTACGAGCCCCACGGCCCCCAGCCGAACGGCGAGTAGCCGTAGAACGGATCGGCCGTCACCGGGATCACGCGTCCGGCGACGCTCGAGCGGCCGGCGTTCTGCGGCGACGGCGTCATCCGCGACGCGTCACGACCGTGCGGGCCGCCGGCGATCGCGAACGTCTTCGGGTAGCTCAGCGCGACCATGAGGTCCGTGATGCGTCCCGGAACGCCGGCGTCGGCGAGCGCGACGAGCTGCGCGCCGCTCAGCGTGAACGGCTGTCCGCGCTCGACGAGCCACGCCTCGACGACCGGCGTCGACACGGCCGTCGTCGCGTCGACGACCTGCTCGGCGGTCACGGGCGCGCTCAGCGCGGCGCGCGACGTCGCGATGGCGAGGCGCGTCTGCGGAAGCGCCTGACGCACCTCGGTCGGGATCTCGCCCAACTCGACGAGCGCTCGGTAGCGCGTGACGTGGACGCCGCTGTTCTGGCCGGCGGTCACGCCCTGCACGTCGAGCCACTCGCCGTTCGGCGAGAACGCGAGGATGCCGCTCGTCGAGCGGCTGACGCCGTCGCAGTCCAACTCCGCGCTGAGGTAGACGCGGCGCGCGTCGCCCGACCAGCGCGCGCTCTCGACGCCGGTGCACCCTTCGCGGCCGATCGGGCGCCGCTCGCCGGTCGCGATCACGCGCGTGCGCTCGGCCACCTTCCCGCCGACGACGTTCACGACGTCGACGCCGGCGGCGTCGCCCGCCGGCACGACGCAGACGCGCATCCCCTTCAACTCGGTCGGCACCGCGCCGTCGGCGGTGATCGGCTCCCAGCAGCCGATCCAGGCGTCCCACCGCCCGTCGCGCGCGGTCTGCCCCGGCGCGGTCTGCGCCTGCGCGCTCGGCGCCGCGAACAGCGCCGCGCCGAGGAGCGACGCGGTGGACATCAGACGAATCGTCATCGAACGGACCTCCTAGAAGCGCACGGCCAGCCCGGCCGTCATGGCGACCCCGGACAGGTCGACGTGATACCCGCGAAACGCGAACGCGTCGGCGGTCGTGCGGGCGAAGGTGTAGCGCGCCTCGCCGGTGAGCGACAGCGCGGGGGTGAGCGTGTAGTCGGTGCCGACGAACCCGTGCCCCGACCCGGTCCACTGACTCGTGCGCAGCGTCGACGAGAACACGCGCTGGTTCGACGTGTCGAAGTCGATGAAGTCGCCGCGCTGCTCGAAGCGGTACCAGAGCGCGCCGCCGCCGACGCCGACGTAGGGTGCGAGCTTCGCCGGCACCCACGCGAACTCGCCGACCGAGCGGCCGCGCGGCGCGAGGTACGCCTTCACGCTGAGCGAGATCGGCACGCGGCGAAAGCGCGTTCGCTGTTCGATCGGCTGGTCCCGGTCGTCGACGAAGTCCACGTACTCGGAGCGCGCGTCGCTCGCGCTGTACCCGCTGCCGAGCACGAGGTCGAACCGCTCGTTGGCGCGGAGCGCGACGTCCGCCGCGACGGTGCCGCCGCTGAAGTCGCTCTTCCCGAGCGTCAGGAACTGTCGCGTGTCGTCGAACAGGTTGCTGTTCGCGAGCGCCCGGTCGTAGCCGCCGCGGATGGCGAGCGACCCGTGCGGTGTGCCGAGCAGAAATCCGTTGCCGCTCTGTGCGGCGGCAGTGCCGTACGCCGCGGCGACGCCGAGCAGACCGACCGTCGCGCTGATGAGTGTTCGTCGCATGTCCCTCGGCTCTCCGGCTCTCCGGGTGTCCAATGATTGAAACGATCGAACGGTGACGAGCGCCGCGCAACACCGGCGTCGAACGCGAGTCGGGTGCCACGTCCGCATTCCTCGCGACTGCGGGCCAACGTGTGACGCCGCAATGTGTTAGGCGCTCTCGCTCGCCGCGCGTGGCTCTCGGGCCCGCGCCTGGGCGTCCCCGGGCGACGACAGGCATGTCCCCGCCGAGCGACAGCGCGGTTCCACGCGTAGCTTTGCGCGATGCCCGTTCTCGTCGAAGCGTGCCTCGACGCCGTCGATTCCGCGCGCGCCGCCGAGCGTGGGGGCGCCGGGCGCATCGAGCTGTGCGACGCCCTGTTCGACGGCGGCACGACGCCGAGCGCGGGGATGATCGCGGCGGTGAAGGTGGCGGTGCGCATCCCCGTCTTCGTCATCATCCGCCCCCGCGGCGGCGGCTTCGTCTACTCGGCCGCCGAGCGCGACGTGATGCGGCGTGACGTCGAGGCGGCGGTCCGGCTCGGCGTCGACGGGATCGTGATCGGCGCGCTGCGAGTGGATGGGGCCGTGGACGCCGGGTTCGTGCGCGCGCTGGTCGCCGGCGCCGAGGGCAGGCCCGTCTCCTTTCACCGCGCGTTCGATCTCGTGCCCGACCGCGCGGCGGCACTCGAGGCGCTCGTCGACTGCGGCGTGTCGCGCGTGCTGACGTCGGGCGGTGCGCTCACGGCGTTGGCGGGCGCCGAGTCGATCGCGGCGCTCGTCGCGCAGGCGGGAGCGCGGCTCGTCGTGATGGCCGGCGGCGGCGTGCGCGAAGCGCACGTGGCAGAGTTGGTGCGGCGGAGCGGCGTGTGCGAGGTGCACGTGCGCGGCACGCGGCTCACGCGGTCGGGGGCGGTCGACGGCATCCGGCTGCGCAAGGCGCTGCCGGAAGACGAGAGCGCGTTCGACGAGACCGATGTCGATCGAGTTCGCGCGTTCGTGTCGGCGGTGCGTGCCGTGTGAAGTGCAGGGGTGACCCCCGTGCCCGTTCGTCTCGACAGGCCCCCATTCTCTTGCTCTGAATCGCATGCCGGCCATCGCACGTCTCGCCCTCGTCTCGATCCTCGTCGCGCGCGCGTCAGACGCGCAGACACGACGGCCGCCCGAGGTGCAGCAGTTCGTGAGCGTGGACGCGCCGGTCGTGGCGCTGACGCACGCGCGCGTGATCGACGGGACCGGCGCCGCGCCGCTGGCCGATCGGACGATCGTCATCGAGGGGGGCGTCATCCGGGCGATCGGCAGCTCGTCGACGGTGAGCGTTCCGCCGAACGCGCACGTCGTCGACCTCACGGGGCGCACGGTGCTGCCAGGGCTCGTGATGGTGCACGAGCACATGTTCTACCCGTCCGGGGCGGGGAGCGTGTACAACGAGCAGGCGTTCAGCTTTCCGCGGCTGTACCTCGCCGGCGGCGTGACGACGGCACGCACCGCAGGGAACATGGCGGGCTACGCGGACCTCGAGCTGAAGCGCGCGATCGACAGCGGGCGCACCGTCGGGCCGTCGCTCGACGTGACGGCGCCGTACCTCGAAGGGCCGGGCCTCCCGATCTACCAGGTGCACGCGCTCACCGGCCCGCAGGACGCGCGCGAGATGGTCGCGCACTGGGCCGACCGCGGCGCGACGTCGTTCAAGGCGTACATGCACATCACGCGCGCCCAGCTGAAGGCGGCGGTCGACGAGGCGCACCGGCGCGGGCTCAAGATCACCGGCCACCTCTGCTCGATCACGTTCCGCGAGGCCGCGGCGTTGGGCATCGACAACCTCGAGCACGGGCTCATGGTGTCGAGCGACTTCGCGGCGGGGAAGCGGCCGGACGGGTGCCCGGCGAACCAGCAGGCGTCGGTCGTGCGCGCGCCCGACGACTCCGTGCAGGCGCTGATCCGCGACCTCGTCGCACGGAAGGTCGCGGTGACGTCGACGCTCACCGTGTTCGAGACGTTCACGCCGAACCGTCCGCCGGCGCCGGCCGGCGCGCTCGACGCGATGCTGCCGGAGACGCGCGAGCAGTATCTGCGGCGGCGCCTCGCGATCTCGAACCAGACGGACTCGCCGTACACGGCGCTGTTCGCCAAGGAGATGCGCTTCGAGCGCGACTTCCTGCGCGCCGGCGGGCTGCTGCTCGCGGGGACCGACCCGACCGGCTACGGCGGCGTCGTCGCCGGCTACGCGAACGCGCGCGAGATCGAGCTGCTCGTCGAGGCGGGGCTCACGCCGGTCGACGCCATTCGGGTCGCGACGCTGAACGGCGCGACGTATCTCGGTCGCGCGGACCGCGTCGGGTCGATCGCGGTCGGGAAGCAGGCGGATCTGCTCGTGGTGCGCGGCGACCCATCGACGCGGATCGCCGACGTCGGCAACGCCGAGCTCGTCTTCAAGGGGGGCGTCGGCTACGACTCGGCGAAGCTGTTCGCGTCGGTGAAGGGGCGCGTGGGCTTGCAGTGAGCGCGCTCGCGACGGAGCTGCGCGCGCTCGCCGACCCCGAGCGGGCGCGACACAACGCGGGCTTCTTCCGCACCGGCCCCGGCGAGTACGGCGAGGGGGACCGCTTCCTCGGCCTGACCGTACCGCAGGTGCGCGCGGCGGTCCGCCGACACCGCGGCCTCCCGCTCGACGACGCGCTCGCGCTGCTGCGCTCCGCGTGGCACGAGGAGCGGCTGGCTGCGGTGCTCCTCCTCGTGGACGCCCACGGGCGCGCCGACGCGCCGGCGCGGCGCGCGATCCTGGACACGTACCTCGCGCACGCCGACCGGTACGTGAACAACTGGGATCTCGTCGACTCGTCGGCGCCGCGAATCGTCGGGCCGCACGCGGACCCCGACGACACGGCGCTGCTCGACCGCCTCGC
Source organism: uncultured Gemmatimonadaceae bacterium (assembly GCA_963843845.1). Lineage (GTDB taxonomy): Bacteria > Gemmatimonadota > Gemmatimonadetes > Gemmatimonadales > Gemmatimonadaceae > Gemmatirosa. The sequence goes on along the minus strand of CAWJMB010000004.1, from coordinate 33,731 downwards.
CGCGTCGCCGTCGCTCTGGGAGCGGCGGATCGCGATGCTCGCGACGTTGCACCACACGCGGCGCGGCGACGTGCGCCCGGCGCTGCACGTCGCCGCGCGGCTGCTCGGCGACCGACACGACCTCATTCACAAGGCCGTCGGGTGGATGCTGCGCGAGGCGTGGAAGCGCGACCCGGCGGCGGCGGAGGCGTTCCTCCGGGCGCATCTCTCGCGGATCCCGCGCACGGCGCTACGCTACGCGATCGAGCGGTTCCCCGAGGGGCGGCGCCGGCAGTGGCTCACGGGAGTTCCTTCGTGATCGAGACCTTTCCGATCGTCCCCGGCACGGTCCGCATGCTCTGGATCGTCGGCCCGATCCTCGTCGCGATCCTCGCGGCCGGGGCGGCGCTGAGCTACTCGACGGCGGGGGCGCGGACGTCGAAGTTCGAGGTGTCGCCGGCCGGGCTGCGGCTGAGCGGCGACTTCTACGGCCGGCTGATCCCCGCGGGGCAGGTGCGCGCCGACGAGGCGCGTCCGGTCGACCTGCGCCGCGAGCGTGCGCTGCAGCCGACGGTGCGCACCGGCGGCACCGCGGTCCCGGGCTACCGCGCGGGCTGGTACCGGCTGCGCGGCGGCGAGAAGGCGCTCGTGTATCTCACCGACGAGTCGCGCGTCGCGTACGTGCCGACGACGGCCGGCTACTCCGTGCTCGTGAGCGTCGCCGACCCGGCGGCGTTCGTCGCCTCACTCCGCCGCACGCTCCAACCCACTCCGCGATGATTTGCCGTCTCACGACTCCGTTCGGCCCCGCGCTAGCCGCGACGTTCCGCGCCGCGTTAGGCATCTCGTTAGGCACCGTGCTCGCCGCCCTCCTCGCCGCCGCGCCCGCGCGCGCCGGCGCGCAGCCGACCGTGGTCATCGTCGTGCGCCACGCCGAGAAAGCGGCGGCGCCGGCGAACGACCCGCCGCTCACCGCGGCCGGCGAGGCGCGGGCGCGGGCGCTCGCCGCCGCGCTCGCCGACGCGAACGTGCAGGCGGTGCTGAGCACGCCGACGCTGCGCACGACGGCGACGGCCGCGCCGACCGCCGCGGCGCGCGGGCTGACGACGGAGATCATCCCCGTCGCGGGCGGCACCCCCGTGCACGCCGCGGCCGTCGCGGCGGCGATCCGCCAGTACCACCGCGGCCAGACGGTGCTCGTCGTCGAGCACAGCAACACGGTCGCGGCGATCGTGCGGGCGTTAGGCGGCCCGTCGGTGCCCGACCTGTGCGACGGGCAGTACGCGTCGCTGTTCACGCTCGTCTTCGGCGACGGCCCGGACGCGGGGGCGCCGCGGCTGGTGCGCTCGAGCTACGGCGCGCCCGACGCGCCGGACGCGGCGGGCTGCACGCCGGTGACGAAGTAGCGGGCCGTCGCCCGGTGTCGGTGTATCAATCATCGTTGATATCATGTCGGGCGTGACGACGCGGGCCCCGCAGCGCGCAGCTCCCTTCCTCGCCGACGCCGGGCTCGAGGCGTCGGTCGACCTCGACGCCGTCGACAGCCGCTTCATGGCGGCGCTCGTGCAAGCGCCGAAGCCCGCGCCGAAGCCCGCGCCGACGGCGGTCGCCTGCTGCGGGCCCGAGTGCTGCGCGTGATCGACGTGACCGCGCGGCGCTCGCGCGGGTAGTGCAGGGAAGTCGTTCGTCCGTCGGTCCGTCGCCGGAGGCACGCATGTCCCGAGAACCCGCCGCCCGCCGCGCGGCCGCCGCGCCGCTCCTCGTCGCGCTCTGCGCCGCCTGCTCGTCGACCACGGTGTCGGGGAGCGACGGCCCCGTCATCGGCACGTGGGGCGGCGAGCACGCGCGCCTCACGCTCGGCGCGGCGGGCGGCGCGATCGAGTACGACTGCGCGCACGGCACGGTCACGACGCCGGTGCGCGCCGACGGCGGCCGCTTCTCGGCGGCGGGCTTCCACGTGCGCGAGCACGGCGGTCCGGTGCGCGTCGGCGAGGCGGTCGATTCGTTGCCCGCCCTCTACTCTGGCCGGATCGTCGGCGACGTGATGACGCTCCGCGTCGTCGTCGGCGCGGACTCGATCGGTCCGTTCACCCTGCGCTTCGGCGCGACGGCCGCCGTCTACAAGTGCCTCTGAGGCGCCGCTCGCCGCCGACGAGAATGGAATTGAAGATCCTCCTCCGGACGAGCCGACGACGACACCGACTCACCACCCTGCCGCGGCGTGCCTTGCCGCCCCGCGCGCAGGGCTGTAAACAGTGCGAGCCCTCGCACCCGGAGCCTCGTTCATGTTCTACCGCCCGCCCGCCGCGCTCGTCGCGGCGCTCGCGCTGTGCGCCACGTCCGCCGCCCTTCCCCTCGCCGCCCAGGACGCCGCCGCCGTCTCGCGGGCCGTCGGCGCCCTCGGCTGGCGCTCCATCGGGCCGACGAACGAGGCGGGGCGCGTCTCCGTCGTCGTCGGGGTTCCCGGCGACTACAAGACGTTCTATGTCGCCGGCGCGAACGGCGGCATCTTCAAGACGCGCAACGCCGGCGTGACGTGGGAGCCGATCTTCGACGACCAGCCGAGCGTGTCGATCGGCGCCGTCGCCATCGCCCCCTCCGACCCGAACGTGCTGTGGGTCGGCACCGGCGAGGGGAACCCGCGCAACAACGCGTCGTTCGGCACCGGCGTCTACCGCTCGGTCGACGCGGGGCGCACCTGGGCGCACGTCGGGCTCCCGGACAGCGACCGCATCCCGCGCATCGTCGTCGACGAGCGGAACCCCGAGGTCGCCTACGTCTGCGCGCTGGGCCACGAGTGGGGGCCGAACGCCGAGCGCGGCGTGTTCAAGACCGCCGACGGCGGGCGCACGTGGCGCAAGGTGCTGTACCGCAACGCGCTCACCGGGTGCTCCGACATCGCGATGCAGCCCGGGAACCCGAACGTGCTCTACGCCGGCATGTACACGTTCCTGCGGCGCGCCTGGCACCTCGAGTCGGGCGGCGGCGAGACCGCGGTCTACAAGTCGGTCGACGGCGGGCAGTCGTGGCGCAAGCTCACGAAGGGGCTGCCGACCGAGCCGATGGACCGCATCGGCCTCGCGATCTCGCGCAGCGACCCCGAGCGTCGTCTACGTCGTGAGCGAGACGAAGACGCAGGGGGAGCTGTGGCGCTCCGCCGACGGCGGCGACTCGTTCACCATGGTGAGCCGCGACCCGAACATCAACTTCCGCCCGTTCTACTACGCCGACATCCGCGTCGACCCGGCGGACCCCGACCGCGTCTACGCGCTCTCCGGCGCCCTCATGCAGTCGGACGACGGCGGGCGCACCTTCCGCCGCATCGCGCAGGGGGTGCACGGCGACCACCAGGCGCTGTGGATCGACCCGACCGACCCGTCGCGCGTGCTGAGCGGGAGCGACGGCGGCTTCCAGGTGTCGTACGACCGCGCGGCGACGTTCGAGGTGCTGAACACGGTGCCGTTCACGCAGTTCTACCACGTCGCCTACGACCTGCAGCGGCCGTACCGGATCTGCGGCGGGCTGCAGGACAACTACCACTGGTGCGGGCCGTCGAACTCGCTCACGCGCCCCGGCATCCGCAAGCGCGACTGGATCTCGCTCGGCGGCGGCGACGGCTTCTTCGCGGTGCCCGACCTCGTGCGCCCGTGGCTCGTCTACTACGCGTCGCAGGGCGGCATGATCCAGAGCGTCGACACGCGCACCGGCATGCAGCGCAGCATCCACCCCGACCCGACGATCATCGGCTCGGCGGGCGACGCGATCGCGGGGCACAAGTACCGCTTCAACTGGAACGCGCCGATCGTCACGGACCCGTTCGACAGCTCGACCGTCTACTTCGGCGGCAATGTGATCTTCCGGACGGCGAACGACGGACAGGCGTGGGACGTGATCTCGCCGGACCTGACGAAGAACGACAAGGCGAAGCAGCAGTCGTCGGGCGGCCCGGTGGTCGTCGACAACACGGCGGCGGAGTTCCACAACGCGCTGCTGACGATCGCGCCGTCGCGCGTCGCGAAGGGGGTGATCTGGGCGGGCGCCGACGACGGCAACGTGCAGCTCACGCGCGACGGCGGGCGCACGTGGACGAACGTCACGGCGAGCCTCGCGGCCGCCGGCGCGGGGAGCGACGCGTGGGTCTCGACGATCGACGCGTCGCCGTCCGACGCGGGCACCGCCTACGCCGCGCTCGACCACCATCAGGACGACGACTACACGCCGTACGTCTTCATGACGACCGACTACGGCCGCACGTGGCGCAACGTCGCCGGCAACCTGCCGAAGGGGTGGGTGCACGTCGTGCGCGAGGACCCGAAGAACCGCGACCTGCTCTACGCCGGCACCGAGGTCGGGCTGTTCGCGTCGTGGGACCGCGGCGGCCACTGGTTCCCGATCCGCGGCCCGCTGCCGCCGGTGCCGGTGCGCGACCTGTTCGTGCACCCGCGCGACAACGACCTCGTCATCGGCACGCACGGCCGCGGCGCCTACGTGCTCGACGACGTCGCTCCGCTGCAGCGCCTGACCGCCGCCACCGCCGCCGCCGCGCCGACGCTCTTCCCGCTGCGCGCCGCGACGCGCTACGAGATCTGGCAGAACGACGGGAGCATCGGCCTCAAGGACTGGGTCGGCGACAACCCGCAGTACGGCGCGCTCGTCTCGTACTACCTCCCCGCCGCGGCGCGCGCGGGCGCGGTGACGATCGCCGTGAAGGACGGAGCGGGGCGCACGGTGCGCACGATGCGCGACCAGCCGGCGTCGGCGGGGATGCACCGCGTCGCGTGGGACCTCCGCTACGACGGCGCGTGGCAGCCGCCGCGCGACTCGGCGCGCGCGCCGCTCGGCGCCTCGCCCGACTCGGCGCGCCGCGACTCCGCGCGCGCCGACAGCTCGTCCGCCGCGCGCGGCGAGCAGGCGCGCTACGTCCCCGTGCGCCCCGGCACGGCGGCGCGCGTCGACACGCTCGCGAAGGGCGACACGCGCATCCTCGCCGAGGCGGAGGCGCGCTCGCGGACGGCGTTCGAGCGCGACGACGAGGAGTCGCGCTTCAACCGGCCGGCCGCGCCGATGGCCGTGCCGGGGGAGTACACGATCGCCCTCACCGTCGGCGACCGCACGGTCACGCAGCCGGTGCGCGTCGAGCCCGACCCGCGCATCGCGGTGAGCGACGCCGACCTCGCCGCGCAGCTCGCGGCGGCGGTGCAGGCGCGCGACCTGGAGACGCGCGTGAACCGCATGCTCTACCGCACGAACGACCTGCTCCGCCAGCTCGGGGCGCTGCAGACGCAGCTCGCGACGAGCGCGGTGCTCGACACGATCGAGGGGGCGCGGCCGGCGCGCGACGCGCGGCTCGGCGAGGTCGCGGCGGCGGTGCGGGCGCTCACCGCACTCCGCGACAGCGCGATGACGCGCCCGGTCGCGGGGCTCGGCTACCGCCAGTATCCGCGGCTGCGCGAGGAGGTGCAGTCGATCGGGCGGATGATCGCCGGCCCGACGTCGAAGCCGACCGACGCCCAGCTCGTGCGCTACCGCGAGCTGATCGTCGAGACCGACACGGTCGACCGGCGGCTCGGCGCCATCGTCGCCGGCGAGATCGCGCGGCTGAACGAGGCGATGGGGCGCAGCCCGCGCATCTTCGCCGGGGTGGGCCGGATCATGTGACGGCCGGCCCCGCGCCGGCGATCGTTCGCGCGAGCAGCTCGGCGCCGACGTTGCCGCCGCAGAGCACGACCGCGCTCGGGCGCGCCGCCAGCTCCGGGCGGCGCGCCGTGAGCGCCCGCCACCCCGCGACGGCGACCCCGCCCGCTCCCTCGATCACGAGGTGGTCGCCGAGCGCGACGTCGCGCATGGCGCGCGCGATCTCCGCCTCGCTCACCGTCACGTGCTCGTCGAGCAGCGCCGCGCAGAGCGGGAGCGTGAGCGAGCCCGGCTCGAGGTTGCCGGCCGTGCCGTCGGAGAGCGTCGGCCGCTCGTCGACGTCGACGACGCGGCCGGCGCGGATCGAGGCGAGCATCGCCGTCGCGTGCTCGGGCCAGCAGCCGACGACGCGCGCGGCCGGCAGCGCGGCCTTCACCGCCGCCGCGACGCCGGCCGCGAGCCCGCCGCCGCCGACGGCGACGTAGACGACCTCGAGGTCGGGGAGCTGGCGCGCGATCTCGACCCCTAACGTGCCCTGACCGGCGACGACGTCGGCGTCGTTGTACGGCGAGACGTAGACGCGCCCCTCGCGCTCGCCGAGCGCGCGCGCCGCGAGCTCGGCCGCCATCGGGTCGCCGGGGTGCGTGATGACCTCGAGCCCCGCCGCGGCGAGGCGCGCGACCTTGTACGGCGACGCGCCCGCCGACACGACGATCGTGCCGCGGCCGCCGACGACGCGCAGCGCCTCGGCGACGGCGAGCCCGTGGTTCCCCGTCGACGACGTGACGACGCCGCGGTCGAGCGCGTCGCGGCCGGGCGCGTCGCGGCCGAGCGTGAGGAGCTTGTTCAGCGCGCCGCGGATCTTGAACGAGCCGGTGCGCTGCAGGTTCTCGCACTTGTACCACACGCCGGCGCCGAGCGCCGTCGCGGGGACGAGCGGCGTCTCGAGCGCGTGGGGCGCGAGCCGCTCCGACGCGCGGGCGACGGCCGCCGCGAGCGACGCGACGTCCACCGGGCGCTCAGCGCCTCCCCGCGTCGACGTCGTGCAGGAACGCGATCAGGCCGCGCATGTACGTCTGCTGATCGTCGTAGAGCGCCATGTGGCTCCCGGTCGGGCAGTAGAGGTAGCGGCCACGCGGCAGCGCCTTCGCCATGCGCTCCATGAACGCCGGGTCCATCGTGTCGTATCTCGCGCCGACGACGAGCGTCGGGACGGTGATCTTCGGCAGGTCGGCGGTGCGGTCCCACGTCGCGAGCTTGCCCGAGATCCCGAGCTCGCTCGGCCCCTGCATCGGGATGTAGACGGCGGGGTTGAGGCGCGCGAACGCGCGCTTCACCGGGTCGGGCCACGAGTCGGCCGGGATGCGCAGGACGTGCTGCTCGTAGTGGTTCGGCGTGAGCAGCGCCATGTAGCGCGGGTTCGCGTAGTCCTTGCGCGCCTCGATCGCCTTCACCTCGGCGAGCACCGCGGGGTCCATCGCCGGCTCGAGCACGTCGCGCGCGTAGGCGCCGTACGCCGGCGCGCTCGACATCATGTTCGAGATGACGAGCCCCTTGAGGTGCCGCTGGTACTTGAGCGCGTACTCGGTCGCGAGGATGCCGCCCCACGAGTGGCCGAGGAGGAAGAAGTTCGTGCTGTCGAGCCCCAGCGCCTGGCGGACCTGCTCGACCTCCTCGACGTAGCGCGCCGTGTTGACGAGCGACGTGTCGGTCGGCTGGTCGCTGTACGCGGAGCCGAGCTGGTCGTAGTAGTAGTACTCGACGCCGGCGGCGGGGAGGAACGAGTCGAACGCCTCGAAGTACTCGTGCGTCGCGCCGGGCCCGCCGTGCAGCAGCAGCAGCTTGACGCGCGGGCTGTTGCCGACGCGCTTCGTCCAGACGCGGAACGTTCCCTTCGGCGTCGTGATCGGGATCATGCGCACGCCGCCCGTCGCGACGTCGCTGCGTCCGGCCGTATCGAAGTAGGCGGCCGGCGCGGACGCGGTCGGCGCGGACGCGGTCGGCGACGACTCGCGCCCGCGCAGGGCGAAGAGCGCGCCGATGCCGAGGAGCAGGACGAGGATGAGCAGACGGCGCATGATCAGGCCCGGGTGAGACGTCGGCAGAAGGAACGGACGGAGCGGACGGAGCGGACGGAGCAGAAGGAACGGACGACGAACACGAATGGTCGTCGTCCGTTCGTTCTGTCGAGAACGACGGGCTACCGGAGCGCCGCGGTGGCCCGGCCCAACGCTGCCGTCGCCGCGTCGATGTGCGCCGCGAGGTCGGCGATCTCGCGCGACACGAGCGCCGCGTCGCCGCTCCGCGCGGCCTCGCTCACCGACGGCAGCGGGATGTTGGCGTAGCCGTTGTCCTCGTCGGCGGCGTAGACGAGGTTGCGGAACCAGGGGCGCGTGCGGAGCCCCTCGGGGCGCGTCATCGCGCGCTCGACCTGCTTCAGCGCCTCGTTCGCGGTGCCCAACGCCGCGCGGCTCGGCGGCGTCGCGCGGGCGAGGGCGGCGTCGCGCGCCGCCGCGAAGTCGGCCGCCGCGCGCTCCATGCGGTCGAGCGCGGCGGTGACCGGCTCGACGCCGGGGGCGGCGCCGCGCAGCCGGGTGCCTAACGTGCGCGCGATCGGCGCGACGTAGCGGCGGAGCGTGCGCGCGTACTCGACGTAGTCGTAGGGGAGGACGTCGGCGTTCGCCGTACGCAGCACCATCGCCGCCGCGACGCGGGCGGCGGCGGCGTGATACGCGAACGTCGGGTCGGCGAACGTCGACATCCAGTGAAACGAGTCGTACTGCGAGTGGTAGACGCCCCCCGCGCCGCCGAACCCCCATTCCGCGATCGGGATGCCGAGGTGGTTGTAGAAGCCGGCGAAGTCGCTGCCGCCGCCAGGGTCGCCCATGGCCGGCGTCGCGGTGTCGGCGGGGCTCGTGACGCCCGCGCGCCGGCGCCACACGTCGTAGACGGTGCCGCCGCTCGGATCGGGAACGGTCGACGCGACGTCGCGCAGCGTCGCGCGGAGCGACGGCGAGCCGCCGCCGTCGAACGCCGGCCCCTGGGCGGCGACGTCCTGGTTGAAGTAGGCGACCGCATGGCGCGTGAGGCGCAGCGAGTCGTCCTCGACGTACTCGGTCGAGCCGACCAGTCCCCACTCCTCGGCGTCCCACGTCGCGAACACGATCGTGCGCTTCGGGCGGATGCCGGCCTTCACCTGCTCCATCACGGCGCGCGCCGCCTCGAGCACGCTGACGATGCCGCTCACGTTGTCCGCCGCGCCGGGCCCCCAGCCGTCGCGATGGCCGCCGATCATCACGATCTCGTCCGGCAGCTCGCTGCCGCGGACGGTGCCGAACGTGTCCCAGATCGTCTTGTACGCCGCGGTCGCCGAGTCGGTCGTGACCTGGACGCGGGCGCGCATCGGGCCGGGGCCGAGGTGATAGCGGAACGGCAGGCCGCCCTGCCACGCCTGCGGGATCGCCGGGCCGCCCAACGCGCCCAGCAGCTGGCCCGCGTTGCCGTAGCCGATCGGGATGACGGGGATACGCGGCGTTCCCATGCGCTCGGCCGCGATGCGCGTCGCGCCCTCGCGACTCGGGTAGCCGGGCGTCGACGGGTCGCCGTTGCCGTTGAACACCGACCCGCGCTGCACGCCGTCCGGGTTGCGCATCGGGCCGGCGGGATAGACGTCGCCGCGCACGAAGCCGTCGTCGGCGGGGTCGCTGTAGATGAGCAGCGCGACCGCGCCGCGCTTCTCCGCCTCGCGCGCCTTGATGCCGCGGAACGAGCGTCCGTAGCGCGCCACGGCGATCTTGCCGCGCACCGAGACGCCCAACGAATCGAGCTGCGCGTAGTCCTCGATGAGTCCGTAGTTCACGAACACGACCTCGCCGGTGACGTCGCCCGCGGCGCTCGACCCGTTCACGGTCGGGTACTGCGCGAGATACGACGTCGAGTCGCCCGGCACCGGCGGCTCGGCGAGCGAGAGCTCGGCGGCCCCGCCGGTCGGCGGCATGCGCCACAGCCGGACCCCGGTCGCGTGCGGCAGATACACCTGATACGCGCGCACCTCGGTCTCGAGCCCCATCGCCTTCATCTGCGCGATGACGTAGTCGCGCGTGCGCGCCTGCGCCGCCGTGCCGGCGACGTGCGTCTCCGCGGAGAGCGCCTTCGAGTGCGTGCGGGCGCGACTCGCGTCGGGGCGCGCGATCGCCGCGCCCTCGGCGGCCCGCTCGCGCGCGGCGTTCGCCGGCGTGTAGCCGACGAGCGGGCGGCCGTCCTTCGTGACCGGCTGCTGCGCGGTGAGAGCGATCGGCAGGAAGATGAGCGCGGAGAAGAAGCGCATCGTCACGAGTTGGGAGGTGGGGGTGCGAGGACGTTCACGGGAATGTATTTAGGATGCCGAAGCATCCGAGGCATCCCCTCTCATTCTCTCCACAGCCCATGACCGCGCCTAACGCTTCCCCGTCGATGCAGCAGCTCGCCCTCGGCGACTTCGACCACGAGATGGCACGCACGCGCCGAGTGCTCGAGCGAGTGCCCGACGACCGGTTCGACTGGACGCCGCACGCGAAGTCGATGCCGATCGGCAAGCTCGCGACGCACGTCGCGCAGGTGCCGGGTCTCCTCCTGAGCGTGCTCTCGGCCGACGAGTTCGACCCGACCGCCGGCGGCGGGAACGCGATGGCGCCGGCGAAGGCGGCCACGCGCGACGACGTGCTGCGCCTCTTCGACGACCTGACGGCGAAGCTGCGCGACGCGATGGCGCGGACGACCGACGAGGCGTGGCTGCGCACGTGGACGTTCCGGCGCGGCGAGCACGTGATCATGCGGCAGCCGAAGGCGGCCGCGATCCGTACGCTCGGCATCAGCCACCTCGCGCACCACCGCGGGCAGCTCAGCGTCTACCTGCGGCTGCTCGACATCCCGGTGCCGTCGATCTACGGCCCGTCGGCGGACGAGCCCATGTGACGCGGCCGCACGCGGCGGCCGGCCGTCAGGCGGCGACCTGACGGGCGGCCGCCGCGTGCTCCTCCGTGGCGAGGAGGCGCTCCATGGCGTCGGCGGGGAGGGGGCGGGCGAAGTGGTAGCCCTGGCCGAAGTGGCATCCCATCGCCCGGAGCGCGACCTGCTGCCCCGGGTACTCCACCCCCTCGGCGACCGTGCGGAGCGCGAGCGCCTCGCCGAGTGCGACGATCGCCGAGGCGAGCGCGGCGTGCGAGCCGCCCTGCGTCACGTGGTCGACGAACGTCTTGTCGATCTTCAGGACGTCGAACGGGAAGTGCTGCAGGTAGCTGAGCGCGGAGTAGCCGGTGCCGAAGTCGTCGACGGCGAGCTGCACGCCGAGCGCCTTGAGCGCGGAGAGCCGCTCGAAGGCCACGTCGGGCTGGTCGATCACGGCGCTCTCGGTCAGCTCGAGCACGAGCCGCGACGGGGGGAGCCCCGCCGACTCGAGCGCGTCGCGCACGTGGTGCACGAACGCGTCGTCGCGCAGCTGGCGCGTGGAGACGTTCACGGTGACGTACGGGTCGTGCCCCGACGTCGCGGCCCACGCGGCCGCCTGGCGGCACGCCTCGACGAGCACCCAGCGGCCTAACGGCACGATGAGGCCCGTCTCCTCGGCCACCGGGATGAACTGCGCCGGCGCGACGAGTCCGCGCTCGGGGTGGTGCCAGCGCACGAGCGCCTCCGCGCCGACCGTGCGCCGCGTGTCGAGGTCGACGATCGGCTGGTAGTGCAGGCAGAACTCCTCGCGCGCGAGCGCCTCGCGCAGCGCCGACTCGAGCGTGATGCGCCCGAGCGCCGCGGCGTGCATCGCCGGGTCGAACCGCTCGTGCCGCCCGCGGCCGTGCGCCTTCGCGTGATAGAGCGCGAGGTCCGCGTTGCGCAGCAGCACGTCGGCCGGCGAGAGCGCGCGCCCCGACACGTCGGCGCTCGCCGCGGTCTCGCCGCGCGCGATGCCGATGCTCGTGCCGACCGTGGTCGTCGTCCCGCCGAGCACGAACGGCGCGCGGAGCGCCGCGAGCGCGCGCTCGGCGACCACGGTCACCTCGCCGTCGGAGGCGACGTGCTCGAGGAGCACGGCGAACTCGTCGCCACCGAGGCGCGCCACGGTGTCGCAGCCGCGCGTCGCGTTCAACAGCCGCTTCGCGACGAGCGCGAGCAGCTCGTCGCCGGTCGCGTGGCCCAGCGAGTCGTTCACCGCCTTGAAGCCGTCGAGGTCGAGCAGCAGCACGGCGACGTGCTCCTCGCACCCCGCGGCGCGGAGGAGCGCAGCGTCGAGTCGCTGGCGAAGGCGGGCGCGGTTCGCGAGACCGGTGAGATCGTCGTGGAACGCCTGGTGAGCGAGCCGCTCCTCGAGCACGACGCGCTGCGTCACGTCGCGGAAGCACCACACGCGGCCGACGACGGCGCCGTCGACGCGCTGCGGCCGCGAGGTGCGTTCGAGGATCCGCCCGTCGGCGACGGCGAGCAGCCCCGTGATCTCCGCGTCGGGCCCGGGGAGCGGGTCGCTGCCGGTGTCGCCGCGCCCCGCGCGCGCGAGGACCTCGGCGAGCACCGCGGCACCGTTCGCCCCGACGATCGCGTCGGGGCCGTCGAGCGCCCACAGCTCGCAGAAGCGCTGGTTGCAGCTCGTCACGCGCCCGGCGAGGTCGACGACGAGGATCCCGTCCGCCGTCGCCTCGAGCGTGGCGCGCAGCAGCGACGCGGAGTCCTGGAGCCGCGCGTAGCGTTCGGCGAGCTCCTGCGACACCGTGTCGAGCGAATGCTCGAGCAGCGCCCGCTCGTGGTCGGTCGCCTCGTACGCGGCGTGCACGGCGGCGAGCAGCGGCCGGAGGGCGGGGTCCGCGCCACCGGCGAGATAGCGCCGGAGCTGGCGCGCGAGCAGCGGGTGGACCGAGGTCGCCCCGCCCATTCCCCCGACGGTCATGCGGCTTCGCTGAGGGTCGTGATGGTCATGGTCTGGTTGTGCAGCTCGCAGCGCGCGTGCGGCGTGGCCGAGGAGATCTCGCCGTACGAGTAGAAGCCGGCGAGCGTCGTCCTCGGGCCGAGCACCTCCTGCGCGCCTTCGAGCTCCTCCTCGACGCGATGCTTCAGCACCCACCGGCGCCCGACGCAGCTCACGAGGAGGGCGAAGCGCGCCGCCGACACGTCGCCGGACGCGTCGTTCGCCGCGAGCGGCTCCGGACCGCTCGCCGCCGCCGACTGTGCGGCGCCGGTCGCGCCGTCGATCAGGCGGTCCATGTTCGCCTTCATGAGGCGGGCGTAGGTGCCCTGCGGGATGTCGCCGGCGAACGTCATGCTGCCCGCCGCCTCGTCGACGCCGAGGATCGTGCGCACGACGCCCGCGTCGCCGCAGGACGCGTCGCGGGTCGTGCGGAGGCTGAGCGGGAAGAGGAGCGCGCTCGCCGGCAGCTGTTCGGCGAAGGGGCCGAGGTAGCGCTTGTAGAGCGCGAGCGCAGGCTCGCCGTCGAGCTCGTAGAGCACGTTGTCCTCGCTCCGCGTCACGAGCCGGTCCGGGCCGAACATGTCCCACCCGCCGAGCGTGCCGGTGCCGACGCGGAGCGCATCGCCGTAGAAGCCGACGGCCGCGACACCGCCCGGGGCCGCGACGCCCGGGCCCCCGACCCCGAGGCTCACGAGCGTGGCCTCGAACCGGTCGTCGTCGGCCGCGAGACCGCCCGTGATCGCGACGCCGTGCAGCGAGTCGGCGAGGCCGCGCACGAGCGCGCTGCCGTTCACGCGGAGTCCGTCGGAGAACACGAGCACGTGCCGCAGCCCCGCCGCCGGGAGGAGGGCGGCGAGGCGCGCGCCGACCGCCGCGCTGTCCTCGTCGCCGGTGTGCTGCGCGTGCACCCCACGCACCGCCGTCCGGTCGAAGGTGATGGCGGAGACGACCGTGGCGTCGTCGAGCACCTCGGTGGCGGCGATCTGGCCACCGCCGGAGCAGAAGACGTGGAGCGCGTGCGGGAATGCCGCCCCGAGCGCCGCGTCGCGGGTCGCGTCCCCCGGCGCGGCCGCCGGGTCGACCGGCCGTGGCCCGAACGTGAGCACGAGCTGGGAGCCGCCGTCGGCCGGGGCCGAGGGGGCGGGGAGCGGTGGGACCCAGCCCGTATCGCGGGTCCAGCGGTGTTGGGAGATCTGCATCGAGTGCGACCGGCGGGGAGGGGGCGTGGCGAGGGCGTGGGGGAGACGGACTGAGGTCTCGTCTCCACCCCGCCGGAAGTTCAGTCGCCAGCCGCCGGGTCCGACGCGGACACGAGCGACGCCCGCTCAGGGCTGGAAGGCCGCTCCCTGATACCGGTCGCCCAGCAGTCGCTCCGCGAAATACTCGAGCATCCGCCGGTTCGTGTAGTTCACCATGTCGCGGTACGAGTGCGGCTGCCCCGGCACGATGAGAAAATCGAACCGCTTGTTCGCCTTGATGAGCGCGTTCGCGAGGCGGATCGTGCCGCCGGGGTGCACGTTGTTGTCCAGGTCCCCCGTCGTGAGCATGAGGCTTCCCTTCAGGTTCGCCGCCAGCTCGCTCGTTCGTCGGGATGCGGATCTCGTAGCGCGTCGTGTCCATCATCGACGTCGACGTGTCGGTCGCCGCGGCTCGACCGGTCGGCACCGACGACGTGCCGGGGCTGCGTGCGCCGCCGGCCCCCGCCCCGCGCCCCGCGCGCGCACTGTCGACCGGCTTCGCGGCCATCACGCGCAGGCCGTGGTTCCACTCGCTCCAGTTCTGGTTGTAGATGTTGTTGTCGTGATTGCCCGACTCCGACCACGCCGACCTTGAAGAAGTCGTTGTACGGCGGGAGCATGAGCGCCGCGGCGGTGAGGAAGCCGCCGCCGGAGTGCCCGTAGATGCCGACGCGGTCGATGTCGATGTACGGGTGCCGCGCGGCGAGCTGCTCGATGCCGGCCTTCTTGTCGGCGAGCGCGTAGTCGCGAAGGTTGTAGTAGCCGTAGCGGTGGTAGGCGAGCGAGCGCTGCGGACTGCCGCCGCGGTTGCCGATCTGGATGACGATGAAGCCGAGCTGCGCGAGCTGCTGCGGCGTGTTCGACGGCGAGAAGGGGAAGGTGACCGACTCGGTCTGCGGGCCGGGATAGACGTTCGCGATGATCGGATACTTCTGCGTCGAGTCGAAGTCGAACGGCTTCCACATGTTGCCGTAGATGTCGGTGACGCCGTCGGCGGCCTTCACGACGAACGTCTCGGGCGGCTTCCACCCCAGCTCCTTCAGGCGCGAGACGTCGGTCTCCTCGAGCGCGCATGACGACGCGCCCGGTCGTCGCGTCGCGCAGCACCGACTTCGTCGGGGCGTCGACGCGTGAGTAGTTGTCGACGATGTAGCGCTTCGACGGCGCCATCGTCGACGTGTGCGTGAAGTTGCCGGCATCGAGCAGCGTCGAGGCCGGCGCCGTCGAGCGTTCACGCGGTAGAGGTGGTGGTAGTACGGGTTCTCGCCGGCCTCGCGGCCGTTGCCGGTGAACCACGCGACCCCGCGCACGGAGTCGAGCCGCGACGATCGCGTCGGCGTGCCACGCACCGCTCGTCAGCGCGCGCTTGGGCGCGGCGCCGCCGTCGAAGTCGTAGAGGTAGCAGTGCCCCCAGCCGGAGCGCTCCGACCACCAGAGCATGTCGCCGCCGGGCTTCAGGTAGCGCACCGGCTGCGGGTCGAGCGACGCGTTCTCGATCGACTCGGCGAGCAGCGTCTTCACGGCGCCGGTCGCGACGTCGACCTCGACGAGCTCGAGGTTGCGCTGCGGACGGTCGCGGCGCACGAGGCGCACCTGGTCGCCGCTCGACCGGCCAGTGCACGTCCATGATGCGCTGGTCGCTTCAGCGCCCGACGGCGAGCTGCTTCGCCGCGCGCTCGCCGCGTCGGTACACCCACAGCTCGCTCTGCGCGACGTTCTCCTCGCCGGGCATCGCGTACCGATAGTGCAGCAGCACGGGCCGCGGCTCGGCCAGCACGTTGACGAGGTACAGCTCACTTCGACCTTGCGCTGGTCCTGTCGCACGATCGAGAACGCCTTCGAGTCGGGCGACCACGTCACGTTCGGGCGCACGCGCGGGTCGCGCGAATTCGCGTCGTCGGCGTCGACCTGATCGCCCCCGCCGCCGTCGTCCTGCTGCCCGCCGTTCTGCGCGAGTCGGTCGAGCTGCCGGCGGTTCTCGGTCGTGTCGCGGAAGCCGAACGAGTAGTCGAGCGCGCCGTCGTCGTGACCTGCGTCGTGTCGCCTCGTCTTCGCGTCGACGACGAACAGGTTGTGCGCTCTGCGCGAACGCGAACGCGCTGCTGTCCGGCGCCCAGTTGCGGAAATCGCGCCCGCGCCCGCCGGCCCCGCCGCCGCCGCCGGTGTTGGTGCGGCCCACCTCGCGCTCCTCGTCGGCCGGCGCGTCGCCGCGCGGCGGCCTGCCCAACGATCTCAGCGTCTGCGTCGCGAGCGACCACTCGTAGCGCGTCGAGTCGACGGTGAAGCGGAACGACCGGTGGTCCTTGAGAAAGGTGAGCGTCGTGAACGGCAGGTTGTTCGGATCGATCGGACGTCGGGACGTCTCGGAGAGCCGGGCGGCGAGCAGCTCGCGGTCGAACAGCGGGCGCTTCGTCGCCGTGCCGGTCGCCGTCGGGACGACGAGCCAGAACCGCGAGCCGGTGCGGTCGCGCCAGTTGTACCACAGCGTGTCCGACTTCCCGAGCCAGCGCGGCGTGACGCCGTTGGTGTAGAGCGTGGAACGGAGCGACTGCGGCGAGAAGCGGTTCGCGAGCGTCCAGTTCGCGCGGTTCGCCGGGGGCGCGGACGGCGCCTGCGCGGCGAGCGCCTGCGCGGTGAGCGCCTGCGCGGCGAGTGTGCCGGCAGCGAGGACGAGGGCGGGAAGCGCGACGCGGCGGCGTGGGCGAGGAACCATCGGGACCGAGGGGGGAGGGGATGCGGCGGACAGGGTCGGTCGGACGTAAGCGGCGGACGCGAAACGGCGGAAGGGCACCTGCCGCTTCCGCCGTTTCGCGTCCGACCCGCACCGCGGCTCACCGCACGCCGCGGGCGCCGGGCGCGCGCGCCCCCCATCTCCGCCCCACCTCGTCCGCATGCTCGGCTCCGGATCACCGCCGTTCAGCCGCAGTGGCACCGCGGTCGAATGGGGAACGAGCCGCGGCGATGCGGGGCCGGGTACGCGGACGAGGAACGGCGGTGCGTGCTACATCGCCGACTTCGGCGTCCAGACGTTGTTCGCGCGGTTCGACGTCCACGAGCCGCAGCTCCGGATCGAGTTCGACCTTCGCCAGCGTCTTGCCGGCGAACGCGTACCGCCGCACGTAGCGCGACGTGTTCGTGCTCCACACCTCGGCCGGGTAGTCGAAGGTCTGCGTCGTGCCGTCGGTGAACGTGAAGCGGGCGTGGATCGGGAGCACGCCGCGCGCGGCGTTGCCGAACTGCACCGCCACGTCGAGCGTGTCGCCGCGCTGGCGCGTCACGACCGTATCGACCCGCTGATCGAAGTGCGGGTTCTCGGTGAACCACCCGCGCCAGAACCAGTCGAGGCGCTTCCCGCTCGCGTTCTCCATCGTGCGGAAGAAGTCGGCCGGCGCCGGGTGCTTGTACGCCCACGCCGCGGTGTACGCGCGGAACGCCTCGTCGAACACCTGCGGCCCGAGGATCTCGTCGCGCAGCAGCGCGAGCCCGACCGCCGTCTTCACGTACGCGTTCTCGCCGAGCAGCTGCGGGTTGATGCGGTCGGGGTTGATCTCGAGCGGCTCGTCGAGGTCGCGCATCATGTACTGCTCGACCAGCCGGCGGTTCTCCGCGACACGCGTCGGCGTAGCTCCCCTTCTCGGGGTAGCGCTTCGCCTCGGCGAAGTAGTTGATGAAGGTGTTGAAGCCCTTCGTCCTGCCACATGTGCACGCGCTCGTTCGAGGCGACGATCATCGGGTACCACATGTGCCCGATCTCGTGCGTGACGACGTTGTACAGGTCGTACTTGTCGGCGCTCTTGTTCTCCATCGCGATCATCGGATACTCCATCCCGCTGATCGGTCCCTCGACGGCCGAGACGTGCGGCCAGGGGTAGGGGAACCACCGCTCGGAGTATTCCTGCACCGACGTGCGCGACATGTCGGCCGCGTCCTTCCACGTCTCGATCGCGCTCGGCCGGTAGTAGGCCATCGCGAGGATGCCCTTGTAGCCCGACGCGTCCCACAGGTAGTCGGGGCTCGCGGCGAACACGGCGTCGCGCACGTTCTTCGGCTCGGAAGCGCCACGTCAACATCCCGGTCTTCCGCGGGCGCGCGGCGCCGCTCTGCAGCTCGGCCTGCGTGACGATGTGGATCGGCGTGTCGGACTTCACGGCCTGCGCGAGTCGCCGCACCTGCGCGGCGGGCAGCACCTCGGCGGCGTTCACGAGCGCGCCGGTCGCGGCGACGATGTAGCCCGCCGGCACGGTGACGCTCAGGTCGTAGTCGCCGAAGTCGAGGTAGAACTCGCCCTGGCCGAGGTACGGCTCGGTGTTCCAGCCGCGGATGTCGTCGTAGACGGCCATGCGCGGGTACCACTGCGCGAGCTCGTAGAGCGCACCGTCGCGCCCCATGCGGTCGGCGCCGTGCTCGGGAACGAGGAAGTGCCACGCGACGTCGAACGTCGCCGACCCGCCGGGCGCGAGCGGCTGCGCGAGGTCGACGCGCATGACGGTGCCGTCGACGCGCGTCTTCAGGGCGATCCCGCGCTGCGCTCGCGACGTCGCTCCCGTCGTCGGTCGCTGCTCGAAGCGGTCGAACACGGTGCCGCCTTCGAAGTCGCGCGACCCGAAGCGCGAGTCGGGAGCGAAGACGAGCGTGTTCAGCGACCCGCCGCGGAAGGCGTTCTGCTCGACCTGCATCCACACGTAGGTCAGCGTGTCCGGCGAGTTGTTCGTGTACCTGAGCGTCATCGACCCGGCGAGCGACTTGGCTGCCGTGTCGAGCGTGGCGTGCAGCGTGTAGTCGGCGCGGTTCTGCCAGTAGCGCCGCCCGGGACGCCCGGCGCCGGAGCGGAACTCGTTCGCCGTCGGATACTCGAACGGCGCGAAGATCGACGTGTCGCCGACGCCGCGGGCGGTCAGGGCGGGGTCCTTGCGCGGCGGCTGCGCCTGTTGCGCGCCGGCGAGCGACGCGGCGCCGCCCGCGGCCACGAGGGCCGCGGAGAGCCAACGAGAGAAAGATCGCATGTCGTGCTCGAAAGCGAGGTGAGTGGGACCGCGGATGCGGTACATGCTATACACCTGCCTCGCCTCTCGGAGCCGCGTCGGCGCACCAAAAACGGACGCGGCTATTCTCTCGGCCGTCTCCGCCGGGCCAGCCGCGCCCGCGCCGCGTCGTCGAGTCGGAGGATCCCGGTGTCGTCCGGCGCCGAGTCGGGAGCAGCGCTCGCCTCCTCCCTGAACTCGAGCGACATCGGCGCCTCCGGCCCGCTCGTGAGCCACCCGGCGAGCGCCGGCGCCGCGTCGACGACGACGACGTCGACGCCGGCCGCGGCCGCCGCGCGGCGCACCGCGCGCACCGTCGCGAGCCCCGCGTCGTCGATGATCGCGCAGCCGCGCGCGTCGAGCACGAGCCGCGGGCCGAGGCCGGGCGCCGCGCCGACCGGGAGCGCGCTCCGCGCGCGCGTCTCGAACAGCGTCCGCGTCGCGTGGGTCAGCGTGTGCGGCAGCGCGACGAGCACGTCGCCGGAGCGGGGAAGGTAGGGCGGTCGGTCGGTCGACACGAATGGGCGTTCGGTGCGGTCGTCAGACGTAGTCGAATACGGTCGGGGAACGCATTCGTCAAACGCGTCGGCCGCGCGTCAGACGCGCGCGTAGTGGCGCATCGAGGTGCCTAACGCGCGGAACCCCGCCTCGCGCAGCAGGTCGCTCCGGCGCGACGCCGAGGCCGCCACGCCGTCGATCGTCTCGATCGTGACGTCGTGCCGCCGCCCGCGCTCGTTCGGCGCGACGAGGCGCTCGACGAGGGCGCGCACCGCGGCGCGCACGACCTCCTCCCCCGCCGCGTCGCGCACGCGCAGCCGCGTTCCGCGCCCCTCGGCGGTCGCGACGACGCGGCCGGCGACGGTGACGAGCAGCGCGCCGGTGCCGCGCGGGCGGGCGAGCGGGTCGGGCGAGGGGTGCGCCGAGCCAGCCGACCGGGCGCCGGCCGCGAGCGGCAGCGTGTAGACGTTCGACGGATCGGACGTCGTGAGCACGACCGGCGCCGCGGCGTCTGGCGACCCGCTCGGCGCGCGCAGCAGCTCGACCGCCTCGGGAAGCGCGAACTGCGCCCCGGCGAGCCCGGCGACGAAGTACCCGCGCCGCACCTCGCCGCGGAACTCGAGCCGCTTCAGCTCGTGATAGATCGCGCGCCACGGCACCGCCGGCCGCTCGCGCCGCCACCAGTCGCGGCTCACGATCCCGTAGCGCGCGAGCCACTGCCGCGCGACGAGCTCGGCGTCCGACGGGCCGTCGTCGGCGTCCATCGTGGTGCCCAACACACCGGGCGTGTGCACGAGCGACCACCGGCCGCCCCAGCTCGCGGCTCCGTCGGGTCGGTCGGGTCGTTTCCAGCGCGCGAGCGACCGCGGGTTCACGCGCCGCTGCACGACCGGGCGCGACGGCGTGAAGTCGGCCGGGAGCCAGCGCGCGGGGTCGGGCGTGTCGTCGCGGCGATTCGCGAAGACCGGCGTCCAGCGCAGCACGTCGCGCATCGACTCCGACGGTGTCGTTCGTGACGAGCCCCGCCGTCACCAGCTCGCGGAGCGCGTCGCGCACGCGCCGGGTGCCTAACGAGGTGGCGATCGCGAGGTCCAGCGTGAACGAGGCCCCCTGGGCGCGGAGCACGTCGTGGACCTGGCGCGCGGCGTCGCTCGGCGCGGCGGTCGAGGCGCCCGGTGCGTCGGCCGGGACGACGGGCGGAAGCCAGAGCCGGCCCGTGCCGCGCGCGAAGAAGCGCAGTCGCTCCGACGACGGGTCGACCGCCCACACGATCCCTCCGCCGGACGTGAGCCGCGTCAGCATCGACGGCGCGTATCGCTCCACGCGCGCCGGGAGATAGTCGCGCTCCCACGCCGCCGCGGGGCGGGCGAGGCCGAGCAGTTGATCGACCACCGGCTCGGCGTCGTCGACGCGCGTGTCGGCTGCGACGTGCTGCCACCGCTGCAGGAACCACGCGAACGCCGGGAGGTCGACGGCCTCGATCTGCCGGCGCGCCTGCGCCAGCTCGCGCCGCCGCGCCTGCTCGAGCAGCCGGCGCGAGCACCAGCGAACGGTCGCACGGTCGGCGCCGAAGCTGCCGCGGACGAGGATGTCCGGCACGCTCCATCTCCGCGAGGCGACGCTCGATCCACGGCGCGGAGAATCCGTAGCGCGCGCTGGATGTCGTCGACGCTCACCGGCCCGGCGAGCGCGACGAAGCGCGCGAGCACGTCTCGACGCGCCGCGTTCGGCGTGAGCGCGGCGGCGCGGAGCGGTGCAGGCACCTGCGCGCCGCCGCCCAACGACCCGGCGCCGAACGCGGAGGCGTAGCGCGCGTAGGCGTCGACGAGGAGGAGGCGACGTGCGCGGGATCCCCGATCCCCCGATCGGTACGGTCACGGCTCCACCGAGCCGCCCGCTCGCCTGCAACGCCGCCAGCGGATCGCCGCGCGTCCACTCGTGCGGCGGCGCCACGCGCGCCGCGAGCTCGGCGCGCGTCACGTCGCCCGCGCGGTCGACGAGCACCGCGAGCTCGTCGGCGTCGCGCGCCTGACGGCCGGGCGCGGTGCCGCGTCGGCGCGCGAGCACCTCGTCGAGCACGGCGAGCGTCGACTCGTCGGCCCCCTCGGCCGCCCATCAGCTCGTCGAGCAGCGCGCGGTCGAGCGACAGCAGCGCCGCGCGCTGCTCGGCGCGCGGCGTGTCGTCGGCGTACAGCCAGTCGATGACGAAGCCGAACTGGAGCGACGCGGCGAACGGCGACGGGCCCTCGGTCTGCACCACGCGCATGCCCAGCGCTCCGCTCGCCACGCGGCCGACGACGTCGCGCAGCCCGTCGAGGTCGAAGGCGTCCTGCAGCACGTCGCGATACGTCTCGACGACGATCGGGAACGACGGGTACGGCCGCACCGCCTGCAGCAGGTCCGCCGCCTTGAGGCGCTGGAGCCAGAGCGGCATGCGGCGGCGCGGGTTGCCGCGCGGCAGGAGCAGCGCGCGCGCCGCGTTCATGCGGAAGCGCGCGCCGAAGAGCGACGACCCGCCGACCTCCTCGAGGAGCAGCCGCTCGATCTCCACGGCGCCTGTCGATCGCACGACGTCCGTCGGCGGATCCATGCCGAGGTCGGGCAGGCGCAGCATGATCCCGTCGTCGGTCGTCTGGACCTGCACGTCGGTGCCCAACCGTTCGCGCAGCCGCCGCGCGAGCGCCATCCCCCACGGCGCGTTCACGCGCCCGCCGAACGGCGCGTGCAGCACCATGCGCACCGCCCCCGCCTCGTCGCGAAAGTGCTCGAGCACGAGCTGCCGATCGTCCGGCAGCACGCCGAGGATCTCGCGCTCCGCCTGCACGTACTCGGCGAGCGACTGCACCGTCTGCCGGTCGGCGCGGTACTCGGCGGCGATCGCGTCGAGGGCGTCGATCGTCGTCGCCTCGTTCAGCGTGCGGCGCAGCGCCCCGACGCGCGGCGTCAGGTGCAGCGAGCGCGCCATGAACTCGCCGTGCCAGAACGGCATCCGCGCCGCCGCGCCGGGCGCCGGCGTCACGACGACGCGGTCGTGCTCGATCGACGCGATGCGCCACGTCGAGCTGCCGAGCTGGAACGCGTCGCCGACGCGCGACTCGTGCACGAACTCCTCGTCCAGCTCGCCGAGCCGCGTCTTGTCGGGAAGGTTGACCGTGTAGAGCCCGCGGTCGGGGATCGTGCCGCCGGAGATCGTGGCGACGAGGCGCGACGCGCGCGCCGGCGTGAGCAGGTCGGAGACGCGGTCCCAGTGCACGCGCGCGTCGAGCTCCGCGGCGACGTCGCTCGGGTACTTGCCGGCGAGCATCGCGAGCGTCTCGTCGAACGCGCCTCGGGTGAGCGCGTGGTACGGGTAGGCGCGGCGCACGAAGTCGTAGAGCGCCGTCGCCGTCCACTGGCTCGTCGGAGGCGACCATCGCGACGATCAGCTGGGCGAGCACGTCGAGCGCGTTCTGCACGACGCGCGTCGGCTCGACGTCGCCGTCGCGCATCGCGGCGAGGATCGCGAGCTCCTCGAGCGCGTCGTCGCGGAACGTCGGCACGAACACGCCGCGGCTCACCGCGCCCAACGTGTGTCCGGCGCGCCCGACGCGCTGCAGCGCCGCGCTCACGCGCTTCGGGCTCTGCAGCTGCACGACGAGGTCGACCGAGCCGACGTCGATGCCCGAGCTCGAGGGAGCTCGTCGTGACGACGGCGCGCGAGCTCGCCGCGCTTGAGCCGCTCCTCGAGCAGGAGCCGCCGTTCGCGCGACAGCGACCCGTGATACGGCAGCGCCGTCTCCTCGCCCGCGAGCTGATTGACGCGCGCCGCCATCCGCTCCGCCTGCCCGCGGTTGTTCACGAAGACGAGCGTCGTGCGCGCCGCGCGGATCTGTCGCAGCACGAGCGGCGCGACGGCGAGCCAGATCGTGCCGTCGACGTGCGCGAGGTCCTCGACGGGCGAGACGACCTCGGTCTCCATGCGCTTGACGAGCCCGCAGTCGACGATCGTGACGGGGCGATAGCGCGGGGCGCCGTCCGCCGCCGGCGCGTCGCACCCGCCGAGGAACCGCGCGATCTCGTCGAGCGGCTTCTGCGTGGCGGAGAGCCCGATCCGCTGCGGTGTCACGCGCTCGCGCGCGTCGGCGGCGAGGGTGCCGAGCCGTTCGAGGGTGAGTGCCAGGTGGGCGCCGCGTTTCGTGCCGGCGACGGCGTGGATCTCGTCGACGATGACGGCGCGGAGGTGCGTGAACATCGTCCGGCCGCGCACGCTCGTCAGCAGGATGTGCAGCGACTCCGGCGTCGTGATGAGGACGTGCGGGTTCCGGCGCAGCATCCGCGCGCGCTCGGTGCGCGGCGTGTCGCCGGTGCGCACGGCGACGCGGATCTCGGGAAACGGCTCGCCCGCCGCCCAGAAGCGCTCCTTCAACTCCGCGAGCGGCGTCTCGAGGTTGCGCTGCACGTCGTTGTTCAGCGCCTTGAGCGGCGAGACGTAGAGCAGGTGGACCGCGTTCGGCAGCGGCCCGCGCTGCCCGTCGACGATGAGCGCGTTCAGCTCCCAGAGGAACGCCGAGAGCGTCTTGCCGGTCCCGGTCGGGGCGAGGATCAGCGTGTCGTCGCCGTTCGCGATGGCCGGCCAGCCGGCGCGCTGGGGCGCGGAGGGGGTGCCTAACGTCTCCGTGAACCAGCGGGCGACGAGCGGGTGGAACGGGGCGAGCGGGTCGGCGTCGGACATGCGGTGCAATCTGTGCCGCGACCCCGTACCCCGCTCGCGCCGTCGCCGTCGCTCAGTCCGGGATCCAGACGTCCTTCGCCTGCACGATGTCGCACCCGGCCGGCAGCACCAGCAGCTCCTCGGTCTTCGTGTGGAACACGAACCCCTTGTAGCTGATCAGGTACCGGTAGTGCTTCGTGAACACGCCGCCCTGCGCGACGATCACGAGCGGCTCCCGCACCTGCCCGAGGATGCGCGCGAACTCGCTCGGCTCGATGTCGACGATCGCGCCCGAGGCTTTCGTGGCCTGCGCGGTGATCGCGGCCTGCGCCGCGATCATGGCAGCGGTGGCTCCCATGACGGTGTGCTCCGTGAGACGGGGTGACGGGTCACTCGTAACGTAGCGCCTCGATGGGATCCAACCGCGCCGCGCGCCGCGCCGGGAGCAGCCCGAAGACGAGCCCGATCCCGACCGAGACGGCGACCGCGAGCAGCGTGAGGCCGACCGGCGGCGTCGACTGGATGCTCATCGCCCTGTTCGCGACGACGCCGACGAGCAGCCCGACGACGATCCCGCACGCCCCGCCGATCCCGGTGAGCGTCGCCGCCTCCATCAGGAATTGCAGCATGATGTCGCGCCGAGTCGCGCCGCACGCCTTCCGGATGCCGATCTCGCGCGTGCGGTCGGTGACCGAGATCATCATCACCGCCATCACGCCGATGCCGCCGACCATCAGCGCGACGCTCGACAGCACGAGCATCACGAGGAAGAAGATCCCCGTGATCTTCCCGAACGTGTCGAGGATCTGCTCCTGCGTGATGTAGTCGAACGTGTCGCCGTCGCCGGGGCGGAGGCCGCGCAGCTCGCGCATCGCGACCGTCACCGCGCTCTGCGCGTCGCTCACCGTCACGCCGGGGCGCGGCTTCACGGGGATGAACAGACTGTTGGTCTTGTCGATCGCGAGTTGGCGGTCGAGCATGCGGTACGGCACGATCGCGTGCACCTTCTGCCCCGGCGGCTGGAAGATGTTCTGCGCCGGCTGGTAGATGCCGACGACGCGCGCCGGACGTCCGCCGACGCGCACCGACTTGTCGAGCGGTTCGACGGCGCCGAACAGCTTGGTCGCCGCGTCCGCGTCGAGCACGACGACCGACTCGCCGACGCGGACTTCGGTGCGCGTGAACCAGCGCCCGCGCACGAGCTCCCCGCCGTTGATCTCCGAGTAGCGCTCGTCGGCGCCGAAGATCGTGCCGACGTTCGTGCGCTCGCCGGCGTACTCGACGCGGTTCACGATCTGCGCCCACAGCCCCGCGTACCGGATCTCGGGGAGCGCCGCGATGCGGTCCGCCTCGCGCACGGCGAGGTCGGGGCGGATGCGCACCCACACCGGCAGGTTCTCCGGGTTGAGCGGCGTCGTCGAGAACACCTTCATCACGTAGAACGTCGTCGGGCCGGCGATCTCGATCGTGTTGACGATCTGCCGCTGCACCCCGCTCACGATCGACGCCATCGCCATCACCGTCGACACCCCGATGACGACGCCGAGGATCGTGAGCGCGCTGCGCCCCTTCGACTGCCGGAGCGCGGCGATCGCGACGGCGACGTTCTCGCCGACGGCGAGGCGTCTCATCGGCTCACTCCGCCCGCATCGCGCGGATGGGGTCGAGCCGCGCGGCGCGCACGGCGGGGTAGACGCCGAACAGCACGCCGACGCCGGCGCCGAGGGCGAGCGCGAGCACGATCGACCACGCCGTCACGCGCGCCGGCAGCGGCGACGCGAGCGCCACCACCGTCGCGAGCCCCCAGCCGCTCCCCGCGCCGATCGCCCCGCCGAGCGTCGCGAGCGCCGTCGACTCGGCGAGGAACTGGCGGGCGATGTCGCGGCGCGTGGCGCCTAACGATTTGCGGATGCCGATCTCGTGCGTCCGCTCGCGCACGGTCATGAGCATGATGTTCATGATGACGATGCCGCCGACGACGATCCCGATCGCGACCATGGCCGGGATGACGCTGAACAGGACCTGCGTGAGCTGCTTCCAGAAGTTCACGAGCGCGTCCGCCGTCTCGACGGTGAAGTCGTCGCTCTCGGTCGGGCGCAGCCGGTGCGACAGCCGCATCGCTTCCCGTGCCCGTCCCATCGCCGGCACGATCTCCGCCGGCTGCCGCATCTTCACCGACACGCTCGTCGTCTGCCGCCGGCCGTAGAGCGACTCGAACGTCGTGATCGGCATCATCACGAAGCCGTCGAAGCTCTGCCCCAGCACCTGGCCTTTCGGCGCGACGGTGCCGATGACCGTGAACGGGATGCCGCGCACGCGCACCGTGCGTCCCACCGGGTCGACGCCGTCGAACAGCTTCGTGGCGACGTCGGCGCCGAGCACGACGACCGCGCGCCGCGCCCGCACGTCGATCTCGCTCAGCGGCTCGCCCCGATCGAAGCGATACTCCATCACGGTCTGGTACGGCGGCGTGACGCCGAACACGAGCACGCTGCCGAGCGTCCGGTCGCCCCAGACGACATCGCTCTGTGGCGTCGGCCACCCCGAGGTGATCCCGATCGCCTCGGCGTCGGGGAGCGCCGCCATGACCGCCGCGGCGTCCGCGTCCGACACCTTCGGCCGCCGCTGCATCCGCCGCCACTCGGCGTCGTCGATGAGCGCGAAGTTGAGCGGCGTGCGGCGCACCTGGAACGCGTTCGACCCGACCATCGCGTCGGCGATGTTCTCCTGCACGTACGCGTTCATCCCCTGGATCACCGCGAGCACGGCGACGAGGAAGCCGACGCTGACGATGATGCCGAGCAGCGTGAAGAACGAGCGGAGCTTGTTCGTCACGATCTGCCGGAGCGCCGTCAGGAGGACATCGGCGAAGCGCATGGAAGAACGGTCGGGGGTCGGGGATCGGGAACGGGGAGAATCGACGGTCTGCACGCGTCTGTCGAGAGGCCCGATCCCCGATCCCCGACGCGCGACCCAACCGTATCGTCCGACCCGGCGTCTAACCCCGCAACGTGACCCGACCCGCCCTCGCCCTCCTCACCCCCGACCGCGTGACCGACCCCGACCTCATCGCTCGGGTGGTCACCGGCGACCGGCTCGCCGCCCGCGCGCTGTACGACGCGCACGTCGGCCGAGTCTATCGCCTCGCGCATCGCCTGACGGGCGACGGGCAGCTCGCGCACGAAGTCACGCAGGACACGTTCGTGAAGGCGATGTCGCGCCTCGACACCTTCCGCGGCGAGGCGGCGTTCACGACGTGGCTGCACCGCATCACCGTCACGGTCGCGCTGAACACGGTGCGCCGCGTCAAGCGGATCCGCGGCCGCGAGACGTCGATCGACGAGGCGAGCCTGACCGGCGCGCACGCCCACGCCTTCGTCGCCGACGACGCGCCGAGTCGGGTCGACCCGATGCTGCGCGACCGGCTGCACCGGGCGATCGACGCCCTGCCGGAGATCTACCGAACCACGCTCGTCATGCACGAGCTCGAAGGCTACACACACGTCGAGATCGCCGACGCGTTGGGCATCGCCGTCGGCACCTGCAAGAGCCGGCTGTCGGTCGCCCGCGCCCAGCTGCGCGACGCGCTGCGCGACCTCGAAGGAGACATTCGCTCATGACCACGCCCCACGACGCTCCGCACGACGGGCACGAGCCCGATCCACTCGATGCGGCGCTGGACTCGACGCTCGACGCGCTGCTCCGCGACGCGCGCCGCAGCTACAACGCTCCCGACACGCTGCCGCAGACCGAGGCGATGTGGAGCGCGATCGAACGGTCGCTCGCTGCGGAGGGGCGCGCCGCGCAGACGGTCGACCTCACTGCACGACAGCTCCGCATCGTTCGCGACGTCGTTCCGGGGCACGGGGCGCGGCGGTGGTGGCAGAGCCCGCGGGCCACGAACCCCTGGCTCCGCACCGCCGCCGTGCTGCTGATCGGCGTCGCGATCGGACGCGTCTCGACGCGTCCGCCGTCGAACGGCGCCGCGCCGGCCGCCGTCGCGGCCGCCGTCACCGTCGCCGTCGCGCCGTTCGCCGCCGCCGACTCGACCATGCGCTCCGCCGAGCAGGTGGCGACCGGCGAGTACCTCGGCCGCACCCAGGCGCTGCTCGCCGCGCTGCCGAGCGAGCTCCGCGCGCCGGGCGCCGACCCGGCGTATCTCACCCGCGCCGACGCGCTCCTCCTCGAAACGCGCCTCCTGCTCGACTCGCCGGCGTCGGCCGACCCGGCGCTGCGCGCGCTGTTCGACGACCTCGAGCTCGTGCTCGCGCAGATCGTGCGCCTCCGCGGCCGGCAGGACTCGACCGACGTCGACTTCCTTCACCAGGCGCTCGAGCAGCGCGACGTGCTCCCCCGACTGCGCGACGCCGTCGCCGACAACCCCGCGACGCTCGCCGTCTCCGCCGCGTCCGCCGACGACTGACGCGCTCATGCCTCACGCGACGTTCCCCCGATCCGCCATGCTCACTCGCGCCCTCCTCCTCCTCGCGGCCGCGACGCCGCTGCTCGCGCAGATCACGCCCGCGGCGCCGCGCACCCCGCCGCGCGCCGCGCCGGCCGCTCCGGCCGAACCGGCGTCCGCGCCGCTCCCGCCGCTCCCGCCGTCGCCGGCCGGCCAGCACGGGCTCACCGAGGCGTGGGGGCCGCCCGGCCAGCACATGGCGCTCGCGCCGCTCGGCGCGCTCACGGGGGCCGAGGCGTGGCCGTCGAAGGCGTACGCGCCGGCGCTCGCGTCGACGATGCCGGCGCGCTGGTATCAGGGCGACGTCGCCGACTCCGCGTACCGCGCGGCCTACGCGCTCTTCGCGCGCCAGGAATACCGTGGCGCCGCCGACCGCTTCGCCGACGTGCGCGCGAAGTATCCGGCGACGCGCTACTTCTGCGACGCGGCGTACTACGAAGCGTTCGCGCGCTACCGCCTCGGCACGCCGGGCGACCTGCGCAGCGCGTACCGTGTGCTCGACGGGCTCGGCGCGAAGTGCGGCGACGCGTCGCGCCGGGAGGACGTCCCCGAGCTGCAGGCGCGCATCGACGGCGCGCTGGCGCGGCTCGGCGATGCGGACGCCTCGGATCGCGTGCGGCGGCTCGCGAGCACGGGGCAGCGCGTCTGCGATCGCGAGGAGCGCAACGTCAAGATCCAGGCGCTGAGCGCGCTCGCGCAGATGGACCCCGAGGGCGCACGCGCGATCCTCGACCGCGTCCTCGCGACGCGCGACGAGTGTTCGGCCCCGGTGCGCCGCGAGGCGCTGGCGATCGTCGCGCGGACCGGCGGGGCGGCGGCGATCGCGACACTCGCCCGCGCCGCGCGCAACGACGCGGACTACCAGACGCAGGCCGCGGCGCTCGAAGCGTTGGGCCGCGTCGATACCGACGCCGCGTACGCCGTGATCGACGAGGTGCTGCGCGGCTCGAACGACGAGCGCGTGCAGTCGTCGGCCGCGCGGTGGCTCGCCGGCACCGACAGCCCGCGCGCGCAGGCGCTCGCCCGCTCGTTCGTCGAGCGGCGCGACGTGTCGGAGCGGCTCCGCAGCTCGGTCATCTCGTCGTTCGGCAGCCGCGGATCGGCGTCGCTCGACTACTGGCGCGCGCTCTACGGCAAGGTCGAGAGCGAGACGCTTCGCCGCGCGATCGTCGGCGCCGTCAACCGCACCGACGACGCCGGGACGCAGTTCCTGTTGAGCATCGCGCGCAACACGAGCGAGCCGTCGTCGGTGCGGCAGTACGCCATCTCCCGCGTGCAGCAGACGGCGCCGATCGCCGAGCTGTACCGCCTGCTCGAGTCGGCGGACTCGCGCTCGGTGCGCATGTCGATCGTCTCGGGGCTCGGCAGCCGCAAGGAGCCGGAGACGACCGACCGTCTCATCGACATCGCGAAGCGCGGCACCGACCCCGAGGTCCGCGCCGCCGCGATCCGTCTGCTCGGCCAGCCCGCGCGCCGCGACGACCCGAAGGTCCGCCAGGCGCTCGCCGACATCCTCGCCTCCCAGTCCTGACCATGCCGCGCGCAATCGTTAGGCACCTCGCCGTCGTCGGGACGCTCGCCGCGGCGCCGTTCGGCGCGACACCGTCGGGCGCGCAGCCGCTCGCGGCCCGCGTCGACGGCGCGCCCGCCGGCCACGTGCAGTTCCAGTTCGCGGCCCGCGCCGGCGTCTGCGGCAACGGGCGCACGTACATCCAGACGGCGCCCGGCAACCTCACCGGCTCGTTCTCGACGTACGGCGAGACGGCGCGGACGGAGCCGTGCGCGCCGGGACCGGTGCGCGTGCTGCTCGACCGCGCGGATCGGCAGATCATCGCCGTGCAGGCGTTCGTCGGCCCGGTGCCGTCGTCGCCCGGCGTGACCGACCTCGGCGCGGTCCCGGCGCAGCAGGCGGCCGACTATCTGCTGAGCCTCGCGGCGAAGTCGGACGGGCGCGTGGGGCGCGACGCGATCTTCCCGGCGACGCTCGCCGACAGCGCGTCGACCGTCGAGCCGCTCATCGCGATCGCGCGCAACACGGCGCTGCCGCGCGACACGCGCACGCGCGCGCTCAGCTATGCCGGCCGCGCGGACCGGCTGCCGGCCATCCCGCCACGCGTCGTCGACGCGATCCTCGCCGTGGCGCGCGACGAGAACGACAACATCGAGGTGCGGCGGCAGGCCGTGCGGACGCTGGGCACGCTCGATCACGGCGCCGGGATCCCGACGCTCGTCGCGCTCGCCGGCACCACCGGCAACGTCTGGCTGTCGAAGGAGGGGATGTCGGCGCTCGCCAGCTCGGGCGATCCGCGCGCCCGCGCGTACCTGCGCAGCGCGGTGCGCCGCGACGATCTCGGCGAGGAGGCGCTCGCCGTCGCCGTACGGGCGTTGGGCCAGCAGTACGCGACGCCGCAGGACGCCGCACTGCTCCGCTCGATCTACCCGACGCTCCGCTCCGACCGCACCCGCGACGCCGCGTTCTCCGCGATCGCCGAGGTCGGCGGCGCGGACAACGTCGCCTGGCTGCTGAACGTCGCGCGCGACGACGCCGAGGCGGCGCCGCAGCGGCGCAGGGCGCTCGAGGCGGCGTCGCGCGCCGGCGCCCCGGTCGCCGACCTCGTGCGACTCTACGACGCGACGAGCGACGTGGCGCTCAAGGAGTCGCTCGTCTCGCTCTACGGTCGCAGCGGCGACCGTGCCGCGCTCGACAAGCTGATCGCGATCGTCACGGGCGAGACGAACGTCAACGTTCGCCGCCGCGCGATCTCGGCGCTCGCGAGCTCGGACGACCCGCGGGCGAGAGCGGCGCTGAAGGACATCGTCACCCGCTGAGCGGCGGCGGCGGTCGCGACGGCGCCACCGCCGTCGCGGAGCGGAAGGGAGAGCGCGAGGCGGCGTCGACGTCGGCAGTCAAGTCTGTGTCCGAGCTGCCGATACCTGGCCATGGGGCCGCCTGCCCCGGACGTCTTTTCATCTGGCTCACGCTGCCACAGGCGGCGTCCGCCTCAGGCGACCGCCGCGAGGACGTGTCCGGGGACCGTCGTGCCGGCGACCGCGTCGCGCGACCGGCGGCGTGCGGCGTCGGCGGCCGCGAGCAGCGCTTCGGGGCCGGTGCACGCGGCCGGCGCCTCGGCCGCGACGACGTGCACGCCGCACCGTACGTTCTCGTCGACGTTCGCGAGCGCGTCGCGGGCCGCCTCGGCCACCCGCGTCAGCATCCCGCGCGCCTCGTCGACGGGCACGTCCGCCAGCAGCACGACGAACTCGGTCACGGAGTAGCGGGCGACCATGTCGCCGCCGCGCGTGTGGCGGCAGATCGCCTCCGCGACCGCGTCGCTCGCCTCGGTCGACACCGGCGCGCCGCGCCGGCCGCCGTGCGCCGCCTGCTCCTCGAGCGTCACGAGGAGGAGCGAGGTCGGTCGGCCGTCCTGCGCGCGCGCCGCGAGCACGCGAGCGCACTCGGTCAGGAACGCCTGCCGCCCGGGAAGCCCCGTCCGCTCGTCGAGGCCGAGCGCGCGACGCTGTGACGCCACGTGCGGCGCGACGTGCGGCGCCTCGTCGGCGGTCGGGACCGCGTCGGCGCGCGTACGCCACTCCGGCGCCACCGCCTCGAACCACGCGACGACCTGCGGATCGAACGCCGTGCCGGCGTCCTTGCGGAGGATCGCGATGGCGTCCTCGTGCGGCATCGCGCGCTTGTAGCTGCGCACCGACGTCAGCGCGTCGTACACGTCCGCCACGCAGAGGATGCGCGCCGAGAGCGGGATCGCCTCGCCGGCGAGGGCGTGCGGGTAGCCGCGGCCGTCCCACCGCTCGTGGTGCGAGAGCACGATCGGCCGGATGTCCCACGGAAACTCGATGTCGGCGAGGAGCATGACGCCCGCCTCGGCGTGGCCGCGCATCAGCGCCCACTCGTCGTCGGTCAGCTTCCCGGGCTTGTTCAGGACCTCCTCGGGGACGTCGAGCTTTCCGACGTCGTGCAGCAGCGCGCCGATGCGGAACCAGAACAGCGCCTGGGCGTCGAAGCCGTGCGGCACGCCCGCCCGCTCGGCGACGAGGCACGCGAGATCGGCGACACGCTGGCAGTGGCCCTGGGTGTAGCGGTCTTTCGCTTCGATCGACTCGCCCCAGCGGCGCGCGACCGTCAGGAACTCGTCCTCGAGCCGCCCCATGCGCTGGCCGATGTCGGCGAGATCGCGACGCGCGCGCAGGCGCGAGAAGGAGCGGTGGGCGCGGTTCAGCGACTGCAGCGTGTCCCGGTTGCGCCCCTGCCGCCGGTAGAGGTCCGCCTGCTCGCGCGCCGTGTCCGCGAGCAGGAGCAGATCCTCCCGCTCGCTCGCCGTGCGCTCGGCGGTCGACAGGTGGGCTTCGGCGTCGTCGAGGCGACCCTCCTCGCGCGCGACGACACCGGCCATGCGATGGAGTTCGCCGCGCGCGGTGCCGAGCGCCGCACGGTCGCAGGTCGCGATCCCCTCCGCGCAGGCGGCGCGTGCGCGGCCGAGGTCGCCCTGCGCCACCCACACTTCCGCGAGATTGCCGTGCAGCCGCGCCGCGGCCTCGACGTCGCCTGCCTCGGCGCAGACGCGCAGCGCGTCGACGAACGAGCGCTCGGCGCGGTCCCACTGGCCGAGGTCGGCGAAGAGCGATCCCAGGTTGTTGAGCGTGCGCACGACGTGCGTGGCGTGGCCCAGCGTGCGGAAGTCGACGAGCGCGCGACGGTAGTGGGCGCGCGCGCTGCGCATGTCGCCCCGGACGTTCGCCACGATGCCCAGATTGAGCGTGGCGTTCGCGACGATGCCCAGCTCGCCGGCGGCGCGGGCTCGCGTGCGGGCGGCGCCGTAGAGCCGCTCCGCCGCGTCGAGGTCGCCGCGCTGGTAGTGCACGACGGCCGTGTTGTTCAGCGCGTGCGCGGCGCCGGCCGCGTCGCCCGTGCATTCCGCGATGGCGTGCGCCGCCGTGAGCGCGTCGAGCGCCGCGTCGGCGTCGCCGTCGAGCAGCGCCGCTCGCGCCTCGAGCCGTGCCAGCTGACCGGCGACCGCGCCCGGCTCCTCGGCGTCGCGCAGCCGATCCGACGCGGCCTGCGCGAGCTCGCGCGCCTCGGCCGTCGCGCCGCGCAGCAGCGCGCCGCTGATCTCGCTCAGGAGCTCGTCGATCGGTCGGGAAGGGTACGGCGAATGCACGACACGATGGGGATGTGGCCGCCGGTCGGCGCGCGGTGCCGCACGCCTCCGAGCCGACGGCCGCGGCAACGGAATGGCAGGTGAGTGACGCGCGAGGCGAT
>CAWJMB010000003.1:0-307296 GCA_963843845.1 uncultured Gemmatimonadaceae bacterium | reverse complement strand
GGCGGACACGGCGTACCTGCGGGCGCATTCGGCGTCGACCCTCAGCCTCACGCTGAGCAGCGGACGCACGTTCGACCGCGACGGCGCGCTGGCGGAGGCGGCGAGCCACACGACTGGCGGCGAACTGACGGTGCGCTGGGCCGACGAGGTCGTGCGAAGCCCTGCCCCGAGGGTGGCCGTCGTGACGAGCCGCGCCACGGAGGCGGCGGGGCCGACGTCGGGCACGTACCGGTATCTGACGCTGCTCGAGCGCGTCGCGTCGGGGTGGCGCGTCGTCGCCGCGCAGAGCACGCGGGAGGCCGCGTTCGCCCCTCGCGCCTACGCCGCGTCGGCCCGAGAACTCGCGGACTTCGCCGGAGCGTACCGCACACCCCGTGGGCTCGCGCTCCGTGTCGTCGTCCGCGACTCCGCGCTCACCCTGATCGAGCCCTCGGGCAAGGAGCTCCGGATGGAGCCGATCGCTCCCGGCGTCTTCGAGTTCACCGCCCTGTCGCCGGCGAACGGCATCGTGCGCCTACTCTTCACGCGCGACGCGTCCGGGCGTGTGGCGGCGCTGAGCCAACTCGTGGCGTCCGGTGTCAACGCGTTCCCGCGCATCCCCTGAGCACCCGCCGGACACGCCGCCGAACGATTCGTTGCAGCTGACGAGTGCGCGCAGCGCCCCGCGCGTCGGCTTGGATCACGATCGCCCCTCGCCGCTGAACGTGGGCGTTCGGCGGCTCACGCCCGCTGGCGTGGAGGCGGGCATCGATACAGGTTGCGTATGACGCAACCCGCATCGATCGAGGCCGCCATGGAAGTCGTGACCATCTCCCCGAAGTTCCAGGTCGTCATCCCGCGGTCCGTTCGGGAGCGCCTGAACCTGAGCCCAGGCCAGAAGGTGCAGGCGCTCGTCTACGACGGGCGCGTGGAGCTGATCCCGATGCGCCCGGCGAAGGCGCTGCGCGGGTTCCTCAAGGGCATCGACACGGCGGTCGCCCGCGACGCCGACCGCGTCTGAGGCCGCGGCGCCGTGGTGACGCGGGCGCGACCGAACGTCGTCGACTCGTCGGCGTGGCTGGCGTACTTCGCCGAGGAGCCGACCGCGGGGGACTTCGCGCCGGCGATCGAGGCGGTGGCGCGGCTCGTGGTGCCGTCAGTCTGCCTGCTCGAGGTGTTCAAGGTGGTGGCGCGGCAGCGCGGAGAGGGGGACGCGCTCCAGGCCGTCGCGATCATGCAGCAGGGGGACGTGGTGGAGTTGGACGCGGCGCTCGCGCTGAGCGCCGCGCGGCTCGGCGTGGACCACAGGCTGCCGCTCGCCGACAGCGTCGTCTACGCGACCGCGCGGGCGGTCGGCGGGGTGGTGTGGACGCAGGACGAGAACTTTGAGGGGCTGCACGACGTGCAGTACTTCCCGAAGCGGCGCGGCTCGTAGGCGGCGCCCGGCGAGCCGCCGCCCGACGATTCGTCGCAGCTGACAAGGCCGCGCAG
This sequence comes from uncultured Gemmatimonadaceae bacterium, assembly GCA_963843845.1. Classification (GTDB taxonomy): domain Bacteria; phylum Gemmatimonadota; class Gemmatimonadetes; order Gemmatimonadales; family Gemmatimonadaceae; genus Gemmatirosa. The sequence goes on along the minus strand of CAWJMB010000003.1, from coordinate 305,826 downwards.
ATCCCCCCACCGGCGGCGGAGCTCCAGCCCTGCGGCCGTGCAGCTGAACTCCGGCGTTCGGCCTCGAACGGCCACCGTCGCAGAGGCGCAGCGGCTTCCGGATGTATATGTGCGGCATATACTCGATGACATGGCCGACCTCACCGCCCGCTTGGCCTCGGCGACCGGGTTCCGGTGGGACGACGGGAACGCCACGAAGCACTGGTCGAAGCACGAGGGCACGCAGGCCGAGTGCGAGCAGGTGTTCTTCGACGCCCCGCTGGTCCTCGCGGCCGACCCGGGGCCCTCCGGCGCGGAGCCGCGGTTCTTCGCGCTGGGGCGGACGGATGGGGGCCGGCTGCTGTTGGAGGTCTTCACCCTGCGGGGCTCGCTCGTCCGGGTCGTCTCGGCCCGGCCGATGAGCCGACGCGAACGCGAGGTCTACGCCGATGCCCCAGCCGAAGAAGGCAGCGAGTGAGCCGCCCGCCGCGACGGCGCCGGCGCGGCCGCGGTTCGCGACCGAGGCGGAGGAGCGTGCGTTCCGGGAGGAGGCGGACAGCGCAGACTACGTCGGCTGGTCGGCGGCGGAGCGCGTGCGGCTGCCGAACCTGGAAGCCGTCGACCGCGACGATCTCGCTCCGCCTCCCCGAGGGCATGCTCGACGAGCTCACGGTGCTCGCGAACCAGCGTGACGTGCCGTACCAGAGCCTGCTCAAGGTCTTCCTCGCGGAGCGCCTCGCCGCGGAGCGCGCGTGCAAGCGACGGGCGAGCTGATGCCTAACGGGTCGTTGCACCTGACGAGGGCGCGCGACGCCCCGACCCGGCGCGTGGCTCCAACCGTGCGCCTTCGCAGTTCAATCTGGGCGTTAGGCCGCGACGGGCGTCGACGCCGAGCGGTGGTCCCTACGATTCCACTTCTTCCGCCATGACGGAACCCGCGCTCGACGCCGCCATCGGCGTATACACGGCGCTGCTCATCGCCTGGAATGCCCGCGACGCGGCCGGTTTCGCGGCGCTGTTCATGCCCGACGGGCACGCCACCGGCTTCGACGGCTCCCAGATGGACGGGCGGGAGGCGATCGCCGCCGAGCTGGCGGCCGTCTTCGCGCACCACCCGACCGCAACGTACGTGGCGAAGATTCAGAAGGTCCGGCGCGTGGCTCCGACCGTCACGCTGCTGCGCGCCGCGGCCGGCATGGTGGCGCCGGGGGCCGCCGCACTGACGCCGGCGGTGAACGCCATCCAGACACTGGTGCTCGTGGCCGAGCCGGCGGGCGCGGATCCGCGGATCACGCTGCTCCAAAACACGCCGGCCGCGTTCCACGGGCGTCCCGAGCTGGTCGCCGCGATGACGGCGGAGTTGACCCGGGTCCGCGAGAGCGGCGTCGTCGTGGCCGTGGCCTAACGAACTCGCGCTCCTGCCGCGGCCGGAGGCGGGCGCGGTGATCGCTGGTACGCACGGGCTGCGGAAGCTCCGCTGGGCGCCCGCCCAGGCGTCGCGCGGGTGCGACAGCATGCGCCCCGCCGCCGCGCCGACGACGGCGTGACCGTGTCGCTCGACCTCGACCATTCCGAGCACGAGCGCGCGACGCGAGCGCTCCGAGGGCGTGCGGCTCGCGCCGCCCGATCGCTGCGACGCACCGTGGGCCGGCGCGCCGGTGAGGATTTTCCCGCGCCGCCTGCGCGTGGCCGAGTGTGACGATCGACGTGGCGACCGACCGGCGGACCTCGCCGGCGCCGAGGCGGGCCTGTCGCCCGGCTGGGAGGCGTGCGGGCGCGGGGCATGTGGCGAGCGGGGCTTTCGCGCGTCGTACTCGCACGCGCACATTGGCGCGGACCGCCCCGTCTGCCGCCGTGCCCCCCTCGACTTCCGACTCACCGCCTCCGACGTCCGTCACTGACCTGCTCGCCGCGGCGCATGCGGGGGATGCGGTGGCGAGTGACGCGCTGGCGCGCGCGGTCTACGACGAGCTGCACGCGCTCGCGGCCAGCTATCTGCGGCGCGAGCGGGGCGACCACACGCTGCAGCCGACGGCGCTCGTCAGCGAGGCGTACCTGCGGCTGATCGGCCAGGAGCGGACGACCTGGAAGAACCGCGCGCACTTCTTCGGGGTCGCCGCGCAGCTCATGCGCCGCATTCTCGTCGACCACGCGCGGCGGGCGCGGGCGGGGAAGCGCGACGGGGGCATCGCGATCACGCTCGACGACGCGCTCGCGGCCGACGGGGGGCTCGAGGTGCTGCGGGTGCACGACGCGCTCGCCGCGCTCGAGGCGCTCGACCCGCGGCAGGCCCGCCTGGTAGAGCTGCGCTTCTTCGTCGGCCTCACGCTCGACGAGGCCGCCGAAGTGCTCGGCGTGTCGCGGGCGACGGCGTGGCGGGAATGGGCGCTCGCGCGGGCGTGGCTCGTCGCCGAGCTGTCGGAAGGCTGAGGAGAGCGGTCCGTGGCGACGAACCGTCCGCCGGAGCCCGCCGCGCCTGGGGGCGCGCAGCGGTCGTCGCGCGCGCTGGCCGCGATCACGCCCGAGGAGTGGCCGCGCATCAAGGCGCTGTTCTTCCTGGCGCAGGACGCGACGCCGGACGACCGGGCGCGGATGCTGGCAGCCGGAGACGTCGCGGCGCCGGTGCGTGCGCACGTCGAGCGGCTGCTCGCGATCGCCGACGCGGGGGGCGACCGACTCGAGACGCCGGCGGTGCAGACGCTGCTCGGGCCGGTGCCGGCCCCGCCGGCGTGGGCGGACCGCGCGGCGGCGCTCGTCGGACAGACGTTAGGCACGTGGACGGTCGTGCGGCGCGTCGCGACGGGGGGGATGGGCGCGGTCTACGAGGCGACGCGGGGCGACGGCGCGCTGCGGGAGCGCGCGGCGATCAAGACGATTCATTGGCGTGGCTCCTCGGGCGACGTGCTCGTGCGCCGCTTCCGGATCGAGCGGCGGATCCTCGCCGGACTGCGCCACCCGAACATCGCGCAACTCCTCGACGGCGACGCGACCGACGACGGGCTGCCGTATCTCGTCATGGAGTACGTCGACGGCGAGCCGATCGACGCGTACTGCGACCGCGCGCGCGCTCGGCCTCCCCGCGCGACTCGCGCTCTTTCGCCAGGTGTGCGCCGCGGTGCAGCACGCACACGGCGCGCTCGTCGTGCACCGCGACCTCAAGCCGTCGAACGTGTTCGTGACGGCGGACGGCCAGGTGAAGCTGCTCGACTTCGGCATCGCGAAGCTCGTCAGCGAGGAGCGCACCGACGGCACGCTCGGCACGCTCACCGGGGGCGGCGTGGCGCCCTTCACGGCGGCGTTCGCGGCGCCGGAGCAGGTGAGCGGCGGGCGCATCGCGGTCGCGACCGACGTCTACGCGTTGGGCGCGCTGCTCTACGTGCTGCTCACCGGCCGGCCGCCGCTCGGCACCGACGCGCTCAGCCCGGCCGAGGCGGTGCTCGCGATCCGCGACGGCGTGGTCGCGCCGCCGAGCACCGTTGCAACTGACGCAGCGGCGGTGGCGCGCGGCGTGCCGACCGCCGACCGGTTGTCGCGCGCGCTCGTCGGCGAGCTCGACGCGATCGCGCTCATGGCGCTGCGCAAAGAGCCGGAGCGCCGCTACGCCACGGTCGACGCGCTCGCCGAGGACGTGCGGCGGCAGCTCGCGCACGAGCGCGTGATCGCGCGCCCCGATACGGTCGCGTACCGCGCGCGGCGCCTGTTCCGGCGGCGGCGCGGGCTCGTCACCGGCGTCGCCGTCGGCGTGCTCGCGCTCGTCGTCGGGAGCGGGGTCGCGCTGCAGCAGGCGGCGCGCGCGCGGGCGGCGCGCAACGAGGCGCAGGCGCGCGAGCAGGACGTGCGCGCGCTCGCGAACACGCTGCTGTCCGATCCCGCGGGCGATGCCGCGGCGACCCCCGGCACCACGGCGTTGCAACTGACGCTCGCCGAGCGGGCGCGGACCTACCTCGACGGACTCGCGGCGGCGGGACGGCGCGACCCGCTGCTCGACCGCCAGCTCGCGTTCGCCTACCAGCGACTCGGCGACGTGCGCGGCAACCCGACGCAGTCGAACCTCGGCGACGTCACGGCGGCGCACGAGGCCTACCTGCGCGCATGGGCGCTCCTGCAGCGCGCGGAGTCGGCGCTGCCGCCGGACAGCACGGACCACCTCGCGGCGACGCTGCTCGAGCGGCTCGCCGACGTCGAGGCGCCGTTAGGCGACAGGGCGCAGGCCGTCGAGCGGATGCGGCAGGCGATCACCTACCGCGAGCGGCTCGCGGCGCGCCACCCGACGGCGACGGGGCCGGCGCGCAGCCTCGCCATCACGCTCACGAAGCTCGGCGACGTGAGCGGGCACCCGGCGTTCGTGAACGCGGGTCGGCCGCGCGACGCGGTCGCGGCCTACACGCGCGCGGTCGGGCGGCTCGACGCGCCGCCGCTCGCCGCGGACACGGCGTTCGCGACGCGACGGCAGCGCGCGCTCCTCGGCGAGCGCCTCGGGCGCATGTACCAGACGTTGGGCGACTACCCGGCGGCGGCGGACATGCTGCGCCGATCGCTGCGCGCGCGCTACGCGGTGCTCGACTCGCGGCCGACGAACGTCGACGCGAGGCGCGACGTGGCGATCGGCCACTATCTCGTCGCCGACGTGCTGCTCGAGCGGGGCGACGCCGCCGGCGCCGCGGCGCAGGCCGACTCGGCGATCCCGATCCGGCGGGCGCTGCTGCGCGACGACCCGAGCGACGTGCGCTTCATGCGCGGGCTCGGGCTCACGCTCGGCCAGCTCGCCCGCATCCGCGCGGCGGCCGGCGACCGCGCCGACGCGCGCCGCCTCGCCGACTCGTCGCTTCGCTGGTTCGATCGCTACCTGCGCGGCAAGCCACCGAACGATGCCGACCGCGTCGAGATCGATCGCGTCCGCGCGGTGCTGCGGTAACCGCGCGCGCGGGCGCTCGGTCGGGCGCTCGGTCGGGCGCTCGGGCGGGCGAGCGTGTAGACTTGCGCACGCGCCGCGCGCACTGCGCGCGGGTCGCGGAGCGAGTCGCCACGCTCTATGTGAGGAGACGGACGTGCCGAACGGGTCTCGCCGCCGTGTCGCCGCGCTGTACGACGTGCACGGCAACCTGCCGGCGCTCGACGCGACACTCGAGGCCGTGCGTGCGGCAGGGGTCGACGCGATCGTCGTCGGCGGAGACGTGCTGCCGGGGCCGATGCCGCGCGCGTGTCTCGAGCGGCTGCGCGCGCTCGACGTGCCGACGTCGTTCCTCCTCGGCGACGGCGACCGCGAGACGCTGGCGGCACGCCGCGGGGAGGAGTCGGCGACGCTGCCGGCCGCGGTGCGGGAGGCGCTGCGGTGGTGCGCGGGCGAGCTGACACCGGCGCTGGCCGACTGGGTGGCGACGTGGCCGGCGACCGTGCGCGCGGAGATGCCGTGCGGCACCGTGCTGTTCTGCCACGCGACCCCGACGAGCGACGTGGCGATCGTCACCACGCGCACGCCCGACGACGAGGCCGCCCGACAGTTCGGCGGGCACGGCGCTGACGTCGTCGTCTGCGGCCACACCCACATGGCGTACGACCGTCACATCGACGGCGCCGGCGACTCGGCGCTCCGCGTCGTGAACGCGGGGAGCGTCGGGATGCCGTTCGGCGAGGCAGGGGCGCACTGGCTGCTGCTCGACGACGCCGATGGGGAGCGTTCCGCGGAGCGCCGGGTGCAGCGTCGCCACACGCCGTACGATCTCTCGCGCGCCGCGGCGCTCGTGCGCGCGACGCGCTACCCGCAGGCGGAGGAGTTCGCGGCGACGAACGTGTTGCGCCCGCCGTCCACCGCGCTCATGCTCGACCGTTTCACGCCGAGTGGAGCGCGTTCGCGATGACCGGGTCGATGGCTGACGCGTCGGGCGACGCGATCGTCGTGCGCGTGCTCGCGGCGGACGAGGCCGCGGTGCTCGACCGCGTCGCGCCCGAGGTCTTCGACGGCGACGTCGATCCGGCGTCGTGCGCGGCGTTCTTCGCCGACCCGCGGCACCACCTCGCCGTCGCGATCGACCGCGGCGTCGTCGTCGCGATGGCGTCGGGGGTCGACTACGTGCACCCCGACAAGCCGCGCGATCTCTGGATCAACGAGGTCGGCGTCTCGCCGTCGCACCACGGGCGCGGCATCGGGCGGCGCGTCGTCGATGCGCTGCTCGACCACGGGCGCGCGTTAGGCTGCGGCGAGGCCTGGGTGCTGACGTCGCCGACGAACACCGCGGCGCGCCGGCTGTACGCCGGACGGGGTGGGGAAGAGGCCGACGAGCCGGCGATCATGTATACCTTTCCCCTGTGATGCCGAACGTGTTCTCTCGACTGCTCGATGCGCTCCGCGGCGACGCGCCACGCGGCGACGGGCCGCGGCGCGAGACGTTCACCCTCCGCGGCGTGCCGGTCGTCGTCGAGAACACGCGCGACGACCTCGCGACCGAGGACGTCGTCGCGCGCCTCGACGAGGCGCTCGCGCTGATCGAGACGCATCAGCCGTGGCGGCTGCGCCACTTCCGGCGCGACGTGCGGGCGATCCGCGTCGCGCGCTTCGCCTGCCGCGGCGCGTTCTTTCCCGACGAACGGGTGTGTCTCACCGAGCTGACGTTCCTCGCGCGCCGCGACATCACCGCGGCGCCGGTCGCGTCGTCGCTCGTGCACGAGGGGATGCACGCGCGCGTGCACGCGATGACGACGAGGCTCGGGATGGCGCACGACCCGGCCGAGCTGCCGCGCGAAGAGCGGCTGTGCCGGCGGGCGGAGCTCGCCTTCGGGCTCGCGCTGCCGGCGGCGCTCGGCGGGCCGGTGATCGAGCGGGCGCTCGCGACGTTGCAGCTGACGGACCGGGACGTGGCGCCGGCGGTCGACTGGCGGGTGGCGGCGGAGCGGGTGGCCGACGTGGACGGCCGCGCGACTCCGTAGCTGCGGCGCTCGTGCGGGCCCGCCGCGAACGGGCCCGCACGGGCGCCGCCGCTACGGGTTCGCCGCGACCGCCTCCTGCGACGCGGCCAGCGCCCCGCTCACCGCGACCCCGAGCCCCTCGGCCACCCGCCGCCCGTACTCGGCATCGGCCTGCGTGAAGTGCCCGACCATCCGGTCCTGAATCTCCCGCTCGCACCCCGAGAGCGCGTCGACGAGATTCGCGACGAGCTCGTCGCGCTCCCAGTCCTCGAACGTGCGCCACCGCTCCCCTGCCTGCGCGAAATCGTTCGTGCGCGCGATCGTCTGCCGAACGATGGGGCCGGAGACGAACGGGGTGTGCGGCTTCCCCGACGGCTGTGCGGTCACGAGTCCGTGCCGCATGCTCGGCTCGTAGTTCACGTGCGGGTTCGCGCCCGCCTCGTTGGCGTCGACGTGGTAGGTCATCTGCCCGTCGCGCTGATTCGTCGCGACGTGGCGCTTCGGCGCGTTGATCGGGAGCTGCAGGTAGTTCGGCCCGACGCGGTAGCGCTGCGTGTCCGAGTACGAGAAGGTCCGCCCCTGCAGCAGCTTGTCGTCGGAGAAGTCCATGCCGTCGACGAGCACGCCGGTGCCGAACGCGACCTGCTCGACCTCGGCGAAATAGTTCGTCGGGTTGCGGTCGAGGACCATGCGGCCGACCGGGCGGAGCGGGAACTGCGCGGGCGGCCAGATCTTCGTCGCGTCGAGCGGATCGAAGTCGAGCTCGGGGTGTTCGCCGTCCTCCATGATCTGGACCTGCAGCTCCCACTCCGGGAAGTCCCCCCGCGCGATCGCGTCGTAGAGATCGGTCGTCGCGTGATTGAAGTCCTTGCCCTGGATCGCCTCGGCCTGCGCCTGCGTGAGGTTGCGCTCGCCCTGCGTGGGGATCCAGTGGTACTTCACGAGCACCGCGTCGCCGTTCGCGTTCACCCACTTGTAGGCGTGCACGCCCGAGCCGCGCATCTCGCGATAGTTCGCCGGGATGCCCCACGGGCTGAACAGCCACGTGATCATGTGCGTCGCCTCCGGCGTCAGGCTCATGAAGTCGAAGATGCGCCGCGCGTCCTGCTGGTTCGTGACCGGGTCCGGCTTCAGCGAGTGGACCATGTCGGGGAACTTGATCGCGTCGCGGATGAAGAACACTGCTGCAGGTTGTTCCCGACGAGATCCCAGTTGCCGTCCTCGGTGTACATCTTCACCGAGAAGCCGCGCGGGTCGCGCAGCGTCTCCGGCGAGTGCCCGCCGTGAATGACGCTCGAGAAGCGCACGAAGAGCGGCGTGCGCTTCCCCTTGCCGCTGAACACCTTCGCGCGCGTGTACGTCTCCACGGGCTCGTCGCCGACCGTGCCGTACGTCTCGAAGTAGCCGTGCGCGCCGGCGCCGCGCGCGTGCACGACGCGCTCCGGAATCCGCTCGCGGTCGAAGTGCGAGATCTTCTCGAGGAAGTGGTAGTTCTCGAGCACCGTCGGGCCGCGGTCGCCGACCGTGCGGTTGTTCTTGTTGTCGACGACCGGATGGCCCTGCCGCGTCGTGAGGACCGGGGGCGTCGCGCCCGTGTCGCCGCTGTCGCCGCTGTCGCCGGTGTCGCCGTTCCCGTTGCCGTTCGTACCGTTGCCCTGCATCGCTCCCTCCATCGGTGAGCCGTGTCGTGATGAGCGCAGGGTAACCTGCGGACGGCGATCGAGAAAATCGAACGTGTTGATCGCGCGATAGCGAGCATCTACCATCGGGGATGGCCGATTCCTTCCTCGCCCGACTCGGCGGCGTGACACTGACGCAACTCGCGTACGCCGTCGCTGTCGACACGCACCGACACTTCGGCGCCGCCGCCGCCGCCTGCCACGTCGCGCAGCCGACGCTCTCGATGCAACTGCGGAAGCTCGAGCGCACGCTCGGCGGGCCGCTGTTCGACCGGAGCCGCACGCCGGTGCTCGCGACCGCCCTCGGGCACTCCGTCGTCGCGCGCGCCCGCATCGTGCTCGAGGAGGCCGCCCAGCTCGCCGTCGCGGCCGAGTCGCGCACGCTCGCCGGCGAGGTGCGGCTCGGCATCATCCCGACGCTGGCGCCGCACCTGCTCCCCGATCTCCTCCTCGAGCTCGCGGCGCGTCACCCGCAGCTCGCGCTCGTCGTCGAGGAGCGCATCACGGAGGAGCTGCTGCGCCGCGTCGAGCAGGGCGCGCTCGACGGGGCGCTCGTCGCCTCGCCCGCCGGCGCCCCGGCGCTCGCCGAACGGCCGCTCTTTCACGAGCCGTTCGTCGCCTACGTGAACGCGACGCACCGCCTCGCCGCGGCGACGTGCGTCACCGCCGCCGACCTCGCGCTCGATGACCTCTGGCTGCTCGCCGACGGCCACTGCCTGCGTGCGCAGGCGGTCTCGCTCTGCCGGCGTCGCGACGAACGTGGCGCGCGGGCGCGGCGGCAGGCGCCGGCGCGCGACGGCGCGTCGAGCCCGCCCGCCACCTCGCGCGCGGTCGGCGCGCGGCTCGAGAGCGGCACGCTCGACACACTTCGCCGGCTCGTCGAGCGGTGTCACGGCATGACGCTGCTCCCCGCGCTCGCCGCCGCCGACCTCCCGCGCGACGCCGAGCGTGCGTTCGTGCGGCCGTTCGCGGGGCGCGCACCGGGGCGGGACGTGCGACTCGTGCGGCGGCGTGACGCCGCGGGCGACGTGCGGCTCGACGCGGTCGCCGACGTCGTCACCGCGCTGGCCGACGGAGAGCGGATGCGCGGGGCCGGTGTGACGCGGGTCGTGACGCGGGGCGTGACGCGGGTCGTGACGCGGGTCGTGACGCGGGGCGTGACGCGGGGCGTGACGCGGGGCGTGACGCGCGTCGAAAAGCGCGGGTCTGCGTCGCGCGGGTAGTGGACAGGGTGCCGTCCCGTGTTAATTGGAGCCCAGCACGAACAGCGAAAGCAGCATAGATCACCGTTCACCTGATGCAGCGGCCTTCTCCATGCGTATAGCCGAGCCGGCAGCGTGGAGCACAAGCTGCGTCACACTGTCAGACGCCCCATTCTCGACCGTCGCCGCGTTGGCGCGGGGGGCAAGCGAGACGTTGCCCGGCCGAACCCCGGGACGCCCCGCCGCCGAGGGAAGCACAACCGCCTTCGCATGGGAGAGGCACGATGCGCACGACCGGAACAGTGAAGTGGTTCAACGCAGAAAAGGGTTTTGGATTCATCGCGCCGGACGGCGGCGGGAAGGACTGCTTCGTGCACTTCTCGGCGATCCAAGGCGGCGGCTTCAAGTCGCTCGACGAAGGGGAGCGGGTGGAGTTCGAAGTCGGGCAGGGACAGAAGGGACCGCAGGCTGAGAACGTCACGCGGCTGGGCGGCGGCTCGGGCGGCGAAGGCGGGAGCACCGGCGGGAGCGGCGGCAGTGGTGGGGGCGGTGGCGGCTACGGCGGCGGCGGCGGTGGCCGCGGCGGGCGTGGCGGCTACGGCGGCGGCAGCGGTGGCGGGTACGGGGTGGCGGCGGCGGTGGCGGCTACGGCGGCGGCGCTGGTGGCCGCGGCGGTGACCGCGGCGGACGCGGCGGCGGCGCCGGTGGCGCTGGTCGCGACAGCGGCGGTCGTGACAGCGGCGGCGGTCGTGGCGGCGATGATTGGGGCAACCGCGGCGGTGGCACCGGTCGGACCGACGACGACGAGTACTAGCCCGTCGTTCGGCGCCTGACGGGAACGGGCCGGGATCTCCACGCGGAGATCCCGGCCCGTTCGCCGTTCGCTGCCGACCGGGTCGGCGACGGCGACGCGTACCCGTCGAGGCGTCGACGCTGTAGCTTCGCGGCGATGCGCAAAACGATCCAGACTCTCCTGACCGAGTACGGCGCCGTCGCCGTCGTCATCTACTTCGCGATCTTCTTCGCCGTCCTCGGCGGCTTCTGGGCGGCGATCCGCTTCGGCTGGCGGCCGACGAGCGCGGGCGGTAGCGTCGGCGCGTTCACGGCCGCATACATCGCGACGAAGCTCACGCAGCCGCTCCGCATCGGCGCGACGCTCGTGCTGACCCCGATCGCGGCGCGCGTCTACGAGCGAGTCGCGCGGCGCGGTCCGCACGTCACGCCGCCCCCGTCCGGGTGACGCCGGCGCGGTTCGTCGAGTTGGACGGGCGGGCCAGCACGCGGTGAGCTGCGATGACGACTGACACGCCGTACACGCCGGAGCCGACGCTCCCTGAGCTGCTCGCGGCGCGCGCCCGCGGCGCCTCGCAGCGGCGCCTCTCGCTCGATGTCCTCGGCGGCGCGCTCGCCATCGCGGCCGCGCTCGCGTGGCGGCCGAGCTGGTGGCCGCTCCCGGTGTGTGCGGGGGCCTGCTTCGTCGCGTTCGGGGCGTGGGGGCTCGCCGACCGGGCGCTGCGCGAGGGCGGCAGGTGGGCGGGGACGCGCGGGGTGCGCGCCGTGGCGGTCGTGTTAGGCACCGCGGGGGCGATCGGGCTCGCGCTCGGCGTCGTGGCGTACGGGGTCGGGCGCGTGATCAGCTGAGCCGCGCCAGCGCCGCAAGTCACGCTCGTTCCGCCCCACCTCGTCCGCCGTGAGTCAACCCGTATCACCGCCCTCTCTCCGCAGTGTCACCGCGGTTGAACCGCGGTTGAACCGCGGTCGAACCGCGGTCGAACGACGGCTGAACGGCGGTGATACGGTTTGACTCAGGGCGGACGAGATACGGCGGTGCTGTGCGCTGTGTCGGCCTCGTTACGCGTTCACCGCTCCGCCACCTCGAGCGCGACGACCCAGAACCGCTCGGCCGCGTCCGTCCACCGCCGCACGACGCGGAACCCCGCCGCCGCGGCGAGCGCGTCGAGCCGCTCGGCGTCGTACTTGTACGAGCTCTCGGTCCAGATCGACTCGCCGGCGTCGAAGTGCGACCGTCGCGCCGGCGACGTGAACGTCCTGCGCGACCGTGCTGACGAGGTGCATCTCGATCCGGCTCGCGCTCGTCGTTGAAGAACGCGTGGTGCCGGAAGCGCGTCGAGCTCGAAGTCGGCGCCCAGCTCGCGGTTCAGACGCGCGAGCAGGTTCAGGTTGAACGCCGCCGTGACGCCGGCCGCGTCGTTGTACGCCGCGTGCAGCGCCGCCGCGTCCTTGCGGCGGTCGACGCCCAGCACGAGCAGCCCGTTCGCCCCGAGCGTGCGGCGCACGCGGCGCAGGAACGCCGCGGCCTCGGGCGGGTGGAAGTTGCCGATCGTCGAGCCGGGGAAGAACGCGACGCGGCGGTCGCGGGGCGGCAGCGGTGGCAGCTGCAACGGCGCCGTGTAGTCCGCGGCGAGCGGGCGGACCGCGACGCGCGGATACTCCGCCGAGAGCTCGGTCGCGACGCGGGCGAGCTGCTCGCGCGAGATGTCGATCGGGACGTACGCGGCCGGCTCGATCAGCGCATCGAGCAGCAGGCGGACCTTCACGCCGGCGCCGCTCCCGTACTCGATCAGCGCCGCACGCGGACCCACGAGCGTCGCGATCTCGTCGACGTGCGCGCGGAGGATCGTGAGCTCGGTGCGCGTGAGGTAGTACTCGGGCAGCTCGGAGATGCGCTCGAACAGCTCGGCGCCGGCCGCGTCGTAGAACAGCTTCGGCGGCAGCGTCTTCGGGTCGCCGCGGAGGCCGCGCAGCACCTCGGTGCCTAACGGCGTGACGGCGGGCGCGGCAGGCGCGGCGGGCGCAACGGGCGCGGCAGGCGCGCGGAGCGGGGCGGTCATGGACGGTGGTCGACGTGCGGAGAACGAAGGCCGCGCGCTCAGCCGCGCGCGGCGAGACGAAGGCCGGTGAACTGCCAGCGCGCGTCGGACGGGAAGAAGTTGCGGTACGTGAGCCGCGCGTGCGACCGCGGCGTCGCACACGACGCGCCGCGCAGCACCCACTGGTCGGCCATGAACTTGCCGTTGTACTCGCCGACCGCGCCGGCGGCGGGGGTGAAGCCGGGGTACGCCGTGTAGGCGGAGGCGGTCCACTGCCACACGTCGCCGTACAGCTGCGCCAGCTCGCCCGCCGCGGCCGACTCGGCGTCCGCAGGGGCCGGGTGAAAGCGGCGCGACTCGACGAACGTGCCGCCGAACAGGCCGCCTGACGGTTCGTCGCGCGCCGCGATCTCCCACTCCGGCTCGGTCGGCAGACGAGCGCCGGCCCACCGCGCGAACGCGTCGGCCTCGTAGTAGCTGACGTGGCACACCGGCGCGGCGGGCTCGACCGCGTGCTGGCCGGCGAGCGTGAACTCGGTCCACCCGTCAGGCGTCTGTCTCCCAGTAGAGCGGCGCGTCCCAGCGGTGCGCCTGCACGGTCGCCCACCCGTTCGAGAGCCACAGCTCGGGCTTGCGGTACCCGCCGGCCTCGATGAACGCGAGCCACTCGCGCGTTGGTCACGAGGCGCGACGCGAGCCGGAACGCGTCGACGAACACGCGGTGGCGCGGGCTCTCGTTGTCGAAGGCGAAGCCCGGCGCCCTCGTGGCCGATCTCGTAGACGCCTTCGGGAACGCGCGACCCAGGCGAGCGGCGACGCGCTGGCCACGGTCGAGCGGCGCGCGGCGCGTAGACGGGGCGCATCGGGTTCGTCCAGAAGACGTGCTTGATGTCGGTCACGAGCAGCTCCTGGTGCTGCTGCTCGTGGTGCAGCCCGAGCTCGATCGACGTCGCACGCCGGATGCTCGCGGTCGTCTCCGATCGCGTCCAGCAGGCGACCGCATCGCCGTCGTCGACGTGAGCGCGGTACGCGAACACCTGCTCGACCGTCGGACGCGTGACGAGCCCGCGCTGCGCGCGGCAGTGCCGCTCGCCGGCCTGCACGTAGTACGAGTTGAACAGGAACGCGTAGCGCGGGTTCGGCGACCGGTACGCCGGCGTCGTACGGCGCGAGCACGAACGTCTCGAAGAACCAGCTCGTGTGCGCGAGGTGCCACTTCGTCGGGCTCACGTCGGGCATCGAGCTGACGACGTAGTCTTCGACGACGAGCGGCGCGCACAGCCCTTCCGTGGCCGCGCGGACGGCGCGGTAGCGCGCGCCGAGCGTCGGCGGCGCGGCGGGTGTCGGACGGAGGCTGGCGGTCGTATCGAGAATGGCGCCGAGGTCGACGGCAGTCATGGCGAGCGGCTGAATAGGTAGACCGTTGTGAACCCGACCGAGGCGGGTACGGTTCCCGAACGGCACGTCCCGGCGAGAACTCGTGTGATCCCGTAGGCAACGTCTGGTCCGCCGGCTACGTCTTATGTAGGACTCTCCCGACCGCCACGTAGATTTCGTCGACGCGCATCATCTTGGACACGGGGCTCGAGCTGTTGCTGAAGTACCGCCCCGCGCTCCTGGCGCAGGGGCGTCTCGCGTTCGATCAGCGCCCGGCCGTGCTCTGGGGTCTCGCCGCGCTGGCGCTCGTCGTCGTGGGACTCGTGCTGTGGACGTATCGCGCCCCACCGCGCACCGCGGCGCCCGGAGCGCCGGCCCGTCGTCCGCTGCTCGCCGCGCTCCGCGCCGTCGCCGTCGCGCTCGTCATCGTCTGCCTCATGCGGCCGGTGCTCGTGCTCGACGCCGCGGTGCCGCGCCGCAACACGGTCGTCGTGCTCGTCGACGACTCGCGCAGCATGCGCGTCGCCGACTGGGACGACGCGGGGACCACGGGAGCGGCGGGGCGCGTGCGCGCCGACTTCGCGCGCGCCGCGTTCGCGCCCGGCGCGCCGCTGCAGCGAGCGCTGAGCGACCAGTTCACGGTGCGCCTCTACCGCTTCTCCGACGTCCTCGCGCGCGCCGACTCGCTGAGCGCGCTCGCGGCGGCGGGGGATCGCACGCGGCTCGGCGCGGCGCTCGACGGGGTGCGCGAGGAACTCGACGGGGTTCCCCTCGCCGGCGTCGTCGTCGTCAGCGACGGCGCGGACGGCGCGCCCGCGGCGCTCGCCGACGCCGCGACGGCGATGCGCGCCCGCGGCACGCCGGTGTTCACCGTCGGCGTCGGAACGGAAACCGTTAGGCAGGACGTCGAGGTCCGCTCCGCGTCGGCGCCCGGCGTGGCGCTCGCCGGCTCGACGGTCGCCGTCGACGTCGCGATCGCGGCGCGCGACGTCGGCGCCGGCGACTCGCTGCCGGTGCTGGTCGAGGAGAACGGGCGCATTCTGGCGCGCAAGATGGTGCCGCTCGCGGGCGCGCAGACGGTCGCGGCGCGCGAGGGGACGCTCGCCGTGCGCATCCCGGTGTCGCTCCCCGACGCGGGACTTCGCGCGCTCACGGTGCGCGTGCCGGCGCAGCCGGGCGAGCGCGTGGTCGAGAACAACAGCCGCGCGCTGACGATCGACGTGCGGGGCGGCGTGCGGCGCGTGCTGTACTTCGAGGGGGAGCCGCGCTTCGAGGCGAAGTTCCTCCGCCGCGCGGTCGCCGACGACAAGGCGCTCCGCGTCGCGCTCCTCCAGCGCACCGCGCTCGGCAAGTACCTGCGACTCGGGGTCGAGGACAGCCTCGATCTGTTGGGCGGCTTCCCGACGAGCCGCTCGGTGCTCTTCCGCTACGACGCGCTGATCCTCGGCAGCATCGAGGCGAGCGCCTTCACGGCGGAGCAGCTGCGCATGATCGCCGACTTCGTGCGCGTGCGCGGCGGCAGTCTCGTGCTGCTGGGCGGCCGTCACGCGCTCGCCGAGGGCGGCTACGCGGGCACGGCGCTCGAGGAGGCGATCCCGGTCGTGCTCGAGCGCAACCAGGCGCCGGGCCTCGAAGCCGGCGACGTCGCGGCGCCGGCGGTCGGGGTGCGACTCACGCCGGCGGGGATCGCGCACCTCCCGTTGCAGCTGGCGGCCGACGAGCGCGCGTCGCTCGAGCGGTGGCGCACGCTCCCGCCGCTGACCGCGGTGAACGTCGCCCGCCGCGTGCGGCCCGGCGCGACCGTGCTGCTCGACGGGAGCGCGCGCGACGCGCGCGACTCGACGCGGCGCGGCGCCCCGACCGACTCGCGCGTCGTGCTCGCGTACCAGCGCTACGGGCGCGGCAAGGTCGTCGCGTTCCCGGTGCAGGACACCTGGACGTGGCAGATGGACGCGAGCATCCCGCTCGAGGACATGACGCACGAGCTGCTCTGGCGGCAGATGCTTCGCTGGCTGACGACCGATGTGCCGGGGCGCGTCGAGGTCGCGACGTCGAACGAGCGGCCGGCGCCGGGCGACCCGGTCGAGCTGCGGGCGACGGTGCGCGACTCGCACTTCGTCGCGACGAACGGCGCGTCGGTCGTCGCGCGCGTGACGTCGCCGACCGGCGCGGCGCGCGACGTGCCGCTGCAGTGGAGCGTGAGCGGCGACGGCGAGTACCGCGGGCACGTTCGTGCCCGACGAGGAAGGGACGTACGAGGTGAACGTCGTGCGGGGCGGGGTGCCGACCGGAGCCGCCCCGGCTGCCCCGAACGGAGCTGCGCCGGATGCGTCGGCCGACACGACGACGGTGCGCGTCGAGGCGGCGCGGTCGCGCGAGGAGTACTTCGCGTCGGCGATGCGGCGGCCGCTGCTCGAGCAGCTCGCGCGGCAGACGGGCGGCCGCTTCTACACGCCGGCCACCGTCTCCACCCTCCCCGAGGACCTGCGCTACGCGCGCGGCGGGGTGACGGTGACGGAGCGCAAGGATCTGTGGGACATGCCGGTCACGTATCTGCTGATCGGCGGGCTGCTCGCGGCGGAGTGGGCGCTGCGGCGGCGGGCGGGGCTGGCGTGAGCGTTCTCCGTCACCTCCTCGCCGCGCCGACGTTAGGCACCTCCGCGGCCGCGGCGCAGGGGCGCCCGCAGCTGCTCGTCATCGTCGGGGCGAGCGGCGAGCCGGCGTACGCGCAGGCGTTCCACGCCGCCGCCGCGGCGATCGACAGCGCGGCGCGCGCGCGCTTCGCCATGCGCGACGCCGACGTCACCTGGCTCGCCGAGGACTCGACGCGCTCGCGTCGCATCGCGGGGCGGTCGACGCGCGAGAACGTCGAGCGGGCGTTCGGGGTGATCGCGGCGCGCGCGGGCGCGCAGGATCCCGTCTGGATCGTGCTCCTCGGCCACGGCAGCGCGGAGGGAGCGGCGGCGCGCTTCAATCTTCCCGGCCCCGACCTCACGGCGGCCGACTACGCGCGGCTCGTCGCGTCGTTAGGCACCCGGCCGATCGCCATCGTCAACACGGCGAGCGCGAGCGCCGACTTCGCGCGCGCCCTCGCCGGCCCGAACCGCGCCATCGTCACCGCCACCGCGTCGCCGAGCGAGCGCAACGCGACGCGCTTCGGGCGCTTCTTCGCCGCCGCGCTCGCGACGCCGAACGCGGATCTCGACAAGGACGGCGGCGTGTCGCTGCTCGAGGCGTTCACCTACGCGCAGCGCGAGACCGCGCGGTCGTACGAGACGGAGAACCGGCTGCTCACCGAGCACGCGCAGCTCGAGGACGATGGCGATGGCAAGGCGAGCGCCGCGCCGTCGATCGACGCGGCCGACGGGCGCCTCGCCGCCGCGCTCGTGCTGGGCGGCGTCCCCGCGTCGGCCGACGCGCGACTCGGACCGCTCGTGGCGAAGCGACGCGCGCTCGAGCTGCAGGTGGCCGACCTGCGCCGCCGCCGCGCCGCCGTCGACTCGGCCGCCTACTGGCAGCAGATGGAGACGGTGCTGATCGACCTCGCGCGTACGGCGCACGCGATCCGCGGCATGAGTGTGGAGGCGCGGCCGTGACCCCCTCGACGCGTCATGCCGAGCCGCTCTGCCGTCATGCCGAGCCGCTCTGCCGTCATGCCGAGCGTCCGCGAGGAATCGCGCTGCGCCATCGACCCGAGCCGCGCGGCACGGCGCGATTCCTCGACTCGCTCCGCTCGCTCGGACTGACGGTGCGGGCGCGCGGGCTGGCGGTGCGGGCGCGCGGGATGACGGCGGGGGCGACCGGGCTCCTGGTCGTCGGCTTCGGCACGTCGCTCGGGGCGCAGCTACCGCTCGGCGCGCAGCCGCGCGACACGGCGTCCGAGGCGCGCGCCGCCCGGGCCGGGCGGTCGGTGCAGGCGACGCTGCTGCTCACCCTCGTCGACGCCGGGCGCGACGCCGAGGCGGAGCGGATGGCGCGGCAGTGGTCGGCCGACCCCACGCTGCGCCCGTCGACGCTGACGACGTTCGGCACCGTGCTCGCCCGGCGTGGTCGTGTCGACGAGGCCCGGCAGACATTCGAGCAGGCGATCGCCGCGCGCGTGCCCGACTCGCTCACCGCGCGCGCCGCGCTCGGGCGCCTGCTCGACGAGAGCGGAGACCGCGACGGCGCGCGCGTGCAGTACCGGCGCGTCGTCGCGGCGCAGGAAGAAGGCAACCGTCTGAACGAGGCGCAGTGGCTCGCCGTCGGCGACGCGCACCGCGGCCTCGCGCGCACCGACCCGCAGCGCGTCCGCCAGGCGCTCGCCGCCTACGACCGCGCCGCGGCCGAGAACCCGGCGGACGCCGAGCCGAAGCTGCGCGCCGGCGCGCTGTTCCTCGACCGCTACAACGGCGACGACGCGCGGCGGTCGTTCGAGGCGGTGCTCCGGACGAACCCGCGCAACGCGCAGGCGCTGCTGGGGATGGCGAGGATCCGCGACTTCGACGGCGGCCCCGGCGCCGTCGCGATCGCCGAGTCGAGTCTGGTCGCGAACCCGCGCCTCGTCGACGGCCATCTCTTCATCGCCGCCGCACACCTCGACGCCGAGCGCTACGACGTCGGCGACCGCGGCGATCGACCGCGCGCTCGCCATCGACTCGGCGTCGCTGGACGCGCTCTCGCTGTTGGGCGCCGTGCGCTACCTGCGCGGCGACAGCGCGGGGATGGCGGCGACGCGCGCGCGCGTCTTCGCCCGCGACCCGAAGCACGCGGAGTTCTACGCGACGCTCGCCGAACGCGCGGCGCGGCACCGGCAGTACGCGGCGGCGGCGCGCTTCGGCGCGCAGGGCGTCGCGCTCGACCCGACGTCGTGGCGCAGTCACGCGCTCCGCGGCATCAACCAGCTGCGGCTCGGTCTCGTCGACTCGGCGCGGGCGAGTCTCGACGTGGCGTTCAAGGGCGACCCGTTCGACCCGTGGACGAAGAACACGCTCGACCTGCTCGACGCGACGCGCGGCTACCTGCACGACGCGGACGCCGCACTTCGCGGTCGTCGCCGACAGCACCGAAGTCGACGCTGCTCTCGCTCTACCTCGGCGACCTGCTCGAGCGCGGGTAGAGGGAGATGTCGACGCGCTACGGCTACGCGCCGCCGCCGGTGCGCCTCGAGCTGTACCGCACGCACGCCGACTTCTCGGTGCGCTCGGTCGGCCTCACGGGCCTTGGCGCGTTGGGCATCAGCTTCGGGCCGGTGCTCGCGATGGACGCCCCGTCGGCGCGCGACAAGGGCGCATTCCACTGGGGCGCGACGGCGTGGCACGAGCTGGCCCACACGTTCACGTTAGGCGTCACGAACGACCGCGTGCCGCGCTGGCTGTCCGAGGGGCTGTCGACGCTCGAGGAGCGGCGCGCCCGGCCCGGCTGGGGCGACCCGACGACGCCCGCGTTCCTGCAGGCGTACGACGCCGGCCGAGTGCCGCCGCCGAGTCGACTCAACGACGGATTCGTGCGGCCGGCGTTCCCGCAGCAGGTCATCTTCTCGTATTACGCCGCGTCGCTCGTCTGCGAGATGATCGAGCGCGATCTCGGGCCGGCCGCGATCGAACGGCGCTGCTCGCGGCGTACCGAGACGGGCTCGACACGCCGGCGGCGGTCCAGCGCGCGCTGGAAGATCGATCTCGCGACGCTCGACACACGCTTCGACGCCTACGTGACGCCAGCGTTTCGGCGACGCGTTCGCGGCGGTGCGCGGCGGCGAGGAGGGCTCGTACAGCGCCGCCTCGACTCGGCGAGCGCGTTCGGCGACTCGGTCGGTGCGGCGATCGCGGTACTTGGAGCGCGCGAAGGCGTCGTTCCCGTCGTTCGCGCTCGGCGACGAGAACGCGTACGCGATGCTGGCCGCGCTGGCCGAGAAGCAGGGCGATCTCCGGCGCGCGGCCGCCGAGCTGACGGCGCTCACGCGGCAGCAACGCGGCGAACCTCGACGCGCAGCTCAAGCTCGCCGCGCTCCGGGCGCAGCTCGGCGACACGGCGGCGGCGGCGAAGGCGCTCGAGGAGGCGATCTGGGTGTCGCCGTACGACGCGGCGCTGCACGGCACGCTCGCGACCTACGCCGCGCGGCTCGGCGACCGAGCGGCGGCGGTGCGCGAGCGGCGCGCCGTGCTCGCGCTCGCCCCGGTCGACGTCGCGGACGCGCGCTATCAGCTCGCCCAGGCGCTGTACGACGCGGGGGATCGGGCGCAGGCGAAGCGCGAGGTGCTGCGCGCGTTGGAGCGCGCGCCGACGTACGCGCCCGCGCAGGAGCTGCTGCTGCGGCTCGTCGACGGAGCGCCTGAGGCCGCGTCGGGCGCGCCGGCGCGTGGAGGCGGTCGGTGAGCCCGCGCCTCGATCTCCGCTCGGTCGTCGTCGCGTTGGGCGCCATCGCCGTGCTCGCCGGCGGCGTCGCGGCGCAACGTCGCTTCCGTCCGCCGGTCGACGAGGAAAGTCTCATCCGCAACGTGCCGTACGACGGCCGCGTCACGTTCGCGCGCATCCGCTACCACACGGCGCCCGGCGGCTTCTACTACAACGGGCTCCCGGCGTGGGCCCACGGCTATCCGCGCGCCGAGCGCGACCTCGTGCAGATCCTGAACGAGGTCACGAACATGAATGCGCGGACCGGCGTCAGTCAGGTGCTCGCTCTCGACGACCCGCTGATCTTCAAGTACCCGCTCGCCTACATGACCGAGGCCGGGTTCTGGATGATCACCGACAAGGAAGCGGAGTCGATGCGCGCCTATCTGCTCAAGGGCGGCTTCGTGATCTTCGACGACTTCCGCGACGACGGCCGCGGCGGCGGCGGGTGGGAGGGGTTCGCCGCGAACATGCGCCGCGTGCTCCCCGACGCGCGCATCGTCGACCTCGACCCGACGCTGCCGATCTTTCACGGCTTCTTCGAGATCCCGTCGTTCGACATCGTCAAACAGTTCTA
The DNA here is from genome assembly GCA_963843845.1 of uncultured Gemmatimonadaceae bacterium. Classification (GTDB taxonomy): domain Bacteria; phylum Gemmatimonadota; class Gemmatimonadetes; order Gemmatimonadales; family Gemmatimonadaceae; genus Gemmatirosa. The sequence goes on along the minus strand of CAWJMB010000003.1, from coordinate 284,906 downwards.
CGACCGCGACCGGCCGGCGTTCCGCGGGATCTACGAGGACAACGACCCGTCGAAGCGGTTGCTCGTGATGATCAACTACAACACCGACGTCGCGAACTTCTGGGAGTTCTCGGCCAGCGGCACGACGCCGGTCGACGCGTCGAACGAGGCGTTCAAGCTCGGCGTGAACTACCTGATCTACGGGCTTACCCACTGAGGGGCTGACACACTGATGACGACCATTCCCGCCGAGCGGACGATGCCCGAGACCGAGCACGCCGGGCACGACGACGTCGCACTGGCCGAGCGGCTGCGGAGCGCGCACGAGACGATCGTGCGCGAGCTGCGGCAGATCATCGTCGGGCAGCACGAAGTCGTGGAGCAGGCGCTGATCGCGCTGTTCGCCGGCGGCAACTGCCTGATCGTCGGCGCGCCGGGGCTCGCGAAGACGCTGCTCGTCTCGACGCTCGCGCGCGTGCTCGACCTGAGCTTCTCGCGCATCCAGTTCACGCCCGACCTGATGCCGAGCGACATCACGGGCACCGACATCCTGCAGATCGACAACGCGACCGGCCAGCGGTCGATGACGTTCGCGCCGGGGCCGATCTTCGCGAACGTGGTGCTCGCCGACGAGATCAACCGGACGCCGCCGAAGACGCAGGCCGCGCTGCTCGAGGTGATGCAGGAGCACCGCGTGACGGTGCAGGGGCGGATGTATCCGCTCGAGGAGCCGTTCCACGTCTTCGCGACGCAGAACCCGATCGAGCTCGAAGGGACGTATCCGCTGCCCGAGGCGCAGCTCGACCGCTTCATGTTCGAGATTCTCGTCGACTACCTCTCGGCGGACGACGAGGTGGCGGTGGTGCGGGCGACGACGGCGCCGGCGGCGGGGCGGCTGCGGCCGGTCGTCTCGGGCGGGGAGCTGCGGGCGTTTCACGGGCTCGTGCGGCGGGTCGCGGTGTCGGACGCGGTGGCGCGATATGCGGTCTCGCTCGCGCGGGCGTCGCGGCCGGCCGAATCGGCGGCGCCGGAGGAGGTGCGGAAGTACGTGGCGTTCGGGGCGAGCGTGCGGGCGCCGCAGCAGTTGATTCTCGCGGGGAAGGCGAGGGCACTGATGCACGGGCGGTATCACGTGGGGTTCGAGGACGTGCGGGCGCTGGCGCGGCCGGTGCTGCGGCATCGGATCATCATGAACTTTCATGCGCAGTCCGAGCGTGTGACGGCCGACCGGATCGTGGAGCGCGTGCTCGAAGCGGTGCGGGTGCCGACTGGCGGGGCGATGGGCTGATCGACGGCGGGGTCGGTGCGGCGGGGTCGGGCGGGCGGTGACGGTACGGCGTTGTGGCGCGGGCGGTACGGCGTGGGCGATACGGCGCGCGAGCGTTTGGCGCTGCACGCTCACGAGATCGGATTCCACTTCGTGCCGTGAGCCGCGAGCGATGTAGAGAAAGCGGACGTAGTCGCGCTTCGACGAGCGACCGTGGCCTTCGGCGATGTTCGCGGGTACCGACCGCCCGGCGCGGCGCAGTCGGTCGCCGAGCGCGCTGCGATCGGCGGGCAGGTGATCCGCGAGCCGGTCCACGTCGTCGCTGAACGCGCTGGCGTCGTGCCACACCCTGAGATCGCGAAACGACCGAATGTTGGACACGCTTCCCTCACAAGAGTCCGATCTCCTCGAACCTCTCCTGTCTCGACTCCGCCCGATAACCCGGCGAACGCACCCCGCGTCGACGCGACGCACCCCCCGCTTCACCGCCGGCGCCGTGTCGCCAGCGCTGCTACGCCGTACCGTCACCGCCCGCCCGACCCCGCCGCACCGACCCCGCAGTTCCCCGAGCTGATGCCTCTCACGCAGTCGCCGAGCCCCACGACCGTCCTCGACCCTGAAGTCCTCGGCAGGGTCGGCAGCCTGGAGCTGGTCGCGCGCCAAGTCGTCGACGGCTTCCTGGGCGGCGTCCACCGCTCGCGCGCCTTCGGCTCCACGACCGAATTCGCCGAGCACCGCAGCTATCTCCCCGGCGACGACACCCGCCGCGTCGACTGGCGCCTCTACGCGCGCAGCGACCGCCTCCACGTCAAGGAGTTCGAGGCCGACACGAACGCCGCCGTCGGAGTCCTGCTCGACGTCTCCCGCTCGATGGACTGGACCGGGAGCGCCGAACGCGTCACGAAGCTCGACTACGGCCGCGTCCTCGCCGCGTCGATCCTGTGGCTCGCCCGGCAGCAGCGCGACCGCGTCGGGCTCGTGCTGTTCGACCGCGCGATCCGCACGATGATCCCGCCGGCCGCGAAGCACCTGCCGCAGGCGATCCACGCCCTCGAGCAGGTGAAGGCGACGGGCGAGGGCGCGCTCACCGAGCCGCTGCGCGGCGCGGCCGACCACTTCCGCCGTCGCGGCATCGTCGTCGTCATCTCCGATCTCTACGCCGAGCCGGCGGAGGCGATCGACGCCGTGCTCCAGCTGCGCAACCGCGGCAACGAGTTGCTGCTGCTGCACGTGTGGGATCCCATGGAGCGCGACTTTCCGGCCGGCGACATCACGGGGCTGCGCGATCTCGAGACGAACGAGATCCTCCCCGTCGTGACGCGCGCGATGCGTGACGACTACCGCGCCCTGGTCGCGGCCCACGTCGCCGAGCTCGCGCGCGTCGCGCAGGCGCGCGGCGTCACGTACGCGCCGATGAGCACCGACACGCCGCCGGGCGAGGCGCTCGCCCGCGTGCTCGCGCTGCGCGAGCGCCTCGGCCCGGTCCGGTAGGCACCTCGCGACATGGGCTTCCTCGCGCCGTGGTTCCTCGCCGGACTCGCGCTCGTCGGCGTGCCGCTGCTCATTCACCTCACGCGGCGCGACCGCGCGAACCCGGTGACCTTCCCGTCGCTGATGTTCGTACGCCGCCTGCCGCAACCGACGACTCGGCGGAAGGCGCTGCGCGATCTGCCGCTGCTGTTGCTGCGCATCCTCGCGCTGCTGCTGCTCGCGGCGGCGTTCGCGCGGCCGTCGCTCGACCGCGCGCGGCGGGCCGTCTCGGCGAGCGACGGCGGGCGCGAGGTCGTCTTGCTGCTCGACCGGTCGTACAGCATGGGCGTCGCGGGGCGGTGGGCGCGCGCGCAGGACGCGGCACGTCGCGCGGTGAACACGTTAGGCCCGAACGACCTCGGCACGCTCGTCGTGTTCGACAACTCGGCCACCGTGCTCGTCGCGCGGGCAGCGCCGGCGGCGCTGCGTGCTGCCATCGACACGCTGAAGCCGGGCGCCGGCGCGACCCGGTACGCGCCGGCGCTCGCCACCGCGTCGCGCCTGCTCGCCGCGTCGCCGCTCGCACGCCGCGAGGCGGTGCTCGTGAGCGACTTCCAGCGCGGCGGGTGGCGCGAGCGCGCGGCGGCGCGCCTGCCGGCCGGCGCACGCCTCACCTGGACCGACGTCGGCGGCGCCGCACCGGCCGACGTCGCCGTCGCGGCGGTCGACCTGCGGCGCGAGACGCTGCCGACCGGTGAGCGCGTCACCCCCGTCGCGCGCCTCGTCGCGACCGGCGGCGCGCCGCGCACGACGTCGGTCGCGCTCAGCGTGGGGGGGCGGCCCGCGCAATCGCGGAGCGTGCGCCTGACGCCCGGCGCCGTCGCCAGCGTCGCGTTCGAAGCGCTGCCGGTCGCGCCCGGGTGGACGCCGGCGACGGTGCGGACGAGCGCCGACTCGCTCCCGGCGAACGACGCGTTCACGGTCACCTTCTCGCGTGGTCAGTCGCTGCGCGCCCTCGTGCTGCAGGGCGAGGGAGACGGGAACGCCGCGCTCTACCTGCGACAGGCGTTGGGCGGCGCGACGGGTGACGGCCGAGCCTCGAGTACGGGCGCGTCGCCGATCGCGCTCGACGTTCTCGCCGGTACCACGGTCGGCGCCCCGGCCCTCGCGAGTCACACGCTCATCGTGTTGCACGATGCGCCCGTCCGCGGCACCGGCGCGCGCGCGCTCGCCGACTGGGTGCGGCGCGGCGGCGGCCTCGTCGTCGCGACCGGGGGGCGCAGCGCTCCCGAGGCGTGGGACCCGGCCCTCGCCGAGCTGCTGCCGGCGCGGATCGGCGCGGTCGTCGACCGCACGGGGGGCGCGCGCCTGGCGACGGTCGAGCGCACGCACCCGGTCTTCGCGCCGTTCGCCGCCCCGCGCAGTGGCGACCTCGGCGCGCCACGCGTGCTGCGCCACCGCGCGCTCACGCCGTCGTCGGATGCAACGGTGCTCGCGCGCTTCGACGACGGCACTCCGGCGCTCGTCGAGCGCGCGGCCGGGCGCGGGCGCGTCCTGCTCTGGGCGTCGACGCTCGACACGTACTGGAGCGACCTGCCGCTCGACCCCATCTACGTCCCGTTCGTGCGACAGCTCGTGACGTACGCCGCGCGCGTCGCGCCGGCTGCGTCATCGTACACGGTCGGGCAGACGATCGACCCGGCGGCGCTGAGCGCGGGCGACGCGACGAGCTGGGTCGTCGAGACGCCGGCCGGCCGTCGACTGCGCGTCGGCGCGGACGGCGTCGCGGGGCTCGTCGCCCTGAGCGAGCCCGGCGTGTACACGATCAGGGGCGCGAACGCCGACGCGAGCGACGCTGGCACGCTCGTCGCCGCGAACGTCGACCCCGCGGAGGCCGACGCGGCGCGCATCCCGCCCGCCGACATCGCGCGCGCCGTCGTCGACTCGACGCTCACCGTTCCCCCGGCGACGGCGGCCGAGTCGGAGACGCGCGTGGAGCGCGAAGCACGGCAGTCGATCTGGTGGTATCTGTTGGCCGCACTGTTCGCCCTACTCGTCGCCGAGTCGCTCGTCGCCAGTCGGCGTCCGAGCCTCGCGCGATGAGCGCCTGAAGGAGACTCGTCATGGAACCGACCGCCGCCCTCGCCGTCGAGGCGTCGAACGCTCTCGACACCACGTTCCGCCGCGTGCGCCGCCGGTGGCGCATGCGGGTGACGTTGGGCGGGCTCGCGCTCGCCGCGGCGATCGCGTTGGGCGCGCTGCTCGTCGCCGCGTGGGCGCTCTACCGCGCGCGCTACGCCGACCTCGCCATCACCGGCGCGCGACTCGGCGTGTGGCTCGCGGCGACGGCGGCGCTCGCGCTCTGGGTCGTGCGGCCGCTGCTGCGGCGCGTGACCGACGCGCAGATCGCGCGGTACGTGGAGCGGCACGAGCCGTCGCTCGACGCGGCGCTCCTCTCCGCGCTCGAGGTGCGTGCGGCCGGCGCCGCGGGCGCCGGGAGCGCCGGGAGCGCCGGGAGCGACGCGATCGGGCGGCAGGTCGTGCTCCAGGCGGCGCAGCGCTCGCGCACGCTCGAGTACGGTGACCGGATCGAGCGCGACGCGCTGCGGCGGAACGGCGCCCTGCTCGCCGCGTCGGTTGCGGCGACGATCGTCGCGATCGCGTTCGGGCCGACTGCGGTGCGCACCGCGGCGCGTCTCGTGTTCTGGCCGACGGCCCCCGCGGCGACGGTCGACATGCCGATCATGGCGCTCGCCGTCACGCCCGGCTCCGTCACCATCGCGCGCGGCGCCGACGTGGCGATCGACGCCGTCGCCCAGCACTTCACGGCGGAGCGCGCGGAGCTCGTCGTGAAGCGCGCGGCGGCGGGGGCGTGGGAGCGCGTCCCGATGTCGCGCGACGCCCGCGGCTTCCACGCGCGTCTCCTCAACGTCGACTCGGCCGCGCAGTACCGCGTCGACACCGACGGGCTCGACTCGCCGACGTACGTCATCACCGTCGTCGACCGCGCGACGGTGCGCACGCTCGCGCTCGACGTGCAGTGGCCGTCGTACACGGGGCACGAGACCGAGCACGTCGACGACGGGGGCGACGTCGCGGCGCCGCGCGGCTCGCTCGTCCGCGTGCGCGCGACGCCGACGATGCCGGTGCGGGGTGGTCGGCTCATCGTCGAAGGGGGCGACACGGTGCGTCTCACGAAGGACAGCAGCGGCGCGCTCGTCGGCACGCTGCGCGTCGCGACGCCGGGCTTCTACCACGTCGAGCTGGACGAGCCGAGCGGCACCGTCGTGCGCGGCTCGCTCGACTACGTCGTCGACGTGCTGCCCGACCGCGCGCCGAACGTGTCCATCGCGCAGCCGGGCCGCGACGTGCAGGCGACGAGCATCGAGGAGGTGTTCGCGTCGGTCACGGCCGAAGACGACTACGGCGTGTCGCGGATCGCGCTGCACTACTCGGTGAACGGCGGGCCGGAGCAGACGGTCACGCTGCACACCGGCGGCGGGCGGCGCACGCCGGAGGTGACGGCCGGGCACACGTTCTTCCTCGAAGAGCTGCCGCTCAAGCCGGGCGACGTCGTGTCGTACTACGCGCGCGCGTTCGACAACGACGCGGTCGCCGGTGCGAAGTCGGCCGCGACCGACATCTACTTCCTGCGCATCCGGCCGTTCGACCGCAGCTACAAGCAGTCGGAGTCCGGGGAGCAGCAGGGCGGCGGCGGGGGCGGCGGCAACGACTCGCCGACGAATCTCGCCGAGCGGCAGAAGGAGATCGTCGCGGCGACGTTCAAGCTCGTACGCGACAGCGCGCTCGCCCGCACCCCCGAGACCGTTCGCCAGCGCCGCGAAGACCTCGCGACGCTCGCGCTGTCGCAGGGCCGGCTGCGCACGCAGGTCGACGAACTGATCGCCCGGGTGAGGCAGCGCGGGGGCAGCGCGAACGACTCCGCATCGAAGGCGATCGCCGAGGCGCTCCCGCTCGCCGCCGCGGCGATGAAGGACGCCGAGGAGAAGCTCGGCCGTCGCGTGCCGAACGACGCGTTGAGCCCGGAGCAGGTCGCGCTCCAGCAGTTGCAACGCGCCGAGGCGGCGTTCCGCGAGGTGCAGGTGAGCATGGGGGGCGGTGGGGGCGGCGGCGGGGGTGGCGGCGGTCAGTCGCCCGACGACCTGGCCGACCTCTACGGCCTCCAGCCGGACCGTCTGCGCAACCAGTACGAGAGCGTACAGCGCTCGACCGCCGAACGGCAGGAGCAGCGTTCGGCGGAGGTCGACCGGACGCTCGAGCGATTGAAGGAGCTCGCCGCGCGGCAGCAGCGCGAGTCGGAGCGGTTGCGTCGCGAGGCGGACGCGCTGCGGAATCGCCTGCCCGCACAGTCGGGACAGTCGGGACAGTCGGGACAGTCGGGACAGTCGGGACAGTCGGGACAGTCGGGACAGTCGGGACAGTCGGGACAGAGCGGCTCGTCCGGCGGTCAGTCCGGCAGTCAGTCCGGCCGCGCGATGGGTGGACGGGAGGCGCAGCGGCAGCTCGCGCAGGAGGCGGAGGAGCTGGCGCGCCAGCTCGAGCGCCTGACGCGCGAGTCGCCGTCGCCCGAGGTGCGGCAGAGCGCGCGGCAGATGCAGGAAGCGGCCGACGCGATGCGCCGCGCCGCCGCGGCGCAGGGTGATGCGGCCGCCGGGAACGCGAACGCCGCGCGCGACCGCCTCGACGCCGCGCGCCGCGCGCTCGACGCCGGCAAGTCGGCGCAGGCGGAAGAGCAGATGCGGTCGTTGCAGCGCCGCGCGGACGCGCTCACCGAAGCGCAGCGCGGCGTCGCCCAGGAGGCCGAGCGGCTGGCGCGCGGCGAGGGGCGCGGCACGCCGGCTGAGCAGGAGCTGATGCGGCAGAAGGATTCGCTCGCCGCCGGCGTCGGCGCGCTCGAGCGTGATCTCGAGCGCACGTCGCGCGAGACGGCGGGCGAGCAGCCGGACGCGTCACGCCGCCTGCGCGAAGGGGCGGCGGCGGTGCGCGACAGCCGCGTGATCGACAAGCTCCGCGCCTCGAAGACCGTGGCGCGCGCGGGCTCGCCGGACTACGTGCGCAACCTCGAGGAGTCGATCACGAGCAACCTCGAGAGCGTGCGCGACCGTGTCGGCCAGGCGGTCGCGGCCACGCGCACACCGGCCGGTCGTCGGCTGCAGGAATCCGTCGACCGCGCACGGCAGCTCGCGCAGGGGATGTCGTCGCTCGAGGAGCGACTCCGTCAGCGCCGCGACGACGCGCTCGGCGCCGGCGAGGGCGCGCCGAACGGTCGGGAAGGACAGCAGCAGTCGGCCGGCGGGCAGCAGGGGCGAGGACAGCAGGGACAAGGGCAGCAGCCGCAAGGACAATCACGACAGCAGGGGCAGCAGGGGCAGCAAGGCGGGCAGCAGGGGAGCGGGGCAGCAGGGGCAGGGGCAGCCGGGCGGGCAGCAGGGCGGGCAGCAGGGCGGGCAGCAGGCCGGCCAGGGCAACGCCCGAGGTGGGGCCGGCCAGCCGTCGGGCACCGGCACGCGCCTGGAAGGCGGCACGCCGGACGGTGGCCGGCGCGACAACGCCTACTCGCCGCAATCGGGCGCGCCCGTCCCGCTCGACGCCGAGTCCGCGCGCCAGCTCAACCGCGAGCTCCGCGAGCGGCGCGCCGACGCCGAGGCGCTGCGCCGCGAGCTCGCCGGCCAGGGAGTCGACACCCGCGCGCTCGACGCCGCGATCGCGCGCATGCGGGAGCTCGAGTCGGGGTCGACCGAGAAGCTCACCGACAACCTGCTGCGCCTCCACTCGCAGGTCGCCGAGGGACTCAAAGACTTCGAGTTCGGGCTCCGACGCACCCTCGCCGGCGCCCCGACCGACGGCCCCCGCCTGGGCCCCGGCGACGAGGTCCCGGCCGGCTACCGGACGCTCGTCGACGAGTACTTCAGGAACCTCGCGCGAGCGCGACGACCCTGAGCGGCGGGGAAGGACGTGAGCCTCGTCGCCCTCACGGCGTCAACCTGATCGCCCCGTCGAGCACGAGATCGAAGTAGTCCGCGTACCCGCCCTTCGCCACGCGCGCCGCGAACGTGTCGAGCGGCTGGAGCAGTTGCGTCGACCGGAACCCCGGGATGTTGAACGGGTGCATCCCGCGGAAGTTCTGGAAGAAGCTGCGGATGATCACGCTCGTCGAGTCGCGCGGCAGACTCGCGACCGTGCGCTGGAATGCGGGATACCCGCCGCCGCGCATCACGTAGTCCTCGGCGTTCGACGTGTACAGTGCCGACACGCGTTCGCCGCGCGCGCGCAGCCACTCGGCGATCGCGGGGAACGCCTTCGGGCCGGCGAGGTCGCCGGTCACCGGGACGACGCGGTTCGCCAGCTGCAACGCTCTGACGACCTGGAACGCGTCCTCGCTGCCGAGGTAGCTCGAGTGCGCGCCGTCGAGGTCCGTCGCGAGGACCAGCTCGCGCATCGCCGGAAAGAAGCCGCGGTTCGGTCGGCCGCGGCTCTCGTAGCGTACCTGCAACCCTTCGGCGATGAACGTCGAGTGGAAGCGGTCGATCGTGTTCCAGTCGGTCGAGTCGAGCGCGACGCCGGTGCGGCGGATCTCCTCCGTGACGAGCGCGCGCGCCGCCGCCTCGCTCGCCGCCGTGACGCGCGCCGTGTCGAAGTAGGCGACGAGCTGCGGCGCCGTGCGCCCGCCCCACGCGGCGACGTCGCTCGGCGCCGGCCGGCCGAACAGGAACGCGAGATACTCGACGCGGTTCCGCGCGCGCGTGAAGATCGCCTTGAAGATCAGATGCTCGAGCAGATTGTCGCGGCGGATGTCGAGCATGAACGCGACGGTCGGGCGGATCGCCGCGATGTACGAGAAGCTCTGGTCCGGCCCGACGCCGATGTACGCCCCGCCGCGCACGCCGAGCCGCTTGAGCGTGGGCACGACGTGCAGATACGACGTCTCGTTCGTGACGAGGTTGTCCGAGTCGAAGTACCCGCCGCGCTCCGACAGCGCCGCACTCGTCTCGGCGAACGGCAGCGCCGAGGCGGGGGGGACCGCGACGACCGCCGGCGGCGCGGCCGGCGTCGCCGAGCGACACGCGCCGAACACGAGGAATGCGGGCAGCGCGGCGGCGGCGACGCCGAGGCGGGCGGCGAACGTGAGACGCATGAGAGGATTCCAGTGGCGAGGCCGCGCTGACGGTGACGCGAGTGCGGGCCTGAGCGCGCGACGGACACACGCCTGGCTCGGGGCCGCGTCGTTGCTGGTGTATGTATAGTGCCGGCGCAGCGCACGTCGCGAACGCGCGGGTCGAGATGCGCCAGGCGGAGCCTGCTCCAAGTTGGCGCCGCGCGCCGCCGCGTGATACACTCGCGGCTCGCCACGCCTGAGAGGAGAGCATGCCCGAGACGCGCGCCACCGTGACCGCCGCCACCCTCAACGTGCGCGCCGCCCCCGACGGGAGCAGCGAGAAGCGCGGTGCGCTGGCGCGAGGGGCGTCGGTCACGGTCGTCGGACGCAGCGGCAGCTGGTACGAGGTGCAGAGCGGCGCGCTGCGCGGCTTCGCGCACGGCGACTTCCTCCACCTCGACACGACGCCGGCGGCGGCGAGCGGCTTCCTCTGCCACGACGACGCGCTCTGCGCCTGCACCCTCCCCGGCGCGCGCGCGATCGACACGACCTCGCTCGGCGGGGCGACGAAGCAGGCGGCGGCGACGTGGAATCGGTTCGGCGGACTGCTCGGGCCGCTGTGCGCGGCGACCGGCATACCCGTCGCCGCCGCGGTCGGCGTGCTCTGCGTCGAGTCGGGCGGGCAGGGATTCGTCGGCGGGCGGCTCATCATTCGCTTCGAGAACCACGTGTTCTTCGAGCGGTGGGGAAAGGCGCACCCCGACGTGTTCCGCCGCCACTTCACGTTCGACGCGACGAAGCGGTGGACGGGGCACCGCTTCCGCGCCCGCGAGAGCGATCCGTGGCTCGTGCAGCACGACGGGCAGGAGCGCGAGTGGCAGGCGTTCACGATCGCGCGGGGGCTCGACGAGTCGGCCGCGATGCGCTCGATCAGCATGGGCGCGCCGCAGATCATGGGCTACCACCACGGCACGATCGGCTACGAGTCGGCGCGCGCGATGTTCGACAAGTTCGGCGCCGACGACCGCTATCACATCCTCGCGCTGTTCGACTTCATCAAGGGGCCGGGGCGCACGTCGCCCATGCTCGAGGCGCTGCGCGGCGCCGATTACGTGCGCTTCGCGACGCACTACAACGGGAACGGGCAGGCGGCGGAATACGGCGCGCGCATCCAGTCGGCGGCGACGGCGTTCGGAAAGGTCGCGCCGTCCTGACGCGCCACGCGGGCGGACGCGCCGCCCGTTGACGTATCAAGAAACGTTGTTGTATCTTGCGCGGCATGACGACCGCCCGCGCCGCGCAGCTGTTCCACGCGCTCTCCGACGAGACGCGCCTCGCGATCCTCGCCATGCTGCGTGACGGCGAGCGGTGCGTCTGCGATCTGCAGGACGATCTCGACGCCGCGCAGTCGCGCCTGTCGTTCCACCTCAAGGTGCTGCGCGACGCGGGGCTCGTCACCGACCGCAAGGACGGGCGGTGGTCGTACTACACGATCGCGCCGCAGGCGCTGACGGCCGTCCACGACCAGGTCGTCGGCATGCTCCCCGCGCGTGCGTCGTCGCCGCGCGCGCGGCTCCGCGTCGTCGGCTGCTGCGGGTAGGCGAGACCGGTTCACCACGCACGACGGACGCGGAGCACGCGTCGCGTCGAAAACATCAACATTTTTTGATCGGAGGGAGCGCATGACGACCGAGAATGCAGAGCTGACGACCGTGGTACGCGAGAAGTACGGCGAGGCCGCGCGCCGCGTGCTCGCCGGGGCGGAGGCGTCCTGCTGCGGACCGGTGAACTCGTGCTGCGGCGGCGCGGCGTTCAACGGCGCCGTCGACCCGATCACGTCGAACCTCTACGTGAGCGGCGAGACCGACGAGCTGCCGTCGGGCGCCGTGCTCGCGTCGTTGGGCTGCGGCAACCCGACCGCGCTCGCCGAGCTGCGCGCCGGCGAGACCGTGCTCGATCTCGGCTCCGGCGGCGGCATCGACGTCATCCTGTCGGCGCGCCGGGTCGGGCCGACCGGACGGGCGTACGGCCTCGACATGACCGACGACATGCTCGCCCTCGCGCGGCAGAACGCGGCCGAGGCGGGCGTGACGAACGTCGAGTTCCTGAAAGGGCAGATCGAAGCGATCCCGCTCCCTGACGCGTCGGTCGACGTCGTCATCTCGAACTGCGTCATCAACCTCTCCGGCGACAAGCGGCGCGTGCTCGCCGAGGCGTTCCGCGTGTTGAGGCCGGGCGGGCGCTTCGCGGTGAGCGACGTCGTCGTGCGTGGCGAGGTGCCGCACGAGGTGCGGCGCAGCATGGAGCTGTGGGTCGGCTGCGTCGCCGGCGCGCTCGAAGAGACCGAGTTCAGATCGCTCCTCGCCGAGGTCGGCTTCGTGGACGCCGACGTGGAGCCGACGCGCGTGTATCGGAGCGAGGACGCGCGCGCGTTCCTCGCCGATGCGGGCATCGACTCGGCCGCCCACCTCGACCAGATCGACGGCAAGTTCATGGCGGCGTTCGTACGCGCCACCAGGCCGGCGGACGCGGCGACGAACGACGATCGCGCCTGCTGCGGTCCGAGCTGCTGCGCCTGACGCGAACGTCGCGCTCGTCGAGCGCGGGGCGTTTCTGACCTGGGCTCGGCGCCTTGCCCTGGTCCTCGCACCCGTCTCGGCGATACGATGATACGATGACGCGACTCGCGCCGCCGGTCGACCTGACCACTCCCTGCCCGCTCGCTCCGGCCCTCGCCGAGCGCATTCGGAGCGCGCGGGAGGAGCTGGCGATGCGGTGGCTCGAGCGGATCAGTGCCCGCGTCGCGCTCGACCCGAACCGCGTCTTCCCGACCGACGACCTGCTCGATCACATTCCGCTGCTGCTCGACGGGATCGCGGCGTACCTCGAGCACCCGTCGCAGGAGATCGCTGCCGACACGCCGGTCGTCGCGAAGGCGATGGAGCTCGGCGGACTGCGCCATGCGCAGCGGTTCGACGAGTACGAGATCCTCAAGGAGTTCGAGATCCTCGGCGGCATCGTGTTCGCCCACCTCGTCGCCGCGGTGCGCGAGATGAGCGAGCCGTGCGAGAAGGACGAGCTGCTCGTCTGCGGACACCGCATCTTCCGCGCGATCGCGATCATTCAGGAGGCGAGCGTCGCCCACTACCTCCAGCGGATGCGCAGCGCGCTCGCCGAGCGCGAGGAGCGGCTGCGCGGCTTCAACCGCGCCGTCACGCACGAGCTGAAGAACCAGATCGGCGCGATCATGGGCGCGGCGGAGCTCGTCGAGCTCGACGGGCTGTCCGACCCGGAGCGCGGACGGCTCGTCGGCGTCGTGCGGCGCAACGCCCAGGCGATGCGCGGCGTGCTCGACAACCTCGTCGAGCTGTCGCGCGTCGATGTCGACGCGCGGCACCAGCGGCGCGTGCTCCTGCCGCAGGCGGTCGGCGAAGCGGCGCGGCAACTGCGCGATGCGGCGCGCGCGGCGGGCGTCGAGATCCGGCTCCGCGATCTGCCCGCCGTCGAGGTCACGGCTGCGGCGGTCGAGCTGGCGGTCACGAACTACCTGTCGAACGCGATCAAGTACACGAACCCTGCCGCGCCCTCGCGGTGGGCCGAGGTGCGCGGCTACGTGACCGAGCCCGGGCATGACCGCACCGCCGAGCTGATCGTCGAGGTCGTCGACAACGGGCTCGGCGTCCCGGCCGCGAAGCGGACGCAGCTCTTCGCCCGTGGCTTCCGCGCCCACGCCGAGGTGGCCGCCGACGTCGAGGGGACGGGGCTCGGTCTCAGCATCGTCAAGGACGTCGTCGAGGCGCTCGGCGGGCGCATCTGGGCGACGTTTCCGCGGGGGGGCGGCTCGTGCTTCGCGTTCGCGCTGCCGGCGCGGCGCGCCGCGGACACGCAGTAGCGCGGTAGGCAGCCGGCGGGCGCGCCGCGCCCGCGCCGCCCTTCGATCGGCACGGCGGCATTACCTTCCGCGAAATGCAGGGTATACCACGCACCGATCGCCGCACGCACAGCGCCGGACCGATGCCGTCACGCCTCCGCTCGAAGGGCGCCCGTCACGACGACCGGGTCGCCGCCGCACTCGACGGCTTCCGGCGCGTCGTCCGCGTGCTGCGTGTCGCCGCGCGCCGGGTCGAGGACGAGAGCGCGCTGCGTCCCGCGCAGCTCTTCGTGCTGGGACAGATCGCCGCCGTGCCGCGCCAGTCGATCGGCGAGCTGGCGGCGCGCACGCTGACCGACCGCTCGTCGGCCGCCGGCATGGTGGACCGCCTCGCCGCCCGCGGCCTCGTGCGCCGCGTACGCGGCGCCGAGGACCGGCGCCGCATGGAGATCGTGCTCACGCCGAAGGGGGTGCGCGTCGTGGCGCGCGCGCCCAGCTCGCCGACCGAGGATCTGCTCGCAGCGCTCCAGCAGCTCGACCCGGCGACGGTGGACCGTCTCGCGACCGACCTCGACGCCCTCGCTCGGGTGATGGGGGCCGCCGACGGGCCGGCGGCGATGCTGTTCGAGGACGCGCCGACCGAGGCGAGCGACCGGCGGCGTCGGCGCGCGTCGTGACGCGCTTCCCGCGTCGAGCGCGCGCCACCGGGCGGCTCGGCCGGCGGCGCGCGCTCGGCGGGTGGGCGCGGTGGCTGGACCGGCTCGAGCGCGTCGGCGAGCGACTCGGGCTGACGGAGAGCGGCGTGCTGCTGCTCTTCGCCGTCGCCGTCGGGCTCGCGGCGGCCGGCGGCGTGATCCTCTTCTACAAGGCGATCGACCTCGCGTACGACGCGTTCGTGCGCTGGCCCGCGTCGCTCGTGCCCGCCGGGCGGAGCGCGCTCGTTCGACCCTTCCTCACCGGCGCCGCGCTCGCCGCCGCGTGGCACGTGTGGCAGCGGGTCGGGCGCGGCGGCGACGGTGCGGTCGTTCCCGACGTGCAGCTCGCGGTCGTGCGCCGCGGCGGGCACGTGCCGATGCGGGCCGCGCTCGGCCGCGCGGCGGCGAGCGCGATCACGATCGGCGGCGGCGGCTCGGCGGGGAGCGAGGGGCCGGTCGCGGTGCTGGGGTCCGGCACCGGGTCGCTCCTCGGGCGCCTGTTCCGCTTCTCGGCCGAGCGCACGACGGTGCTCGTCGGGGCCGGCGCGGCGGCGGCGATCGCGGCCGCGTTCAACGCCCCGCTGGCCGGGGCGTTCTTCGCGCTCGAGGAGATCCTCGGCAACTTCCGCGTCACGGCGTTCGCGCCGGTCGTCGTCGCGAGCGTCGTCGGCGCCGTCGTCTCGCGCGCCGTGTTCGGCAACCACCCGGCGTTCCCGATCCCGGCGGAGTACGGCTACACCGTCGTCCGCGAGGTCGTGCTGTACTTCCCGCTCCTCGGCGTGGTGTGCGGGGCGATGTCGGCGCTGTTCGTGCACACCTACTTCGCGGTGGGCGCGCGCGTCGCGGCGCTGGCGCGCGGGCGTGGAGGCGCGCTCGTGCCGTGGGCCGCCGGCGCGGCCGTCGGCGCCGCCGTGGTCGCGTCGCGCGGCGCCCTCGTCGGCGTCGGGCACCTCGCGATCCCGCTGGACGCCTTCGGCCGCCTCGCCTGGTACACGCTGCTCGCGCTCGCGTTGGGCAAGATCCTCGTCACGACGGTCACGCTCCACGGCGGCGGGTCGGGCGGGTTGTTCACCCCGTCGCTCTACGTCGGCGCGGCGACCGGGGGCGCGTTCGGGGTGGCGCTGCACGCGCTCGTCCCGACGCTGCCGATCACCCCGGAGGCATACGCGATCGTCGGCATGGGCGCGCTCGTCGCCGGCGCGACCGGCGCGCCGATCACGGGCATCCTGCTCGTGTTCGAGATGACGAACGACTATGCGATCGTGGTCCCGCTGATGATCGCCGTCGTCGTCACGCAGCTCGTCACGCGCGTGCTCGCGCGAGACACCCTGTACAGCGGCTGGCTGCGCCGCCGCGGCGAGCACATCGATCACGGTGCCGACCGCGACGCGCTCGCCGGGCTGCGCGTCGCCGACGCGTTCGAGCGCGCGCCGGTGGTCGTGCACGAGGAGGCGCGCGTCGTCGGGCTGCTCGACCACATCGGCCACCGCGACCAGACGCTCTTCCCGGTCGTCGACGCGGCGGGCGCGTACGTCGGCGTGCTCACCGCCGCCGACCTCGGTCGCGTCGCGCGCACGGGGGTGGCGCTCGAGCACGTGCTGCTCGCCGCCGACGTCGCGCAGCCGTCGGAGACGCTCGCGCCGGGCGACTCGCTGCTCGACGCGGTGCGGCGCATGGGGCTGCGCGGCGAGGGCTCGCTCCCGGTCGTCGACCCGGCGACCGGGCGGCTCGTCGGCGTCGTCACGCGCAGCCGCATCCTCGCGCTCTACGAGCGGGCGGTGACCGCGCCCGCCGACGGCGCGCCGTGAGCGACGTCGCCGACCCCTCGCGTTAGGCACCCTCCGCGCCGTCCGCGCGCCGTCCGCGCGCCGTCCGCGCGCCGTCCGCGCGCCGTCCGTCCCCCCGCACCTGCCATGCACACCGGAACCATCGTCGTTCTCCTCCTGCTCGTCGCCACCGCCGTCGCCATCGCCGCGCGGCGGCTGCGCGTGCCGTATACCGTGGCGCTCGTCGTCGCGGGGCTCGCGCTCGGCGAGCTGCACGCGTTCGAGGCGCCGCACCTCACGCAGGAGCTGCTCTTCGCCGTCTTCCTGCCGGGGCTCGTGTTCGAGGCCGCGTTCCACCTCGACGCGCGCGCGCTGTGGCGGAACCGGCGCGCCGTGACGTCGCTCGCGGTCCCCGGCGTCGCGCTGTCGACCGCGCTGACGGCGGCGATCCTCACGAGCGTGGTCGGCGCGATCGGGCTCGCCGACGCGACGACCGGGTTCGGCTGGGCGCACGCGCTCGTCTTCGCCGCGCTCATCTCGGCGACCGACCCGATCGCGGTGGTCGCGATCTTCAAGACGCTCGGCGCGCCCAAGCGGCTCGGTGTGCTGATGGAGGGAGAGAGCCTGCTGAACGACGGGACGGCGGTCGTCTTCTTCACCCTCATCCTCGCGTTCGTCCTCGGCGGCGACCTCACCGCGTCGGGGATGGTGGCCGATTTCATCGTCATCGTCGGCGCCGGCGCGCTGGTCGGCGGGGCGGTGGGGCTCGCCGCGTCGCAGGTGATCCGCCTCATCGACGACGCGATGCTCGAGATCACCGTCACGACCATCGCCGCGTACGGCGCGTTCGCGGCCGCCGAGCAGCTCCACGTCTCGGGCGTCATCGCAACGGTGGTCGCGGGGCTGCTGTGCGGCAACTTCGGCGCCCGCACCGGCATGTCGCCGACGACGCGCGTGGCCGTCGAGGTGTTCTGGGAGTACGTGGCGTTCGCGCTCAACTCCGTCGTGTTCCTGCTCATCGGATTCGAGGTGCGGCTCAGCGCGATGCGCGCGTCGTGGCCGGCGATCCTCGCCGCGTTCCTCGCCGTGACGCTCGGGCGCGCCGTCGTCGTGACGCTCGTCGCCACGCTCCTGCGGGGGTCGCGCGAGCGGATCCCGCGCGCGTGGGTGCCGGTGATGGCGTGGGGCGGGCTGCGCGGCGGCCTCTCGATGGTGCTCGCGCTCAGCCTCCCGGCGGCGTTCCCGTACCGCGACCTGGTGGTGACGATGACGTTCGGCGTGGTCGCGCTGTCGATCCTCGGCCAGGGGCTCACGATGGGGCCGCTGCTGCGGCGGGTCGGGGTCGTGCGGGCGCGCGCCGAACGGGCGGCGTACGAGCGCGCGCGGGCGGATCTCGAGACCGCCTCGCAGGCGCTCGCCGAGCTCGCGCAGATGGCGGCGACGCGGCGCGTGTCGGCCGAGGTGGCGGACGAGGTCCGCGTCGGCTACGACGCGAGGGTCCGGCAGGCCAAGGAGGCGATCGACGCGCTGCGACTCGAGCGGCTCGAAGTCCGCGACGAGGAGGTGCACCGCACGCGCCGCCACCTGCTGCTGAGCGAGCGGACGCACCTGCGCGAAGCGCTGCACTCGGGGCTGATCGGCGAGGAGCCGTATGCGGCGCTGGCGGCCGACGTCGACGCGCGTCTCGTCGAGCTGGAGTCGGCGGAGGCGGATCGGCCCGAGCCCCCGGCGCGGGGATCGGGACCCGCCCCCGCCGACGTACCTTCCGCGTGATGCAGGGTATACCACGCAACGGCCGGCGGCGGCCCGCGACGCGGATGAGGGGCGATGCTCGGACTCGGTGATCCGCGGTACACGTCGGCGGCGGCGGCGTCGTCGACGTCGTCCACGCCTGCCACGCCGGGTGCGGTCGACGTCGCGGGGGGCGCGTGCAGCTGACCGCCGTCGCGCCCGAACTCGCGGGCCGCCTGTTCGAGGCGCCCCTGTTCACGATCGCCGGCACGCCCGTCACGCCGACGACGCTCATCGTGTTCGCGCTCATCCTCCTCGCCACCGGCGGAGCGTCGCACGTCGCCCAGCGCGGCGCGCGCCGCGCGTTCGCGCTCCGCGGCGTATCGGACGTCGGCACGGTCGGCATCGCGACGCGGCTCGTGCACTACGCGGTCGTGCTGATCGGTCTCGGCGTCGCGCTCCAGACCGTCGGCGTCGACCTCGGCGCGCTGTTCGCCGCGGGCGCGTTCTTCGCCGTCGCGATCGGCTTCGCGATGCAGAACGTGGCGCAGAACTTCGTCGCCGGCGTCATCCTGCTCTCCGAGCGCACGATCAAGCCCGGCGACGTGCTCGAAGTCGAGGGGCGCGTCGTGCGCGTGACGCGCATGGGGCTGCGCGCGACGGTCGCCCGCACGCGCGACGACGAGGACCTCATCATCCCGAACGCCACGCTCGTGCAGAACACGGTCACGAACTTCACGCTGCGCGATCCGGTCTACCGCCTCCGCGCCACGGTGGGCGTTCCGTACGACGCCGACCTGCGCCGCGTGATGACCGTGCTCCACGACGCGGCCGCCGCGCTGCCGGGGCGCCTGACGTCATACGAGCCGCGTGTGCTCCTCACCGGCTTCGGCGACTCCGCGGTGAACTTCGAGGTGTCCGTCTGGTCGGAGGACCCGTGGGCGGCCCGGCTCACGCGGTCGGCGCTGAACGAGGCGATCTGGTGGGCGCTCCGCGAGGCGCGCATCGCGATTCCCTTTCCGCAGCGCGACGTCCACGTCGTCTCCCTCCCGGACGTCGCCGCGCCGCGCCCTCAGGAGGAAGAGCGGCCGGTGGGCCCCGCCGCCCCGTCGTCCGACGCGGCCGACACCGCGCGCACGAGCGCGTCGTCCCGGTCGTAGATGTCGTTCGCGAAGTGCAGCGCGCCGTCGCGGCCGTAGGCGGTGAAGTACGCGATGTAGACGGGCAGCTTGCGGTCGAGATCCACGCGGCGATCGTTCGCGCCGTCGTGCATCGCGGCGCGCACGCGTGCGCTGTCCCACCCCTGCGGTCCGAGCACGAACTCCGCGAGCTGGTCGGGATGCTCGACGCGGATGCAGCCGTGGCTGAACGCGCGCACGCGCTCGGCGAACAGACCGCTGCGCCGGCGTGTCGTGCAGGTAGATGGCGTAGTCGTTCGGGAAGATGAACTTCACGAAGCCGAGCGCGTTGTCGGGCGCGGGCTTCTGCCGCACGTAGGTGCCCCAGCTCGCGCGCACGACCTCGTAGCCGTTCCGCCGGAAGTAGCTCGGGTCGCGCCGCTGCTGCGGCCACAGCTCGCGCGACGCGATGCCGCTCGGGACGTTCCAGTACGGCCGGAACACGACGTACGCCATCGAGTCGCTGAACACCGGCGTCGACCGGCCGCCGTACTCCGCGCCGACGACGACGTTCATCGTCAGCACCTCGCGGCCGCCGTCGTAGGCGCGCAGTCGGAACGCCGGCACGTTGACGAGCACGTAGCGGTCGCCGCGGTCGTGCGGCATCCAGCGGTGCCGCTCGAGGTTCGCGGCGATCTGCCGCAGCCGGTACTCGGCCGGCCGGTTCAGCGACGCGAGCGTGTTCGGCCCGACGACGCTGTCGACGGCCAGCTCGTGGCGACGCTGGTACTCGGCCACGGCGCCGGCGAGCGTCGCGTCGTACACGGCGGGCGTGGCCGGCCCCGCCGTCCCGCCGCCGCTCGCCGCCACGGCCGTCGCCGCCACGGCCGTCGCCGCCGCGGGACGGATCGGCGCCGCCTCGGCGTACCCCTCCGCGTGCAGGCGACCCATCAGCGCGCCGAGCCACGCCGACGGTCGAGGTGTCGCCCGGCCGGAGCACGCGACGTCCGGCACGCGCGGCCAGCCGCCGGCGGCGTGACGATCGCCCGGTAGCGCGCGAGCGCCGCCGACGAGCGCCGCGTAGTCGGGGTCCTGCGGGCGCAACCGGGCGAGCGCGCCGGCGAACGACGCGTCGCGGAGCGTGCGCGTCAGCGCGCTGTCGACGTCCACGTCACGCGGGTCGATGTGCCACGCCCGATTCACCGAGCGCGGGTCGATCTGCCCGGTCAGCAGGTCCTCGGCGTAGGCGACGAGCGTCGCCGTCAGCAGCACGTCCGCGCGCGCGCCGGCCTCGGCCGACCCGGGGGCGCGTCGGTGCGCGTCGAGCGCGCCGCGCGCCGCGTCGAGCGGGTACGCGTCGACGCGCAGCCCCTGGGCCGGCGCGTTGCGCACCGTGTCGAGCAGCGTCGTCGCACGGTCGCCTGCCGCGTCGCCGAGCCACAGCGGGGTGCCGCCGCGCGCCGCGTAGATCCGACGGACGTGCGCCCAGCGATGCGCCGCGTACCCCGCGGCCGGCGGCGAGCCGGCGGTCAGCCGCGCGATCGCGCGGCCGAGCGAGTCCGGCTGCAGCGTGGGTCGGTCCGCGTCGGGCGCCGGCCGGTGCGCCGCCGACGGGGCGAGGGCGTGCGCGACCTGCGCGCTCGGCGACGCGGCCATCGCGCCGAGGATCGACGCGAGCATCGCCGCGGCACCGACGAGAGGTGAGCGCGTGGCGTGTCGCGCAGAAGTCAGGCCGGCGCGCCGGCGTCGATCGGGAGTGAGCATGAGCGGGGTGTACCCCGCATCACGCGCGAGGGTCGGTCCCGCCGCGGCGGCGCACGCTCGCTCGTCGCTCGCTCGCCCGTCGCACGCTCGCGCGCTCCGGCCGGCAAGTCGCGGTCGATCGTCGGCTCGGGCCCGCGGGTTGCACCGGCGCGCCGCGCGTGCGACAGGCGCCGCGGTTCCCTCCGCTCGCCGGATCGATCGCGTCCACGCCGGTCTCGCACCGAACCATTCAATCCCCGCGTCGCATGACCTCGTCCGACGAGTCCCCCCGCGTCCCGGAGATCCGGCGCGAGCAGCCGAGCACGAAGCTCTCCCGCGAGGAGTTCGCGCGCCGGCTCGGCGAGCGGTTCTACGACCCCGCGTTCGACGCCGTGCGCGCCGAGATCGACCGCGTCATGGACGTCGCGTGGACGACCTACGACGAGTATCACAAGAGCCCGCGCACGCGGAAGGCAGGGCCCGGCTTCTTCGACCCCGAGTTCGACCTCCCGGTCGAGTGGCTCGCCGCGCGCGACGCGGTCCACGAGGCGCAGCGCCGCCACGAGGACCCCGCCGGGCCGCGCCGCGTGCTGCTCGTCTCGGCGGCCGCGCGGTCGAACGAGACGTGTCCGGGCGAGACGCCGAAGACGTACCGCCTCGCGCAGCTCGCCGCGGACGTGTTCGCGCGCGAGGCGGACGTCGAGTGCGACTTCCTCGACCTCAGCCTGCTCACGGCGGAGTACGGGAAGCAGATCCTGCCGTGCAAGTCGTGCGTCGCGACGGCCATGCCGCTCTGCCACTGGCCGTGCTCCTGCTACCCGAACCACGCGATGGCGCAGGTGAACGACTGGATGAACGAGCTCTACCCGCGGTGGGTGGCCGCGCACGGCGTGATGATCGTGACGCCGGTCTACTGGTACCAGGCGCCGAGCGCGTTGAAGCTGATGATGGACCGGCTCGTGTGCGCCGACGGCGGCAACCCGGACCCGACGTCGACGCACGGCAAGCAGCCCGAGGAAGCGAAGGCGCTCGAGCTGGCGGGGTGGGACTACCCGCGGCACCTGAAGGGGCGGCAGTTCACCGTGTTCACGCACGGCGACGCGGCGGGCGCCGAGAACACGCGGCGCGCGATCACGGACTGGCTGCTCGACATGCAGCTCGAGCAGGCGGGGAACCACGCGACGATCGACCGTTACATCGGCTACATGGAGCCGTATGCGACGAGCCACGAGGCGCTCGACCGCGACGCCGCCGTGCAGCAGGAGGTGCGCAATCTCGCCCACACGCTCGTCGACGCGATGCGACAGAAGCGCGATGGGGCGCGGCCGAACCCGGGCGACCAGCTCACGGACCCGCGGCCGAAGTGAGCGACGCCGTCGGGTCGCCCGCCGCGCTCGGCGCCGCGCTCGGCGCCGCGCGTACGACGCTGAGCGAGCCGTCGGTCTCGAGCACGACGCTCTCGACGTGCGCGAGGTCGGACGCGCCGGCCGCGCGCGCGGAGGCTTCGAGCTCGCCGAGCGTGACGCGCTCGCGGCGCATCGCGTCGGTCAGGGGCGCGCCGCGGTGCAGCAACAGCGTCGGCTCCGACCGCACCGCGTCGCGCAGCCAGTCCCAGCGCACGGACCCCCACGTCACCACGAACTGGAGACCGATGAGCAGCGCGAAGGCGACGACGCCCTGCGCGAGGGCGACGTCCTTCGAGGTCAGGAGGGACGCGAACGTCGATCCCAGCGCGACGGTGACGACGAGGTCGAACGCGTTGAGCTTCGCGAGCGTGCGCTTCCCCGACGCGCGCAGGAGCACGACGAGCGCGACGTAGGCGGCCGTGCCGACCAGCAGCGTGCGCAGCAGCACCGCCCATCCGTCGAACCAGGCGCTGCTCATCGCGCCCCCCGCAGCGCGTCGTGGGCTCGCGCCGCGTTCGGCGGTTGCGGGGTCGCCTCGGGGCAGGAGCTGTCGTGGGGCATGCCGGACCGGGGAAGGGGGAAGGCCGCGGGCAGCGCGGCGGACGCGGAGAGTGCCGCCCCCGCGCTCCGCACATTCGGCGCCGCCGGCGGCGCTGCTGAGCGGGCGGCGTGGCGCTATCGTTCCCGCTCCACGCCGCCGCTCGCCGCGCGCGGCCACCGCCGGCCCACTTCTCGGAGACGTCGACATGACCCGAGCCACGTTCGTCGTCGGCGCGTCCGCGCTCGTCGTCGGCACCGCCACCGGCGCCGCCGCGGTCGCCCTCGTCGCGCAGCAGGCGGCGCAGCAGCCGCAGCCCTTCGTCGTCGGCAATCGACTCGGCCTCCCGGTCGCGCCGACGCCGAACGCGCCGGACGCGCCGAGCGCCGCCTTCGAACCGATCTCGTCGAACGTCAAGGTCTACGGCGCGATCTACTCGGCGGAGAGCTGCTCGTACGACCCGCAGCGCGGCGTGATCGTCGTGCCGAACCGCGGCGTGCCGCAGAACGTGCAGACGCAACAACGCGTGGATCTCGTTCCTCAATCACGACGGCTCCGTGCACACGGCGCGCTGGCTCGGCGTGCAGGACCCGCCGGCGCGCGGCGCGCTGACGCCGCCGCTCGTGCTGAACGAGCCGTACGGCAGCGACATCGCGAACGGCATGCTGTACGTCGCCGACCGCGACGGCGGCACGACGGCCGCGGAGCCGAGCGTCGCCGTCGTGCGCAGGTTCGACATGAAGACCGGCGCGCCGGCCGGCGAGATGCGCGTGCCGCAGTCGACGTGGTTCAACGACATCGAAGTCGCCGACGACGGCACCGTGTACGCGACGCAGACCGGCGACCGCGGCGACGCCGCGAACCCCGCGACGTGGCAGGTGTGGAAGATCGCGCCGACGGCGACGGCGTCGATCTTCGTGCAGGGCGCGCCGCTGCGCAGCCCAACGGCGTCGCGCTCGACGCGCAGGGACAACGTCGTCGTCGTGAACATCGGCGACGACGAGGTGCTGACGTTCGCGCCGGCGGGCGGCTGGTGAAGACCGAACGCGCCGCGCAGCCTGGCAACGACGGTCTCGTGATCATGCGCGACGGGACGAAGTACGTGAGCAGCGTCGTACACGGAGGCGTGTCGCGCATCCGGCCGGGGCGTGCGGCGGAGCTGATCGCGCGCAACATTCCGAGCGCCGCGTCGATGTGCTACGACGCCGGCGCGAACCAGCTCGTGATTCCGATGAACGCGAACAACGCGCTGGCGTTCATTCGTGTCGAGTAGCGCGCGACGAACTTCCCACCCCCGTCCGAGGACTCGCTCGATGCGCATGCCGACCCGCACGCCGACACTCACGCTCCTCGCCTCCCTCGTGCTCCCCGCGTCCGCGTCGGCGCAGGACGTCGTGGCCGATCTGCACCGCGACGTGAACGGGGTGCAGCAGAAGATCGTCGCACTCGCGAAGGCGATCCCCGCGACCGCGTACGACTGGCGCCCGCCGGGCGCCCGCTCGGTCGGCGAGACGCTCCTCCACGTCGCCGGCGACAACTACCTCATCCCGTCGACGATGGGAAAGCCGGTCCCCGCCTCGGTCGCGATCGACGCGGCCGACCCGAAATCGGTCGGCGCCTACGAGACGCGCAAGCAGTCGAAGGAGCGGATCGTCGCCGAGGTCGAGGCGTCGTTCACGCATCTGCACGAGGCCATGGACCTCACGACGGACGCGAACCGCAGCCAGACGATCAGCTTCTTCGGTCAGCCGATGACGCGCCAGCTGGCGCTGATCTTCACCGCCACGCATCTGCACGAGCACCTCGGCCAGCTCATCGCCTACGCGCGCAGCAACAACGTCGTGCCGCCCTGGAGTCGCTGACGTACGGCGCGTCGGCCGGATTCCACGCCGGGCCCGAAGCCTCGGCACGTCGTCTGCGCGACGCCGCACGGCACGAGGGACGTCGTCGCGAGGACGCAGCGACGGAGCGGCGGCGCTGGGCCCGCCATCAATCCAGGGCGAAGGCGGGTGGGGCACGGTGGCGACGACAGAGCAGCAGCCGGACGACGCGGCGTCCGAGGAGACACTCGGCGCGGTCGTCGACGGCGACGGTGTGCGCTTCGCGGTGTGGGCGCCGCGCAGCCGATCGGTCCGGGTTCGCCTGCTCGACGGGCACGGCGCCCCGCTCGACGAGATCGCGCTGCACCGTGACCGCGACCTGTTCGCCGGCACGGTCGCCGGCGCGTCGGCGGGACTCGACTACCGCTTC
Source organism: uncultured Gemmatimonadaceae bacterium (assembly GCA_963843845.1). Lineage (GTDB taxonomy): Bacteria > Gemmatimonadota > Gemmatimonadetes > Gemmatimonadales > Gemmatimonadaceae > Gemmatirosa. The sequence goes on along the minus strand of CAWJMB010000003.1, from coordinate 259,955 downwards.
GTGCTCGACGGCGACCGTGCGCTCCCCGACCCGCGGAGCCGCTGGCAGCCGCGCGGCGTGCACGGCCCGTCGCGCGTCGTCGACGCGGGCGCGTTCGCGTGGCGCGACACGGCGTGGCGCGGGCTCGACGCGATGGCCGACTACGTGATCTACGAGCTGCACGTCGGCACGTTCAGCGACGCCGGCACGTTCGACGGCGTCATCCCTCACCTCGCTGCGCTCCGCGAGCTCGGCGTCACGGCGATCGAGCTGATGCCGATCGCGGAGTTCCCCGGGGGGCGCAACTGGGGGTACGACGGCGTGCACCTCTACGCCGCCGCAGAGCAGCTACGGCGGACCCGAGGGGTTGCGCCGCCTCGTCGACGCCGCGCACGGCGAGGGGATCGCGGTCGTGCTCGACGTCGTCTACAACCACCTCGGCCCCGAGGGGAACTACCTCGACGCATACGGCCCGTACTTCACCGAGCGCTACACGACCCCGTGGGGCGCGCGGTGAATCTCGACGGGCGCGGGCAGCGCCCGGGTGCGGCGGCACGTGATCGAGAACGCGCTGTACTGGATCACCGACTGTCGCGTCGACGCGCTCCGACTCGACGCGGTGCACGGCATCTACGACGCGTCGCCGCGCCACCTGCTCGCGGAGCTGACCGACGCCGTGCACGACCGCGCGCACGCGTCAGGCCGCCGCGCGCACGTCATCGCCGAGAGCGACCTGAACGACCCGCGCGTGGTGACGCCCACTGCCGACGGCGGCCTCGGCTTCGACGCGCAGTGGGCCGACGACCTGCACCACGCGGTGCACGTCGCGCTGACCGGCGAGATGCGCGGCTACTATGCGCCGTTCGCGGGCATCGCGGTGGCGAATGCGTTAGGCACCCCGTTCGTGCGCGAGGGGCGAGGATTCTCGCCCGAGCGTTCGCCGATCGACCACGACGGGGGGCCGCGGCGTCTCGCGCGACCGCTTCGTCGTCGCGCTGCAGAACCACGATCAGGTCGGCAACCGTGCGACCGGCGACCGACTCGGCGCGCTCGTCGACTTCGAGCGGCAGAAGGCGGCCGCGGCGCTCGTGCTCCTCTCGGGCTACGTGCCGCTGCTCTTCATGGGCGAGGAGTATGGCGAGACGAATCCGTTCCTGTACTTCGTGAGCCATGGCGACGCGGCGCTGCTCGATGCGGTGCGCGAGGGGCGGCGTGCGGAGTTCGCGGACTTCGCGTGGGGTGACGGGGTGCCCGACCCGGGCGACCCGGCGACGTTCGTGCGGTCGCGGCTCGATCACGGCCGGCGGTGCACGCCGCGCGGCGCCGCGCTGCGTGCGCTCTACCGCGACGCGCTCGCGCTGCGGCGGTCGGAGCCCGCACTCCGCCCCGGCGCCGCCGACGCCGTGACCCGCGCCGCCGAGGACGGGCAGTCCGGCACGCTCGTGCTCGTACCGCATGCCGCCTCGGCGCGCGCGGTGTGCCTCGTCCACAACCTGGCCGACGAGTGCCGCGAGATCGCGCTTCCCGCGGACGTCGCGGGCCGGACGGCGCCGCCGTGGCGGCGCGTGCTGTCGACCGTGTCGGCGAGGTATTCCGGCGACGACCCGGCGACCGTGGCGTCCGAGTCGACCCCGGACGCGAGCACGCAGCGCGCGTCCGTTCGCATGCCTCCGCGCGCCGTCGAGCTGTTCGTTGCCGGCGCCGCGGAGTGAGCCCCGCGCGGTGACGGTCCGCCGCCCCTCACCTCGGCGGCTGTCCGTGTGCAACCCGACTGCGCCCATGAGTCGTCCGTCCTCGTGCACGTCACAGGACGCGGGTGAGCAGGCTCGCGACCCACTCACGCGGCCGGTGCCACCACGGGCGCCGGGCGAACGACGCAGGCGTCACCTCGCGCGCGAACGCGAGGTCGGCCAGGAAGATGGCCTCCAGTCGACTGCCCAACGCCGTGTCGAGCGCGACGAGATTCGCCTCGTCGTTGAACACGAGCGATCGGTTGTCGAAGTTCATGCTCCCCACCGAGATCCAGCGGCCGTCCACGACCATCGTCTTCGCATGCATCATGGTCGGCGTGTACTCGTAGATGCGCACGCCGGCGGCGAGGAGGTCGGCGTACTGCGCCCGCCCCGCGTACCAGGTGGTCGACACGTCCGAAGAGCCGGTGGTCAGCACGCGCACGTCGACGCCGCGCGCGGCGGCCCGCTCCAGCAGCCGGCGGAAGTATGTGCCGGGGACGAAGTACGCGTTGGTGACGTAGAGCCGCTCGCGTGCCGAACCGATGGAGAGGGAGAGGAACCGCTCGGCGCGCGTGCTGCCCAACGTCGGCGCGGTGTGCAGCAGCCCGGCCGCGGCGACGGGCAGGCCGCGGGAGACGACGGCCGGCGCGGAGGTGTCCGCCTCACCGGGGGTATCACCGGTGAGCGCCGCGGCCGCATCCGGGTCGAGCGTCAGCAGGTGTCCCGTCGCCTCGGCCCATCCCACGGCGAACGCCGCGAGCAGCTGTCCCACGGCCGGCCCGGTGAACCGGACGTTCGTCTCGCGCCACTCCCCGGCCAGTCGGCCGGTGCCGTACCACTTGTCGGCGATCCCGAACCCCCCCGTGTAGCCGACGACTCCATCGACCGAGATCACGCGGACGTGCGACCGGGCGTTCACTCGGTGCAGCGAGATCAAGCGCAGCGGCCGGAATCGAGCGACCTCCACGCCCGCGGCGCGAAGGGCGTCGAAGTACCCGGCCGGCACGGCCTCGGCGCCGAACGCGTCGACGAGCAAGAGGACGCGCACGCCGGCGCGGGCCCGCTCGGTCAGGATCTCCCGGAGCTCGTCGGCCATCCGCCCCGGCTCGACGTAATAGAGCTGGAGCGCGATCGAGCGGTGGGCGGCACGTAGGTCGTCCCAGAGCAGCGGGTACGTCTCGTCGCCGTTGGTCATCACGGCCACCGTGTTACCAGCCGACAGCGGCGTGCCGGTCATGAGCTCCATGGTGGTGCGGAACGCGGGGTGCGAGACGGGGACGGTGCGCCCCGACTCGCCGAGGACCCGGATGCCCTGGAGTGCGGAGCCGCGCAGGGTGTCGAACAGTCCGATGGTCGCGAGCACGAGGAGGAGCAGGCGCAGTACGCCGCTCATGATCCGCACCGACAGCCGGTCGCCCGCCGCGATGGTGTCGCGCAGACCGACGACAGCGAACGCGGCGACGAGCAGCGCGACGAGGCCGCCGGCCCACTGGGCGGGCTCGCTGGTGGCGCCGTCCACGGCGTCGCCCAGGCCGGACAGCCCGACGCCGAGGACGGCCAGGGCGACGACGACGACCGCGCCCGCGGTGACTCCCACCCACGTACGTCGCCGGACGGCGTTCCAGGGGCGGCTCACGTCAGAACCCGGTCGCCAATCTCGGCGGCGAGGCGCGGCCGCTCGTTCAGCCGTCGTCTGGCGGACGTGATCGACGCGGGGCCGATGGGCGTGACGAGATTGACGCGCGGACGGTGCGCGGTGTCGGCCGCCGGCTGCGCACCGCACGGGGCCGGGCACAGCATCCCGCTCGACGCTCCCCCGAGGAGCGACGCAACACCGCGCGCCGTCCGCCGACAGGCCGCGGCGATGCCGATCAGCAGGTCGGACGTCATCCGCGATGGCGTCGGGACGGGCCTATCAGGGGTCATGGACACTAGCGGAGTCGGTACGTCACGATGGGACGCAACATCACCAGGAGCGCGTTCCGCCTGCACGCTAACAGCCATCTCGTGCCGGGGCTCCTCCCGCCGTCGCGGGTGGCGCCAATGCGTCGAGGCGTACCGTGGTCGAGACTGCAACACATCGGAGCCCATAATTACCCTTCCGGGCTCCGTTATTATTTAGTACCGTGGCACCGTGCCGCGCGACCCGCCGTTTCGCATCGGATTGGCGGGCGCGGCAGCGGACGTGCAGAAGGAGGAGCGCTCTCCACTCACGCACTTTGCGAGGTACCGCACCGATGGCTACACCGCTCCCCCCGAGCTCTCCTGCCGAGGCCGAGGCCGAGTTCGAGACCGCTCCCACTCCACCGGAGAAGGCGATCCTCGATGGCCCGGGCGCCGATGGTCCGGGCCCCGAGGTACCAGCGGCCGACACGGCGTCCGCGCCGGGGGCCGCCGGCGTGATCGACCCCGTCGCCGCGTCCGATGCGGCGGCCGCACAGGCGCCGCCCCCGCCGGCCGCGGCCCCACTCGCGCCCGCGCCGGCGCCCGCGCCGCGGGCGAAGACCAAGGGCGTGGCCGACATCGTCTTCCTCGTCGACGTCAGCGGCAGCATGGCGCCCGTGCATCGACGCGCTGCGCCGCAACATCGAGGTCTTCATCGACTCGCTGAGCACGGGCGACGCGAACAACGCCGCGCCGGTGAAGGACTGGCGCGGCAAGGTCGTCGGCTATCGCGACATCGAGGCGGCGGACGCCGAGGGGCTGCCGTGGATCGAGGACCACCCGTTCGTGCGCGACGCGGTCGCGCTCAAGGCGCAGCTGGCGCACGCTCCGCGCCCAGGGCGGCGGCGACGAGCCGGAGTCGCTGCTCGACGCGCTCTTACAGGTGGCGACGATGGAGGCGACGCCCGAAGGGCGCGCAGAGCGAGGAGCCGACGCAGTGGCGCTACCGCAGCGAGGCGGCGCGCGTCGTCGTCGTGTTCACCGACGCGTCGTTCAAGGAGACGATGTCGATCCCTCAGGCGAAGGGCGGCAGCCTGCAGGACGTCGCGAACGTCGTGATGGCCAACCGCATCATCCTCAGCCTCTTCGCGCCGAACTTCGAGGGCTACGACCGCCTCAGCCAGATCGACAAGTCGGAGTGGGAGGTCGTGGAGTACGAAGGGCTCACGCCGCAGGAGGCGCTGCAGAAGTACACGGCCGACGCGGCCAACTTCCGCACGACGCTCAAGCAGCTCGCCGCCAGCGTCTCGAAGTCCGCCGAGACCGTGGCGCTGTGATGCCGGCGCGCGCTCACTGACTCGCGCATGGCGAAGAAGCTCAAAGTCGGCGACACGCTCCGCGGCTACCGCGTGACGAAGGTGTTCGGCCCCGGCGCGATGGCCATCTCGTACGCCGCGGAGTCGCCCGACGGCCGGCAGGATCTTCCTCAAGCAGTACAAGTCGCCGGCGCCGACGGTCGTCTGGTACTCGGCGTTCGTCGACTACCAGCAGGAGCTCGCGGCACGCGTGCGCGGCGGCAAGGCGGCGGACTACGTCGTCCGCCTCGTCGACGCGTTCGAGGAGGTGTGGGGCGGCCCCACCTACTTCCAGGCGTACGAGTTCGTCGAGCACGGCGGCGACCTGCAGCAGATCTTCGACGACGAGCGCGCGGCGCACGAGCGCACCGGCGCGTGGCCGCTCCGCGACCCCGACGTGTGGGCGCGCCACGTCACCTGGGCCAAGGTGTTCATGGCGGGCATCGCGGCGCTGCACGAGTCGAAGCATCGTGCACGCCGACCTCAAGCCGCCGAACGTGTACCTGATTCGCGACCCGTCCATCGGCGCCGGCTACCAGCTCAAGCTCATCGACACCGACTTCTCCCTGCTCGCCGACCGCCGCGCGCCGTGGCACGGCCATCAGGGCTACGTGGGCACCGACAACTACCGCTCGCCGGAGCACCTCACGCGCGGCGCCGTCCCGGGGCTGCCCTCGGACGTGTTCACCTGCGGGCTCCTGCTCTACGAGCTGCTGACCGGCCGGCACCCGTACTGGCGCGACGACCAGGCGGAGTACGCCGCGCTCGTGCGCGCGCACGCCGCGGAGCCTCCGGCGCTCGCCGGCGTCTTGCCCGCGCCCGCGGAGAACGCCGCGGTCGCGCGACGCGCTGTATCGGTGTCTCTCGCCCGATCCGGCCGCACGCCCGACCGCCGCCGAGCTGCGCGCGGTGCTCAGCGGCCGCGGCGCCACGCACCGGCGCCCCCGCGCCGGCCACGACGCCGGCCGCGCCACCCACGCCGGCTCCGCGGCCGGCACCTGCCGCACCCGCCGCACGCGCCGCCGCCCGCCGCGACGGCGCGCGTCCCGATCACCACCGAGCGCTCCAGCTCCTCGGCGCCGGCGGCGCACGCGCTGCAGGTCGGCGTGCGCACGGAGCTCGGCAAGCACCTCGCACGGCAGTTCGGCCCCGACGCCGAGTTCTGGGACGCGCGCCAGTGCGTCGTCGAGCGCGGCGCCGCCGGGTGGCAGGTCACCCCGGTCGCCGGCACGCCGAACGAGACGCTGCTCAACGGCGAGACCCTCACCGCCCCACGCCCGCTGCGTGACGGCGACGTCCTTGCCGTCGGACGCCAGGCGAAGGGGATCGTCAAGCTTCCGCTGACCGTCCGTGCGCTCTGACGACTCGCCGGCCCGGCGGCCCCGGGAGCGACAGGGACGCCGAGCGCGACGCGCCGGCCGCGCGCCGCGACGCCACTCGCGCGCCCCCAGGCCCGCACGGTCGACGGCGCGCCGGAGCCCGTCATCGCGGTCGTCTGCCACCGATCGGCGCCGGGCCTGCGGCGCCGCCTCCCGCCACGCCGAGCCACCGCCGTTCGCCGGCGTCGTCGAGGTCGAGACGCTCGACTGGGAGGCGTTGCGACGCGCGGCCGACCCGGCGCCGCTGCGCGCGCGCATGGCGGACACGGTCGCGCGTCTCGAGGCCTTGCTCGACCAGGAGGGCGGCCCCGGCTTCCTGTTCGACGCGGACCGCGACGGCCCCGACGACCGTGCCATCCGCATCCGTCGAGCTCGCTGCCGAGCGCCCGCTCGTGGATCGTCGGCGACCTGCACGGCGATCTGCTCGCGCTCGAGGCGCGTGCTCGCCCTCGCGCTCGACCAGGTCGCCGCGCAGGGCCGCCGCCGACGCGGCGCCGCGCTTCATCTTCCTCGGCGACCTCTGGGACGACGGCGGCTACGGCCTCGAGGTGTTCCTTCGCGATCGCCGAGCTCGCGCTGACCGACCCGGCCGCGGTCTGCCTCGTCGCCGGCAACCACGACGAGGCGCTCGGCTGGAATGGCGACCGATTCACGGCGGCGGTCACGCCCTCCGACTTCGCCGACACGCTCAACGCGCTGTCGGACGATCCCTGGGTGCAGCGCGCCGGCCGGCTCGCCGTCCGGGTGTTCGCCGCGGCTCCGCGGGCGCTCTTCTTCCCCGACGGGCTGCTCGTGTCGCACGGCGGGTTCCCGCTGGTAGACCTGCACCGCGGAGCTCGAAGCCGGCGGCGACTGGAACGACCCGCGGGTGCTCTCCGACTTCGTGTGGACGCGGGCCCACCCGAAGGCGCGGCGCAAGATGCCCAACCGCGCGTCGCGCGGCAGTCAGTTCGGTCGCGAGGACTTCGACGACTTCTGCGCCCTCGCCGCACGGCTGGCCGGCCGGTCACGCACATGGTCCGCGGTCATGACCATATCGAGGAGCGCTGGGCCGTCTACCCGGCGTACGCGGCACATCCGCTTCTCACGACCGAACGCCATGTCGCGGCGCCTGCCGCGCGAGGTCTTCGGGCCGTACGTCCGGGTGCCGACCGCCGCGCGCTACGTGCCCGGCGCGCTCCCACAGCTCCACCGTCTCCACCTGCCCGACGATCTCGTGCGCGCGGCGTTCCCCCCAGAGCTCGACGATCCTGCCGCGTCCGACGCGAGCGGCGACCCGGCGACCGGCCTCGACGCCGAGCACGCGCCGTGAGCACGGTCGTCTTCCGCTGCCCGCAGTGCGGCACGCCGCAGGACACCGCTGGCGAGTGCGACGCGTGTCACGAGGCGAACGTTCGGTACTTCTGCGGCAACCACACCCCGGGCAGGTGGCTGGTCGCCCCGCGCTGTCCGGAGTGCGGCGCCACGCTCGTCCGCGATCCGGCGCCCGAGGCGCCACGAGAGCGTCCGCCGCTCGTGTCACCGACGCCGCGTTCACACCGACCGCCTCCGCGCACGACGAGTGCCGACCACCGCGCCAGCGTCGACCGCGTCGACCGCGTCGACCGCATCGACCGCGTCGACCGCATCGACCGGGAGCCCGTGGAGCGCGGCGCTCCCGACGTCTGGGATGTCACCGCCGTGCCGCCGCCGACGCGCGACGGCGGCACCGGCCCCGTCACCGGCCCCATCACCGGCCCCGTCGCCGAAGTCGTCCGCGCCGGCGTCTCGTCACTCGGCGGGTGCGTCGTGCGACTCGTCGTCGTCGCGCTCATACTGATCGCGCTCCTGATGGGCGCGGCCTTTCTCTGGGTCGCTCGCGGGTAGGCGTGCACGCCGTCGGGTGATCGGCCTGTACGAGCCCGAGGTGACCCGGCACCGCAGAGCGTGGCGCGGTGCACAGGCCCCACACGCTCAGGGCCGCCCGCTCGTCATCCGTGCCCGCGACTCGCGCAGCATGCGCATCGCTTCGTCGATCGCCGCCTTCAGCTCACGGTCGAACTGCTTGATCTCGTCGGCCGGTGTGTTCTCCGCCCAGACGTCCGGCGCGACACCGTAGTTCTCGAGGTTGACGCCGTAGTTGTTGGGCTTCGTCGGATCGTAGGTCACGACGAGCGAGCCGGGCGTGCGGATCGCGCCGCCGTTGATCAGTGCGTAGCTCCCGGTCGCGATCACCGCTGCGGCCGTCGGGTTGCCGACGATCCGGCCGAGCTCGAGCTGGCGGAAGCCCATCGGGGTCACCTCGCTGTCGGAGCCGGAGCGGTGGTTGATGAGCATCACCTTCGGTCCCGCGATCGCCTGGCGCGGGCGGCGCCCCCACGTGCGCGAGCCGGTGCGCTGGTTCCAGTACTGATAGGGGCGGCGCTCGAGGATGTCGATCAGCTCCTGGTCGATGTTGCCGCCGCCGTTGAAGCGGATGTCGACGACGATGCCTTTCTGTTCGCGAACTGATCGATCTCGTTGCGGAAGCGCGCGAGCGACGGCTGGTTCATCGAGCGGATGTGGACGTACGCGAGCTCGCCGTTGGACTCCTTCTCGACGATCGCGCGCCGCTCGGCGACCCACTCCTCGTACTTGATGTCGGTGAGTGACGTGACGCTCGCGATGCGCACGGTGCGCGCGCCCTCGCCCGACGCCGAGCGCGCGAGGCGCACGGGGACGTACTCGTTCAGCGTCTGGCTGAGCGTCTTCCAGTAGTTGTCGCCGGCCTTGAGCGCCTGGCCGTCGATGGCGAGCACGTAGTCGCCGACCCGGATGTCGAGCCATTCCTTGTCCGCCGGCCCGTCGCGGTAGACGTGCGACACGCGGTAGCGCCCGTCGACGGGCTCCATCTCGAAGCCGAGGAAGCGCGTCTGGTAGGCGCGCGGCATCTGGCGGGTCGGCGGGCCGCTCACCCCCGTGTGCGACGCGTTCAGCTCGCCGATCATCTCGTTCGCGAGGTCGTAGACGTCCTCGTTGGTCCCCACGTACTTGAGCAGCGGCTTGTAGCGCGCCTTGATCGCGGCCCAGTCGCGCCCGTGCATCTTCTCGTCGTAGAAGCGGTACTTCATCACCCGCCACGACTCCTCGAACAGCTGGTTCCACTCGGCCCGTCGGTCGACGCGCACCGGGAACGTGAAGCTCACGCGCTCCCCCGCGCCGCGCGCGGCCCCGGCCGGCGCGGGCGCCCCGGCGCCCGCGCCGCCAGCCGCGCCGCCGACGGCCCCGCCGCCGGGGAGCGTGAGCTTGTAGATCTCTGCACCCGCGGTCGTCGAGCCGCCGGACCCGTCCTCGCCCGCGCCGCGCGGCATGCGGCGGAAGAAGATCGCGCGGCGGTCCATCGTCGGCGTCATCCCGGGGAATGCGCCCGCGGCGATCCGACGGCGGTCGCGACCGTCGATGCCGATCGCGAACAGCCCGCTGTCCGGGTTGTCGTCGCCGTCGGCACCCGACTGACCGCCGCCGCCCGCACCGCCGCCCGACGTGAAGTAGATCGTGCGCCCGTCGCGCGACAGGAAGAAGGCGCCGGCGCCGCTCGTGCCGCGCGTCAGCTGCACCGCGCGCCGCGCGATCCCCTCCTCGTCGACGCGGAGCGCCAGGCTGTCGGCGGCACCGGCGCGCGCGCTGTCCGCGCGCGTCGCGTTAGGCGCCGCGCCGGGCGTCGCGCCCGCGGTCCGCTGCTGCGCGCGCCGCAGCCGCTCGCGCACGAGCGGGTCGTTCGGGTCCTCGGTCGCGCGGGCGAGCGACGCCACGAACAGGTGCGGCACGCCGCCGTCGCGCGTGGACGTGAAGACGATCGACTTGCCGTCGGGCGTCAGCCGGCCGTTCACGTCCTGGAACGGGTTCCTCGTGACGTTGTACTCCTTCCGCGCGCGCACGTCGAACAGGTAGACGTCGGCGTTCTGATCGTCGTCGCGGCGCGTGTACACGATCCAGTTGCCGTCGGCCGAATACTGCGAGATGGTGTGGCCGCCGGCCGGGTTGTGGGCGAGCTCGCGTGGCGTCCCGCCTGCGGCGCCCGGCCCTGCGTCGACCTCGAAGAGGCGGTTGGCGGCGGTGTAGGCGAGCTTCTGACCGTTCGGCGCCCACGTCAGATCTGCCTTGACCGACTCGTGCGTCGTGAGCTTGCGCTTCGTGCCGGTGGCGAGGTCGTACACCCAGACCTCCTCCTCCCCCGACTCGTCCGAGACGTACGCGATGCGCCGCCCGTCCGGCGAGTACAGCTGCGCGCGCTCGCGCCACGGCGAGTGCGTCACCTGTGTCTTCTCTCCCACGCCCTCCTCGGTCGGCACGATGACGATCTCACCGTGGAAGTCGACGGCGAGGTAGTCGCCTGTCGGCGAGACGGCGAAGCCGTCGGCACGGCTCGCGGCGGTCAGCACCTCGATGTCGTTGTCCTTCGGGTCGAGCGCCATCGCGATGCTGAGCTTGCGCGGCTGCCCGCCCGGGACGTCGAGCGTCCAGAGGTCGAACTCGTTCTCGTAGATGATGCGGCGGCCGTCGGGGGAGATGGCGGGGAACTGGACGCCGTCGTCCTTGTGGCGGGTGACCTGCTGCGGCTGGCCGCCCGTGGGCGCGGCGCGCCAGAGGTTGAACGTCCCGTCGCGCTCGGACGCGAAGTAGATCATCCCGTCGGCGCCCCACATCGGGTGCACGTCGTTCACGTGCCCGCGGAACTGCCGGATGTCGGTGTCGGTGATCTCGGCCACCTCGCCCGACCTGAGGTTCTGCACCGCGATGTCGCCGCTCGCGTTCCCCCGGTAGCCCTTGCGCCAGTAGGTCGGCAGCACGCGATTGTAGGCGACCATGGTCGCGTCCTGCTTGATCATCCCGGCGCGTGCGCCCGCGGTGCCCATGGGGACGGGCACGGTGCCGTCGAGCGCCACGCGGTAGAGCGGCGACGCCCACGGGTTCGTCGAGCGCGCGCTCGTGAAGACGACCTCCCGTCCGTCCGGGGTCCAGTAGAGCGCCTGGTCGTCGCCCGAATGGTACGTGAGCTGACGCGGTTCCCCGCCCCGCACCGAGACGACGTAGACGTCGTTGTTCCCCATCCGGTTGCTCGTGAACGCGACCCACTGCCCGTCGGGCGAGAAGCGCGGGGCGACGTCGCGCGCCCATGTGCACGGTGAGCCGGCGCGGGTTGCTGCCGTCGGCGTCGGCCAGCCAGACGTCGTCCTGGTAGGTGAAGGCGACGGTGCCGTCGTTCGCGACGTGCGCGAACCGCGCGAACTTGATGGGCTCGAGGCGCGGCAGGGGCTGGGCCACTGCGGCGGACGCCCCGACCATTGCGGCGCACGTGATGGCGGCACGGAGCGAGACCGCCTGGACGAGGCGCGACACCGCCTGGACGAGGCGCGACGCCGCGTGGCACGCACACCGGGATGAGTACGTCATGAGCTCCCCATGAGAAGTAGGCCGACGACGGATGCTACGGTCTGGTAGCGAGGGCGCAAGCGAGGCCGGAGGGCCGGAGGGCCGGAGGCGCGCGGCCCCCGCGCAGGACCGTGAGGCCAGCTCCTCAGCCGGCTGCCGGGTCGTGTCGCCGGCCGCGCAGCGCCTGCGCCATGTGGACCACGCCGGCCGCCACGGCGCCGGCCGCGACGCCCGACCGCCCCGTCGGCCGCCGCGCGTACCGCCCCGCCCAGCCCGTGCAGCAGCTGCTCGATCGGCGGGATCCCGTGCGCGAGGATGCCGCCGCCCACGAGGAACATGGCCACCGTGCCGAGGACCGAGAGCGTCTTCATCACCCAAGGGGGTGCCGCGCAGGAGGGCGTTCCGACCGCGTACCGTAGGCCGCCCGGGCCGGCCGGCTGCAGTCGCAGCCCCAGGTCGTCGAGCGTCACGAGCCCGGCGACGACCCCGTACACGAGCACCGTGACCCCGATCCCGACCGCCGCCAGCGCCACGACCTGCCGGAGCATCGGCGCCCCGACCAGAGTGCCCAGGGAGATCACCACGATCTCGGCCGAGCGTATGAAGTCAGGGCGAATGGCGCAGCGCACGCGCGCCTTCTCGAACCTCACCATGTCCACCGCGGGGTCGGCCACGGCCTGCACGCGCGCGGCCCGATCCGCGCGGTGGTCCGGCGTCTCGGGCCGGAGCCTCTCCCACACCTTCTCGAACCCCTCGTAGACGTGCCCACGGTTCGATCGGGCCGACCCGGTCGTGCAGGTCGATGCCTAACGCGACACCGCCGGCTGATTGGCGTCGCCGGCGCACCAACCCGCCTCGCGTTCCGCCACGCGTTTCGCGCCGAGGGCGAGCGGGCGCTCGGCCGGCGCGCGAGTCGCCCGCACGTGACCCGCGCGGACACGCCGCTGCCCCGGCGCGCAGCGCGCACGGCCGGCCGCGTGCGAGTTCTGGTGACGCCATGAGCGCCGGGCGCGACACCCGCGCCACCGCGACGCAGTCGCACCATCAACGCTGCCCCCACGCAACTCGGTGCGCCTCCGGGGATGCTGGGACGGTTCAGGGTGCGTCGGGTGCGTTGGGTGCGTTCACGCCCAGCAGCTCCACGTCGAAGACGAGCACCGCGTTGGGCGGGACGTCGGGCGGGGAGCCGCGCCGGCCGTAGCCCAGCACGGCGGGCACCACCAGTGTGCGCCGGCCCCCGACCTTCATGCCGGTGATGCCCTCCTCCCAGCCGCGGATCACTTCGCGCGCGCCGATGACGAACTCGAATGGCGTGCCGCGTTCATCGCGTTCGCCGCGCTCGCGGCTGCTGTCGAACTGCCTGCCGGTCGGGAGCCAGCCGGTGTAGTGCACGCGCACGCGCGTGTTGTACGCCGCCTCGGCCCCGGTGCCGACCGTCTTGTCCCGGTACAGCACTCCGCTCGGCAGCGTGGTGAACGTCGAGAGGTCGACGCCGAGCGCGGGGGCGTACGCGTTCTGTGCCGGCTCCGGGTTCATGGGGGCAGCCGGGACGCCGGTACTGTCCGCGCCGGCTTCGCGGCCGCGATGGCACGCGGCGACGAGCGCGAGCAGCGTCGCGACGGCGAGCGCGCGCGCCACAGGTCGACGAGTGGTGTGCATCAGACGTGGCCCTCGGGTTGGATCCCTTCGCTGTCCTCGGTGACGCGTCCTCCGTGACGCCGCCCGGCCGACGTTCCCCCGTTGCGCGCTCGAGCGGGCGCGTGCCGCCGCGGGAGCACGCGACCTCCCCGCCGCGACAGGCACGGGTCGAGCCAGCGACGACGCGCCCGCGGAGGTCGGCGGAGGCCGACGGGTGAGACCGGGGACGCTGGCGAGGTGCTCGCGTAGCTCCCCGAAGCGTCCGGGCGGCGCCGACGGGCGGCGCGGACGGGCGGCGCCGAGCACATTGCGCGCGTCGACGGAAGGCGCTGTGTCGTCCGGACGAGCGTCACCCCGCGGCCTCACGCGACGACGCGATCCCTCACATCAGATCCGGATGCCCGCGACCCACACCTCGGGCATGGGGAGTCGCAGCGTCCAGCACGCCCGGCGCAGCTGCGCGCGCCAGACGGGGATGCATGCTTCGAGGCAGGCGGCCGTTTCCGCTTCGGCGTCGGCCGCGTGCTGCCCCCGGCACTGACACGCGTCGAGCAAGTCGGTGCGCATGTCGCGCGCACACTCGTCGATGTGCTCGATCAGCTGACGCAGGTCGCGCTCCCGGAAGGCTCGCGGGCGACACCGCACGTAGACGTGGAAATACCGGTCGTCCGTCGTCTCCGTCATCGTGCTCCTCGCTGGGCTGGCGGGTGGTGAGACCACTTGTGGGACCGGCGCCGCGATTCCGCTCGGTTCGTGCCACGGGCGACCCGCGTCCCGGTGGTCGGCGAGACGACGCGACGGCGCCGACCGAGCCCGACGAGCCGCCGCTCGCCGCACGCGACCCCACGGGCGCGTTGCGCGCGTGGATCGACGTGGGCGCTCCGGACGCGGCGTGGCTGCACCGGCGGATGACGTTCGACCTGTCGGTCACGGACGGGCAGCTCTACGTGACGATCGGCGGCGACACACTGGTCGGCGAGGTCGTGCGGCACCCACTCGTCGACCGGTGATGCGACGCGAGGGCGCGACCGCAGCACAGCGGCGCTGTCCCCTCGCGCGCGACACGCGACTATCTCACGGGCCGCGCCCAGACGTATCGTTCGGCGCGGAGCGCGCCGGCGAAGTCGGTCGTCCGCCGCCGACGCCCCGACGCTCGCCCCGCCCGCCCTCCCGCGTGCCCTGACCGCGCTCCGTGCCCCTCGATCTCCCGCTCCGGCGACGCGTCGACGTCCGCGATGACGAGCGCGCCGCGACCGTCGCCGCGTTCCTGCTGTTCTTCTTCGTGCTCAGCGCGTACTTCGTGCTCCGCCCGATCCGCGACGCCGTCGCCGCCGCGTCGGGGGTGCAGCAGCTTCCGTGGCTGTTCGCCGGGACGCTCGCCGCGACGCTCGCGTTCAACCCGGTGTTCGCCGCGCTCGTCGTCCGCTTTCCGGCGCGCCGCTTCGTGCCGATCATGTTCGAGCTGTTCGCGGCGAACCTGCTGATCTTCTACGTCGTCATGCGGGCCGCGGCGGCGCAGGCGGGCTCGCCGGCCGACGTGTGGAGCGGGCGCACGTTCTACGTGTGGACGAGCGTGCTGGCCTTCTTCGGGCCGTCGATCTTCTGGTGCCTGATGGCGGACGCCTTTCGCAGCGATCAGGCGAAGCGCCTGTTCGGTGTCATCGGCGTCGGCGGGACGCTCGGCTCGATCACGGGCTCGGCGCTCACGGCGACGCTCGCCCGGACGCTCGGGCCGGTGAACCTGCTCCTCGTCTCGGCGGCGCTCCTGCAGGGCGCCGTGCTCTGTGCGGCGCGCTTTCCACGCTTCCCGCGGCTCGCACCAGACCCCGCGTCGGCGGACGCGTCGCAGTCGACGCACGCGATCCAGTCGACCGCGACCCGCGACACACCGGCGGAGGCAGACGACGACGCGGCGGTCGGCGGCGGGATCACGAGCGGCTTCACGCGGGTCTTTCGCTCGCCGTACCTCTTCGGCATCGCCGCGTTCCTCGCGCTCTACTCGCTCGGCTCGACGTTCCTCTACTTCCAGCAGAGCGACATCGTCGGCCGCACCTACGCCGACCGCGCCGCACGCACCGCGGTGCTCGCCCAACTCGAGCTCGCGGCACAGATTCTCACCGTGGTCACGCAGACGTTCTTCACGGCGCGCATCATCCGGTGGATCGGGCTGACGGCGACGCTCGCGGTCCTCCCGCTCCTCTCCGCGATCGGCTTCGGCGTGCTCGGCGCGCTCCCCGTGTTCGCCACGCTGACGGTGTTCACCGTGCTGCGACGCGCGTCGAACTTCTCGCTCACGAACCCGGCCATGGAGACCCTGTTCACGGTCGTGCCGCGCGAAGACAAGTACAAGGCGAAGAGCTTCATCGAGACGTTCATCTACCGAGGCGGCGACCAGCTCTCGGCGTGGACGTACGCCGGACTCGCGTCGATGGGGCTCGGCCTGAGTCGCATCGCGTTCGTCGCCGTGCCCGTCTCGCTCGCGTGGATGATGCTCGCCGTCTGGCTCGGCCGCGCACACGAGCGGCGCCAGCAGTTCGTCGTCGCTTCCTCGCTCCCGCTCCCGGTGTCGCCATGATCACTCGCCGCACGTTCCTCAGAGCCTCCGGACTCGCCGGCGGCACGCTGCTGCTCGATCCACGTGCGTCGCTCGCCGGCGCGCCGCTCGTCGGCGCGCCGCTCGCCAGCGCGACCCGCGGCGCGCCGAAACGCATCCTCATCCTCGGCGGCACGGGGTTCATCGGCCCGCACCAGGTGCGCTACGCGATGGAGCGCGGCCACACCGTCACGCTGTTCAACCGCGGCCAGACCAACCCGGGGCTCTTCCCGAACGTCGAGAAGCTGCAGGGCGATCGCGCCGTCGGCGACTACAAGTCGTTGCAGGGGCGCGAGTGGGACGTCGTCATCGACAACCCGACGACGCTCCCGCGCTGGGTGCGCCAGGCCGCCGAGGCCCTCACGGGGCACGCGCGGCACTATGTGTTCGTGTCGACGATCTCCGTGTATGCGGCGAACGCGACCCCCGACGCCGACGAGACGGCGCCGCTCGCGACGACGACCGAGCCGGAGAGCGAGGACGCGCGCCGGCTCTACGGCCCGCTCAAGGCGCTCGCCGAGCGCGAAGTGGAGAAGGCGTTCCCGGGCCACGCGACGATCATCCGCCCGGGACTCATCGTCGGCCCCGGCGACCTGTCCGACCGCTTCACCTACTGGCCGGCGCGGTTGCAGCGCGGCGGCGAGGTGCTCGCGCCCGGCACCCCGCTCGACCCGGTGCAGATCATCGATGCGCGCGACCTGGCGGAGTTCATCGTGCGGTGCGCCGAGGACGGCACGACCGGCATCTACAACGTCACCGGGCCGCGCTCGCCGTTCACGATCGGTGAGATGCTGGGCGGCATCCGCGCCGCGCTGACCTCCGACGTGCGGCTGACCTGGGTCGACGCCGACACGCTCGCCGCGCAGCAGGTGCGGCCGTGGAGCGACATGCCCGTGTGGATCCCGCCGCGCGGCCAGACGGCGGGGTTTCTGCGACGGAGCACCGCGCGCGCGCTCGCCAGAGGTCTCACCTTCCGCCCCTTCGCCGACACGGTACGGGCGACGCTCGACTTCTACGAGCGCGAGCCGGAAGAGCGGAAGGCGCAGCTCCGCGCCGGCATCGCCCCCGAGCGCGAGCGCGAGGTGCTGGCGCTCTGGCACCGCCAATCGCGCCCCGCCGAACGCTGATCCCGGATCGCGCGCGAGAGGTCGCGTCGCGAAGCCTCCGACCGTTGAGATACTTCCCGTGATGCACTCGTGACGCTCTGGATCGACGCCGACGCGGCGCCGCGCGACGTGAAGGACATCTGTCTGCGCGCCGCCGAACGGCTGCGGCTCGCGACGGTCCTCGTGGCGAATCAGCGCGTGCCGCTGCCGCCCGGCTACGCCTACGTCACCGCCGTGCGCGTGGAGGGCGGGCCCGACGCCGCCGACCGTTACATCGTGGACCACGCCGAGGCAGGCGACGTCGCCGTGACGGCCGACATCCCCCTGGCCGCGCTCCTCGTGCCCAAGCGCGTCGCCGTGATCGACCCGCGCGGCGAGGAGTACACGAGCGAGAGCATCGGCGAGCGCCTGTCGGTGCGCGACTTCATGGACGGGCTGCGCGGCGCCGGCGTGGAGACCGGCGGGCACGCCGCCTACGGGCCGCGCGACAAGCAGGCGTTCGCCAACGCCCTCGACCGGGTGCTCGCCCGAACGCGCTCGAGACTGTGAGGACGACACGCATCGTCGTCGTCCTCGAGCGCGTCGTGATGCCCGGAGCCGCCCGCTCCGGCCGGGTGTCAGGCGGGTGTCAGGCGCGCGGCAGCGTGAGCGTGAACGTGCTCCCCGCCCCCGGCGTGCTCTCGGCCGTCAGATCGCCGCCCATGCCGCGCGCCAGGTCGCGGCTGATGGCGAGGCCGAGTCCCGTGCCGTCGCGCGTCCGCGTGAGGCGGGCGTCCACCTGCACGAACGGCTCGAAGGCGCGCGCCAGCTGGTCGTCCGCGATCCCGATCCCGCTGTCGGCCACCACCACGCGCGCGGCCCCCTCGGTCGTCCCGCTCGACAGCGTGACGTGCCCGCCCGGCTCGGTGAACTTGATCGCGTTGCTCAACAGGTTGAGCACCACCTGCTGCACCTTCTCGCGGTCCGCGCACACCCGCAGCGGCCACCCGCCCGCCGCGCCGTCGTCGGCCGTCCGCGCGGGGAGGCGGAGCTGCAGCGTGAGGCCGCGGGCGCGGAGCTGTGGGGCGACCAGCGCCTCGCACGCGGCCAGCACCTCGTCGAGCACCACGTCCTCGAGGTGATAGTGCACGGCGCCCGCCTCCATGCGGGCGTAGTTGAGCACACCATTGATGAGCCCCAGCAGGTGCCGCTGCGCGCGCTGGATCTTCTCCAGGTCGGTGCGCTGCTCGGCCGTGACCGGGCCGCGGATGCCCAGCTCCATGAGCTCCGCGTAGCCGCCGATGGCGTTGAGCGGCGTGCGCAGCTCGTGCGACATCACGGCGAGGAACTCGCTCTTCGCCCGGTTCGCCGCCTCCGCCTCGGCGCGCGCCGACCGCTCGGCCGCCAGGAGTCGCTCGCGCTCCGCCCGAGCCGTCACCGCCTCCGTCACGTCCGCGAAGCGCGCGTGCACCAGCGCCCCCGCGCGCACGGCCGTCATCGTCAGGTGCACGGGCCGCCCGAAGCGGCTGTAGTCCTCCTCGACCTCGAACGGCGCCCCCGTCTCGAACGCACGCGCGTACCCGGCCAGGTAGCCGTTGGTCGGCGAGTCCGGGTAGACCGCGCACAGCGTCTGCCCGACGAGCCGCTCGGCCATCGGGCCGAGGAGCGCTGTGGCGGCCGGGTTGACGTAGACGAAGGCGAAGTCGGCGATCGCGCCCGGACGACCGCTGCTCGCGGGGTCGGTCCCGCCGGAGTCGCCATCGCCCCCGTACATGGGACGCATCAACACCGAGCCGTCGGGCGAGGCGTCCTCCACGGCACGGAAGCGCGCCTCGCTCTCGGCCAGCGCCTGCCGGGCGCTCTCGCTCTCGGCGAGCGCCGCCTCGACGGCGCGGCGCGCCCGCACGGCGTCGGTCACGTCTACCGCCGCGTTCAGCACGCCGATGACCGGGCCCGGCGCGCCATCGGGGCGCGGCGCGCGCACCGGCTCGAGCCGCACGTCGAACCAGGCGTCCTGCACCCCGGTGCCGTCGCGGTCGTAGCGGAACGGCCGCTCGCGCGCGACCCACGGGATGCCGGTCGCGTACACCGCGTCGACCTGCTCGAAGAACCCCTGCCCGGCGACCTCGGGGAAGGCTTCGGCGAGCGGGAGTCCCGTCACGTCCGTACCGCCGCGCGTGATGCGGCGGTAGGCGTCATTCACGAGCACGTGCCGGTGCTCGGGACCCTCCAGCAGGGCCACCGGCGCAGGCATCTGGAGGAGGAGCCCACGGAGCCGCTCGCGCTCGGCGGCGAGGGCCACGCTCGCCGCGCGCAGGTCGCGCTCCGCCAGGACCCGCGCGGTCGTCTCCTCCGCGATGTCGAGCACGCCGGCCACCCGACCGGCCGCGTCGTGGACCGGGCTGTAGCTGTAGCTCCAGTACGTGTCTTCGACTCGCCCGTTGCGGGGGAGCGGGATGTACGCGTCGGCGTGCCAGGAGGCGACCCCCGTCGACACCACGGCGTCGAGCTGCCCCCCCACGATGTCCGACACCGCGCCCGCCCAGAACTCGGCCCCGCGGGCGCCGAGCGCCGCCGGGTGACGCCCCGAGCCGAGGGCCGGGATGTAGGCGTCGTTGTAGAGCTGAACGCGCGCCGGCCCCCAGAAGAGGATCATCGGCCGCGGGGCGGTGAGCAGCGTGGCCACGGTCGCGCGCAGGCACGCCGGCCAGCCGGCGACGGGTCCGAGCGGCGTGGCGGCCCAGTCGAGCGCGCGGCAGCGGGCCGCCATCACGGAATCGCCCGGAAAGACGGGGTCCGGAGGTGCGGCGGGCGGGACGTGCAACTCGGTAGGCATCACGCAAGGTCCCGTGAGACCCGCCTCACGGCAAGCCGCGCGAGGCGTCAGGCGTCAGGCGGCCGGCAACGTCACGGTGAAGGTGCTTCCCGCGCCCGGCGCGCTCCGGACCGTCAGCTCGCCCCCCATCGCCGCGCGCGAGATCGCGGCTGATCGCCAGCCCGAGCCCGACGCCCTGCTGGCTCGCGTGGGTCCGGTGCCGGTCCACCTGGATGAACGGCTCGAAGATGCGCTCGAGCTGGTCGGCCGGAATACCGCGCCCCGTGTCGCTGACCTCGACGCGCACCACGCCGGCCGGCGCGTCGGTCGCACACGCCACGGCGATGCGCCCCGGCGGCGGTGAACTTGATCGCGTTCGTCAGGAGGTTGAGCAGGATCTGCCGCAGCTTCTCCGGGTCCGCGCGCACGACGGGCGACGGGGCCGACGCCGCCCGCCGCGCCGGGGCCGTGATCGAACGCGAGCCCTCTCGCGCGCGAGCTGCGGGGCGATGAGCGACTCGACGTCGCTGACCAGCGGCCCGATCTCCACGTCCGAGAGGTGAATCTCGACCTGCCCCGCCTCGAGCCGCGCGAAGTTCAGGATGTCGGTGATGAGCGACATGAGGTGCTGGTTCGCGCGGCGCACCCGCTCCAGGTCCTGCGCCTGCTCGGCGGTCACCGGGCCGCGCAGGCCGAGCGCGAGCAGCTCCGTGTAGCCCTGGATCGCGTTGAGCGGCGTGCGCAGCTCGTGGCTCATCGCGGAGAGGAACTCGCCCTTCGCGCGGTTCGCCTCCTCCGCCGCCGCCCGCGCGCGCACGGCCTCCACGCGCGCGTCCTCCACCTCGCGCCGCGCGCGCACCTGGTCGGTGATGTCGTACGCCACGCTCGCGACGGCGTACACCGTCCCGGACGCGTCGCGCAGCGGCTGATAGCCGACGTTGAAGAACCGCGTCTCGCGCCCGCCGTCGCCCAGGTCCAGATCGACCTGGCGCTCCGTGGCGGCGAACGGCACCCCGTCTCGTACACGCGGTCCATCGTCTCGGCGTAGCCCGTGCCATCGAGCTCGGGAAACGCCTCGCGGAAGGTGCGGCCGAGCAGCGGCCGGCCCGCGCCGGGGCTCCGGGCGTAGAGCGGGCTGACGATCGTGTAGACGTGCTCCGGTCCGCTCAGCACCGCGACCGCGACGGGCGCCTGCTCGAACACGTCGCGCAGGCGCGCCTCGGCCACCTCCGCGGCCGCGCGCGCCTCGCGCTCCGCCTCGACGTCCGTGTTCGTCCCGAACCAGCGCAGCACGCGACCGTCGGCGTCCTTCACCGGCACGACGCGCGTGAGGAACGCGCGGAAGCGCCCGTCCGCGCCCCGGAGCGGGAACGTCATCGCGAACGGCTCGCCCGACGCGATCGAGGCGCTCCACCGCGTCATCACGTCCGGCAGGACGCGCGGGTCGTGCACCGACTGCCACCCCCACCCGGCCAGCTGCGCGGGCGTCGTGCCGGTATACTCGTACCACCGCGCGTTGTACCAGTCGATGTAGCCGTCGGGGCGCGCGGTCCACGCGAGCGTGGGGATCGCGTCGGCCAGCGTGCGGAACTGCCGCTCGCTCTCCGCCTGCGCCTCGCGGGCGCGCTCCGCCTCCTCGGTGCGCATCTCGAGCTCGACGACCGTGGCGTGGAGCTCCTCCGCCTGCGCCTCCATCTCGACGGCCTGCTCCTCGAGCTGGCGCTGGACGCGATGCCCGGCCGTGCGGTCGTGCAGCACGGCGGCGAACAGGGCGGGGTCGCTCCCGGCGACGCGCGCCACGCGGAGCTCGCCCTGCCCGTCGCCGCCGTCGGCGCGCGCGAAGCGCACCGGCGCGCTCGTCGCTCCGTCCGCCGCCGCGGCGAGGAGCCGCGCGACCGTGGCGTCGCGCGTGCCGAGGGCCGCGGCGAGCGCGGTGCCGACCAGCCCCCCGCTCGCGGCCGGAAGCGCGCGAGCCGCGGCCGGGTTGGCGGAGAGGATCCGCCCGGCCACGTCGAGCGAGAACACCGGGTCGGGCAGCACCTGCAGAAGGTTCGCGAGATACGCGTCCGACACGAGCGCCCGCTCCGTGCGCTGCGGCGACGACTCGATCCGCTCGCGCTCGATCCGCTCGCGCGTGCGCCGGAACCGCCGCCGCTGCCGCGTCACGCCGCCGGCGCGCTCGGGGATCCCCCCGACGACTTCCTCGGGCGAGGCGAGCCACAGCTCACCGACGCCGGGCGCGAAGACGAGCGCGCGTTCGAGGGCACGCCGACGCGCCTCCGACCCCACGACGATCACGAGCTGCACCTCGGGCGCGGCGCGGTGCGCGCGCCGGGCCACCGCCAGCGGATCGACGGTCTCGGCGTCGACGAGGACGCATTCCGACGCCGCGAGCGCGCGGCCCAGGGCGCCGTCGCCGTCGGCCCCGGCCGCACCGGGCGTCACCGCGGTCGCGCGCGCCGTCCGCGCCCACTCGGGCACGTCGCCTCCGGCGTGAAGCACGACCACGGAGCCGCGGGGTGGCTCGGGTGGCGGCGGCGGCGACGCTGGCGACTCGACGGAGTCGGCCCCCGTCACAGCAGCGGCAGATTCAGCAGCGCGCGTCCCACCCACGTCTTCAGGATGTCCGTCGTCGGGGCCATCACATGGCTCGCGCGCGCATCCCGGAGGAGGCGGCCGAGCCGACCGTTGTCGCGATACCCGCTCCCGCCGCAGAGCGTCATCGCCTCGTTCGTGAGGTGTACCGCCGTGTCGCCCGCCATCGCCTTGCACGCCAGGATCGCCGGCAGCGCGTCCGGTGCGCCCGCGTCCCCTTTCGCGGCCGCGGAGTAGATCAACTGCCGCGTGGCCTCGAGCCGGGCCCAGAGATCGCCGAGCCGGTGTGCCACGACGGGCGCCTGACCGAGCAGCTCGCCCGAGTGGCCGTAGCGGCGCGTGCCCACGTGCAGCCGCGCCTCGTCGAACGCCGCCTGCGCGACGCCGAGGTACGTCCCGGCCATCGCCATGAGGAAGTAGGGCGCGATCACCTCGAACACGTACCAGAGCTGGTCACCCTGCGCGCCGAGCAGGCTCTCGTGCGGGACCTCGACCCCGGCGAGCCGCATCGTGCGCGAGTCGTTGCCACGCATGCCGAACCCGTGCCAGACGTCGAGCCACTCGAGCCCCGGCTGGTCCCGGTCGACGACGACGCAGCTGAACGTGCCGTCCGGCTCGTCCCCGCCGGCCGCGGCCGACACCACGTACGAGTCGGCGTGCGAGCCATTCGTGACGAAGCTCTTCGTGCCGTTCACCCGGAACCCCGGCGCCGCCGGCTCGAGCGAGGTCTCGGGATAGAAGAAGATCGCGCCCGAGCCGGGCTCGCTGATCGCCAGCGTCGTGAGGTGCTCGCCGCGCGCGATCGGCACGAGGTACCGGTCGCGCTGCGCGTCGGTCGCCTTCGCGGCGAGCACGGCGGTCCCCACGCAGTGCATCGCGAAGCAGAGCGCCGCCGACGCGCTCTCCTGCGCCAGCACCTCGGCGACGGCCACGAGGCCGACCATCCCCTCGCCGTGGCCGCCGACCGCGGCCCGCGCCTGGAGTGCGGTGACCCGCGCGTCGGCGAGGGCGCGCATGGTCGCCGCCGGCCAGCGCGCGTCGCGGTCGTCGTCGGCCGCCGTGGCGGCCGTGACGGTCGTCGCGATGGCGCGCGCGGTGTCGACCAGCGCCCGCAGCGTGGGCGAGAGAGTGGGCATCCCGCAAAGCTAGTCGCCGCACGCGGGCGCGGGTCCCTCGTCGTCCTCGCTGCCGGTACGACGCACGCCTGGAGCGCGTCTCGCCCTCCGGCACGCCCATCGTCGGCAGCGCTCCGCCGGGCGGGCAAGCGACCCGACACGCCGCAGCACATCACCGCGGCCCTGATCGACGCCGGCGGCGACTCACAGACCCGGGTGCGAGTCGGGCGCGACGCGTGCGCGCGCGACACGGGCGCTCGGCGTGACGAGCCGAGGCCCGTGCCGTGTGTCACGCTACCGGCCGAGCGTGCCGGGCTCCCCTTCGAACGGCCGGACGACGTCGTCTTCGTCGCCGCCTCCCCGAGGCCCGCGACGTGCCCTGCCATGCGGCATGCCCTCCGCCCGCGCCGCACCGCCGCTCATCCGCGCCGACTCCGCGGACTCGGCGGCGGACTCGCCCGCCGCGTACGTGGGGTGCGCGGGGTGGAGCCTTCCGCGCGATGCACAGCGCCACTTTCCGGCGGAGGGGACGCACCTCGCGCGCTACGCCGCCCGATTCCCGGCGGTCGAGATCAACTCGTCGTTCTACCGCCCGCACCGGCCGGCGACCTACGCGCGCTGGGCGGTGACCGTCCCGCCCGGCTTCCGCTTCTCGGTCAAGCTCCCGCGGTCCATCACGCACGAGCGCCGCCTCACCGATGCCGACTCGGGGCTTGGCCCGGCGCTCGACACGTTCCTGGCCGGGCCGGCGGCGCTCGGACCCGCGTTCGGCTGTCTGCTCGTGCAGCTCCCGCCCAGCCTCGCCTTCGACCCCACGACCGCCGAGGCGTTCTTCGCCGCGCTCCGCGCGCGGTACGCTGGCCCGATCGCTGCCGAGCCGCGCCACGCGACCTGGTTCGACGCCGAGGCCGACCGGCTGCTCGACACGTGGCGCGTGGCACGGGTCGCGGCCGACCCGGCGCGTGCGCCTGCGGCGGCACGGCCCGGCGGGTGGCCGGGGACCGTCTACTACCGACTTCACGGGTCGCCGCGCACCTACTACTCGGCGTACGACGCCCCCTTCCTCGACGCGCTCGCGGACGCACTCGCGACGCGCCTCCGCACCGCGGCGGCAGGCGCAGCGAGCGCCTGGTGCATCTTCGACAACACGGCGTCGGGCGCCGCCACCATGAACGCGCTCGGGCTGCTCGAGCGCGTCGCGCGGGGCCGCACCGAGCGTCACCCCTGAGGCAGCCGCGCGACGGCCGGTCGCTGGTGCGCGGCCACCGACGTCGCCGCGACCATCGAGGAGCACACGAGGGCCACCCACCGAACCATCGCCGAGCGATCGTCCGCTCAAGATCCACGGTGCCCGCGTCGTAACTCGTTCCGTGGGCCCGGCACTGGCGTGACGCGGGCCCGATCGACGCCCCGCTCGTTCACTCGACCGTCGCCGGCCTCATGGCCTCTCGCTCTCCTCGCGCGTCCGCCGCGCTCGCCCCGGGTTCGTCCGGGCCTTCGCCCGCTCGCGCCAGCCGCGGCGAGCGCCGCCTGCGTGCCCTCGCGCGCCTCGCCCTCCCGGAGCGGCCCGTCCCGATCACTCGCGCGGTCGAGCCGTGCGTCGCGAGCGCACGCGTGCGCGCCGATGGGCGCCCGCGCCCCACGGGCGTATGACGCGCCGAACGGCGGCGACTGTACACCGTACACATCGCACCATCGCGCCGCCCGCCCTGGTCCCCGTCACGCTCGGCCCCGCGGCCGGCGGCTCCCCGGTGTGCGTGCTCGTGGGCCGCCGCGGCCGCGGCGGCTGGTCGTACCGGTTCGGTCGGCCCACACACCCCGGCCTCGGGGTGACGGGCGCGCCACCGTCAGCCGAGACGACGTTGGGTCAGTTGATCGACGAGGAACGCGCTCGCGAGCACGCCCGGCCGGCCGCGTAGTGGCGCGGCGTCGCGCGCACGCGTCGCGTCACGTCTCGCCGGATGTGTCGCCCGATACGTCGCGGTCGCGCGTGAGCGGGCGGTCGCTCTTGCGCGGATGCGCGACCGAGTGCCGGTAGAGCGACTCCACCTTCGTGCGCGCCCACGGCGTCCGACGCAGGAACTTGAGCGACGACGCGACGCTCGGCTGGTCGGTGAAGCAGCGGATCGCGATGCGCTCGCCCAGTCCGGACCAGCCGTAGCGCGCGTGCAGGTGCTCGATCATCGCCTCGAGGGTGACGCCGTGCAGGGGATCGATGGGTCGCGACGGCGTCATGGCCTCATGGGAACGAACGTGCTCACGTCATCGGGTCGAGTGCGGCGAGGACCGTCCGCAGGTCGCGGCGTGCGCTACATAGCGGGCCCCCGCGAATCGCCGCAAGCGCCGCGGTCCGGCCTCCGTGGCCGTCAGCCGATCGGGTCGCCGCCGGTCGCGCCGTAGATCATCCCGGTGATGTAGCTCCCCTCGTCGGAGGCGAGGAGCACGTAGATCGGCGCCATCTCGCGCGGCTGCGCGGCGCGCTTCATCGGGGTGTCCTCGCCGAACGTGCGCACCTGCTCCGTCGGCATCGTCGAGGGAATCAGCGGCGTCCAGACCGGGCCGGGCGCGACGGCGTTCACGCGGATCCCCCGCTCCGCGAGCATCTGCGCGAGCCCCTGCGTGAAGTTCTTGATCGCGGCCTTCGTCGACGCGTACGGCAGCAGCATCGGGCTCGGCGAGTAGGCCTGCACCGACGTCGTGTTGATGATCGAGGCGCCGCGCCGCATGTGCGGCACGGCCTCTCGGCAGAGCCAGAACATGGCGTAGACGTTCGTCTTGTACGCGCGGTCGAACTCCTCGGTCGTGAACTCGCCGATCGTGTCGTGGGTCGTCTGGTACGCGGCGTTGTTCACGAGCACGTCGACGCCCCCGAGTTCGTCGATGCAGCGGCGCACCAGCTCCCGGCAGTGCGCCTCCTCGCCGAGGTCGCCGGCGACGATGACGGCGCGCCGCCCTTCGGCTTCGACCAGGCGCTGCGTCTCGCGCGCGTCGTCGTGCTCGTTCAGGTACGAGATCAGGACGTCTGCGCCTTCTCGCGCGAAGGCGAGCGCCACCGCACGCCCGATCCCGGAGTCCGCGCCGGTGATGAGCGCGACTCGGTCGACGAGCTTGCCGCACCCGCGGTACGACGTCTCGCCGTGGTCGGCGTCCGGGGTGAGCCTGGCTTCGCTGCCGGGCTCGCCCTGCGGATCGGGAGGGTGTGGGGGCGTGAAGCCGCCCGACGTCGGGTCCTGCGATGGTCCGGTCATGGATGCGTCAGTTCGTCAGCGCGCACACCCGGCGGTCCAGGCAGACACGATGCCACGCCGACGTCCCACCCGGTCACCCGTTCAGGAAGTCCAGCAGCAGCTCGTTGAGGATCTCCGCGTGCGTCGACGCGAAGCCGTGCGGCGCCTTCTTGATGACCTCGTAGCGGCTCCCCTCGATCAGCTCGTGCGACTTCTCGCCGGAGATCTCGATGGGCACGATGCGATCCGCGTCGCCGTGCACGATCAGCGTGGGCACGGTGAACTTCGCGAGGTCCTGTCGGAAGTCGGTCGTGCCGAACGCCGTGATGCACTCCCGGGTGCCCGACGGCGACGCCGCCCACGCGATCCACTTGCTGAACGCGATCAGGTCGCCCTTGTCCTCGTTGTAGAAGTTCGGGAAGAACTCGGCGAGGAAGGCCAGGCGGTCCGTGCGCACCCCCTCGATCATCCCGTCGAACATCGCCTGCGGCGCGCCGTCGGGGTTGTCGTCCGTCTTCAGCAGGAACGGCGTCACGGCGCCCAACAGCGCGGCTTTCGCCACGCGACTCTCGCCGTAGCGGCCGATGTAGCGCGCGACCTCGCCGCCGCCCATCGAGAAGCCAGCGAGCACGACGTCGCGCAGGTTCTGCGACACGAGCAGGTCGTTGAGGTCGGACGCGAACGTGTCGTAGTCGTAGCCGCCGGTCGCCTTCCCCGACTCGCCGAAGCCGCGTCGGTCGTACGTGACGCAGCGGTAGCCGGCGCCCGTGAGCGCGTCGACCTGGCGCTCCCACATGCGGTGGCTCAGCGGCCAGCCGTGGATCAGCACGACGGCCTGCCCGACGCCGCCGCTGTCCTCGAAGTAGATGTCGGTCGCCGGCTCGGCGGTCGTCTTGAAGAACGGCATCGGCGCTCGGGGTGAGAGGTCGTTAGTGTGAGGGGTCCCCTCTCACTCCCATCAAGATATGATCCCGACGCTCGGCTACGCCGCGTACGACGCGACCGCTCCGCTCGCTCCCTGGCGCTTCGAGCGCCGCGACCCGGGCGCGCGCGACGTGCAGATCGAGATTCTGTTCTGCGGCATCTGTCACTCCGATCTGCACACCGTGCGCGGCGAGTGGGGCGGCATCGCCTACCCGCAGGTGCCAGGGCACGAGATCGTGGGCCGCGTCGTCGCCGTCGGGAGCGACGTCACCGCGTATCGCGCCGGCGATCTCGTCGGCGTCGGCTGCATGGTCGACAGCTGCCAGTCGTGCGCCGCGTGCGCCGAATCGCTGGAGCAGTACTGCGAGAATGGAATGACCGGCACCTACGGCGGCGTCGAAAAGGAGACCGGCCGCCCGACCCAGGGAGGCTATGCCGACGCGATCGTCGTCGACGAGCGATTCGTGCTGCGCATCCCCGACGGGCTCGACCCCGCGGCCGCCGCGCCGCTTCTCTGCGCCGGCATCACGACCTACTCGCCGCTCCGCGAGTGGAACGTCGGCCCGGGCACGCGCGTGGGCGTCGTCGGACTCGGCGGCCTCGGACACATGGCGGTCAAGCTCGCCAGCGCCATGGGCGCCGAGGTGACGCTGTTCACCACGTCGCCGGGCAAGGGCGACGACGCGCGGCGGCTCGGCGCGCACGCGGTCGTCGTGTCGCGGGACGCGGAGCAGATGGCCGCGGCCGCGAACTCGCTCGACGTCATCATCGACACCGTCTCCGCGTCGCACGACGTCGCCGCGCTCATGGACACGCTCCGGCGCGACGGCACGCTCGTGCTCCTCGGCGGCTCGCCGGAGCCGCACCCGTCGCCGAACGCGTTCGCCTTCATCGTGAAGCGGAAGCGGATGGCGGGGTCGCTGATCGGCGGCATCCGCGAGACGCAGGAGATGCTCGACTTCTGCGCCGAGCACCGGCTCGGCGCCGACATCGAAGTCATCCGCGCGGATCAGATCAACGAGGCCTACGAGCGCATGCTGCGGAGCGACGTGAAGTATCGCTTCGTGATCGACATGTCGACGCTCACGGCGTGACCGTCACGGAGCATCTCGCCCGCGCCGCGTCGCCGCGGCTCGCGACGTAGCGGGCAGGCGCGAGCCCGGCGAACCGCCGGAACGTTCGCGCGGGGTGTGACAGGTCCGCGCGCTCGCCGCGCCAGTCGTCGAGCGCCTGCGCTCGCGCGGCCAGCGCGGTCTCCACCGGCGCGAGAGGGTCGCACGCGGACGGCGCGTCGGCGACCCGCTCGGCCCCGGCGTACGCCGGGGCGCGTCGTCGCGTGTAACGCGACGGCCGAATCGTGTGTCAGAGCGTGTGGGCACCGTCGGGATGTGCCCCCCTTCCGATTCGCTCCAGCCTGTGCCCGGACATGACGCGCGATCCGCACCCATGACGTCGCTCCTTCACTCCGCTCGTGTCGCGCTCGCCCTCGGCGCGGCGTCGACGGTCGCGTCCGCGCAGTCGCCGACGACCGATCCGCCGATCCTTCCGATCGTGCAGCTGCGCGCCAAGCCGCAGGCGCTCACCGCGCAGCTCGCGCCGAACGGGCGCACGATCGCGCTCATCGAGCGAGTGGACAGCGCGGGCACGACGGCGGTCGTGCTGCGCGACGACGCGGGGCGGCGCGTGCGCACGGTGTGGGCGGACAGCGCGCAGGCCGTGTCGAACGTCCGCTGGTCGCGCGACGGGCGCTGGCTGCTCGTGCTCCACGACCGCGGTGGCGACGAGGGGTACCACCTGCTGCGGATCGACCCTCGACGGAGTGGCGCGCGCGCCGTCGACCTGACGCCGTTTCCGCGCGCCGAGGTCGAGCTCGTGGCGCTCCCGGTCGGGCGACCGGACGTCGCGATCGTCGCGTCGAATCACCGCGATCCGCGCGTCTCCGACGCCTACGTCGTCACGCTCGCGACCGGCGCCGCCCGGATGCTCGCGCGCAACCCGGGCGACGTCACCGCCTACGCCGCAGGGAGCGACGGCGATGTCGTCGCCGCGTCGGCGATTCTCGCGGACGGCACGTTGGAGGTGCGGACGCGCGCCGAGGCGCGCGGCCCGTGGCGCACGGTCCATCGCGCCGGCCCCTCCGACCGCGTCGCGCTCGTCGGCGTGCAGGGCGGTCGTGGCAGCGTTCCGCGGCGCGTCTGGATCCGCAGCAACGCCGGGAGCGCGTTCGAGATGCTCCGTGCGCTCGACCCCGCGACGGGCGTCGTGCGCGCGAGCCACGCCTCGCGCTGCGGACCCTACGACGCCGGCACGCCGCTGTTCGGCGACGACGAGCGCCTCCTCGGCGAGCAGTGCACCGGGGCGGCGGCGGCGTACCGCGCGACCGACGCCCAGCTCGACACGCTCGTGGCCGGCCTCGTCGGCCAGCGCGACACGGCGCGCGCCGTCGAGTTCGAGAGCCGCGACGCGAGCGGCACGCGCCTGCTGTTCTTCACGCACGCGTCGAACGACCCCGGCCGCTACGTCCTGCTCGACCGATCGGCCGGCCGCCTCACGACGCTCGCCGAGCGGCACCCGGCGTTGCGCGGCGCGCAGCTCGCGACGAGCGAGTTCCACCCGTTCCGGGCACGCGACGGGCTGCCGCTCTCGCTCGTGCTGACACGCGCCCCGGTCGGCCCGCCGGGACCGCAGCCGACCGTGCTCGTCGTGCACGGCGGCCCCTGGACGCGCGAATCACTCGGCTACTCGGGAGAGACGCAGCTGCTCGCGAACCGCGGCTACGCGGTGCTCCAGGTCAACTTCCGCGGATCGACGGGGCTCGGACGCGCGGTCGTCGACGGCGCCGTCGGCGAGTTCGGCGGGCGCATGTCGGACGACCTGCTCGACGCGGTGGCATGGGGCGTCCGCGCGGGGGCCGTCGACTCGGCGCGCGTGTGCATCGTCGGCGGGTCGTACGGCGGCTACGCGGCGCTCGTGGGTCTCACGCGCGACGCGGCGCGCTTTCGCTGCGGGGCCAGCTACGCCGGTCCGGTCGACCTCGAGACGCTGATCCGCGCGTTCCCGCCGTCGTGGGGGCCGTTCCTGCCGCGGTCGTGGTACCGGTTCGTCGGACGACCGGACGTGCCGAACGACCTCGCGCGGATGCGGCGCGCGTCGCCGCTCTATCACCTCGACTCGGCGCGCGCGCCGCTGCTGCTCTTCCAGGGCGCGAACGACCCGCGCGTCCGCGCCGACCAGGCGGTGCGCGTGCTGCGCGCCTGGCGCGAGCGCGGGCTGCCGACGACGCTGCTCTACGCGTCGAACGAGGGGCACGGCTTCAACGAGGAGATCACGGCGCTCGCCGTGAACCGCGCGCTCGAGGAATTCCTGGCGCGCGCGTTAGGCGGGCGGGTGGAGCGACCGGCGCCTCCCGCGGTGGCCGACGCGGTCGCCGGGATGAGCGCGGCGGGCGAGCGGCTCCTGACGGCCCCCGACTCGTCGACGAAGCGGCCGTGACGCGCGCGCCGGTCGTGGAGCGCGTTCCCCGCGACGAGCGGCGCGCGCATCGACCACGCGCCTAACGCTCCCCGCCGAGGCGCCGGCGCGCGGCCGCGCCGTCTGTCCGAGAGCCGTCAGCGCACTACGTTGCTCGTATGCCGCGCCGCATCCCCGCCCGCAAGACGAAGCGCCCCGTGCAGCCGGCCGCCCTCCCGCCGGCGGACGGCGCGCCGCAGCCGTCGAGCGCGAACGCGGGACTCATCAACCAGTTCCTCTACGAGCGCGAGCTGCGCCCGAACACGCGCAGCGCCTACCTCGCCGACCTCCGCGCGTTCGCGATCGCGTTAGGCCCGCAGTCGATGCTCGACGTCCGTGCCGACGACGTGCGCGTCTGGCTGCGCGACCGCCTGCGCGATCCGAGCCGCCCGAACGCGGCCGCCGACGGCATCACCGCGACGTGGGGCCCGCGCACCGCCGCCCGCAAGCTCGCGTCGCTGAAGGCGTTCTACCGCTGGTGCCGCGAGACGCCGCGCGACGACGACCCCACACGGCCGCGCGTCGCGTTCTCGCCGGTCGCGCAGATGCGCACGCCGCAGTTCATCCGCCCCGACCCGGTGCGTCTCGCGCGCGAGCCGCTGCGCACCCTGTTCGACTGGTGGGAGGCGCAGATCGCGATGTGCGAGGAGAGCGACGCGAAAGACGCCGAGCGGCAGCGCAACCTGCACGTGCTCGACGTCGCCATCTTCCGTCTCTGCTACCACCTCGGCCTGCGCGTCTCGTCGGCGGGGGGGATCCAGCTCCGCGACCTGGACATGAGCGACGCGCGGCGCTGGATCATGACCGTGTACGTGAAGGGCAACAAGCCGCGCCGCAAGATCGTCGCCGGCGTCGTCCGGAGCGACGTGCAGCGCTGGCTCGACGTGCGCCTCACGCTGACGCCGCGCGCCGCCGTGAAGCGCCGCAAGGCGAACGCGCCCTCGCCGTTAGGCCGACCGTTAGGCGACCCCGACGCGTATCTGTTCCTGCACCCGTGGACCGGCCGCGTCATCTCGCGCAAGCGCGCCTGGGACCGTCTCGTGCTCGCGGCGCGCGGCGCGGGGCTCTCGCCGACGATCGTTCGGCAGCTCTCGCCGCACAAGCTCCGTCACGCGATCGCCTACCACGCGCTCGCCGACGGCCACACGATCACCGACGTGCAGGGGCTGCTCGACCACGAAGACGTCCGCACGACGACCGTCTACGTCGAGGCGAGCGAGGCGCAGCGCTTCGAGACGATGGAACAGCTCTCGCGCGACAACCTCCTCCGGCGGTAGGCGCCGAGCGCGCCGGCGGCTTCGACGGCGCTCCTCCGCCCCGCGGCAGGGCGGCCACCACGGCGCCCACGAGCGCCGCACGGCGTTCCGTACTTCATTCTGACACCCACGATCTCCTCCTCGAACCTGCGCCTCCCGTGCCCCGCACTCTCGGACGATCGATCCTCCTCGCGAGCACGCCGCTCCTCGCGGGCATCACCGCCTGCTCGGGGCCCGCGGGCGACCGCGCGCCGACCGATACGGCTGCCGCCGGCGACGCCACGAGCGTTCCGGCCGCCGTCACGACCGCCGCCCAGGCGATCAGCGCCGACTCGCTGCTCGCGCACGTGAAGGCGCTCGCTGCGGACTCGATGGAGGGGCGCGCGCCGGGCACCGCGGGCGAGGTGAAGACGGTCGCGTACCTGACGCGCGAGTTCCAGGCGCTGGGCCTCAGCCCTGGCAACCCCGACGGCTCGTTCGTGCAGAACGTCGACCTGATCGGCTACACGTCGCGCCCCACGGCGTCGTTCACCGTCGGCGGCACCTCGATGCCGCTCGCCTGGCCGGACGACTACGTGGCGAACTCGCGCCACGACCGGGCCACCACGAAAGTCTCGAACTCCGACGTCGTGTTCGTCGGCTACGGCGTCGTCGCCCCCGAGTACGGCTGGGACGACTACAAGGGCGTCGACGTGCGCGGCAAGACGCTCGTCATGCTCGTCAACGACCCCGCCGTGCCGACCCGGCGACCCGAGAGCTCGACCCGCGTGTTCCGGGCCGGGCGATGACGTACTACGGCCGCTGGACCTACAAGTACGAGATCGCGACGCAGAAGGGCGCCGCCGCGGTGCTCATCGTCCACGAGACCGGCCCCGCCGGCTACCCGTACGAGGTCGTCAAGGGGAGCTAGGGCCGAGCAGTTCGACGTCCCCTCCGCGGACGCGGCGAAGCGCGTCGGCGTCGAGGGGTGGATCGCGAACGAGAAGGCGCGCGCGCTGCTCGCCGCCGCGGGGCAGGACTTCGACTCGCTCAAGGCGGCGGCGACGCGCAAGGACTTCCGCCCGTCGCGCTGAACGCGACCGCGACGCTTCGACGTGAAGATCGCCGTGCGCCGAGTGCGGTCGCAGAACGTCGTCGCGAAGCTCGAAGGGACCGACCGGCAAGGACGAGTACGTGGTCTACACCGCGCACTGGGACCACCTCGGCCGCGACACGACTCGGCGGGGCGACCAGATCTTCAACGGCGCGCTCGACAACGCCTCGGGCACGGCGGGGCTGCTCGAGATCGCGCGCGCGTTCACAGCGCCTGACGCCCGCGCCGCAGCGCTCGATCCTCTTCCTCGCCGTGACCGCCGAGGAGAAGGGACTGCTGGGCGCGCAGTACTACGCCACGCACCCGCTCTACCCGCTCGAACAGGACGGCCGCCGACCATCAACATGGACGTGCTCAACCCGTGGGGGCGCACGCGCGACATCGATCGTCGTCGGGCTCGGCAACTCGACGCTCGACGACGTGCTGCGCGGCGTGCTCGCGGGCGACGGCCGCACGATCGCGCCGGACGCGGAGCCGGAGAAGGGCTTCTACTACCGCTCCGACCACTTCGAGTTCGCGAAGCAGGGCGTCCCCGCGCTCTTCACCGGGATCGGCATCGACGCGCTGGGCGCCCCCGCCGGCACGGGGTCCAAGCGCGGAGCGACTACGAGGGCGCCGACTACCACAACGCCGAGCGACGAGGTGAAGCCCGGCTGGGACTTCGTCGGCGCCGTCGACGACCTGCGCGCGCTGTTCCGCCTCGGCTACCTCGTCGCGTCGACGCCGACGATGCCGGCGTGGAAGCCCGGCACCGAGTTCAAGTCGCGGCGGGACTCGATGATGGCGCGTCGTTAGGCGGGCGGCACCTCGCTCATGAGCCCCACGACGTTGTCCTCGCTGTCGCGCAGGAACGCCATCCAGAGGTCGTGGTCCGGCATCCGCGCGACGCGGTGCGGCGCGCCGAGGAACGTCGCGCCGCGCGCCACGAGCGCCTCGTGCGCGGCGTGGAGGTCGGCCACGACGTAGTACAGCGTCGACGTGCCGCCGCTCTCCCCCTCGGGCACACTCAGCATCAGCCGCACGCCGCCGCAGTCGAAGAACGCGAGCCCCGGGGGCGCGCGGAACAGCAGCCGCAGCCCGAGCACGTCCTGGTAGAACGCGACGGCCCGGTCGACGTCCTGCACGAGCACCGCGATCTGCCCGATGCGTTCGATCCCGATCGACATCCGCATGTCCGCTCCGATCAATAGTTAGCGTTGCTAACGATCGCGCCACATACTGCATCGTGCCCTCCCGCCGCGCAAGCGCGCCACCACCGCCCGATCTGCCCACGGCCGACCGGCTCCACTCGGCCGCCGTTCACCTGCTGCGCTGGCTGCGGCGGCAGGACGGGCAGAGCGGACTCTCCGCGCCGCGCCTCTCCGCGCTCTCGGTCGTCGTGTTCGGCGGCCCGCTGACGCTCGGCGAGCTCGCGGCGGCGGAGCAGGTGCGCCCGCCCACCATGACGCGGCTCGTCGCGGCGCTCGAGGGGGCGGGGCTCGTCGCGCGCGCCGCCGACCCGGCCGACGGCCGCGTCACGCGCGTCCACGCGACCGCCGCCGGACGCCGCCTGCTCACCGCCGGACGCGCGCGGCGCGTCGCCACGCTGTCGGCGCGCATCGCCGAGCTGCCGCGCGCACAGCAGGAGACCCTGCTGCGCGCCGCGGCGCTGATCGAGTCGATCGTCGAGCGGGCCCCCTCCTCTCCGCACCCCACCGTCCGATGAGCCCGTCCACCGTCATCACGCTGCGCGCCGTCCACATTCTGACCGGCGTGTTCTGGGTCGGCGTCAACGTCTTCTTCGCGTTCTACCTGATCCCCACGGTCCGAGCGAGTGGCCCGGCCGGCGGCGAGGTGATGCGGCGTCTCGCCGCCGAGCGCCGCGTGCCGCTGCAGCTCGCGATCGCGAGCATCCTGACCCTGGTCACGGGCATCGCGCTCATGGTGCACGACGGAACGATCAGCGGCGGCGCGTGGTACCGCTCGCGCGTCGGCCAGACGTTCAGCGGCGGCGCGGCGCTCGCCCTCGCGGCTGCCCTGCTCGCGATGGCGACGATCACGCCGACCGGGCGCAAGCTCATGGCGCTCGGCGCCGCGATGGGATCGGCAGGCGGGAGCGCCGAGCAGCGCGCGCTCCTCGCGGCGCTGCAGCAGAGGCTGGGGCGCTGGCAGCGCGTCGTCGCGGTCCTGCTGCTGCTCGCGACCGTCGCGATGGCCGTCGCGCGCTACCTCTGAGGTGACCGCGCGGCGCGCCCGCCGCGCGCGGCGCGGGCTGCTAGTGCGCCGTGCTGACCTTGAGCGCCTCGGCGTGCACGCGCTCCATGATCGACGCGAGTTGCACCTCCGCGTCGGCGCGCTCGGCGGCGGTGAAGAGATCTTGCTTCGCGGCGACGCGGAGCGACGCGAGCATCTCGTCGATCAACTCGCGGAGATGCGTGTGCTTCCGCCGCTCGCGCCCTCCCGCACCGCTCGCCTGAGGCGTCGGGCGCGGGCGCTGTGGCGTCACTGCGGATTGCGCGGGCTGCGTGTCGGCCATCGGCCAACTCTCCTGGCACGTGGGACTGAAAAACAGGACGAGGCGCAAAGCGCGGGCCGCGATGGCGTTGCACGGTCCGGGCCGCCATCCCGCAAGCTACTAGGTCATCGCGCGCGACGGCGGCCCCGTGCTGCGTATCGCGACGCCGCCGACTGCCGTCAGGCCGCGGCGCGTACGTCGTGCCGCTCTCGCACGCGTGTGCGGCGAGAGCGCCAGCTCGCGAACCGCCGCAGCGCGAGCCCGATCCCCGTCCAGACGAGCACGACCCCTGCGAGCGACGCGAGCCCGGCGACGGTCTGACCCGCCAGGCCGCCGACCTCGCCGGTGTGGGCGAAGCGCAGGAACGACCGCACGCGCCGTCCACGCGACTGCGACGCGAACGGCTCCCACGTCGAGACCGCCCCCGTCGCGCGGTCGAACGTCAGCGTGCCCCGCCGCTGGGGCTCGCCCCCGGTCCCCGCGTCCACGACGATGGTGATCGCGCGCGCGCCGGCGACGGGGAGCGTGAGCTGGAGCGTGCGCCAGGTCGGCACCTGCTGCGCCGCGCGCGCCAGCATCGCATCGAGTGACGCCGTCGGCGCATCGTGAGGGACCGGCACGTCGGTCGGTCCGGGTGCCCTTCCCCGCACCGGCGGCCGCTCACCGACCGCGCGATACACGAGCGCGCTCGCCCACGGATACGAGATCACGACGCCGGAGCCGACGACGACCACGAGCGGGAGCACCGTCCACAGCCCGACGACGTTGTGCCAGTTGAAGTCGCGCGCCTTCCCGTCCAGCCCGCGCCGGAAGAGCGCGACGGTGCGGACGCGGCGCAGCGACCACGGGCGCGGAATCCAGAGGTACGCGCCGGTCAGCACGAGCACCAGGAACGCGAGGTTGCAGCTCCCGGTGAGTGCGCGCCCCGCGCTCCGCCCCTCACCAGACCGGCCGAGCCAGCGGTGCCA
This sequence comes from uncultured Gemmatimonadaceae bacterium, assembly GCA_963843845.1. Taxonomy (GTDB): domain Bacteria; phylum Gemmatimonadota; class Gemmatimonadetes; order Gemmatimonadales; family Gemmatimonadaceae; genus Gemmatirosa. The sequence goes on along the minus strand of CAWJMB010000003.1, from coordinate 222,921 downwards.
CTTCGTGACGACGCCGAAGAAGCTCCGCATCCCCGTCGCCCCCTCCCCGAGCGACGCGCCGGTGTACGGGTCGACGAATACCGCGCCCTCGGGACCGAACGCCACCCGCGTCGCGCGCCTCGGGTCGGCGCTCACGGTGATCGCACGCGGTGTCCCCCTCGCCTGCCCGGCGCGCGCGCCGTCGAGGAGCGTCTCGACGCTCGCTCGCGGCGTCCCGGCGGCACGCGCTGGAACCGGCGCCGCCCGGTGATCGCCCCACGCGAGCAGCTGCCGCTGATAGGTCAGCACCACCCCCGTCACCGACATGACGAGTACGATCCCCCCCGCGACGACGCCGGCGATGAGGTGGGTCCAGAACACGAGTTGGCGAACGGCGCGCATGCGGGTCGGCGAGCGAGCGATGTAATCCAGAGCGATCCAATCGGGAATGACGATCGTAAATCGCCGAGCGAATCACGTCAATCGCAGTCGGGTATACGCTGTACGCGCCTCGACCCTTGCTCGAATCGGCGCCGAGCCCTTGCTTTCTCCGGCTAGACTCCTTCACCCGAATCTCGACATGCGCACTGCTCTCCTCCGCTCCTTCGCCGCGCTCTCCACACTCGGCGCGTCGGTCGCCGTCGCGCAGACGACGACATCGTCCACGACGACGACGACCACGACGACGACCGTCGTCGCGCCGGCGGTCGGCGACATGGCGCCCGACTTCACGATGCCGTGGGCGGACGCGAGCGGGCCGCGCGCGAAGCCGGTCGCGCTCAAGGAGCTGCGCGGCAAGGTCGTCGTGCTCGCGTTCTACCCGAAGGACCGCACGACCGGATGCACGGCGGAGCTGACCAAGTTCCGCGACGAGTACAAGACGCTGTTCGGCGACGACGTGGTCGTGCTCCCGGTCTCCGCCGACGCTCTCGACTCGCACACGTCGTGGGCGAGCGAGGCGAAGTTCCCGTTCGCGCTCGTCTCCGACACCGACCTCACGCTCGCCGACAAGTACGGCTCGCGCGTGGCCGGACGCCCGATGTCGAGCCGCACGGTCTACGTGATCGACAAGAGCGGCCGCATCGTCTACCGCGAGCTCAAGTTCAACGCGCTCTCGGAGGACGCCTACTCGGCGATGGCGAGCGCGATCGCCGCGGCGCGCGGCCACTGATCACGCTGACCACCCGGTCGATCGCGCTCCGCCGGTCGGCCCGGTCGGACCGGTCGGGCGGGTAGGGACGAAAGGACCAGGGGCCTGGGCGGTGACATCCGCTCAGGCCCCTGTCCGTGCCGGGAGGGCACGCTCGTCCTCCTCGTCGAGCGTCCACGGCGCGTGCGCTCACGCCTCCGCCGCGGACGTCGTCGACGGGCGCCGCTACTTGACCCGCACGCGCGTGAGGTGCGTCCCCTCGGCGTTGCGCGTCGCGAGGAACACGCTGCCCTTGCCGAACCCCGCGATCGCCGCGCCCGCCGGCAACACCACGCGGTCGACGAGCTTCCCATCCTTGTCGATGATGTCGTAGACCGGCCCCGGCATCGGCTTCGTCGCGATGAGGCGCACCCAGACGTTGCCGTCGGCGTCGGCGCGGGCGCCGCCTGCCGCGAACGGCGGCTTGTAGTCGGGCAGCTCGCTCGGGTCGACGAAGGTGAGCGTCGGCATCTGCATGCCGCCATTCGGCCCGCCGCCCTGTCCGCCGCGGCGCGGCGGCTCGCCGCCGTCTGGGCGCATCTGGATGCTGACCATCGGCATCCCGCCGCCACCCATCCCCATCGCGGCGCCGGCCGTCTCCATCGCCCGCTGCATGCCGCCCGGCTGCGACATCGCCGCCTGCGCCGCGGCGCGCACCTTCTCCATCGCCGTCTTCGTCGAGTCGAGGAAGGCGACCTTGTCCTCGTCGGACATGCGCTGCCAGTCGTGCGCGACCTTCGGGCCCGCGACGAGCTTCCCGTCCTTCCCGACGAGGTCGACGCGGAACTCGCGGCCGCGAAGGATCATGACCGTGCCGTCGGCGAGCACCGCCCAGTCGTCGACGAGCGGCAGCGGGTCGAGCTTCGACGTCATCGACATCCCGCCCCCTTCGAGCTGCGTGATCTGCATCCGCGGCGCGTACGTCTTCACGAACGCGACCGTGTCCATCTTCCGCGTCGCGAGCTCGACGCGCACGATCGGCGCGGTGTCCGGCATCTGCGGCGGGCCGCCAGCCCGTCCGCCGTTCGCCGCGCCACCACCGCCGGGGCCGCCCCCCGGCCCGCCCGGTCCGCGGCGCATCTCGAAGCGAGGCGACGGCCGGTAGATGAGCCGCCCCTGCGCGTCGAAGCCCGGCATGCCGAACGCGATCCCGGTCAGCGACATCGCGTCGTCCGGCTTCGGCACCGACATCACGCGCGTGCCGAGGGTTCCCTTCGGGTCGATGACGAGCATCGACAGCGATTGCGGGTCGACGAACAGCGTCGAGTCGGCGCGGTACGGAATCAGTCCCGCCATGCGCCCGCTATACGCCGTCGCCGTCGCGCTCGTCGAGTCGGCGACGACCGTGAACTTCGACAGGTCGGCGTCGAACAGCACGACGCGCCGCTTCGTCGGGTCGTTGACGAGCACCCGGCCGTCGGGCAGCTCGCGCACCGCCTGCACGCCACCGAACGCCTCGGCGATCGTTCCGGTCGTGGCGCCTAACGGTCTGGCGGTCGGCACCTGCGCCGCCTGATTGGGCTGCTGCGCGGACGCCGCGGCCGCGGTCGCGAGCACGAGCGCCGCCGGAACGGCGCGGAGAGAGAATCGAGTCATCGAAGTCCGAGAGGAAATGTCCACGATCACTGGCGAATGATGATCTGCCCGCCGCCGCCGCCGCCGCCGAAGCCGCCCATCCCCCTGCCGCCCATCATCATCGGGCCGGCGCCGGCGTTCGCGCCGGCCGTGCCGGAGCGGATCGAGGCGAGGTAGCGGGGGTCGAGATAGCTGGCGATGAACGCCGGCAGCTTGCGCCGCTGCTCCGCCGTCAGCACGCCGCGGATGTCGTCGGACAGCTTCGTCAGCAGGTCGACCGACGCGCGCCGCGCGCCGATGTACTGGGTGTACGCCTCGCCGTCGTCGTACCGGTCGGGCAGGTCGCCGAGGAACTTCGCGACCGGCGACCAGATCGAGTCGAGCCGGATCTTGTACCACCGGTTCATCGTCGCGAGCGAGTCGGCCTGCGGCACCGTCAGCTTCAACGTGTCGCTCTGCCGGAGGATCTGCTCCATCGGGTTCATGACGCCGCCGTTCTGCGCATACATCCCGCGCAGCATCGCCTCGGGCATCTTCTGCCCCTCGTGCCCTTTCACGCGCCCGCGGTCGAGCATCTGCGTGAGGTTCTGCCGCTCGCGCGTCGGGCCCAGATCGAGGCGCAGCATCGCCGTGAGCGTCACCGGCTGGCGGAACGCGTTGAACGTCGGGTTCGTCGCGCCGAAGCGCTGGTTGACCTCGTACTTGTAGCGCCGCGTCGCCGCATCGAAGCCGCGCACGTAGAGCAGCGACGGATCGACGAACGTCATCTGCCCCCAGCCGCGCAGGTTGTCCTCGCCGTGCAGCACGCGGTCGGCGAGCGCCTAACGGATTCGACACCGCGAACGACAGCACGGCGCGCTGCGGCATCCGCACCTTCATCGGGTTGAACGAGATCGAGAGGTTCGCCGGTGTGCGACCACGGCCCCTGGCAGCTGTTGCGCGACGCGAGCCGCCCGAGCTGGCGCGCGAGACACGCCTGCGCGAGCCCCGACCCGGTCGTCGAGCAGCGACCGCATGCCCGCGGCGAGCGCCGGGTCCGCGGTGTTCGCCGGGTCGAACACGAACGCGCGGTCGTTCGAGTAGCCGTCGCCGTTGACGTCGCCCGCGATGCGCGGCGTGAACGGCATTCCCGAGCGCAAGTTGCCGAACCAGTTCAGCGCGCACGGCGTCGAAGACGTTGTAGCCGAGCGTGTAGGTGAACTGGTGCGTCGGCGACCCGCCGCCGCGGCTCCACGTGAAGTCGTACGGGTTGCCGACCGTGCTCTGGAAGCCGTTCACCCGCTCGCGCACCTGCTGCAGCGTGTACGACGCGTTCCAGCTCAACTTCGAGTTGAACGTCATCGGGCTCACGCTGAGCGAGAGCTGCCCGCTCCGCGACCGCCCGTCCGATCGCTGCTCCGTCACGCGCGAGTAGTTCGGCGAGACCCGGCCCGCCGCCGCGGCGACGAAGCCGGTCGTCGACACGATGCTCGTCGGGTCGACGAACACCGGCCGGTTGCCCTCCTCGGCGAGCGTGAAGCGCTGCACGTTCGCGAAGTTCAGGTCCGCGAACGTCTGCTGATTCAGGTTCAGCGAGACCGTTCCGTCGACGTTCACATTGAAGCGGTTGCCGAGCACCGGCCCGCTCCAGCCGAGGTTCGAGCGGATCGACCGCGACGACTGGTAGTCCTTCGAGAACAGCGTCACCGCCGGCGCCGCGTTCGCGAACACCGAGCCGGTCGCCGCCGTCGGCGCAGCGTGTCGGGATCGCGCTCGCGTTCGTCGCGTAGAGCGACCAGTTCGGGCATCGGCGCCGCCGGGCCGACGCAGGTGATCTGCTGCAGGCCGCTCGCGAGCCCCGTCGCGTCGAGCGCCTGGCCGATCAGCGTCGCCTGCGGCGTGTTCTGGAAGACGCCGACGCCGCCCCGCACGATCGCCCGCGGGCCGCGGAACGCCCCCTCGAACGCGCCGATCTGCGCCGCCGTGCCGTAGCGCCACGAGAAGCCGACGCGCGGGCTGAGGTAGACGCGGTCCGGCACGCGGTCGTTGCGCACGCCGAACGCCTGCTCCAGGTCGGCGTTGTACGTCGGCCCGCGGTCGAAGCGGTTCGCGTCGACGCGGAGCCCGTACTGCAGCTGGAAGTCCGCGCTGCGGCGGTACGAATCGCCCAACGAGATCGCGCCGACGTACGACGAGCCGCTCCGGTCGCGCGGCGACAGCGAGCGCGTGAACGACGCCGGCCGGTTCGCGTCGAGGTCGGCGAGCGAGTTGTAGGTGAAGCGTGCCCAACAGATTCTGCGCCTGCTGCAGGCTGTAGCCGTCACGGCGCAGCTCGGTCGCGAGCTTCAGGCGGTGCTTGTTGTTGTTGCTGAACCAGGACAGCGTGTTGCGGAGCGCCGCGTTCGTCGACGTCTGGTCGGAGTTCATCGACGGGCTGCCGCCGAACCCCAGGTAGCGCACGCCGTTCGTTCCGTCGCCGAACGACGAGTTCACGAGCACCGACCCGCTCGGCAGCTCGAGGTACGGCGACATCGCGTTGTGGCTCGCGCTGAGCCCGGCGTTCGTCTCGCTGAGAATGATGTTCTTGAGATAGCCCGAGTGCGCCGCGGTGAGCCCGCCGTTCCAGCTCGTGCGGTCGCCGGAGTGCGCGGGGACCTCGGTGGCCGACGCGTTGACCGCCGTCTGCCGGTTCCAGCCGCCGTTGAACGACAGCGACACGCTCTGCCCCGAGTTCGACGACGGCGGCGTCGCGTTCAGCACGCCGAACACGGAGCCGTTGTCCTGGAACCGGTTGCTCGGGATCGACCCGACGACCGTGGGGATCTGCGCGCGCCCCAGCAACCCGACGAGGCGCGCCGCCGAGTCGGCCGAGATGCCGCTCGCCTGGAGGCCGACCGCGTCGGTGTTGAGCAGCGTCTGCAGATCGTTCGCGACGCGGCCGAGCTGGTAGGAGACGTTGTAGAACGCCTTGTTGAAGACGATCGGCCCCGACAGCGCGCCGCTCGAGCGACACGTTCGTGGGCTGCTGGCCCAACGATCGGGCGGCGCCGGTCGGCGATCTGGAGCTGCGGCGCGGTGCCGAACAGGCTCCCGCGTGCGCATGAGGTAGTTCGACCCCGAGCGCGGCGTGAGATTGAAGCGCCCGCCGCTGAACCCGCCGACCGAGACGTCGTAGTTCGAGGTGCCCAACGACGTCGAGACCTGCGCGTCGCGCGGCAGGTTGCTCCCGGTCATCCCGGCCAGCCCGTTCACCGACGTCTGGTTCTGGTCCGAGGAGAGCCCGAGCACCGAGAACCCGGCCGGGTCGCCGTCGGCGCCGGCGACGGGCGTCACGCCCGGGAGGGACGCCGCCATCGCCGCGAGGTCGCCCATCTGGTCGGGGTTGACGACGTTCGGCTCCACCCGCTTCTCGGTGCCGCTGATGTCCTGCTGCGCGGCCGGGTCGTTGCGATTCACCCGCCCGCGGTCGGCCGTCACGCGCACGGCGTCGAGCTGCGCGGCGGACGGCGAGAGCGTCGCGTCGGCGAGCAGGAAGTCCTCGTCGGCGACGCGCTTCACCTCGAAGCGGCGCGGCGCGAAGCCGATCGCGTTGAAGTTCACGAAGTAGTCGCCGTCGCCGTTCGGGAACGTCACCGTGAAGCGGCCGTTCTTGTCGGTCCGCGCCGTTCGGTTCACGTTGCCGGAGATCGACGTGACGGTGATCTGCGCGTTCTCGATCGGCCGCCGGTCCTGCGCGGTCACGCGACCGCGGATCACGTCGACCTGCTGCGCGACCAGCTGGCGGGCGGGGAGGGCGACCGCAACGAGTGCTGCGGCGTACAGAGAACGGCGGGGAAGCACGGACGGCCTGTAGGCTGAGGGTGGGAACGACCCTGACTACACGTGCGAGCGGCGGCAGATGTTACAACGACGTCCGGAGTCGTACGGACTCCTCGGACGTCGCGGGTTGGACACACGGCCAGGGCACGAGGGTTCCCACCCGAACTACAGCGCTACGACAGACCGTGGCCGTGCCGGACGGCAGGAACGGAAGGAACCGGAGCGAACCGACACGAGGAGGAGGAGGAACAGGAGAAGACCGGTCGGCTGTTGGGTTCCTCCCGTTCGTCCCGTCGAGACGCCGAGCCGCGCGGTGCTACGGCTCCGCGCCGCGGTCGAGGAGCTCGACGAAGCCGGCGGTGCCGTGGACGCGGATCCGTTCGCCGTCGCGCACGCGGCGGGTGGCGTCTTCGACGCCGACGACGGCCGGGAGGCCGTACTCGCGGGCGATGACCGCGCCGTGGGTCATCAGCCCGCCGACCTCGGTGACGAGCCCCGCGATGGCGACGAAGAGCGGCGTCCAGCTCGGGTCGGTGAACGGGGTGACGAGGATGTCGCCGGCGCGAAGGTCGGCCGTCGCCAAGTCCAGGATCGACGCGCGCCCGCCCTTCGACGGTCCCGGCGGACACCGCCAGGCCGACCAGCGCGCCCGCCGGCACCCCGTCGCGCCCGTATGCCCCCGCGATCACCTCCCCGTCCGAGGTCATCACGCGCGGCGGGGTCAGCGCACGGTTCGCGGCGTACTCCGCCTCGCGCCGGCGCAGGAGCGCGTCGTCCACGCGCCGCGCGCGCACGAGGTCGTGCAGCTCGGGCACGGTGAGGTAGTAGATGGCTTCCGCCTCGCGCAGCACCCCTTCCGCCACGAGCCGCTCGGCTTCCGCCAGCAGCGCCCGCTTGTAGACGAAGTAGCGGCTGACGAGCGCGTACTTCGGGTACTCGCGGTAGCCGACGAACGTCCGCAGCCGCTCGATCATGCGCGCGACCTCGGCGGCCTTCTCCTCTCCGCCGGGGAGGGCGCGCAGCCGCTCGCGCAGCGCCGCCGCCGTCCGCGCGGCCTCCCGCCGCCCACGCTCGAACCGCCGCCCGGCGGCGCCGGGCTCGAAGCGGTCGACGTTGGCGAGGAGCAGCGGCAGGAGGGTGCTCGGGCGCTCGCTCCACCTCGGCCGCGTGATGTCGATCTCGCCGACGCCGCGCACGCCATAGCGGTCGAGCCAGCGCGTGATCGCGTCGTGCGCGTCCTGCCCGCCGGGGAGCGCGGGGAGCGCGCGCAGGAAGTCGTCGTTCTCGACACGACGCAGGAAGGCCACGACCTCGCGGTGCGGGCGGAGCGCGTCGGCGACGTCGAGCAGGGCGAGCCCCATCTCGGACGTGACGTTGTTCGGAACGGACTGCGCGAGCACGTCGGCGGCGTTCGTCTCGCCGAGCCACTCGGAGAGGCGATCGTTGAGCCACCAGGTCGCCTCCATCCCGGCCATGAGCGCCTGGTGGCTGCGCCGATCGAACAGGAGCCGCCGCATCTCCGCGAAGTCCTCGACGAGGAAGTCGAGCAGCGCCGGCCCCGTCTTCGACGCGATCCGGCCCTTCAGTGTCGCGATGGACGCCTCGCTCCGCGCGATGAGCTCCTCCACGACGGCGGGGTCGGTCGGGAGCGGCGGGGGCGCATCGAGCGGCGGCGCATCGAGCGGGGGCGCATCGAGCGGGGGCGCCGTGGCGGGATGTTCCTCGGGCATCGGCGGAACGAGGTCGCCGCGGTCGACGAGGGTCTGCAAGGCGCTCCCGATGAGCGGGTCGGACTTCGCCATCCCGCTCAGCAGACGCGCGCGGCTCGCCGGCGCCGCGAGGTCCGGCGCGACGTCCACGAACAGCCGGCCGCCCGCCTCGTACATCGGCCGCGCCGCCGTGAGCTGCCGCAGCGAGAGGCCGAGTGGCTTCATCGCGTCGGTCATCATCTGCTGGTGACCGGTCGAGATGTAGACGTGCGGCGCGTCGTCGCCGCGCGCGGGGACGGGGTAGAGCGTCGTGATCGGCCGGCTCTGCACGATCGCCACGTCGTCGGCCAGGCACCACTCGACGTCCTGGGGCGCGCCGAAATGCGCCTCGATCCGCCGCCCGACCTCCGCGAGCCGCACGACCTCGGCGTCGGCGAGCAGCGGCGCGCCACTCACGGGGCGCCGGACCACGACGCCGTCGCGTACGCCGTACACGTCCGCGTTCGTCCGCCCCGAGACCAGCGCCTCGCCGAGTCCGGGCACGGCTTCGATCGAGACGACCCGCCGGTTGCCGGTGACCGGATCGGCGGTGAACAGCACCCCCGCCGCGCGCGGCGCGACCATCCGCTGCACGACGACCGCCATGCGCACGGAGCGAGGGTCGATGCCGTGCTGCTGCCGGTAGCGCACGGCGCGCTCGGTGAAGAGCGAGCCCCAGCAGCGGGCGACGGCGCGGAGGATGGCGCCGGTCCCGACGACGTCGAGATCCGTGTCGTGCTGTCCGGCGAACGAGGCCGTCGGCAGGTCCTCCGCCGTCGCGCTCGACCGGACCGCGCAGGCGCCGTGCGCACCGAGTCGAGCGAGCGCCGCGGTGATCGCCGCCGCGACATCGTCGGGCATCGGGGCCGCCTCGGACGGCACGTCGACGGCGGCCGCGCGCATCGCCCGGTCGAAGGCGATCGTCGTCACACAGAACCCCTGAGGCACGTGGACGCCGTCGATCCGCGTCAGCTCGCCGAGGTTCGCGCCCTTGCCGCCGACGATCGCCCGCTGCGACCGGTCGATCGCCTCCAGCGGCAGTACGTAGTCGCCCATTCGCTCGCTCTCCGTATCGATGGCTCGTGGCGAGCGACGCTACGGCGTCCCCCCCGGCTTGCCGCAAGTCCGGGGGTCGGCTATAACCTCAGCATGGGCAGGGGCGCGTCAGGAACGCCCCCCGAAGCGCAGCGGGACGGAGAGCGCGAACCGCCACGCCGATGACCGAGCGGAGAACCGCGACGTGGCCGAACGCGTCCATCGCCGCGCAGCGGGGTCTACGGCGTAAACGTCGCGCGCGGTCGGTTCGGCTGGAGCTCGTACTCCTTGGGCGGCTCCGCGCCCAGGAGGTGCTCGACGAAGTAGTCCCACCGCCGGCGGATCATGTACGGCTCGTTGCCGAAGCCGTGACGGCGGTTCGGCAGCATGAGGAGGTCGAAGTCCTTGTTCGCTCTGATGAGCTCGTCGACGACGAGCATCGTGTTGTAGGGCGGCACGTTGTCGTCCGCGGTGCCGTGCGCGATGAGCAGCTTCCCCTTGAGGTTCTTCGCGAGGGTCTGGTTCGCCTGGTCGTCGTAGTTCGTCTTCCCCCCCGGCAGCGTCGCGAGCAGGCCGTGGTACTTCTCGCCCCAGTCGTCCTCGTACTGCCGCTGATCGTGGTTGCCGGCCTCGGAGATCGCGACCTTGAAGAAATCCGGGTAGCGCAGAATCGCGTCGGCCGCCGCGTAGCCGCCGCCCGAGTGCCCCCAGATGCCGGCGCGGTCGAGGTCGATGAAGCGGTGGCGTTGCGCGAGCTGCCGCATCGCGCCGATCTGATCGGGAAGGCCGTTGTCCCCCATGTCGCCGTAGTACGCGTCGTGGAACGACTTCGAGCGCATCGGCGTGCCCAACGCGTCGAGCTGGATGACGACGAAGCCGAGCTCCGCGAGCGCCCGCGCGTCGCCGCGCGCGGCGGAGAAGCTGCGGCTCCCGACGCTTCCCGTCTGCGGGCCCGGGTAGATGTGGTTGATGATCGGGTACGTCCGCGTCGAGTCGAGCCGCGTCGGCAGGTACATCAGGCCGTACAGATCGGTGGTCCCGTCGCGCGCCTTCACGGTGAACGGCACCGGCGGCGTCCACCCTCGCGCGACGAGCCGACTGACGTCGCTCCGCTCGATCGTCATGAGCAGCTGCCCCGTACGCGCATCGCGCACGACCGTCGTCGGCGGTACCTCGGGGCGCGAGTAGCTGTCGACGACGTAGCGGCCGTCGGGAGACAGCGTCGGCGTGTGGTCGGCGTCCTCCGGCGTGATCAGCACCGGGCGCGCCGCCCCCGACCCTCCGCCGCGCGACGGGGCAGCATCGAGCGCGACGCGGTAGAGGTGCTTGAAGTACGGATCGCGTCCCGACTCGCGCCCGGTCGCCGTGAACCAGAGCGCGCGCGCGGTCGAGTCGATGCGCACGACTTGCAGCACGGTGCCCGGTCCGCGCGTGAGCTGCCGCTTCAGCGCGCCGGTCGCGACGTCGTAGACGTAGAGATTGCCCCAGTCGTCGCGTTCGGAGAACCAGAGCAGCTCGCCGTTCGGCAGCACGTGCCAGTTGATCGCGCCCGTGCCCGACTCGAAGAACGTCCTGACCGTCTCGGTGAAGACGTCGCGCACGGCGCCCGTGCTCGCGTCGGCGACGCGCACGTCTTCACGCGTGTGGTCGCGCGACGTCGACACGAAGATCAGCCGCGCCCCGCCGTCCATCCACTCGACGTCGGCCCACGCGCCGCCGCACGTGATGTGGTCGCACAGCGTCGAGCGGTGATAGTCGGGCGGCATCTGCAGCCGCACGACGCGCGGACTCGGTCCGTCGACGTCGTGGATGACGACGCGGTGAATCATCGAGACGACGCTGTCCCCCGGCAGCGGATACTTCCACGCCTCGAGCACCGGGTGCCCCGTGCGCGACTGCACGAGGTACATCTCGCCGACCCGCCGGTCGTCCTGCTGAAAGGTCGCGATCCGCTTCGAATCGGGCGACCAGAGCAGGATCGGCCGCTCGCTCTTCGTCCACCCGGCGTTGTCGGTGGCGTAGCCGAAGTCCTTCACGCCGTCGGTCGTGAGCTGCGTCTCCTTCCCCGTCGCGACGTCGCGCACCCAGAGGTTCCAGCCGCGGATGAACGCGGCCTTCGTGCCGTCCGGCGACGCGATCGTGGTGCCGCGACCGTCGCCGGTGCGCGCCGCGCCGACGTCGGTGCACCGCGCGCCGGCGACGTCGCACTGATAGCGCCGCGCCCCGACGTCGACCGCGACGCGCTTGCCGTCGGCCGAGAGGTCGATCGCGGTGAACGGCAGCCGCATCGAGTCGGCGGTGACGCCGAGCGCCGAGAGCCCCCGGGCGAGCCCTCCCTGATCGAACGCACGCGTCCGGGTCTTCCGCACGGGGTCGACGACGACGAACTCGCTGCCGGCCGCCGTCGTGTTCCGATACCAGAAGCGCCCGTCCGGCAGCCACGTCGGCCGCACGGCCGGAAGCGTCACGAGCGGCGTCGTGTTCCAGCTCATGAACTGTTCGGCCCGCGCGTAGTCGGCGGCGGTCAGGGCGCGCGGGGCGTACGGCACCTGGGGCGCTCGGGGCACCTGGGGCACCTGGGGCACCTGCGCGACGAGCGGGGAGGCCGCGACGAGCGCAGCGAGGACACGGCGGAGCATCGTGATCGCGGTGACTGTTGGTGACCATCCGCATCGTGAAACGACCCTCTCACCCGTCGACGGCGCGCGGCGTCGAACGCTCGACACTGCGGCCTCTCCTCCGGTCGAATGGCGAGACCACGATCGGAATGCTTCAGCAAATTAAGCCACCGATCGCCCCCCTGCCCGCTACGCGCCGACGGCCACGCCGCTCTCCGCCATCGTCTCACGCGCCCGCGGCAGCGTGAACTCGCCGAGCGCCGACCGCACCGCGCCGATCCGCTCTGCCGCCCGCGCGCCCGCCGCGACGCAGTCGCCGACCGAGACGCCCTCGCGCCACGCGCCCGTGAGCGCGAGCCCCGGCCAGGTCCGCTCCACGGACTCGGCCGCCGCAGTCACGCACTCGTGGTCGACGCCGTACTGCGGGATGCCGTTCCAGTGCTGCGCGTGCCGCACGAGCAGCGGCTCGCCACGCACGCCGAACAGCGTCTCCAGGTCGCGCCGCGCGGCCGCGAGCAGGGCGTCGGCGCCCAACGCCCCGAACTCCGGACGCCGGGTGCCGCCCGCGAAGCACGTCAGCAGCACCTGATCGGGCGGGCAGCGTCCGTCGAACAGCGACGACGCGAACAGCACGCCGAGCAGCGCGTGCTCCTCGATTGGCGGCAGCAGCACGCCGAACCCGTCGAGCGGCGACGCGACGTCGTCGCGGCGGAATGCGAGCGAGAGCGTCGCGACCGTCGCGTGCGGCACCGCGGCGACCGGCGCGAGCGCGTCGCGCATCGCGGAGGGCATGTCGATCGCGAGCAGCGCCGGCGCCGGCAGTGCGAGCACCACGCCGTCCGCGGCGAGCGTGCGGGCGCGACCGTGTTGCACCATCTCGAGCTGCCACGCGCCGTCGTCCGTGCGCCGCACGCGCTCGACCGCCGCGCCGCACGTCACGCGGCTGCCTAACGCGTCACGCAGCGCGTGTGTGAGCGTGCCGAGCCCGCGCGGAAACGACATCGGCGCCGGTGCCGCGGCGGCGACGCGCGCGAGGTCCGCGCCGTGCGCCGCGTGCTTCCGCTCGGCATGCGCCCGCCGCATCGCGCGCACCGCGCCTCGCAGTACCGAGCCGCCCTGCCGCTCGAACTCGACGAGCCGCCGGAACACGTGGCGCGCGCCGAGCCGGTCGGCCTCGCCGGCGTACACCCCCTGGAGGAACGGCGCGACGAGATAGTCGCGCACCTCTGTCCCGAACCGGCGCTCGGCGAAGGCCGCCGCCGTCTCCACGTCGTGCCCGCCGCGCCGCCGCAACGGCTCGCTGACGAGGCGCACCTTCCCGCCGAGCGAGAGGAGGCGCGTTGCGACGAACTGTGCGGGCGACGTCGGGACGACGTGCAGGCGCCCGTCGCGCGCGACGTAGCGGCGGCGGCTCGTCGGCCGCGGCGCGATGACGGCGCCCTCGAGGCCGAGGTCGCGCACGAGCGCGAGGAGCGGCGGCGCCGGGAGCACCGTCATGGGCCCTTCCTCCAGCACGTACCCGTCGCTGCGGTGCGTCGCGATCACGCCGCCCACGCGCGCGTCGCGCTCGAGCACCGTCACGCGCGCGCCCGACCGCGCGAGCCGGAACGCCGCCGAGAGTCCGGTGATCCCGCCGCCGACGACGACGACGCGCGGCCCGGCGCCGTGCGACGTACCCGACCGGCCCGGCGGCGCGTGCCTACCGCTGCTGCTCATCCATCAACTCCGGTATGCCGTCGCCTCGTCGGCCCACGGGCGCGGCTGCAGCATCGCCATAAGCTCCTGCTCGAACGAGTCGTCGGCGAACGTCGGCGCGTAGGTCCACGCGGCGAGCGGCGGGAGGCTCATGAGCACGCTCTCGACGCGCGCGTCGGTCTGCAGGCCGAACACCGTGCCGCGGTCGTGCAGCAGGTTGAACTCGACGTAGCGGCCGCGGCGGAAGAGCTGGAACGCGCGCTCGCGCCTCGTTCGTCGTGGCGGCCCGGTGACGAGCGACGAGCGGCGCGTAGCAGCGCGCCGGCGCCAGCGCGACGTCCTCGACGAAGGCGAGCCACGCGTCGACGTCGAGGCCGTAGATCGCCGGCGCGTGCGTGGTCGAAGAAGATCCCGCCGACGCCGCGCGCCTCGCCCTGCCGGTGCTTGTTCACGAAATACTCGTCGCACCACGGCTTGAAGCGCGCGTAGAGACCTCGGCGTGCGAGTCGCAGACCGAGCGCAGCGACCGATGGAAATGCCGCACGCCGTCCGCGTCCGGATACGTCGGCGTGAGGTCGGTGCCGCCACCGAACCACGCGTCGCGCAGCGTGCCGTCGGGCGACGCGATCTCGAAGTAGCGCACGTTGAGATGGATGATCGGCACACGCGGCGAGCGCGGGTGCACGACCATGCTGATCCCCGTCGCGAAGAACGCGAGCGGCAGATCGTCGGGCGCGACGTCGAGTCCCAGCCGCTGCGCGGCGGCGAAGCCGAGCGCGCCGTGCACGATCGAGCGGTTGATCCCCGCCTTCTCGAACGCGTGCCCGTCGACGAGCACACGCGCGACGCCGCCGCCGCCGCCGGGGCGCTCCCACGCGTCCACGCAGAACTGGGCGCCGCCGTCGAGCGCGGTGAAGAGCGCGATCAGCTCGTCGTGCAACCGCTCGAAGCGGCGCGTGACACGGTCGCGCATCGGCTCGGCGCGTGGCGCCCGCTCGATCGTTCGATAGTCCAGCGTCGTCGCCATCATCGACTCCAGTGCGTCGTTTCGACTCAGTCGCGCGCGGCGACCGTCGTCAGCGGGGCCAGGCGCGCGCCGTCGAGCGCGCCGGGAGGGAACAGGCGCGTGAGCGTCGAGACGAGATCTTCGACTGGCTCGCCGCGAAGCATCGCGCCGCGCAGCTCGATCATCGGCCGCGCGAGCAGCTTCGCGACGATGCGGTCCGCCGTGCGCTCGGCGATCGCGTCCTCCGATTCGTCCGCGAGCCCGTGGCCGTGGGCAGTGATGTACGCGACCTCCCGGCGACAGATGTCGCGCAGCTCGCGGCGGAGCGGCCCGAGGGCGGCGCGCACCGGCGCCGCCGTCAGCCACGCCTCGAACTGCCGCAGCTCTTCCTCGACGATCGCCTCGGCGAGGGGCACGGCGTCACGCCGGTCGCGCTCGCCGGCGACGAGCGCCGGCTGCAGCGCGTCGAGGTCCGCGACGACCACGTTCGGGATGTGCGCGACCGACGCGTCGATGTTGCGCGGCAGCGAGATGTCGATGAGGAGCAGCGGGTAGCGCTCGGTCTCGCAGCGCCGCCGCATCGCGACGAGCGGATCGGCATAGAGCACCGCCTCCGGCGACGCGGTGGCGAACACCGCGACGTCGGCCATCGCCAGCTCGGCGTACAGCGCGTCGATCGGCGCGGCGCGTCCACGCAGCAGCGTGGCGAGTCGCTGCGCCCGGTCGGGGGTCCGGTTCGTGAGCACGATGTCGGTGACCCCGAGCTTCACGAGCTGCCGCGCGACGCGCTCGCCAGTCTTTCCGCAGCCGACGACGACCGCTCGCGCGCGCCCGATCGACGAGCCGAACCGCTGAGCGGCGAGCCTCGCCGCCTCGGCGCCGATCGACTGCCGACCGCTCGCGAGCTGCGTCTCCTTGCGCACCCGCCGTCCGACGTGGAGCGCCTGCTCGACGAGGCGTCGGACCATCGAGCGCGGGCCGCCGCGCAGCCCGGCGAGCGCGTACGCGTCGCGCAACTGACCGAGCAGTTGACCGTCGCCCAACACCTGCGACTCGATCCCCGACGCGACGCGGAAGAGGTGCCGCGCGGCCTCGACACCGGTGCGCCGCACGGCGACCGCGAGCAGCTTCGACGCGCCGGCGTCGCCCATCCAGCTCCGCGCGAACAGGCGCCACGTCGCCTCGGTCAGGCGCTGCTGCCCGCCGATCCACGCGTACGCCTCGCTCCGGTTGCACGTCGCGATGGCGACGATCTCCGTCTCCCCCTGCGCGAGCGCGTACAGGCGGTCGAGCCGCGCGGGCGTGAGGTGGAACCGTTCGCGGGTCGCGAGGTCCGCGTGGTGGTAGTCGACCGCGAGCGAGATCAACATGCGGACGTCCTCATGCCGGCACCGCGCCTAACAGGTGGGCGATGTTCTTGGCGAAGATGCGCATGTGGGCGATCGGCTTCGCGCGGACGAGCCGCTTGTGCATGTAGGCGTCGAACGTGAGCTGCTGCACGTCGCGGTCGCGGCAGATCGCGACGAACCGCTCGCGCCGGTTGTCGCTCGAGTACCAGAAGCGCTGCATGATGCCGAGCATGCGGAACACCTGACCGTGCGCGCTGAGGAAGCGCTTGCGCGCCGTCTTGAGCGCGCGCACGTCGCCAGTCGTGAGCGCCGTGTCGACGGCATCCGCGGCGAGCCGCCCGCCGGTCATCGCGTAGAAGATCCCCTCGCCGGACGCCGGCGCGACGACCCCCGCCGCGTCGCCCGCGAGCACGACCGCGCGGCCGTCGTCCCAGCGCGGCAGCGGGCGGATCGGAATCGGCGCGCCCTCGCGCTTGATCGTCTCGACATCCGTGAGGCCGGCGCGCTCGCGCAGGATGCGCACCCCTTCGCGCAGCGAGTAGCCCTTCTGCAAGCTCCCCGTGCCGACGCTCGTGACCGGGCCGTGCGGGAACACCCAGCCGTAGAAGTCGGGCGACAGATCGCCCTGATACCACACGTCGCACCGCGCCGCGTGGAAGCCTGGCGGCGCGACCTCGGGCGCGGGGCTCGCGACGATCTCGTGATACGCGAAGACGTGCTTCGCCTGGTCGGCGCACGAGATGGTGGCGCGCGCGACGGCGGACAGCGCGCCGTCCGCGCCGACGACGAACCGGCTGTGCACCGCGGCCTCGCCGCCGCCGCGCGACGAGCCGTCGGTGTAGCGCACGACGGCGCCGTCGGCGACGTACTCGAGGCTCTTGAAGATCCCCGTGCGGCGCTCCGCACCGGCGCCGGCGGCGCGGGTGCGGAGCCATTCGTCGAACGACCCGCGGTCGACCATCCCGACGAAGCCGTCACCGACCGGGATGTCGACCTGCTTGCCGCGCGGCGAGACCATGCGCGCCTCGTCGATGCGCGCGACGAGCACCGATTCGGGCACGTCGAAGTCGCGGAGCAACTGTGGCGGCACGGCACCGCCGCACGGCTTCGTGCGGCCCTGACGGTCGAGCAGGAGCACGCTCCACCCACGGCGAGCCAGCTCGTGCGCGGCAGTCGCGCCGGCGGGGCCGCCGCCCACGACGACGGCGTCGAAGCGGTCGAGCGGGCGGGCGTTCGGCAGGGAAGACATAGGCGAGTTCGTCAGCGGATCGCTGCGAGGAGCGCGGCGCCGTGCGCGTCGGACTGCGCCACGCCGCGGGAAGAGGGACCGACATCGGGCGTGCTGCGCGCGGCCATCCAGGCGGCCGCGATGAACAGCACCCCTTCGATCATGAACACCACGCCATACCCGCGCGCAGCCGACCCTGACGCCGCGCGCGCGACGTCGCTCAGCACGCCGCCGAGCAGCCCGCCGAGTCCGTACGCGATCGCCTGCGCCGCGCCGAAGACGCCGACGCGGAGTCCGGCACGCGACGAGCCGTCGGCCGCGCGGTCGCCTGCGGTGATGGCCATCATCGCGCCCAACGCGCCGACCGCGAATGCGCCGTTCGCGAGGCCGAGCGCGAACACCGCGACGCGCAGCACGGCGAGCGATCCCGACGCCGGCGTCGTCGCGAGCGCGAACAGCGCGAGCCCACTCGCCGCGCATCCGCCGACCGCCCACGCGCGCAGCGTGCCGACCCGCGCGCTGAGCAGCGCCGCGCCGACGAGCCCGACGAGCACGCCGGCATGCTGCGTCCCGCCGAGCCGCGTCGACGCGCCGGGCGAGAGGTTGAACACGATCCCCGCGTAGGGCTCGAGGATGAGGTCCTGCATGCTGAACGCGAGCATCGCGGCGAACACGAACGTCGCGAAGCCGCGCGTCGTCGGATCGCTCCAGACGGCCTGGACGGCCTCGCGGAACGACGGCTCGGGCGCGCCCGCGACGGGCGCGTGCGGCACTCCGATCCGCGCTCCGCTCGGCGTCGCCTTCGGCACGGCGCGCGCGCCCGTCGCTGCGACGGCGGCGAAGACGAGACCGATGACGCCGACCGCCGCGCAGACGTGCACGAGCTGCCGGAACGTGAACGGGTCGAGCACCGCTCCCGCTCCGCCGGCCGTCGCGACGATCCCGACGAGCATCATGACCCACAGCAGCGCCGCCGCGCGCCCGAGCCGCTCCGGTGCGACGACGTCCGCGATTTCGGCGAGCAACGCCGTCCCCGACGCGCTCATGCCGAGCCCGATCAGTGCGACGCCGACCGCGGCGAGCGCGAGGCCCGGCGCGCGATCCGCCACGGCGACCGAGAGTCCGAATGCGGCGAGCGTCGCGCCCGCGGCGAGCCCCACCGCGCCGCCGAAGATCCAGCGCCGCCGCCCGCCGAGGTCCGACGCGTGCCCCATCGGCGCGCGCAGCATCTGCACCGCGAAGTGCATCGCGACCAGCGCGCTCGGCACGGTGGCGGGAAGGCCGAGTTCGACGACCATCACGCGGTTCAGCACCGACGTGAGCAGCGCCGCGACGGCGCCGATGGCGAGCTGCACGAGCCCGAGGCGGACGACGCGCCCCCACGACACGTCGCGCGTCACGTCGCGCGTCACGTCGCCATCACTCCGGTATGTCGCAGGGCGACGGCGCTGATCATCATGCCGGTCACGTAGACCGGCACGCCGACCGCGCTGTACCAGAGCGCCCGCTCGCGCACCGCGCCGAGGAAGCGGCGCATGAGCGGCAACTGCAGCGCGACGATCGCCGCGAGGAGCGCCGCCGAGCCCGTGGCGCCGAGTGAGACCAGCAGCGCGACGACGACGAGCTGCGGCACGAGCATCACGGCGCACGCGACCTGCCCCGCGCGCTGCACGCCGAGCTGCACGGGGAGCGACCGCACGCCGAAGCGCAGTCCCCTCGATCGCCTTGAAATCGTTCAGCGTGAGGATGCCGTGCGCGCCGAGGCCGTAGAGGAGCGCGACGAGGGCGATGGTGGTCACCGGGGTGCGGCCGCCGCTCGCGACGATCGCGCCGGTGATCCAGGCGAGCGTCTCGTAGGACAGGCCGACGGCGGCGTTCCCGAACCAGCCGTTGGCCTTGAGACGGAGCGGCGGCGCGCTGTACGCCCACGCCAGCGCGACGGCGGCGAGCGTCGCGAGGAAGCCGCGCACGCCGAGGAGCGCGCCGGCGGCGAGCGACAGCAGCGACCATCCGACCGCCACGGCGAGGCCGCTGCGGCCGGGAAGACGTCCCGACGGTATGGGCCGGCGAGGCTCGTTCACCGCGTCCACCTCACGATCGAACCAGTCGTTCACCGCTTGGCTGGCGCCGCACACGAGCGGCCCTGCGACGAGCACCCCGACGAGCACCACCGGCCACCGCTCGCGCAGCGCCCCTCCCGCGGACACGGCGCCGCAGGCGAACGCCCACATCGGCGGAAACCAGGTGATCGGCTTCAGCAGCTCGAGCACCACCGCCGGCCGGAGCCGTCGTGACCCCGAGTGCAATGATAGCGTGACGCCCATGACCGTCAAGTTTGATTTACAGTCGGAGGTACGAATCGGCGCCGGGTGGCGCCGTCGATCGGTCAGGTGTGCCGCGACTCTCGAGACGACCCGTCGGTGTCGCCGTCGTCCGTCGGGGCGAGCAGATGGTATCGTCGCAGCTTGACGTACAGGCTCTGGCGGCTGAGCCCGAGCACCTCCGCCGCCGCCGTTCGGTTGTCGTGCGTCAGTTCGAGTGCGGCCTCGATGAAGTGGCGCTCCACGAGGTCGACCGTGTCGCGCAGCAGATCTGGCAGCGACGTGCGCCCGACGAGGTCGGTGAGCTGCTCGACGGCGCGCGTGAGGTCGCGCGCGCCCTGCGCGCCCATCGCCACGCGCCGCCCGATGTCGCGGACGAGGAAGCCGATGCACGGCTGCGGGGCGTCGGGCGCCCACACCGCGGAGACTTCGACCTCGGTGGCGTTGCCATGTTCGCCGTGCGCCGTCGTCGCGAGCAGTCGCACGACCCCATGCTGCCGCAGCGTCTCGAGCATGACGCCGAGGTCCGCGCCCGGCCGGCCGATCCACTCGCTGATCGAGCGGCCGCGCGCGTGCTCCTCGGAGCCGATCTGCGCGATGTCGAGGAACGTCTGGTTCGCCTGGAGCACGTCGCCGGCGAGCGTGGTGACGACGAACCCGTCGGGCGCGTTCGCGAGCAGCTCGGAGACCGACGCGCCGACGCCCGACGGCGCCCAGTCGTCGCCGACCGGCACGAGGCGCACGAGGAACATCGTCGCCGAGTCCTGTCGGAAGAACGACGCCGATGCGCGCATCTCGCGGCCGTTCTGCAGCTCGACGATGACCGGCTCCGCGCGCCCGGCCGCCCGCGTCCGTCCGAGCAGTTCGCCGAGCGTCGCCGCGGCGGCGGCGTCGACGCCGACCGGGAACGGCTGTCCGAGCAGCCGCTCCGCTGGCAGGTCGAGCGCCCGCAGCGCGGCGGCGTTCGCGTCGACGATCTGGCGCGTGCCGGCATCGACGATGAGCACCGCTTCGTCGGAGAGCTGGAAGAGCAGGCGGTAGCGCGTCTCGACGCTGCGCAGCTTCCAGTAGTCGCGCTCCATCGCCTGCTGCGTCTCGACGAGCCGCTTCTGCAGCACCGAGACGGCGCGCAGGTCGCGGCCGGCGGCGAGCACCATCCCGTCCTGCGCGAGTCGGACCGCCGCGTACGACACCGGCAGGTCGTCGCCTTCGGCGGTGATGTGGTTGACCTGGCGGCGCGGCGAGCTTCCACCGGCCGCGGCGTCACGCAGCAGCAGGTCGATCTTGCTGCGCGTCTCGGAGGTGACCGTGTCGACCCACCGGCGCCCGACCCACGACACGATGGCGCGCGACAGCGCTTCGTTGTTCCCTGCCCGCGCCGAGCGGATCGTGCCCTGCGCGTCGACGACGATGGCGACGTCGCTGATCGCCGCGACGATGCCGGCGGCCGCCTCGCCGTCGAGCGACACGATGGCCTGCGCCAGCTCGACGTCGGCGGCGCTCGCGGCGCCCAGGTCGCCCGAGGCGCCCGCCGCCGTCACAGGTCGCGTCCACTTCTTCGTCGCCATCCGAGACGTCTTCAGCTGTGCATGGCGGTGACGAGCGCGCGAGCCTGGTCGGGTGCCGCGCGGCCGTCGGTGGCGGTCATGTCGCCGCCGACCCGCGCGACGAGCTCGGGGTGCTCGACGAAGCACCGCCCACCGACCATGATACCCACGCGGGGGTTCCGGGAGTAGCGGCGCACGTCGGCGATCTCGCGCCGCAGGTGCGGCAAGCTGCTGTCGCACGACGCCGAGAATGCGACGACGTCGTACGACTCGGCGCGGGCGAGATCGTGGGGGCGCTTGCGATCGTGCGGGAAGGCGATCGTCACCTCCCACCCCTCGCGGATGAGGAACTCGCCGACCATCAGCAGCCCGAGCGTGTGCTGCTCGCCGGGCACACTCGAGAGGAGCAGGCGCCCGGCGGTCGCCGTCGTGGCAGGCGCCGCGAACGCGTGCGACAGCAGCCGCAAGGCCCGCTGCAGCCGCCCGAGCGCGAACGTGACCTCCACGAAGTCGCAGCTGTCCTCGGACCACCGGTCGCCGAGCGTGCGCGCCGTCGGCGCGATGAGATCGAGGAAGACGGCGTCGACCGTCGCGCCGCGGTCGATCAGCGCGCTCACGAAGCGGTCGTTCGCGTCGTCGCCGCCGGTCAGCACGAGCGAGAGATAGCTGTCGAGGTCGGCCGCCGAGACCATCTCGACGGCGAGCGCGGTCTGCCGCGGCGCGTGCGGCCCGACGCGGTGGGCGAGGAGCAGGCGCGGCACCAGCTCGTGCTCGACGGTGCGCGCGAGGGTGAGCGCCGCACCGCTATCAGGGCTGGTCGAGAGGTCGCGCCGGCGTCGTGCGTCGCTCATGGGATACCCCAAGGCGCGGGAGGGGGGAGGAGGACGGCGGTGAACACGAGCCACGGAGCGTGCTTCGGTTTCCGTGGCGGCGGAACATGCGCTGGCATTCGTGATTCGTCAATCTCGATTGACGTCAACTCCGCTTGACACTGTCCGGACAGGCGTGCATATGTAGCCCTATCGCCGTCCGGACCCGCTGGAGCTTTGCATGCGCAGCATGAGTACGTCGCACTCGTCGGCATCGGTCCCCCTTCCCCCCCTCCCGTTGTACACCCCGGAGCAGCGCGCCCGTCGCGACCGCTCCCCGTGGACGCGCGTGCAGGGCGTCCTCGCCGCACTGCAGTTCGTCGCCTTCGCCGTCAGCCTCGTGCTCGTCGTGCACTACCTCGTCACCGGACGCGGACTCGCGGCCGCGTCGGCGTCGGTGCTCGTGAAGACGGCGACGCTCTACGCGATCATGATCACCGGTGCGCTCTGGGAGCACGACGTGTTTGGACGCTATCTCTTCGCACCGATGTTCTTCTGGGAAGACGTGGTGAGCATGGGCGTCATCGCGCTGCATACCGCCTACGTGATCGGCTGGGCGGCCGACGCGATGACGCCGCGCCTGCTCTGCGGAGTCGCGCTGGCCGCGTACGCGGCCTACGCGATCAACGCCGCGCAGTTCCTCGCGAAATTCCGACGCGCGCGCGTCGAGCACAAGGGTGCCGCGCGAGAAATCGCGCGCGACGAGGCGGCCGAGCGTCCGCTCGCGCGCGGGGTGCCGGCGTGAGCGCAGGGATCGCTCCCGAGCGGTCGGCGACCGCCGCGGGGTGTGCGACGCCGGCCCGCAGCCTCGCCGGCGGACTCGCCGGCGGCCTCCCCGTCCTCCGTGAGCGGGGCCAGCGCGAGGTGTTCTGCGGCCTCACCGGCATCGTCTGGCTGCACCGCAAGATGCAGGATGCGTTCTTTCTCGTCGTCGGGTCGCGGACCTGTGCGCACCTCCTGCAGTCCGCCGCCGGCGTCATGATCTTCGCCGAGCCGCGGTTCGCGACGGCGATCCTCGACGAGCGCGACCTCGCCGGCCTCGCCGACGCCAACGACGAGCTCGATCGCTGCGTCGCGCGGCTGCTCGAGCGGCGCCCCGAGATCCGCACGCTGTTCCTCGTCGGCTCGTGCCCGTCCGAGGTCATCAAGCTCGACCTCGGCCGCGCGGCGCAGCGGCTGCACGCGATGCAGCGCGGCCGGGTGCGCGTGCTGCACTACTCGGGGAGCGGCATCGAGACGACGTTCACCGAAGGCGAGGACGCCTGCCTCGCCGCGATGGTCCCGGCGCTGCCGGAGGCCGCCGACCCGCTGCCGCCCGCGCGGCCGTCGCTGCTCGTCGTCGGCGCGCTCGCCGACGCGGTCGAAGGGCAGTTCGCGCGGACGTTCGACGCGGTAGGCATCGACGCCCGCTTCTTCCCGCCGCGCGACACGGCCGCGTTGCCGCCCGTCGGGCCGGGGACGCAGGTGCTCCTCGCGCAGCCCTTTCTCGGCACCACGCTGCGCGCGCTCGAGGCGCGCGGCGGCACGCACGTGCCGGCGCCGTATCCGTTCGGCGTCGAGGGGACGCACGCATGGCTCGGCGCCGCGGCGCAGGCGTGCGGCATTCCTGCCTCGCGCCTCGCGCCGGTCACCGCACTCGCGTCGCAGCGCGGCGCGTCGGCGCTCGGGCGGCATCGGCAGGCGCTCGCCGGCAAGCGCGTGTTCTTCTTCCCCGACTCGCAACTCGAGATCCCGCTCGCTCGCTTTCTCGCCCGCGAGTGCGGCGCCGAGCTGGTCGAGGTGGGAACGCCCTATCTCGATCGGAAGTGCATGGATGCGGAGCTCGCGCTGCTCCCGCCGACCGTGCTGCTGAGCGAGGGGCAGGACGTCGAGCGCCAGCTCGACCGCTGCCGCGCCGCGCGCCCCGACCTCGTCGTCTGCGGCCTCGGCCTCGCGAACCCGCTCGAGGCGGAAGGGATGCGCACCAAGTGGTCGATCGAGCTCGTGTTCTCGCCGATCCACGGCTTCGATCAGGCGGCCGACCTCGCGGAGCTGTTCGCGCGTCCGCTCGATCGTCGCTCACGCCTCACCGTCTAGAGGACACCGCGTGCAGCTCTCCGTCTGGACCTACGAGGGACCGCCGCACGTCGGCGTGATGCGCGTCGCCGCGTCGATGCGCGACGTCCACCTGGTGCTGCACGCCCCGCAGGGCGACACGTACGCCGACCTCCTGTTCACGATGATCGAGCGCCGCGCGTCACGCCCGCCGGTCACGTACACGACGTTCCAAGCGCGCGATCTGGGTGGCGACACGGCGAACCTGTTCATGACCTCGGTGCGCGACGCGTACGAGCGGTTCCGCCCGTCGGCGGTGCTCGTGTCCGCGTCGTGTACGGCAGAGCTGATCCAGGACGATCCTGGCGGGCTCGGCGAGGCGTGTGGGCTGCCGGTGCCGGTCATTCCGGTGGAGCTGTCGGCGTACTCGAAGAAGGAGAACTGGGGCGCGAGCGAGACGCTCTATCGCATCGTTCGCTCGACGCTGGGCGACCGCGCGGCGCGCAATGCGACGCCCGCGCTCCCGCGCCCCGCGAGCGTCGCGGCGCGCTGCAACATCCTCGGCCCCACGTCGTTGGGCTTCCGCCACCGCGACGACGTGCGCGAGGTCCGCGAGCTGCTCGAGGCCCTCGGCGTCTCGGTGAACGTCGTCGCGCCGTTGGGCGCCTCGATGGCGGACATCGAGCGACTGCCGGACGCGGGGTTCAACGTGGTGCTCTACCCGGAAGTCGCCACGTCGACGGCGCAGTGGCTCGAGCGGTCGTTCGGGCAACCATACACGCGCGTCGTTCCGATCGGCGTCGGTGCGACGCGTGACTTCGTGCGCGAGGTCGCGCGACTGTTGGGCCGCACCGACGGCGAGTCGCTCGCCGAGGAGGTCGCGTCGCGCGCACGGCTGCCGTGGTACTCGCGCTCGGTCGACTCGACGTACCTCACCGGCAAGCGCGTGTTCGTGTTCGGCGACGGCGCGCACGCGATCGCCGCGGCGCGCGTCGCGACGACGGAGCTCGGCTTCACGCTCGTCGGGCTCGGCACGTACAGCCGCGAGATGGCGCGCGAGGTCCGCGCCGCGGCGGCCGAGTACGGGCTCACGGCGCTCATCAGCGACGACTACCTCGACGTCGAGTCGGCGATCGCCGCGGCGGCGCCGGAGCTGGTGTTGGGCACCCAGATGGAGCGCCACGTCGCGAAGCGCCTCGGCGTGCCGTGCGCGGTGATCTCGGCGCCGATCCACGTGCAGGACTTTCCCGCCCGCCACGCGCCGCAGATGGGCGTCGAGGGGGCGAACGTGCTGTTCGACACGTGGGTGCACCCGCTCATGATGGGACTCGAGGAGCACCTGCTGACGATGTTCCGCGACGACTTCGAGTTTCACGACGGGGCGGCGCCGTCGCACCTGGGCCACGCGGCGGGCGCGGCGGCGGGCGCGGCGGCGCCCGCACGCCACCGCCGCACCACCGCTCGTGACACCGGTCGCGACCTCCCTGTCGCCACTGCCGTCGCCCCGCCGCCCGTCACCGTCGCGCGCTGGAGCACCGACGCGGAGCGCGAGCTGGCGAAGATTCCGTTCTTCGTGCGGCCGAAGGCGCGGCGCAACACGGAGTCGTTCGCGCGCGAGCAGGGACTGGTCGAGATCTCGGTCGAGACGCTCTACGATGCCAAAGCGCACTTCGGCCGCTGAGCAGCCCGTGACGACGACGTCGCGCTCGGCGCGGTTCGTCATCGTCACGCTGAACGCGCACCTCGCGAGCGCCGTCAGCGCCGCGCAGGCGCGGCTCCGCGCCGAGGCGCCGGGGCTGACGGTGAGCGTGCACGTGGCGGCGGAGTGGGAGGCGCGCCCGGAGACGCTGCGGCGTTGCCGCGAGGACATCGCGCGCGCCGATTTCCTGCTCGTCACGCAGCTCTTCCTCGATGAGCACGTCGACGCGGTGCTCGAGGCGTTGACTGCGCGGCAGGGGCAGTGCGACGCCATCGTCTGTGCGATCTGCGCCGCGCCGCTCATGCGCCTCACGCGCATGGGCAAGTTCCGCATGGACGGCGAGGCGCCCGGCGCCTGGTCGCCGTTAGGCATCATGCGTCGGCTGACCGGCGCGAAGGGCTCGTCGGACACGGCGGGCAGCGGCGAGCGGCAGATGAAGGCGCTGCGACGCGTGCCGGCGCTGCTCCGCTTCATCCCCGGCACGGCGCAGGACGTCCGCGCCTACTATCTCGTGCTGAGGCACTGGTTCGCGGCGTCGCCGGAAAACCTCGCCGGTCTCGTGCGCATCGTGGTCTCGCGGTACGGCACGGGGCCTCGGGCGAAGTTGCTCGCGGCCGACGGCGGCGCGATGGCCGCCGAGCATCCGGACGTCGGCGTCTATCACCCCGACCTCTCGGGGCACGTCACCGAGGACGCTGGCGCGCTGCCGACGGGGACCCGCGACACCGCTCGCGGGACGACCGGGACGATCGGGCTGCTGCTCATGCGCTCGTACGTGCTCGCCGGGAACACGGCGCACTACGACGCGGTGATCCGCGCGCTCGAGGCGCGTGGCCTCCGTGTCGTCGCGGCCTTCTCCGCGGGGCTCGACGGGCGGCCGGCGATCGAGCGGTACTTCACGCCGCTCGCGGAGGCCGGTCAGCTCGACGCGGTCGTGTCGCTCACCGGCTTCTCGCTCGTCGGCGGGCCGGCGTACAACGACGCGACCGCGGCGCACGCCGTGCTGGGCACGCTCGACGTGCCGTACTTCGCGCTGCAGACGCTCGAGCTGCAAGGGATCGAGGACTGGAAGGCCGACCCGCGCGGGCTGAACGCGCTGCAGGCGACGTTGCAGGTCGCGCTCCCCGAGCTCGACGGTGCGATCGCGCCGCACGTGTTCGGCGGTGCCGGCGACCGCGACGGGGTCGAGACGCACGGCGCGGCGCAGCCGGTCGCCGAGCGCGTGGAGCGGCTCGCGGATCGCGTCGCCAAGCTCGCGCGGCTTCGCCACACGCCGCGTGCCGATCGCCGCGTCGCGGTCGTGCTGTTCAACTTCCCGCCGAACGCCGGGAGCGTCGGCACGGCCGCCTACCTCGACGTGTTCACGTCGCTGCACAACACGCTGCACGCGATGCGGGCCGCCGGCTACACGGTCGACGTGCCGGAGTCGGTCGACGCGCTGCGTGCCCTGCTCCTCGACGCCGACGACGGCGCGCCGGCCCACATCCACGCGCGCATCCCCGCCGACGAGCACGTGCGCGACGAGCCGCACCTCGAGGAGATCGAGCGCGCCTGGGGCGCCGCCCCCGGCCAGCATCTCACCGACGGCCGCTCGCTGTTCGTGCTCGGCGCGCGACTCGGCAACGTGTTCATCGGAGTGCAGCCGGCGTTCGGCTACGAGGGCGACCCGATGCGGCTGCTCTTCGAGCGCGGCTTCGCGCCGACGCACGCGTTCTCGGCGTTCTACCGCTGGCTGCGCGAGGACTTCGACGCGAACGCGGTGCTGCACTTCGGCACGCACGGCGCGCTCGAGTTCATGCCCGGGAAGCAGACCGGCCTCACGGGAGACTGCTGGCCGGAGCGGCTGTTGGGCGACCTGCCGAACTTCTATCTCTACGCCTGCAACAACCCGTCGGAAGGCGCACTCGCGAAGCGGCGCGCGGCGGCGACGCTGATCTCGTACCTCACGCCCTCGATCACGCACGCCGGCCTGTACCGCGGCCTGAGCGAGCTGCGCTCGTCGCTCGACCGACTGCGCTCGGCCGAGCGGCTCGATGCGTCGCTCGTCCAGGTCGTGCAGGCGCAGGCGGCGGCGTTGGAGCTGACGGATGCGGAACCGGCGTGGACCGGCGACGCGCGGCGGCAAGTCGCTCGGCTCGACGGCGCGCTCCGCGAGCTGGAGCAGACACTCATCCCGTCCGGGCTGCACGTCGTCGGCGCGCCGCCCGTCCCGGCCGAACGGATCGAGACGCTGCTCGCGATGGCCCGCGCCGAGCTGCCCGGCGCGACGCCGGCGGACGACCCGATCGCGCCGCTCGTCGAGTCGCTGGGCGGCGACGAGGAGGCGGCGCGGTCGGCGGTGACGGCGCTCGTCGAGACCCGCGACGTCGGCCCGGCGTCGCGTGCGTTAGGCGCCCGCGGCTCGGCCGCGTCGCACGCGTGGCTCGACCGGCTGGGCGCGATCGACGGCTTGCTCGCGCAGGATCACGAACTGCCGGCGATCGTTCGCGCGCTCGACGGCCGCTTCGTACCGCCTGCCCCAGGGGGCGACGTGCTGCGGACGCCCGCCGTGCTCCCCACGGGTCGCAACGTGTATGCGTTCGATCCGTACCGCATCCCGAGCGCGACCGCGATGCGCGAGGGCGCCGCGCAGGCCGACGCGCTGCTCGCGCGGCACACACGCGACGCCGGCACGCTGCCGGAGACGGTCGCCGTCGTGCTCTGGGGCACGGAGACGATCAAGTCCGAGGGCGCGTCGGTCGGGCTCGTGCTCGCGCTGCTGGGCGCCGCGCCGCGGACGGACGCGTTAGGCCGCGTCTGCGGCGCGCGGCTGCTTCCGCTCGAAGAGCTGCGCCGGCCGCGCATCGACGTCGTGGTCACGCTCTCCGGCATCTTCCGCGACCTGTTCCCGCTCCAGACGCGCCTCCTCGCCGAGGCCGCGTCGCTCGCCGCGACGGCCGACGAGCCCGAAGCGCTGAACCCCGTGCGCGCGCACACGCTCGCCGCCGCGAGCGCGAACGACATCTCGATCGACGAGGCGGCGCTGCGCGTCTTCGGCAACGCCGAGGGCACGTACGGCGCGAACGTGAATCAGCTGGTCGACGGCGGCACGTGGACCGATCCCGAGGAGCTGGCGCGGGCGTTCGCGCGCCGGAAGGCGTTCGCGTACGACCGCCGCGGCGCCGTGCCGGTCTCGCGCCCGCGCTGTTCACCGCCCTGCTCGCCGACGCGTCGCTCACCTACCAGGCGCTCGACGGCGTCGAGACGAGCGCGACCGATCTCGACCAGTACGTCGATTCGTTAGGCGGCCTCACGGCGGCCGTCTCCGCCGCCCGCGGTGGCGCGAGCGTTCCGACGTACGTCGCCGACCGCGGCGCCGCGAAGATTCCGGTTCGCACCATGGCCGAGCAGGTGGCGCTCGAGACGCGGACGCGGATGCTGAACCCGAAGTGGCACGAGGCCATGCTGAAGCACGGCTACGAGGGAGCGCGGCTCGTCGCCGAGCGCGTGACGACGACGATGGGGTGGTCGGCGACGACGGGAAGCGTGCCGGGGTGGGTGTATCGCGACATCGCGGCGACGTACGTGCTCGACGAGGCGATGCGGGAACGGCTCGCCGCGCTGAACCCGCACGCGGCGGCGAAGATGGGCGCGAGGTTGCTCGAGGCCGCGGACCGCGGCTTCTGGGCGCCGAGTGACGAGATGCTCGACGCGCTGCGGGATGCGAGCGCAGAACTGGACGACCGACTCGAAGGCATTGGAGTGACTGCATGACGACCGCAATCCGCCCGACCGCGACGCGTCTCCCCGTCATCGGCGACGGTGATGGGAGCGTGCAAGTGCACATGGAAGGGACGCCGAAGGATCGGCGGGGCGCTCGTGCTCGCCGTCTACGGCAAGGGAGGGATCGGCAAGTCGACGACGTCGTCGAACCTCTCGGCCGCGTTCGCGATGCGCGGCAAGCGCGTCGTGCAGATCGGATGCGACCCGAAACACGACAGCACGTTCACGCTGACGGGGCGGCTCGTGCCGACCGTGATCGACGCGCTCGAGGGGGTCGACTTCCACTCCGAAGAGCTGCGCCTCGAAGACTTCGTCTACGAAGGGTTCGGCGGGGTGCGCTGCATCGAGGCGGGGGGGCCGCCGGCGGGCACGGGGTGCGGCGGCTACGTCGTCGGGCAGACGGTGAAGCTGCTCAAGGAGCACCACATTCTCGAAGATGCGGACGTCGTCATCTTCGACGTGCTGGGCGACGTCGTCTGCGGCGGCTTCGCGGCGCCGTTGCAGCACGCCGACTACTCGCTGATCGTCACGGCGAACGACTTCGACTCGATCTTCGCGATGAACCGCATCGTCGCGGCGATCAATGCGAAGGCGAAGAACTACCGCGTGCGGCTCGGCGGCGTCATCGCGAACCGCAGCGCGGAGACCGACCAGATCGACAAGTTCAACCGTGTCGCCGGGCTCGAGCTGCGCGCGCACTTCCGCGACCTCGACGCGATCCGCCGCAGTCGGCTCAAGAAGCAGACGATGTTCGCGATGGACGAGACGCCCGATGTGCTCGCGGCGCGCGACGAGTACCTGCGGCTCGCCGACCAGTTCATCCTGGGCATCACGCCGACGATCGGCACGTCGCTCAAGGACCGCGAGATCTTCGACCTGCTGGGGTTCGACTGATGCAGCCGACGCAGGCGGCGCTCACCGACTCGACGACGTACGACGCGCGCAAGGCGTGGGTCGCGTCGTACTTCGACCGCACGGCGTCGGCGCAGTGGGCCGCGCTCACGACGGAGACGGCGTCGTTAGGCCGCGTGCGGCGTTCGGTGCGCGCCGGCCGCGACCTCATGCGCGACACGCTGCTCGGGTGGCTGCCGCGCGACCTCGCGGGGCGCCGAGTGCTCGACGCGGGGTGCGGCACCGGCGCGGTCGCGGTGGCGCTCGCGCAGCGCGGCGCGTACGTCGTCGCCGTCGACGTCGCGCCGTCGCTACTCGCCGTCGCCGCGGAGCGCACGCCGTCGGCCGTCGCGTCGCGCATCGAGTACGTCGCCGGCGACATGCTCGACGCGACGTTCGGCACGTTCGACCACGTGCTCGCGATGGACTCGCTGCTGCACTACCCGGCGGCCGACGTCGTCGCGGCGTTGGGCGCCCTGGCGCCGCGCACGCGCGAGTCGATCGTCACGACGTTCGCGCCGCGCACGCCGATGCTCGCCGCGATGCACGCCGTCGGGCGCCTCGTTCCGGGGCGCACGGGGACCGCGCGCCGGCGATCGAGCCAGTGGACGAGCTCACCTTGCGCCGCGGAATCTCCGGTGCAGACTCGTTAGGCCGGTGGACGGTGGGGCGCACGCGCCGCGTCGGCACCGGGTTCTACACGTCGCAGGCGATGGAGCTGCTGTCGCCGGCCGACCTCGCGCCCCCGTCGCACTAGGAGAATCGACTCGTGCTCACCGCACTACTCGTGGTCGTCGCGCTCGTCGTCGCGTGGCTCGCGCTCGCCGCGTGGTACGCGCACTCGACGCCACACGAGGTTCCCTGCACCCTCGACCTCGAGGCGACGCAGGCCCACTTTCACGCCCACGTGCAGCTCCCCGACACGACGCTGATCGAGCCCGGCGACACGGTGCTCGTGCACGGAGCGCCGACGCGCATCCCGCACGGCACGCAGACGACGATGACGGCCACGGCGACGGTGTGGCCGGCGAGCTGGCTCAAGCGGCAGTTCGTGCGCCTCACCGGCGGCACGGCGATTCACGAGCTCTATGAAGTCGGCTTCGAAGGCTGACGCGCAGACCCGATGACCACGAGTGCGATGCCTACTTACGCCGCGTTCGCCCCGGCCGCGCCGAGCGAGTCGACCCGCCAGGCGCACGAGGACGCCGTCCTCGCGCCGCGATTCTACACGACCGATTACGGGAAACTCGACGCGCTGAACGTCGAACCGGTGCGCGAGATGTGGGACGCGCTCGTCGCCGAGTTCCGACGCGATCCGAACAAGGATCACTTCAAACGCACCGAGGAGTTCGAGGCGGACTTCTCCGCGATGCCGCCGGCACTGCGCCGCCAGTTCATCGACTTCCTCGTCAGCTCCGTCACGGCCGAGTTCTCGGGGTGCATCCTCTACGCGGAGATCAAGAAGCGCGTGAAGAACCCCGACGTGCGCGAGCTCTTCGGGCTCATGAGCCGCGACGAGGGACGCCACGCCGGCTTCATCAACCGCACGCTCGCCGACTTCGACGTCGCGGTGGACCTCTCGTTCCTCACGAAGGCGAAGAAGTACACGTTCTTCCAGCCGAAATTCATCTACTACGCGACGTACCTGTCGGAGAAGATCGGCTACGCGCGCTACATCACGATCTTCCGGCGGATGGACGAGCAGCCGGAGCACGCGCTTCCACCCGATCTTCAAGTGGTTCGAGAAGTGGTGCCACGACGAGTTCCGCCACGGCGAGGCGTTCGCGATGCTCATGCGCGCGAACCCCGAGCTGCTCGAGGGGCGCAACAAGCTGTGGATCCGCTTCTTCCTGCTCGCCGTGTTCGCGACGATGTAC
Organism: uncultured Gemmatimonadaceae bacterium; assembly: GCA_963843845.1. GTDB lineage: Bacteria > Gemmatimonadota > Gemmatimonadetes > Gemmatimonadales > Gemmatimonadaceae > Gemmatirosa. The sequence goes on along the minus strand of CAWJMB010000003.1, from coordinate 190,701 downwards.
GTGCGCGACCACCAGCGGCACGAGTTCTTCGAGGCGATGGGCTTCGACGTCGACGACTACGACCGCCGCGTCATCAAGCTGACGAGTCTCATCAGCCAGCAGGTCTTCCCCGTCAGCCTGGACGTCGAGAACCCGAAGTTCTGGGCGCTGCTCGACCGCGTGTCGAAGAACGCGGAGCGGATCGAGCTCGCGAAGCGGCGCGGCGGTCTCGTCGGGCGCGTGCAGCGCGCGCTGCTCGTGACCGACGTCGCGATGACGTTAGGCCGCGCGTACGTCATGCGCGTGCGGAAGAACGTGCTCCCCGCCGACATGCGCCTGGCGCCGGTGTGGTGATCGCATGAGCGCCGCGCCGAGTCGTCTCGTCCGGGGGTGGATGCAGGTCAGCACGCGGTGGCTACCGTTCGCGGACGCGGCCACGGCCGAGCTGCCGCTGCTCCGGCTGCTGCGGCTCGGCCTGTTCCAGGTCTCGGTCGGCCTCGCGATCGCGCTGCTGAACGGCACGCTCAACCGCGTGATGATCGTCGAGCTGCACATCTCGTCGTCGCTCATCGCGGCGATGGTCGCGCTGCCGGTGCTCGTCGCGCCGCTGCGCGCGCTCGTCGGTGTGCGGTCGGACGCGCACCGCTCGGTGTTGGGGTGGCGGCGCGTGCCGTATCTCTGGTTCGGGACGCTGTTGCAATTCGGCGGGCTCGCGATCCTCCCGTTCGCGCTCATCCTGCTCTCCGGCGACACGAACGGGTCGCGCGCCGCGGCGCTGATCGGGGCGGCGCTCGCGTTCACGCTCGTCGGCATCGGCGTGCACACGACGCAGACGGCGGGGCTCGCGCTCGCGACCGACCTCGCGCCGGCACACGCCCGGCCACGAGCGATCGCGCTGCTGCACCTTCAGCAGCTCGCCGGGCTCGTCGTCAGCGCGTCGCTGCTGGGGAGACTGCTCACCCCGTTCAGCCAGATCCGTCTCATCCAGGTCGTGCAGGGCGCCGCCGCCGTCACCATGGCGCTCAACTTACTGGCGCTGTGGAAGCAGGAACCGCGGCGGCGCCGCGAACCGTCCGACACTGGCGAGCGACCGCTCGACATCCGCGCGGCGCTTCGCACGCTGTCGGAGATTCCCGGCGCCGTGCGCCTGCTCGTCGGCGTCGGGCTCGGCGCCGCGGCGTTCGGGATGCAGGACATTCTGCTCGAGCCGTACGGCGGCCAGGTGCTTCACCTCGGGGTCGGCGCGACGTCGGCGCTCACGGCGCTCACGGCGGCCGGGTCGATCGCCGCGTTCGCGGTGGCCGCGCGCCGGCTCGAGCGCGGTGCCGACCCGATCCGGCTCGCCGGCGCCGGCGTCGTGATCGGCATCGGGGCGTTCGCCGCCGTGATCTTCGCGGCGCCACTCGCCTCCGCGCCGCTCTTTCGCGTCGGCGCGGTCGGCATCGGCCTCGGCGGCGGACTGGTCGCGGTGAGCACGCTCGTGCGAGTCATGGATCTGCAACGCTCGCTGACGAGCGGCGTGCGTTGGGCGCGTGGGGCGCCGTGCAGGCGACGTGCGGGGGTGCCGCGCTGCTGGTCGGCGCGCTGGTACGCGACGTCGCCGCGCGCGTCACCAGCTCCGGCGCGTTGGGCGCCGCGCTGAACGCACCGTCGGTGCCGTACAGCATCGTCTATCACGTCGAAATCGTGCTGCTGTTCGCCACCCTCGTCGCGCTCGGACCGCTCGCGCTCCCCGCTCGCGCGGCGCGTGGAACCGAGCGGCGGTTCGGACTCGCCGAGTTGCCGGGCTAGTCCGAAACGTCTCGCCGCCACACTACCCGCCGCACCCCGCCGCACCCCGCCGCACCCCGCACCGCCGTCGTTCGGCCGTCTGATCGTCACCCGAGGGACAGGAGTTCACCACATGTACTCGCTCGGCTACTTCGACCTTGCGCAGCTCGCGCTCTACGCGTTCTGGCTGTTCTTCTTCGGCCTCGTCTACTACCTGCGCCGCGAGGACAAGCGCGAGGGCTATCCGCTCCTGACCGACGACCCGAACCGCGTCGCGAACGGGTTCCCGATGCCGCCCGAGCCGAAGCAGTTCATTCACCGTCCTGCCGCCGAGGACCACCGCGCATGAGCACGTCGCACCTCCTCAGCAACATGGGCCCCGCGGCATACGCCAACCGCGCCGACGTGCCCGACCTCACGTACCACGGCACGCCGCGCATCGTCCCCATGCGCGTCGCGACCGACTATTTCATCGCCCCGCGCGATCCCGATCCGCGTGGCATGACGGTGCTCGGCGCCGACGGCATGAGCGCGGGGGTCGTGAGCGACGTGTGGGTCGACCGCGCGGAGCCGCAGCTGCGCTTCTTCGAGATCGACGTGAACGGGCGGAGCGTGCTGCTGCCGGTGCCGTTCGCGAAGGTGCACGCGCGCACGGGAACGATCACCGTGAAGGCGGTGCTGGCGTCGCAGTTCGCGGACGTGCCGGCGACCGCCAGCCCCGATCGGATCACGCTCCTCGAAGAGGATCGGATCATGGCGTACTTCGCCGGCGGGTATCTGTACGCGACGCCCTCGCGCAGCGAGCCGCTCGTATGAGCACGATGCTGCGCCCGCCGGCGGACCGCGCGGACGAGGCCGACGTCACGTTCGCACCGTACTCCCCGGCGCACGACCGTCGGCGAGAGGGTGGGCCGGACACGTCGGCGGCCGTCGAGTCGTCGGAGGCCGGGGGCGAGCAGATCCCCGGCTTCGCCTCGCGCCTGCCGCTCGGCGAGCGGGTGCTCTGGGTCGGCGCGCCCGACGAGCGCGGGGTCGCGCGGCACGTGCTGCACGCGCGGGCGATCGCGATCTACTTCTCGCTGCTCGTGATCGTGCCGGCGGTGTCCGCGCCGGCGGGGCGGCACGGCGAGGCGGCGCTGCGCGCGTCGGCGTGGGTCGTTCCGTTGGGCGTCATGACGGTGCTCTTCCTTCGTGTGCTCGCCCGGCTCATCGCGCGCTCGACCGTCTACGCCCTGACGACGCGGCGCGTCGCGATGCGCGTCGGCGTCGCGCTGCCGACGTACTTCAACATCCCGCTCGACACCGTCGAGTCGGCCGACATCCGCCGGCGCGGCGACGTCGCGGACATCACGTTCACGTTGGGCGGCACCGACCGGATCGCGTACATCCTGCTCTGGCCGCACGCGCGCCCATTCTTCTTCAGCCGCCCGCGCCCGGCGTTTCGCTGCGTACGGGATGCGTCGACCGTCGCGGCACTCGTCGCCGGCGCGGCGACCCGCGCACCGGAGTCCGCGCCGACCGAGTGCGCGACAGCCGAGGAGTCCGCACCGGCGGAGTCCGCACCGGCGGCACACGCGTCGGTGGAGCGCACGGCCGCGTGACGATGTATGCCCCGCGGCGGCGGTCGTCCGATCGGACGCTGCCGCTCGGACTTCGCGTCGCGACCGCAGGGATCGCCGTGCTCACGATCGCCATCGCCGCCGTCGCGCGGGCGACGCGCTCCGGAGGCACGGCGGTGCTGCCCGGGACGTCGGTCGTGCTGGCGCGCGCGCTCCGCTTCGAGGATCAGACCGACGGCAGCGTTCGCGTGCTCGACGCGCGCGGCGCCGTCGTCGAGGTGCTCGCGCCGGGCACGAGCGGTTTCATCCGCGGCACGTTGCGCGCCGTCGCCCGTGGGCGCCGTATGCGCGGACTCACCGCCGAGCAACCGATGACACTCGCCCGGTGGAGCGACGGCCGGATCACGCTCGACGACTCGCTCACGGGGCAGCATGTCGAGCTGTCGGCGTTCGGCGGGACGAACGCGGCGGCGTTCGCGGAGCTCCTCGGCTCGCGCTGACGACCGGCGCTGCCCGCGCGGCGTCGGTCGCTACGACCAGGGGGAGGCGCCGAGGCTCCAGAGTCGGCGGAGGTGCCACGCCTGCGTCACGCCACCGAACGTGAGCAGTGCGTAGAACCATGCCGTCGGCCCGTACACGAGCGCCACGATCGCCGCGAGCAGCAGCGAGGCACCCGCGCCGAGGAACGAGAGCAGCGTCACGCGCAGTCGCGCGTCGCGCGCCCGCCACGCGAGCACCGCGACCTCGAGCGCGAGCACGACGAGCGCCGCGTGCAGCACGACGACCGGATCGAGGCTCATCGTGTCGGCGTCGCGACGCCGACACGAGCGCGACGCGACCTCGCGCACGAACGACGAGCCCGGGCGCGCCTCGCGATGGGCGCTCCCGGGCTCGTTCCCTCGTGTCGACTCACGGCTGGCCGGCCGTGCTCATCGGGCTGGTGACACCGGGCGCCGGCTTCGGCGCCGGGTACGACCGCGGAATCACCGGCGGCAGGAGCGGCGCACCGTCCGCGGAGATCGAGTCCGCGTTGCGCAGATCGACGTACCCCGCGCGCGCCGTGTCTCCCGGTTGCGCATCCGTCCACGATCCAGCGAAGCCCCAGAGCGCCGGGTAGTCCTTCGCCATCTGCGCGCCGAAGAGCGGTTTGTAGACGCCCTGGTGGCAGGTGATGCACTGCAACTTCGGAACGTCGCCGTGCGAGCCGAGGCGGTAGTTCGGGAAGATCTCTCGCAGCGGCGCGAGGTAGTTGGTGTTGAGGTAGCGCGTCATGCGTGCGCCGTAGAGTGCGGTGATGCGCGTCGGCGGCGCGTTCTGCCACGTCGCCCAGGAGCGGCTGTTGTGACAGTAGGTGCAGTTCACGCCCATCGCCCGCGACATCACGGTCATCATCGCGTAGACGTTCTCGGTCTGCTTGATCGAGCTGTAGTTCGCGCTCGTCGCGCCGGCCGTGTACGACTGGATGCGGATGTCCGGCCGGTCGACGAGGTAGCGCAGATACTGGTTCTCGTCGGTGTAGTACCAGATGCCGGCCGGGGGCACCGGCTGCCCGCGGTGGCACGAGTAGCAGGTGACGCCGGTCTGCGCGACGTGCGAGCGGTAGTTCGCGTTGATGTCGCGCGTCATCGCGAGCATCTGGCGCGCCACGCGCTTCGAGTAGAGCGAGTCGGACGCGAAGTTCGCGACGTGGCAGTAGGCGCACCCCTGTTTCGGCGACACCCACTGCGTCATCGCGAGCATCGTGCGACTGAACTCGTTCGCGTCGAGCCCGGTGAGCACCTGGACGTTCTGATAGACGCCGGGGATCGACGGCGTCGCCGGCGCGAGCGACGCGGGGGCCACGTTGGCCGCGGCGAGCGCGGTCAGCTCGCTCTTGTCGTAGTTGAGCTCCTGCGCGAGGCCGCGGTAGCCGACCTGGATCGTCTCCTTCCGCCCCCCCTCGCACGCGGAGAGTGCGAGGATCGCGAAGGCGCAGAGGGCGACGACGGCGCCGGGAACAGTGTCGCGTGTCGGTCTCACGGGCGCGCTCCTCCGGCGGGAGTCGCCGGCCGCGTGGGAGTCGGCGGGCGCGTCTGCGGTGACGCCGACCGTGGGTTAGGCACGTTGTTCGGCGGGATGTTCGGATTTCCCGGCTGGATCGAGCGAACGGTCGTGTCGGCCGGCACCTGGTTGACCTGCGGGGGCGGCGTCGTCGCGTTCGTCAGGTCCACGCCCGCGGGAGCCACTCCGCCGGCCGGGAACGGCGTTCCTGGCGCGGCCTGACTCGGCGTCGGCGCGACGAACCGCGTGTTGAGGCCGGGCATCGTGTCGGGCGGCGCGCCCATGTAGATCCCACGCAGGTCGTTCACCTTCTCCGGCGAGATCGAGATCGTGGCCGGGTACTCGGGCGCGATGCCGTGCTTCGCGCCCCAGAGGTACCAGTTGTCGACGACCGTGCCGGTGAGCAGAATGCCGATCGCCCCGGTGAAGGTCGTGAGGAACGCGAACCACCACGACCAGCGGTGAATCGATTCCATCGTCGCGTTCCACCCCATCGTCCAGCGCCAGAACAGCATCGAGCGCTCGGTGCCGGTGCCGCGGTCGGTGATCTGTTCGAGCTCGCGGTCGGAGCCGAGCCGGCTCGTCGCGAGGATCGTCGCGCCGTGCATGGCGAAGAGCAGCGTCGATCCGTACAGGAAGGCGATCGACAGCATGTGGAACGGGTTGTAGAACAGGTTCCCGTAGCGGATCGAGAACGCCGCCGTCCAGTCGAGGTGCGGCAGGATGCCGAACGGCACCGCCTCACCCCAGCTCCCCATGAGGAGCGGGCGGATGAAGCCCAGCGAGAGATAGAGGAAGATCGCCGAGGCGAACGCCCACGGCAGGTGCATCCCGAGGCCCAACGCCTTCGCGCGCCGGTAGATGCGCACCCACCAGAGCAGGATCGACACGGTGAGGAAGAAGCCCGCCATGAGCCACCACCCGCCCTGGTTCAGCGGCGGCAGGGCGAGTCCGTAGCCGGGGGCGGCGGCTCGAGCGCGAGCCACGGCAGGCGTCGCACGAACTCGACCGGGTCCCAGCCGACCGACGCCCACATGTTCAGCCCGATGATCTCGAAGGCGAGGAAGCCGAAGACGAGCGACAGCACGCCGCTGCGTCCGAGGTAGATCGGCCCCACCTGCGAGTCGCCGATCTTGCCGAGCCAGTAGCTGAAATCGGGGCGGAACGTCCGGGTCCACTGCGACTGGTCGATCGGCACGCCCCAGTCGGGCACGGTGCGGACCTGGACGCGCGTGAAGATGTTCTGATAATCTGGCATCCGAGTTCTCCGCTACGACCAGATGGGGAGATTGAGCCACCAGTTCCACCACTCCGGCCAGCCGCGCGTCCACAGCGGCCCGCTGACGACGATGCACAGCGCGCTGAAGATGCCGGCGCCGAGCGCGAGCCCGAGCCCGAGTCGGTGGATGCCGACCGCGCCGATCGAGTAGCCGAGCACGTCGCGGAAGAACGAGTTCTCGTGTTCGCTCGTCTTGACCGGCTCGCCCTTCGCGGGGTTCACCATCGAGAGGATGAGCGAGCCGTGCATGCTGAGCGCGAGCGTCGTCGTGAAGAACAACGTCACCGCGATCATGTGCAGCGGGTTGTAATGGAAATGCAGGTACTGGTACCCGACGTTCGACACCCAGTCGAGGTGGCTGATGATGCCGTAGGGGAAGCCGTGCCCCCAGGCGCCTAACAGCACCGGCCGGATGATGACGAGCGTGACGTACGCGAACACGGCGACGCCGTAGGCGACCGGGATGTGGTAGCCCATGCCGAGCTTGCGCGAGATCTCGACCTGGCGGAGCGCCCACGAGACGAACGCGCCGGTCGCGGCGAACGTGATGAGCTGCCAGAGCCCCCCGTGCGCGAGCGGCGCGAGGCCGAGGCCGTAGCTCAGGTCGGGGGGCGCGATCGAGATGCGCCACAGGTTCCACGTCGGCCCGACCGCCGCGCCCCAGACGCAGAGCAGCGTGCCGAGCGCGATGAAGAAGATCGACAAGACACCGAAGAACCCTACGTAGAACGGTCCGACCCAGAAGTCGAACAGATCGCCGCCGACGAGGGTGCCTCCTCGCACGCGATACTTCGCTTCAAAACTCAGCATGGCCATCGTCGGGGTGCCTCCTGACGCGAGGTCAAGGCGATCGAAAAGGTGAAACGTTTCGCTGCGGAGCTACTGTGTGTTCCGACGCCGGACGCGCGCGACGAGCCTGTCGGGAACCCCACGAGGCGCGCCGCGCACGTTCGACGACCGGCCCTACCGACTGCCGGGCGGGAGTGGCGTCATGTCCGCCGCCGACACGGTGCTTCTCGCGTTGGCGTCGATCCAGTTGTAGCGCTGCGTGCTCAGTAGAATGAAGTGAATGAGCAGCGCGAGCACGAACAGGAACGTGAACAGCGCGACGAGCGTCCGGCGCGGGTCGAAGATCATCCAAACTCGGTACATGATCAGTTCCTCAGCGCGGGACGGAGGGAGCCGAGACGCTCGGGGCCGGATAGCCCTCGGTGCCGGGGATCCACGGACGCCACGACCAGACCATCCAGTGCGCGACGATCGCGATCACCGTGAACGCGATGAAGCTGGTGATGAACATGCCGTGAAACGACCGTGCTTCGTCCTCTGTGAGCCCCGACATTCCTCCGCCGGAACGCGACGTCGGTGGCATCGACGTGGCCATGTGCGCCTCCTGAAGGGAGCAGATGCCGCGGCCGCAGGCCGCGGGGGTGAGAGCGTTGGCCCGAGTGGCCGGCGCGCAAGGTCCGACTCGTGACGCCTACCGATTCCGCGGACGCGGGCGAAGGCGGCGAGTCGGGGTGGGAGCGATGGCGGGGCCGGTGGCCCAACGCAGACGCCAGTCGCTTCGTCGAGACGGCCGGGATCCGGTGGCACGTGCAGGTCGCCGGACGGGGGCCGATGGTGCTGCTGCTACACGGAACGGGAGCGGCGACACACTCGTGGCGCGATCTGCTGCCGCGCCTCGCCACCCACTTCACGGTCGTCGCGCCCGACCTTCCGGGGCACGGATTCACATCGCGCCCCCCCACCGACGCCGGGCTGTCGCTCTCCGGGATGGCGAGCGCCATCACCGAGCTGCTCCACGCGTTAGGCATGACGCCCGCCCTCGGCGTCGGACACTCGGCGGGGGCGGCCGTGTTGCTGCAGCGCGCCGCGGACGGGCTCGCCCCGCGCGGCGCGATCGTCGGTCTGAACGCGGCGATCGCGCCGCCGCCGACCGCGTACTCGGCGTGGCTCGCGCCGGTCGTCCGCGAGCTCGTCGCGCCGATGGCCGTCGCGCGTGCGGCGGCGTGGCTCGTCTCCGCGACCGCGTTCACCGGCACGCTGCTCGATTCGACCGGCACGAGAGTCCCGGCGGAGCAGGCCGCCATATACGAAGCGTTCACGCGCTCGCCCGAGCACCTGCACGCCGTGCTCACGATGATGGGACGCTGGAACCTCGACAGGCTCGCGCGGCGGCTGCCGACGATCGACGTGCCGGTGACCCTCGTCGTCGGCGAGCACGACCGGTGGATCCGCCCGGCGCAGGTGCGCGAGATCGGCGCACGGCTGCCGAACGCGACGATCGTGTCGCTTCCGAACGCGGGGCACCTCGTCCACGAGAGCGACCCGGACGCCGTGGCGGCGATCATCCTCGACGCGGCACGCCGCTCAATTCGCACGGGCGACCTCGAGGTGGGCGAGTAGCACGCGCGGCTCCCCACGATCTCGCGCCGTCCGCTCGGCGGCGTCGCGCAGACGCTTCGCGGCGGAGATGCGGAGCAGCACCGGGACGCCCTCGCACATCTGGTCGAGCGCGATGCGCGCCTCGTCCGCCCACGCCAGCTCCTCGTGGCGCCGCGCCGGGGTCGCGTCGATCGCGTCGAGCGTCGTGCCGAACGGCAGGATGTGGAACAGCGCGTCGAACAGCGCGTTGCAGACCTCCTGCACGAGGTACGTCGCGCCGGCGTAGCCCATGAACGGCGTGCCGGTGTGGCGCCGCACGATCGCTCCCGGCAACGACGCGGGGATGTACGTCGCGCGCCCGCCCGACTCGGCGAGATACATCCGCTCGTTGTACGAGCCGAACAGCACGAGCGGCGGCGTCGCCCGGATCGCGGCGCGCACGGCGGCGTTGTCGGTCTTGGACGCCGGCGGTGCGCGCGACCGAGAACGTGCACGGCAGCCCCATCTCCTCCTCGAGGAAGTGCCGCACGCCCCGCGCGTACGTCTCCCCGGCGACGATGCCGAACGACGCCGTGCCGAAGAAGTCCTGCGTCACCGAGCGCCAGAGGTCCCACAACGGCTTCACCGTCGTGTGCTTCTCGCGCGCGATGAACGGCTCCGGGTCGAGCCCCAGGACCTCGCCGAGCGTGCGGAGGAACGTCGTCGTCGAGTGCAGGCCGATCGGCGCCTGGAGGTACGGCACCTCGAGGTCCTCGCACAGCATCCGGCCGAACTCGCGGTACAGGCACACGTTCGCGTCCGCGTCGACGAGGCGCGGCACGTCGGCGAGGTGGCTGCCTAACGGGAACACCATGTTCACGTCGGCGCCGATCCCTTCGACGAGGCGGCGGACCTCCGCCAGGTCGCTGTACATGTTGAACTGGCCGTACGCGGGGCCGATGATGTTCACGCGCGGCCGGTCGCCGGCTGCACGCTCGCGACGCTTCGGCCGGACCCCCTTCTTGAGACCGTACTCGGTCCACAGCCAGTACATCGCGCGGTTCGCGGCCTGCCACTGATCCTCGTCGATCGTGCGCGGCAGGAAGCGCTGGATCCCCGTACCCTCGGGCGTCACGCCGCCGCCGATCATCTCGGCGATCGACCCGGTGACGACGACGCTCGGCAGCTCGCGGTCGAGCGTCCGGTGCGCCCGCCGCATCGCGCCTTCGGTGCCGTCTGGCCGAGCTCCTGCTCGGAGAGACCGGTGACGACGATCGGCAGCTCGTGCGGCGGGAGGGCGTCGGTGTAGTGCAGCACCGACGTCACCGGCAGATTCTCGCAGCCGACCGGGCCGTCGATGACGACCTGAAGCCCCTTCACCGCCGTGAAGACGTAGACGGCGCCCCAGTAGCCGCCGGCGCGGTCGTGGTCGAGGACGAGCATCAGACCATCTCCTCCGCTTTGCGCTGGCGAGCGAGCTTGTCGAGATGGCGGCGATAGTGATCGCGGAACTCCGGGCGGTCCTGCGGCACCGTCTCCCAGACGCCGGCCGCGTGGCCCTCACCGACGCCGTCGAAGAACGCTCGCATGGTGTCGAAACGCGACTTGTTGCCCAGCGCGGCGTTCACCACCTGCGCGAGCGACCCCGCGCCGGCAGGGCCCATGAGGGGCCGCGCCGAGATGAGGTTCGTGAAGTAGAGCGCCGGGGTCGCGCGCTCCTTCGCCGCCTGGACGACCGGCGTCGTGCCGATCGCGAGGTCGGGCTGCCACTCGGCCAGCGCGGCGAGGTCCTGCTCGAGCGACGCACGGTACTGCACGTGTACGCCCTTCGCCTCGAGCCACGCGCGGTCGGCATCGCTCCACGGCGTCCGCGGGCACGCGGTGCCGACGTAGCGCACGTCGGCGCCGCTCTCGACGAGCAGCCGCGCGACGAGCAGCTCGGAGCCTTCGTACCCCGACATCGTGATGCGCCCGGTGATCGGCTTCGCCGCGAGCGCGCCGCGAATCATCGGGAGGAAGCGGTTCTGCGCCGCGGCCACGCGGTCCGACGCGACGCCCAACGTCGTGCCTAACGATGCGAGCCACTCCGCCGTGCCGTCGTGCCCGACCGGCGCCGAGCCGACGACGGGGCGGCCCGCCGACTCGAACTCGCGGATCGACGCCGTGTAGAACGGGTGGATCGCGGCGACGGCGGCGCAGTCGAGGGCGGCGTAGAGCTCACGCCACTCGCGCGTCGGCACGACCGGGCCGGCGGCGAGGCCCAGCGGCTCGAGCAGCATCCCGATGCCGACCGGGTCGGCCGGGAACATCTCGCCCACGAGCGTCACCGTCGGGCGGTCGGCGCGGCCGGCGCGAGGCGCGGCGACGGGGCCCTGCTCCGCCTCGGCGCGCGCGTACCTGAGCATCGCGCCGGCGAGCACGTCCTTCGCTTCGGCGTGGGTCGGCACGCCGAACCCGGGCACCTCGATGGCGATGATGCGGACGCCGTCGATCTCTTTCGGCAGGATCTGCAGCGGCACGCCGCTCGCCGTCGGCACGCACAGGCTCGTGACGACGATCGCGTCGTAGAGCGCCGGGTCGGCCATCGCGTGCACGGCGTCGCGAATGTCCTCGAACAGCTTGCCGGTGACGAGCGACTCGGAGTTGAACGGCACGTAGCCGACCGTGCGTCGCGCGCCGTAAAAGTGCGACGTGAACGTGAGTCCGTACACGCAGCACGCCGAACCGGAGAGGATGGTCGCGGTGCGGCGCATGCGCAGGCCGACGCGCAGCGAGCCGAACGCCGGGCACATCGACTGCGGCTGGTCGTGCGGGCCCTTCGGGTAGTCGGCGGCGTAGCGGTCGAGCACCTCGCTCTTGCCGGCGGCGCGCGCGGCGGTCACGAGCTGCTCCGCACCGGCGTGGCAGCCCATCCCGTCGCTCCGCCGTCATCCCGAGCGCCGCGAGAGAGCTCGCGGTCGGGACCGGCCGGATCACGAGGCCCCGCGTGCGTGGAACGCCGGGTGAGTTGCACGACTCGATCGTCTCAGACCGCGTCGTAGATGACTTCGAGCGAGCGGCGCGGCGCGACGTCGCGCCCGCACATGTCGGCCATCGTCGCCGGCTGCAACACGACGTCGCGCCCGACGGAGCTTCCCGAGAACAGCGCGAGCAATCCGTCCTGCGTGAGCGGCTTCGGCCGTACCGGAGGCGCCTCGGCGACGTTCATCGCGAGCGTCCCGAACAGCGGGCCCCACTGACCGTCGGGGTAGCCGATGATCTCGTAGTTCGCGCTCTTGCGGCGGATGTCCTCGTGCGCCGGCACGCTCGCGAGCACCGGGATCCCGACCCGCTCGGCGAAGCGCGCCGCCTCGCCGGTGTGGTCGTCCTTGTTCACGACCATCCCCGCGACGCCGACGTTGCCGCCGAGCCTGCGGAAGTACTCCACGGCGGAGCAGACGTTGTTCGCGACGTAGAGCGACTGCAGATCGTTCGAGCCGACGACGATGACCTTCTGACACATGTCGCGCGCGATCGGCAGCCCGAAGCCGCCGCAGACGACGTCGCCGAGAAAGTCGAGCAGCACGAAGTCGAAGCCCCAGTCGTGGAAGCCGAGCTTCTCCAGCGTCTCGAAGCCGTGGATGATGCCGCGCCCGCCGCAGCCGCGGCCGACCTCTGGGCCCCCCAACTCCATCGCGAACACGCCGTCGCGCTTGAAGCAGACGTCGCCGATCGCGACCGACTCGCCGGCGAGCTTCTTCTTCGACGACATCTCGATGATGGTCGGGCACGCCTTGCCGCCGAACAGCAGCGACGTCGTGTCGGACTTCGGGTCGCAGCCGATGAGCAGCACCTTCTTCCCCTGCTGCGCCATCATGTACGACAGGTTGGCGAGCGTGAAGCTCTTGCCGATGCCGCCTTTGCCGTAGATCGCGATGATCTGCGTCTCTTTCGTCGGCGGCTTCGTCGACACCGGGTCGGGCTCGACGTGCGCTTCGGCGCGGACGTTCGCCGCCATGTCCACGTAGGTGGTCGTCGCCGGCGCGTGGGCGAGATCGATCATGCGGCGTTCCTCCAGTCGAGAATCATCTTGACGCAGGTCGGGTCGTCGAATGCGGTGTCGAACGCGGCGGCCGCGTTCGCGGCGTCTTCGCGGTGCGTGACGAGCCCGTCGAGCGACAGCGCGCCGCTCGCGACCAACTCGCGGACGGCCGTCAGATCGGACGGCCGCCACTCCGCGGCGATGCGCAGCCGGGCGCCGCGCATGAACGCCGGCGGGAATGCGAACGCGATCGGCTCGTGGTAGAACGCGGCGAGCACCAGCTCACCGCCCGGGCCGAGCCGCCGGATGAGTGCGTCGACGAGCGACGCGTCGCCGCTCACGTCGCAGACGCACGCGTAGTCGGTGCGCGCATCGGATCCGGCGTCCGTGACCGTGTAGCCGACGGCGCCGGCGCGGCGCACGGGGTGCTTCTCCCACACGGTCGGCGCGGCGCCACCCAACGCGAGCGTCAGCCGTGCGAGGAGCCGGCCTAACGCGCCGTGTCCGACGATGAGGCCGGGGAGCGTCGGGCCGTCGCGGAGCGCGTGGTACGCCGTCGCGGCGAGCGCGAGGAGGACCGCGTTCGCGCCCAACGCGCCGTCGACGACGTGGGCGCGCGGGCCGGCGACGACGAGACGCTGCGCGTTGCCGCCGAACAGCCCGCGCACGTCGGTGAAGCAGCGCGCTCCGGGCACGAACACCGTCTCGCCGACCGCGTGCCCCGAGTCCGCCCCCGCCTCGACGACGGTGCCGACCGACTCGTACCCCGGCACGAGCGGGTACCCGAGCCCGGGAATGCCGGCATGCGCCCGGTCCAGAGGAGCCGCTCGGTGCCGGTGCTGATCCCCGAGTGCACGACGTCCACCACGACGTCCGTCGGACCCGGAGGCGTGAGCGCCACCGATCGAACGTCGAGCGTGCCGGGCTGCTCGAAGACGACTGCCGTCGTGTACATGCGAGCTCTCAGGAGGGGCGGGGTGTGCGACGGATCGCAGCACCCAGTGGTCGGAGCGTCAAGATACCGATACAGCGCTGTGTGTCAACTAGAATTGACAGTCCGGCGCGCCGATGGTCAAGAGGAGGGCGCATCGGTCAGGCGCGAGCGGTCAGAATCCCGGCGAAGACCGGGTAGCGCGTGCGATGGGACCGCACGTCGCGGAAGCCGGCATCGCGCAGCATGGCGCCGAGTTCGCCGGCCTCGCGCGGACGCCCACGTCCCATCGCGCGCAGGTAGAGCGCGAAGTAGACGTCGCCGACCACCGCCGCGCCCTTCGCCCCCGCCATCGGCTCGGCAATCACGACCATGCCGCCGGGCGCCAGCGCCGCGCGCGCCCGGCCCAGAAGCGCGCGGACCGAGGCGTCATCGTGATCGAGCAGCACGCGCACGAAGGTGATGACGTCGGCGCCGGTCGGGAGCGCATCGCTGTGGAAGTCCCCGCCGACCGCGTCGATGCGCGACGCCAACCCTTCGCGCGCGACGCGGTCGGCCGCGAGCGACGCGACCGCGGGCAGGTCGAACAGCCGCAGCGCGATCGACGGATGCCGCGCCGCGACCGCGCAGACGAACGCTCCCGTGCCGCCGCCGACGTCCATGAGCAGCCGCCGCCCGTCGAGCGGCACCGCGTCGAGCACCTCGGCGGCGATCGGCGCGACGGTCTCCGACATGAGCGTCGAATACGGCGCCACCGCTTGCGCGCTCAGCGTCTCGGGCGACTCGGTCGTCGCATAGCCGAAGTACGACCCCACTTCACGCGACCGGTGCGCCCGCGTCGCGTCGCCGCGCAGCACGGCGATCGGGTCGCGCAGGTCGTCGTAGAGCAGCACGTTGTGCTCGATCATCTGCACGAGCCCCGGGGCCGACCGCACCGCGACCCCCGTCGCGCCGAGCCCATGTCGCGTCCCCGAGCGCGGGCCGAGGAGCTGCATCGCCGTCGCCGCGCGCACGAGCCGTTCGGCGCCGTCGAGCGGCAGCGCGCAGTGCGCGGCGATCGCCGCGACGGTGCGCGGCTCCGCCGCGACGAAATCGAGCAGCCCGCTCCGCACGCACGCCGTCAGCACCTGCGAGTAGACGAAGCCCGCACAGAGATCGAACAGCGACTGCGACTGGCGGCGCGCGACGAGCCCGACGAGCGGCAGGCGCGCCAGCCACGGCCGGGCCACGGCGCCGGCGATCAGCCGATCGCGGAGAGCGAGCATGCGGTCGCCGAACGTCATGGACGACACGACCGACGGTGCCGCGGCCGTCGGCGCGGCGTTGCGGAGCGTGTCGATCGTCATGCGGAGATCATGAGCACGACGCGAACATGACGACGGGACCGAACGGCGTCAAGCAACGTTGACACTCACTACCGTTCACGTATTGCGACACCTCGACGGGCGGGGTAGCGTAGACCGAGCCACCAGAGAGAGTTCTCCGTGCACCACCGCTATCCGTTCTCGGCCATCGTCGGACAGGACGAAATGAAGCTCGCCCTGCTCATCGCGGCGACCGACCCCGCGGTGGGGGGCGTGCTGATCTTCGGGCAGCGCGGCACCGCGAAGTCGACCGCCGTGCGCGCCCTCCCTGCCCTGCTGCCGAAGCTGGCGATGGTCGCCGACTGTCCCTACGGCTGCGATCCGGGCGGCAACGGCGATCGGTGCGACGGGTGCCGCCGCGCGGCGCGGCGCAAGGAGACGACCGCGGTCGCGATGCGGCCGATTCCGGTCGTCGACCTGCCGTTAGGCGCGACCGAGGACCGCGTCGTCGGAAGCCTCGACCTCGAGCGCGCATTGCGGCACGGCGAACGTCGCTACGAGCCCGGGCTGCTCGCGAAGGCGAACCGCGGCTTTCTCTACGTCGACGAGATCAACCTGCTCGACGATCATCTCGTCGACCTGCTGCTCGACGTCGCCGTCTCCGGCGAGAACGTGGTCGAGCGTGACGGACTGTCCGTGCGGCACCCGGCGCGCTTCGTACTCGTCGGCAGCGGGAATCCGGAAGAGGGCGACCTTCGCCCACAGCTGCTCGATCGTTTCGGCCTCGCCGTCGACGTCGTGACCCCGAACGATCCGGCGCAGCGCATCGAGGTGGTGCGGCGGCGCGACGCCTTCGACCGTGCGCCGAACGACTTTCTCGCGAAGTGGCGTGCGCCCGACACGGCCGTGCGCAAGCGCCTCACGCGGGCCCGCGAGACGCTCGACGCGACCGTCGTGCCCGACGCGCTGCTCGAGCGCGGTGCCGCCCTCTGCGCACAGCTCAAGGTCGACGGGGTGCGCGGCGAGCTGACGCTGCTCCGCGCCGCGCGCGCCGTCGCCGCGCTCGACGGCGTGGCCGAGGCGACGCTCGGCCATCTGCGACAGATCGCACCGCTCGCGCTGCGCCATCGGCTGCGCCGCGACCCGCTCGACGACACCGGGTCGTCGGCGCGCATCGAGCGCGCGGTGCGCGAGACGATCGCCGACACGGCCGCGGCGTGACCGTCGTCGGCGTCGCGGACGCTGCGTTCGCCGACGGTGCACGCGTCGACGGTGCACGCGCCGAGGGAAGCCTCGCGGCGGCGCTGCTCGCCGTCGACCCGCGCGGACTGGGCGGCGCGGTGCTGCAGACCGCGGATCGCGACGCAGCGTTAGGCTGGGCGCGCGCGCTCCACGGCGCGCTGCCGCACCGCGCGCCGTGGCGCCTGCTGCCGCCGGGCGTCGACGCGGACCGACTCGTCGGCGGCGCGGATCTGACGGCGACGCTCGGCGGCGCGACGGGTGCGCCAGGCGTGACGCGCGGCGTCCTCGCGGAGGCGCACGGCGGGGTGCTCGTCGTGCCGTCGGCGCAGCGCGCGACCGCGCTCGCGATCTCGTCGGTCGCCGCGACGCTCGACACGGGCGAGGTGCGCGTCGAGCGCGATACGGTCGCGGCGACGCACCGCGCGCGGTCGCTCGTGGTCACGTGGAGCGACGACGCCGACGCCACGGTGCCGGCGGCGCTCACCGAACGGCTCGCGTTCCACGTCGCGCTCGGCCGCGGCCGAGCCGGCGGCGGGATCGAGACGCTGCGTGGCACGACGAGCGCCACGTGGGGCGCCGCGCCCGACGGTGCGCCGAACGCCGCCGATCGCCACGCCGTCATCGCCGCTCGGCGGAGGCTGCGCAGCGTCGCGCTCGACGACGACGCCGTCGAGGCGCTCGCGGCGGTCGCGCATTCGTTGGGCATCGACGACGTCCGGGCGCTCCTGTTCGCCGTCCGCGCGGCGCGGGCGTCCGCGGCATGGCACGGCCGCGACCGTGCGACCGGTGACGACGTCGTCGCGGCGGCGCAGCTCGTCCTCGCGCCCCGCGCACGCCACGCGCCGGACACGGCAGAGGCACCGGCTGACGATTCCGCGGAGCCAGCGCGGCAGCCGACGGGGGCGGAGACCGACCCGCAGTCGGCGCCCGATCGGCGCGACGCGCACGATCCGCCCGCCGAGCCGGATTCCGAGGCCACCGAGCGTACGACGCCGTCTCCGCTCGCGGACGTCGTGCTCGACGCGGTGCGCGCCGTGCTGCCGCCGGGATTGCTCGACGGCACGGCGACGGCCTCGCGTGCCGCGCGCACACCCGGACGCGCGGGGACGGCGCGCGCGGGCACGACGCACGGCCGCCCGTTAGGCGCCCGCCGCGGCGAGCCGCGTCGCGGGCGCCGGCTCGATCTGCTCGCGACGATGCGCGCCGCCGCGCCCTGGCAGCGCGTGCGCGCGGCCGCCGAGCGTGGGCCGAACGACGTGCCCGACGCGCCGCGCGGACGGGGTGACGACGCGTTGCGCGTCGAGCGCGGCGATCTGCACGTGCGGCGCACGCAGCAGCGCACCGGGACGTCGACGTTGTTCGTCGTCGACGCGTCCGGCTCGATGGCGGCGCGACGGCTCGGCGAGGCGAAGGGTGCCGTGCAGCTCCTGCTCGCCGAGAGCTACGTGCGGCGCGACCGCGTGGCGCTGCTCGCGTTCTCCGGCCGCGGCGTGACGCTGTCGCTCCCACCGACGCGGGCGCTCGCGCGGGCACGACGACAGCTCGCGGCGCTGCCGGGCGGCGGCGGCACCCCGCTCGCCGCGGCGCTCGACGCGGCGGCGCAGCTCGCGCTGCGAGAGCGGAGCGACGGGTGGGACGTGCGCGTCGTTCTGCTGACCGACGGCCGCGCGAACCTCGCACGTGACGGCGCGCCCGACCGCACGCGCGCCCGCGCCGACGCGCTCGACGCAGCACGCCAGCTCGTGCGCCTCGACGTGCCATCCGTCGTCATCGATACCGCGCCGCGCGGCGGCCCCGAGGCGCGCGAGCTGGCGACGGCGCTGCGCGCGCGCCACGTCGTGCTGCCCGTCATCTCGGCACGCGGCATCGATGCGACGTTGCGCACTGCGCTGCCGGCGCCCGCCGCGCGCGACTCACGCGCCCGCGCGTCGTGAGCGCGCCGGGTGTGGTCCGCCCGAGCGCCCGCGGCGCGTGGGGAAGCCGGATGCCGGGGCGGCGCGTGCGGGGGCGTGAGCTCGTCGCCGCCGGCGGGCCCCTCGTCGTGCTCGCGTTCTGGTGGCTCGCGACGGGCACGCTGCTCGCCGCGCAACGCGAAGGCACGGGGCGGCTCGTCGCGGCGGCCATCGGCGTCGTCGCCGCTGCCGGCGGCGCGTGGCTCCTGGCGCGCTCGCGTGCATGGCCCGAGCCGCGCGACGTCGTGCAGAGCTTCCTCGGCGGGGGGCTCCTGTGGACGGCGGTGAGCGCCGCGCTCTACGGCGGGTGGGTCGTCGGGCCGGCCGGCGGGCCGGCGAGCGGGCCGGCGAGCGGGCCGGCCGGCGTGGCGCCGGGCGGCACGCTCCCCCACGCTGCGGTGGCGAGCGATCGCCTCGCGCTCGCGTTCGACGCACTGCGCGCGACGGCGTACAGCGACGCACTCGGGCTCGTCGCGATCGCGTTCGCGGCGGCGCTCGTGTGGCGCTCGCCGACGCGGACCGGACTGTGGGCGCTCGTCGTGCTGTGGGCCGCGCACCAGACGGCGCGCCTCAACGTGTTCCTCGGCGTCGCGAACGGAGGGGCGGAGCTGCTGCCGTCGTACCTCGCGTCGTTGCGCCGCTACTTCGGCCCGCCCGAGAACTCGGCGCTGCTGCCGGCGACGGTGGTCGCGTTAGGCGCACTCACCGCGTGGTTCGCCTGGCGCGCCCGCACGCTGCCGACCCGCGGCACGCGCACGGGCGCCGCGCTCCTCGCGACGCTCGCCGCGCTCGCCGCGCTCGAGCACGCGCTGCTCTCGACCACGTGGCAGCCGCCGCTCTGGCAGCTGTTCCTCGCGCTGCGGAGCGGCTGACGCGCTCGGCGAGCGGAACGGGTGGGGATCCCCGGGGCATCCGGCGCATCCCGGGCATCCTCCCGCGTCTCG
Organism: uncultured Gemmatimonadaceae bacterium; assembly: GCA_963843845.1. Classification (GTDB taxonomy): domain Bacteria; phylum Gemmatimonadota; class Gemmatimonadetes; order Gemmatimonadales; family Gemmatimonadaceae; genus Gemmatirosa. Next base: position 171,313 of record CAWJMB010000003.1, on the reverse strand, counting down.
TCAGCTCATAGCGCCGCGAACGCCCCGTCGAAGGCGTCGCGCGTGAGAGCAAGCGTGTCGTCGTCGTGCGCGAGCGAGACGAAGTTGGTCTCGAACGCGGACGGCGCGAGGTAGACGCCGCGGGCGAGCAAGGCGTGGAACAGCCGCGCGAACAGCGCGGTGTCGGTGCGTTTCGCGTCGCCGTAGTTCGCGACCGGCGTGTCGCCGAGGAAGAACCCCCACATGCCGCCGATCGCGGAGGTCGTGACCGGGACGCCGTGCTGCGCCGCCGTCTCCCGGACGATCCCGGCGAGCGCGACGGACTGCGCCTCCAGCCGCGCGTACGCGCCGGGGACCGCGAGGAGGTCGAGCATCGCGAGGCCCGCGGCCATGCCTAGCGGATTGCCGGAGAGCGTGCCGGCCTGGTAGACGGCGCCCAACGGCGCGATCAGCTCCATGATGTCACGGCGCCCGCCGTACGCGGCGACCGGCAGCCCGCCGCCGATGACCTTGCCGAGGCAGGTGAGGTCGGGGACGATCTCCTCGCGCACCTGCACCCCGCCCCACGCGACGCGGAAGCCGGTCATCACCTCGTCGAAGACGAGCAGCGCGCCGTGCTGCTCCGTCACGCGGCGCAGTCCGGCGAGGTAGCCCGGCTGCGGAACGATCAGCCCCATGTTGCCGGCGACCGGCTCGACGATGATCGCCGCGATCTGCCCGGGGTTCGCCGCGAACATCGCCTCGACGGCGCCGAGGTCGTTGAACGGGACGACGAGCGTGTCGGCCGTCGCGCCGGGCGTGACGCCGGGGCTGTTCGGGAGGCCCAACGTCGCGACGCCGGACCCGGCCTGCACCAGCAGCGCGTCGGCGTGGCCGTGATAGCAGCCGTCGCACTTGATGAACTTGGCGCGCCCGGTCGCCGCGCGCGCCACACGCAGGGCGCTCATCGTCGCCTCGGTGCCGCTGTTCACGAAGCGCACCAGGTCGACCGACGGCAGCGCGTCGACGAGGCGCGCCGCGAGCCGCGCCTCGCTCTCGATCGGCGCGCCGAAGCTGGTGCCGAGCGCGGCCTGCGCCGCGATGGCGTCGACGACGGACGGCGGCGCGTGCCCGGCGGCGAGCGCCCCCCACGACAGCACGTAGTCGACGTACCGCACGTCGTCGGCGTCGGTGACATAGGGACCGCTCCCGCGCGTGAAGAAGCGCGGCGTGCCGCCGACGCCCTTGAACGCCCGCACGGGGCTGCTCACCCCTCCCGGAATCACGCGCTGCGCCTCGGCGAGCAGCTCGGCGTTACGACTCATCGGTCCGCATCCTCGCGCAGCCAGCGTGCGACGTCCTTCGCGTAGTAGGTGATGACGAGATCGGCGCCGGCGCGGCGGATCGCGATCAGCGACTCGAGCACGGCGCGCCGCTCGTCGAGCCACCCGCGCTCCGCGGCGGCCTTGAGCATCGCGTACTCGCCACTGACCTGGTAGGCGGCGAGCGGAAGGCGCGTCTCCTGGCGGATGCGCTGGATGACGTCGAGGTACGCCCCCGCCGGCTTCACCATCAGCATGTCGGCCCCCTCGTCGACGTCACGCAGCGACTCGCGCACGGCCTCGCGCGCGCTCGCCGGCGGGAGCTGGTGCGCGGCGCGGTCGCCGAACGCGGGCGCCGACGCGACGGCGTCGCGGAACGGCCCGTAGAACGCCGACGCGTACTTCGTCGAGTACGAGAGGATCGGCACGTCGCGGTGCCCGGCCTCGTCGAGGGCGCCGCGGATGGCCGCGACCTGTCCATCCATCATGGCGCTCGGCGCGACGACGTCGACGCCGGCGTCGGCGTACGCGACCGCCGTGCGCGCGAGCAGCGGCAACGCGGCGTGCGTGTCGACGCAGTCGCCGTCGAGCGGGCCGCAGTGGCCGTGCGCGGTGTACTCGCAGAGGCAGACGTCGGCGATGACGAGCAGCCCCGGCGCCCGGTCCCTGACGCGGCGGATCGCCTGCGGCACCGGTCCGTCGGCGTCCCACGCGCCGCTTCCCTCGTCGTCTTTCGACGCCGGGAGACCGAAGAGCAGCACCGAGCGGATGCCCGACGCGACGATCTCGTCGAGCTCCGCGTCGAGTCGGTCGACCGTCCACTGCGACTGGCCGGGGAGCGACGTGATCGGGACGACCGCGTCGGCCCCGGCGCGGATGAATAGTGGCAGGATGAGCTGATCCGCACGCAGCACGGTCTCGGCGAGCATCTGCCGGGCGACGGGGTGCTTGCGCAGGCGGCCGATCGCACCGCGCGGGTCGGCACTATCGCGCGCCGGAGGCGCGGCGGAGAGAAACGAAGTCGCCATCGTCGAGGAGGCGGAAGGAAACGTTAGGCGGCGAAACAGGCGCGGACCGCCGCGACGAGCGCGTCGTCCGTCGGCGCGGCGGCGACCGCAGCGACCGTGAACCCATGATCGCGGCACGACCCGGCCGTCGCCGGGCCGATCGCGACGAGACGCGGCGGCGCCGCGTCGAGCCTGCGCAACGCGTCGGCGAGCGCCTCGACGCCCGACGGACTCGACAGCAGGATCGCGTCGACGGCGCCGGCGGCGGCGCGCGCGGCGATGTCGTGCAGCGCGTCGGGCGCGATCACGGTGCGGTAGGCCGTCACCTGCGTGACGCGGGCGCCGCGGGCACGGAGCCCCATCGGCAGCGCGTCGCGCGCGCGGTCGGCGCCGGGAAAGAGCACGCGCGCGTTGAAGGGCCGCGGGAGCGCGGCAGCGAGACCGTCCGCCGTCTGCCGGGCGGGGACGAGGTCGCACCGTCCGAACGCGCGCCGCGCCGCGTCGGCCGTCGCGCCGCCGACCGCCGCGACACGAACGCCGTCGAGCGAGGCGCCCAGCGCGTCCAGCCGCGTCGCCACCGCGGCGACCCCGTTCGCGCTCGTGAACGCGACCCAGTCGAACGACGCGACGCGGGCGAGCGCACCGTCGAGCGCGTCGTACGACGGCGGCGGCACGATCCGGATCGCCGGCGCCGCGAGCACCGCTCGCGCCCAGCGCTTCGAGCGCGGCGATCAGCGGCGCGGCACCGTCCCGCGACCGGGCGACGGCTATGGTGCGCCCGGCGAGTGGCGCCGCATCGGCGCCGGCCGCACGCCCGGCGTCCGGCGGCTCGGCGTGCGGCGGCTCGGCGTGCGGCGGCTCGGCGTGCGGCGGCTCGGCGTGCGGCGACATCGCTGCGTCGACTCCGGCCGCCGTCATCGCCTCGCGGCGCGCGACGCGTCAGGCGACGACGGCGCGGTCACGCAGGCCAGCCAGCGCGAGCAGGGCGTCGCCGCCGTCCGCGATCAGCGCCTCGGCGACCGCGGCGCCGAGTGCGGCCGGCGCGTCGGGCGCGCCGGTCCGCGAGGCCCGGACGGTGTCGCCGTCGGCCGAGCCGATCATCCCTTCCATGCGCAGCGTGTCGCCGTCGATCACCGCGTACGCGGCGGCGGGCGCCGCGCACCCGGCGCCCAACCGCGCGAGGAACGCCCGCTCGGCCGTGACGGCGATGCGGGTCTCGCGGTGGTCGAGCGGCGCGAGGGCGGTCTGTGTGCGGGCGTCGTCGGCCCGCGTCTCGATCGCGATCGCTCCCTGTCCCGGCGCCGGCAGCATGACGTCGAACGTGAGGCGCTCGCTGATCCGGTCGGTGAGGCCGAGTCGCGTGAGGCCGGCGGCGGCGAGGACGATCGCGTCGTAGTCGCCCGCGTCGAGCTTGCGAAGGCGCGTGTCGACGTTGCCGCGGATGTCGCGGAGCGCGAGGTCCGGGCGCGCGGCGCGGAGCTGGCAGGCGCGGCGCGGACTGCTCGTGCCGACGACCGCGCCGTGCGGCAGCCGGGCGAGCGAGACGTCGCCGCGCGACACGATCACGTCGCGCACGTCGACGCGCGGGAGAAACGCGGCGAGCGCCATGTCCGCGGTCAGCGTCGACGGCAGGTCTTTCGCGCTGTGCACGGCGAGGTCGACCTCGCCGCGGCGCAGCGCCGTCTCCAACTCGGCGGCGAACACGCCGACGCCGCCCAACGTCGCGAGCGGGACGTCGGTGCGGACGTCGCCCTGCGTCGTGATGATGACGAGATCGACCGCCGCCCCGAGCGCGCGGAGCAGGCCGGCGACGGTGTTCGCCTGGGCGAGCGCGAGCGCGCTGCCGCGGGTGCCCAACCGCAGCGGCGCGGCGCCCGACCCGTCAGGCGACGCCATGCTGCGCTCGCATCGCCGCGCTCCGTTCGTGGACGACGTCGACGAGCCGCTCGATGTTCGAGAGCGGCGTCTCGGGGAGCAGGCCGTGGCCGAGGTTGAAGACGTGGCCGTGGCGACTGCCGACGCGCTCGAGGATGTCGATCGCCGCCGCTTCGACGACGTCCGGCGGGGCGAACAACGTGACCGGGTCGAGGTTGCCCTGGACGCCGTGCTCCGGCCCGATCCGCGCCCAGGCGTCGTCGATCGGCACGCGCCAATCGAGTCCGATGACCGTCGCGCCGTCCGTCGCCATCGCTTCGAGCAGATGCGCCGTGCCCGTCCCGAAGTGCACGAGCGGCACGTCGAGGTCGCGCAGGTCGGCGAAGATGCGCCGCGTGTACGGCTCGATGTAGCGCTGGTAGTCGGTGAGACTCAGCGCCCCGACCCAGCTGTCGAACAGCTGCACGGCGGCGGCGCCGGCGGCGACGTTCGCGCGGAGGAACGACGTCGCGATGCGCGCGAGCCGCGTCATGAGCGCGTCCCACATCTCGGGGTGCCCGTACATCATCGCCTTCGTCTTCACGAAGTCGCGCGTCGGGCGTCCCTCGATCAGGTACGAGGCGAGCGTGAAGGGCGCCCCGGCGAAGCCGAGCACCGCGCGCTCCGGCGCCAGCTCGGCGCGGACGATGCGCACGGCGTCGAGCGCGGCCGCGACGTCCTGCTCCGGCTCGAGGTCGCGCAGCCGCTCGACGCCGCGCATGTCGCGGATCGGCTCGGCGATGACGGGGCCGATCTTCTCGACGATGTCGAGCCCGATCCCGACGCCGACGAGCGGCAGCATGATGTCGCCGAACATGACCGCGGCGTCGAGCGGCATGCGGCGCATCGGCTGCAACGTGACTTCGGCGCAGAGCGCGGGGTCGGCGCACATCTCGAGCAGCGTCCACCGCTCCCGGAGCGCGCGGTACTCGGGGAGCGTGCGCCCCGCCTGCCGCATGAACCACACGGGCGTGTAGTCGGTCGGCAGGCCGCGCGCGGCGCGGGCGAACGGTCCGGCGTGAGCGGCGGGCGGTGCGGCGGGCGGTGCGGCGGGCGGTGCGGCGAGCGTCATGCGGCGGGCGTGGGAGGGGCGCGGCCACGCGAACGGGCGCGGCGGGTCACGTCAGGGACGTCGGAAGTGTCAACCGGACGTTACATATCGTGTCGCGCGTCGCAAGTCCGGAATGTCACGCGCGACGCGCGTCGTCGGGGCACGACGCGCCTAACGCACATCGAACGCCAGGAGAGGCATGCCGACAGCGACGTGGAAGGGCGTCGTGATCGCCGAGAGCGACGCGACGCGGGTGGTCGAGGGAAACCAGTACTTTCCGCCCGAGGCCGTGCGGCACGAGCACCTCGTGGCGAGCGCGACGCACACGACGTGTCCCTGGAAGGGCGTCGCGAGCTACTACGACGTCGTCGTCGAGGGCGAGACGAACCGCGACGCGGCGTGGTACTACCCGGCGCCGAGCGATGCGGCGAAAGAGATCGCCGGGTACGTCGCCTTCTGGCGCGGCGTCCGCGTGGCCTGACGCCCCGGCGGCCGATCCCACGCCGACGAGTCGGGTGCGGTCCCGCGACGATCGCGGCGATGCAGCGGGAGACGGCGACCGCCCGGGCGGCAGCGGGGACGATCGTCACCGAAGCGTGAACGGACCGGCACACTGCGTTACACGCGGAACGATCGCGCGCGGCGGCGTCGCTCGCGCGGACGCCGCGTCGAGGGCCCGCTCGAGGTCGTCGACGAGATCGTCCGCGCACTCGATGCCGACGGACAGCCGAAGCACCGCGTCGCCGATCCCGGCCGCCGCCCGCGCCGCCGCACCCATCGACGCGTGCGTCATCGTCGCGGGGTGCGCGACGAGGCTCTCGACGCCGCCCAACGACTCGGCGAGCGTGAAGCACTGGAGCGCAGCGCAGAAGCGCTCGGCCGCCGCCGGCCCGCCGCGCAGCTCGAAGCTCACCATCGCGCCGAAGCCCTGCTGCTGGGCGCGCGCCGTCGCGTGGCCGGGGTGCGACGCGAGCCCGGGGTAGTACACGCGCGCCACCGCGTCGTGCCGGCCTAACGCATCGACGACCGCCTCCGCGTTGGCGAGGTGCTGCGCGAGGCGCGCGTGCAGCGTGCGCACGCCGCGGAGGGTGAGATAGCTGTCGAACGGCGCCCCCGTCACGCCGAGGCAGTTCGCCCACCACCCCAACGATTCGGCGAGCGCCGCGTCGTTCGCGATCACCGCGCCGCCGACGACGTCGCTGTGCCCATTCAGGTACTTCGTGGTCGAGTGGACGACGACGTCGGCGCCCAACGCGAGCGGCTGTTGGAGCGCCGGCGAGAGGAACGTGTTGTCGACCACGACGAGCGCGCCCGACGGCGTGCGACGCGGCGGCGACGCGCCCGATGTCGGTGATGCGCAGCAGCGGGTTGCTCGGCGTCTCGACCCACACGAGGCGCGGGCGCCGGGCGGCGATGACCGCTTCGGCCGACGCGGTCGCCGTGAGATCGACGAACGCGACGTCGAAGTGGCCGCGGCCGGCGAGCGCCGTCAGCAGGCGGTGCGTGCCGCCGTAGCAATCATGCGCTGCCAGCACCAGATCTCCGGGCGAGAGCAGGTGCAGCACGAGCGCGACGGCCGACATCCCCGTGCTCGTGACGACGGCGCCGACGCCGCCTTCGAGCTCGGCCAGCGCGTCGGCGAGGTGCGAGCGCGTCGGGTTGCCGCTGCGCGTGTAGTCGTACGGACGTTTCTCGCCGAAGCCGGCGAAGGCGAACGTCGACGACAGGTGGAGCGGCGGCACGACGGCGCCGTGGTGCAGATCGGTGGCGATGCCGGCGCGCACGGCGCGCGTCGCGGCACGGGGGATACGCGGCGTGGTCATCGAGCGCTCCAGGTCGTGAGTGCGGTGTCGAGCAGGCGGCCGACGCGCGCCGGCTCGGTCAGGAAGGCGTCGTGCCCGTAGCGGGTCGGGAGCGTCACGAAGTCGTTCGGCGCGCCGAGCCGCGCGGAGAGCTCGGCCATCGTGCCGCCCGGGACGATCGTGTCGCCGTCAGCTGCAACGAGGAGCGCGGGCGTGCGGACCGTGGCCGGGTCGACGCGGTGCAGGTCGGCGGAGAGCGAGAGCGCGAGGAAGCGCGCCGGACACCAGCGGGTCGCGAACGCCTCACCGCGGTGCGCGAGATACCGCTCGACGGGGAACGTGGCCCATCCCCCGCTCGTCGCGTCGGGCGTCACGTCGAAGCGCTCGCCGAACTCCTGCGCACCGCGGTAGGTCGTCATCGCGAGCATGCGGGCGAGCGCGAGCGCGTCGTGGGCGCGCCCGGTCTCGAGCCCCAGCGCGACGACGCGCCGCTGGATCGCGCGCAGCGCGGTGCTCATCGGGTGTGGCGCGTGCGCGGCGCTGATGACGACGAGATGCGCGACGCGTTCGCCGAACCGCGACGCGAGAGCGAGTGCGACCATGCCGCCGTACGATGCCCCGACGACCGCGTGGGCTCGGCGAACGCCGAGCGCGTCGAGCGCGTCGACGACGGCGGCGGCCTGGTCGTCCGTGGTGACGACGTGCGTCGCGCGGCCGTCGGCGCCGCGCCCGCCGTCGAGCCAGTCGATCCCCAGCACGCGGTAGCGCGTGACGTCGATCGCGCGGCCGGGGCCGACGATCCGTTCCCACCAGCCGGGGCTCGGGTCACTCGCCGTCGCGCAGGCGTGACGGGTGGCGGAGATCCCGCCCAACGCGACGACGAGCGGCGCGCCGGCCGGGCCGACGACCTCCCACCACACGTCGCGCCCGCGCTCGTCGCCCCCGCGCTCGTCGCGGTCGCACACCGCTCGCTCGGCAGCTGCAACGCCGCCGGTCGTCCGTTCGCTCCACTGCATGCCCGTCTCCACGCCGATTCCGAGGACGAGCCGCCTGCGACAGGACCGTTGCTGAGTCGGCAGTCCGGCGCGCGCGGGGCGCACCGGCTACCAACGACAAACGCCCGGGCGAGTACAGCCGCCGGGCGTGTCGCGTTTTAGCATTTGTTTAACGTGGCTGCAATAGGCGGCAAATCACCACGAGCACTTCAGTTGTGGACGACATGTTAGGCGCGTGTCTCCGGCGAGTCAAGCGGCGGACGAGACGGTGAGGCCCCTCGGCTCGCACGCGGCGACCGTCCCGACGCACGGCGTGCGCCGCGAGCGCGACGGCGCGGCGCTTGCCACGCCGTCGGACATGTCTCACGCGCTCGGACCGAACACGCGGCTGATCGAATCGTTTCTGGCGCGCGTCGCGCGACTCAGTCACGCCGAGCTCAAGCGCGTCGTGCAGACGTGGCGACACGGCGGGTGGCGCAGCGACGCGTGGTACGCCGCGGAAGACGCCGTCGGCGAGGCGATCGCGCGGACGCGGCGCGACGACGAGATGTGGCTGCTGCAAGACGAGATCTACGCGCTGTTCCGCGGCACGCCGTGGTATCAGCTCGCCGACGCGCCGCCGGAGGTCGCGTCGCAGTACCTCGTCACCACCGCCGCCGTCGCGCTGCTCGTCGCCGAGGCGCTCGACCGCGAGCACCTCCGCACGCTCTACGCGCCGTTCGCCGAGACGATCTCGCTCGCCGCGCTCGCGCTCACGCCGCGGGGGTTCGACGTCGACCTAGAGCTGCCCGACGCGCGTGCCTAACGTCTCGAGCCGCGCGGTGTAGGCCGCGTCGTCGTAGCGCGCGGGCAGCAGCGCGCCCGCATACCCCGGCAGCGGGGCGCCGGTGACGTGTGCCGCGAGCAGCTCGCCGCCGGCGTGCGCGGCCATGATCCCGAAGCCGGAGAACGCGGCGCACAGGTAGGCGCCGTCGACGGCGCACGGGCCGACGAGCGGACGGTTCTCCGGCGTCTTGCAGTAGTACCCGCCGTCGACGACCCCGTCGGCGCCGCGGCCGGCGTAGGCGGCGAAGGCGGGGATCATGTGCGCGACGCCGCGCAGCAGGATCTCGCCGTGGCGCGGATCGAACGACGGCGGCCACTGCGCCGTCTCGCACGGCACGTCGTCGTACGTCCAGATCAGCCACGCCTCGTCGCCGTGGGGGCCGTCGACCGGACGCACGTGCGCGCCCGCCGCGAACGTCTCGCGCTCGTTCGGCGCCCACGACACCTCGACCGGGTCGTTCCAGATGCAGAACGGCGCCGAGCGCGGGAGCGCGCCGTACACGTCGCGAAACGTCATCTTCGCGTGCAGCTCGAGGCGGACCGGCAGGTCGATGCCCAACAGCCGCGCCGCCGCGGGGAGCGTCGGGCCGGCGGCGACCACGACGCGCGGCACGCTCAGCGCGGCGCCGGACGCGAGGCGCACGCCCTGCACGCGGCCACCGCTCGCGTCGATCCCGACGACGCGGTCGCGCACGACGGTGACGCCGGCGCCGACCGCGCGGCGCAGCATCCAGGCGCCGAGGGCGACGGCGTTCATCCACCCGGCGCGGCGCACGTGGAGCGCGCCCGAGGTGTCCGTCGCCAGGTAGGGAAACGCCGTGCGGAGCGCGTCGCCGGTCAGCAGATCGGCGCCGCCGGGCGCGCCCGCGTAGCCCTCGGCGCGCGCGGGCTCGTAGGTCCGCGACTCGGTGTGCTCGCGCACCTCGCCCATGCCGTATGCGCTCACCGTGCGCGCGGCGCGCCGCAGGTCATCGACGCCCTCGCCGCGCGCCGTCGCGAACAGATAGCCGCGGCGCGACAGCCGGAACGCGTTGTCGCACTCGTCCGCCAGCTCGTCGAGGATGCCGATGCTGCGCGACACGAAGCGGCACATCGTGTCGTCCGGCCCCGGCCACCAGTTGCGATAGCCTTGCGTGCCGACCGCGCTCGTGAGCGTCAGCGGCTCGCGCTCGTCGATCAGCACGACGTGCCGCACACCCTGGCGTACGGCGAGGTGGTAGGCCGCAGCGACGCCGGCGATGCCGGCGCCGACGATCGCGATCTCGGCGGTCGGTGACATGCCGCAAGATAGGACGTCGCCGCGCGGGACGTCGCGCGACCGTGCGCCGCGTGGTATGGTGCGGTGCGCCTCCTGCGCCCCGCCCCCGCCCTCCCCTGCCTCCATCATGGACGCGAAGCTGATTCTCTTCGTCGCGCTCGGCGTGTTCTGCCTGTTCTACGTCGTCGTGCTCGTCACCGGCGTGCGCAGGGCGAGCGCCGAGCGGAGTGAACCGACGACGCCGACGGCGGGAGGGGTGGCGACGGGGTTCGTGACGAACTTCTTCGACACGTTGGGCATCGGGTCGTTCGCGACGACGACGGCGATCTTCCGGCAGTGGAAGATGGTGCGCGACGAGCGCATCCCGGGCACGCTGAACGTCGGCCACGTGCTGCCGACGATCGCGCAGGCGTTCATCTTCATGGGGCTCGTCGACGTCAGCGCGAAGGTGCTGATCGGGATGATCGTCACCGCGGCGCTCGGCGCGTGGCTCGGCGCCGGCGTGGTGTCGCAGTGGCCGCGGGCGCGTGTGCAGCTCGGGATGGCGTTCGCGCTGACGACGCTCGCACTGATCCTCGCCTGGCGCACGGCGATCGGTGACCCGACCGGCGGCACGCTGCTCGATCTGAACGGCGGACTGTTCATCGCGGCGCTCGTCGGCAACTTCGCGCTCGGCGCGCTCATGACGATCGGCATCGGGCTCTACGCGCCGTGCATGATCCTCATCAGCCTGCTCGGCATGAACCCCAAGGCGGCGTTCCCGATCATGATGGGCTCGTGCGCGTTCCTCATGCCGACGGCCAGCGCGCGCTTCGTACGCGAGCGAGCGTTCGACGTCCGCGCGTCGCTCGGCCTGCTGCTCGGCGGGATCCCGGCGGCGCTCATCGCCGGGCTGCTCGTGAAGGAGCTGCCACTCACCGCGGTGAAGTGGATCGTCGTCGTCGTCGTGCTCTACACCGCCGCCACGCTGTTCCTGGCGTCGCGGCGCGAGCGCACCGCGCAGATCGCGATCCGCGCCGAGGCCGAGGCCGTGAAGGCCTGACGGGCTCGTGGACCGCCGCGACTTTCTCGCGCACGCCGGGGGCTGCGCCGCCCACCTCGCGCTCGCCGGCGCGCTGCTCCCCGCCTCCGCACGCGCCGCGTGGGCGCGCGAGCCGCTCGGCCGCGTCGTCGCGCGCGAGCCCTTCGGCGCGCTCGAGCGGATCGCCGACGGCGTGTGGGCGCTCGTCTCGACACCGCTCGGCGGCGACCGCACGACGCTGTGCAACGGCGGGCTGATCGCGGGGCGCGGTGGCGTGCTCGCGGTCGAGGGCTTCATGCAGCCGGCCGGTGCCGGATGGCTGGCGGCGCAGGCGCGCGAGCTGACGGGGCGCTGGCCGACGCACGTCGTGGTGACACACTTCCACGCCGACCACGCGAGCGGCGTCGCCGGCTACCTGCCGCCGGTGCCTGACGGCTCGATCGGCACGCCGCCAGCCATTCACGCGACCGCCGCGACGCGCGACCGCGTCGCCGCACTGCGCGACGCCGTCCTCATCCCCGCCGACGCTCCGTCGACGCTCGACCTCGGCGGGCGGGTCGTGCGCCTCGTGCCACGCGCCGGGCACACGCCGAGCGACGTGACGCTCGAGCTCGACGACCCGGACGTGACGTTCACGGGCGATCTCGTCTGGAACGCGATGTTCCCGAACTTCGTCGACGCGACGCCGAGCCGTCTGGCGGCCGCGGTCCGCGCGCTGCGGCGCGCGCCGACCACGACCTACGTTCCCGGCCACGGCCCGGTCGCGCGCGCCGCCGACCTCGATCGCTACGTCGCGATGCTCGACGACGTCGAGCGCGCGGCGAGGAGCGCCCACGCCGCCGGGCGGACGGCCGCCGAGGGCGCGGCGGGGTTCACGTTGCCGGCGTCGGCAGGCGCGTGGGCGCTGTTCAACCCGGCGTTCTATCAGCGTGCGTTCGACGCGTGGTACCGGGAGCTCCGCGCCTGACGAGCGCCTGACGAGCGCCTGACGAGCGCCTGAGGAAGCGTTCCAGGCATCGTCGGCTCGCCGCCGTACAGTCCGATCTGCCGCTCCGCGAGCGGCGCGAGCCGGGGAGCGCTTCGGCGCGCCGCGCGGACGCGACTTGACACCGTGCGACGGCATTCGCACTGTTCCCCGTACCTGGGAATGGGAGCGGCGATGCGCGACGATGCCATGGAGCTCGTGCAAGGAACGCTCGACGTGCTGATCCTCCGCGCGTTGAGCTGGGCGCCGATGCACGGCTACGCGGTCTCGCGCTGGGTGCGCGAGCGCACGGACGGCACCATCGACATCAACGACGCGCCGCTCTACAAGGCGCTGCACCGACTCGAGCACGCCGGCTGCGTGCGCGCCGAGTGGGGGGTGTCGGAGAACAATCGGAAGGCGCGCTTCTACACGCTCACGGCGCGCGGCCGGCAGCGGTTCCGCGCCGAAGAAGCCGCGTGGCGGCGATACGCCGAGGCCGTGTTCCGCGCGCTCGCCCCCGAGCCCGCGAAGCCGGCCTGATGCGGCGCGCGTTCCGCCTCCCGCGCCGCACGCCGCGCGACATCCGCGACGACGTCGACGCCGAACTGCGCTTTCACCTCGACGCCCGCACCGACGCGCTGACCGCCGGCGGCCTCACCCCCGACGCGGCACGACGTCAGGCGCTGCACGAGTTCGGCGACGTGAACGACGCCCGCGACTACATGCGCACGATCGACGGCCGCGCCGAGCGCGCGGGGCGCCGGCGGACCGCGCTCGACGAGCTGCGGCAGGACGTGGGCTACGCCGTCCGCGCGCTGCGCCGCGCGCCGCTCTTCGCGCTCACCGCGGTCGTCACGCTCGCGCTGGGCATCGGCGCGAACGTCGCGATCTTCTCGGTCGTGCACGGCGTGCTCCTCCGGCCGCTCCCCTACCCCGAGCCGGCGCAGCTCTACCGCGTGTGGGCGGCCAACCGCACGGACGGCGTGACCGACTCGCCGGTGTCGCCGGTCGACATCGACGACTGGCGCGCCGCGCGCCGGCAGATCGCGGACCTCGGCGGCTGGTTCCATCAGGAGAATGGGTCGGGGAAGGATCTCACCGGGCGCGGAGCCCCGCAGCGCGTCGCCGCCGTCTTCGTCACGGCGGGCTTCTACCCCACGCTCGGCGTGCGCCCCGTCGTCGGCCGGCTGCCGCTCGAGGACGAGATGGTGCGCGGCGGCGCCGACCACGTCGTCATGCTGACGTATGGCTTCTGGCAGCGGCAGTTCGGCGGCTCGCCGTCGGTCGTCGGCACCACGCTGCTGTTGGGCGGCGAGCCGTACGAGGTGCTCGGCGTCCTCCCGCGCGCGCTCGCGCTGCCGACGAGCGGCGCGGACATCCACCTTCCGTATTCGTCGATCCCGGACGACGACATCCCGCGCGTCCGGCAGAACCGCCTGCTCGGCGTCGTCGCGCGGGCGCGGCCGGGCGTCGACGGGGCCGCCGTCCAGGCGGAGCTCGACGCGCTCGCGCGCCGGCTCGCGGCGCAGTACCCGGAGAACGCGCAGTGGGACGCGGTCACCGTGCGGCCGCTCCACGCGGCCGTCGCCGGCGCGACCCGCACGCCGCTGCTCGTGCTCGCGGGCGCCGTCGGCTGCGTGCTCCTCATCGTCTGCGTGAACGTGGCGAGCCTGCTGCTCGCGCGCGCCGTCGGCCGGAGCCGCGAGATGGCGGTGCGCGCCGCGCTCGGCGCCGCGCGCGGCCGCATCGTGCGGCAGCTGCTCACGGAGAGCGTGCTGCTGTCGCTCGCCGGCGGCGTCGCGGGGCTCGCGCTGGCGTGGGGCGCCGTCGCGGCGGTCCGCGCGTTCGGCGCGGCGCAGCTCCCGCCGGGCGTGTCGCTCGGGCTGCACCTGCCGGTGCTGCTCTTCGCGCTCGCGCTGTCGCTCGCCGCCGGCGTCGCGTTCGGCATCGTGCCGGCGCTGCGGCTCGCGTCCGGCGCGTTGCAGCAGACGCTGCGCGCGGGCGGGCGCACGATGGCCGGCGGCGACGGGCAGCGGCTGCGCGACGGCCTCGTCGTCGCGGAGGTCGCGCTCGCCGTCGTGCTCGCGGTCGGCGCGGGGCTCATGGCGCGCAGCTTCGCCGCGCTCGTGCGTGTCGAGACCGGGTACCGCCCGGACCACGTCGTCGCGCTCACGCTGTCGCTCAGCGACGAGCGCCACGGCGACGCGTACACCGAAGTCGGCCACCGCCTGCTCGAGGCGATCCGCGCGCTCCCCGGCGTCGTCTCCGCCGGCGCCGCGAAGGACGCGCCGCTGCGCGGGGCGGGCGAGGCGCGCAAGCTGCCGCTCCCGAACGACCCGACGGACAGCGCGAGCGCGGCGGTGCTGCACGTGAGCGACCAGTACTTCCGCACGCTCGGCACCACGGTCGTCGCCGGCCGCGAATTCACGGCGCAGGACGACTCGACCGGACCGGTCGCGATCCTCGTGAACGAGGCGTTCGTGCGGCGCTTCTATCCCGGCGAGCGGCTCGCCGGCCGCTCGATCCCGTTCGGCGCCGGCACCGTCCGAGTGCTCGGCGTCGTCGGCGACATCCGGCAGTCGTCGATGGACCGGCCGGCGGAGCCGATGGTCTACGTGAACTACCGGCAGGGGGGCCGCTCGCGCCACACCGTCCTCGTGCGCACCCGCGGCGAGCCGCTCGCGATGGTGCGCGCCATCGAGCGGACGGTCTGGTCGATCGACAAGGATCAGACGATCGGCGCCGTCTACACGCTGAACGACGCCGTCCGCGACGCGGTCGCCCGCCCGCGCCTCCTGCTCGTGCTGTTAGGCACGTTCGGCGCGCTGGGGCTCGGGCTCGGGGCGTTGGGCATCTACGGGGTGCTCGCCTACCTCGTGAGCCAGCGGCCGCGCGAGATCGGCGTGCGGCTCGCGTTAGGCGCGACGCGCGGCGCCGTGTCCGGGATGATCGTGCGCCGCGGGCTCGCGCTCACCGGCGTCGGCCTCGCGCTCGGCGTCGTCGGGGCGCTCGCGCTCGGCCGCCTGACCGCCGGGGTGCTCTACGGCATCACGCCGACCGACCCGTACGCCTACCTCGTCGCCGTGGCGACGCTCGGCGCGGCGGCGCTGCTCGGGAGCTGGCTCCCGGCGCGGCGCGCGGCGGCGGTCGACCCGGCGATCACGCTGCGAGCGGAGTGATCGCCGGGTCGCGTCGCCTCAGTCCATGATGATCTTGCCGGCCATCCGCCGGTTGAACGCCGGCACGTCGTCGCGCAGGAGCTTCGCGTACGCCGCCTTCGCCGCCGCGAGCTCGCGCTCGATGTCACTCAACGTCGCGAGCGCCTGGTCGGTCGGGCGGTAGTCGGCGCCGCCGGCCACGTCGCCGGCGCCGGTGCCGATCTCGCCGGCGAGCCAGATCAGATTCATGTAGATGCGGTACTTCTCGACGAAGTACTTGTCGTCGCTGTTCAGGTCGGACTCGGTCACGAGGCGCAGCTCGACGTCGAGGATCCGTCGGTCGAGCGTGTCGAGCGCGGCGAGCAGGTCGGCCTTGCCGGCGTTCGTCTTCCGCTGGTCCTCGATCTGCTTGCGCATCACCTCCAGCCGATTGATCATCGCGACCGCCGTGTCGAGGGCGGTGCGCAGGCGAAGCTGCGCGCGCAGCGACGCGGTGAGATCGGCCGCGCTCCGTGTCACCGTCGTGTCGAGCACGACGCGGAACGGCTGCGGCGCGCTCGGCGCGGCGTTCGAGTCCGTGCGCAGGCGCACACTGTAGCGCCCGGGCACGCCCAACGGGCCCTGCCCCTGCGGCTGCTGGATTCCCCAGTGCGAGATCGTGCGCGTCGTCTGGTTGCGGTAGCGCGGCTCGTTCCAGATGAACGGGTTCTGCAGCGCGATCGTCCGCAGCACGACCGGCGGCGGCGGCTCGTAGCGCAGGTCCCACGTCGCGCGGTTCATGCCGGCGCGCGTCGGCACGGAGAGCGTCCGGATGCGCGTGCCGGTCGAGTCCAGCACGTCGAGCAACACCGGCTTCGCGGTCGCGGCCGGCACCGTGAACGTGATGTCGACGCGCCCGCTCCGCGCCTGGCGGTAGCCGGGGTGCGGCGCGAACAGCCGCGGCGCCGTTGCAGCCGACGCGCTCGCGACCGTCGCGGGCAGCCCCCCTGCTCGAGCGGCGTGATGTCCTTGAGGATGTAGATCCCGCGCCCGTAGGTCGAGACGACGACGTCGCGCCAGAGCTTCGGGACGACGACCCACGTCACCGGCGCGGCGGGGAGCCCCTCGTCGAACTGCGTCCAGTGCGCGCCGTCGTCGAGCGAGTAGTAGAAGCCGTGGCCGGTCCCCGCGAACAACATCCCGCGCTTGTTCGGGTTCTCGGCCACCGCGAGGACGTACGACAGCGGATGGTCGCTCGGCAGGTCGCCGTGCACCTCCGTCCACGTGCGGCCGTAGTCGGCCGTCTTGAAGATGTGTGGCCGCCGGTCGTCCATGACGTGCGCGTCGACCGCGACGTACGCCGTCGCGGGATCGAAGCGCGACGGCTCGATCTTGCGCACCATCCCCCACTCGGGCATGCCGCGCACGTTCCGCGTGACGTCGTTCCACGTCGCGCCCCCGTCGCGCGTGTTCCACACCTTCCCGTCGTTCGTGCCGGCCCAGATCAGCCCGCGCTGGATCTCCGACGGCGCGATCGCGAAGACGATCTCGCCGTAGAACTGGCCGAGGTTGTCGCCGACGATGCCGCCGGACGGCACGACGCGCGACGGGTCGCGCGTCGAGAGGTCGGGGCTGATGACGCTCCAGCTCTGCCCGCCGTTCGAGGTCTTGAAGATCACCTGGCAGCCGTAGTAGACCGTGTTGTGATCGAACGGGTCGATCGCGAGCGGCGCCGTCCAGTGACAGCGGTACTTGAGCTCGTTCGGCGGGGCATCGAGGGTGTGCGATCCAGGGGCTGACCGAGCGCGCGACGCCGGTCTTCGCCTCCCAGCGCGTGACCTTGTTGCCGTAGCACGTCGCCCAGACGACGTCGTGCGTCGTCGGGTCGGGAATCGTGAACCCGGACTCACACCCGCCGAGGTCGTGGTCCCACGTCGAGCCGCCGCCGACGCCGAAGCCGCCGCCCCCGCCGCCGACGGCCGGCGCGGCGGTCGTGTCGCGCGCCGCCGAGTCGCCGGGCTGCCGCAGCCCCATCCTGCGCTGCGTCGCCGAATCGTTCGGCACGGTGCCGCCGACCGTGCGCGGCGCGGCGACGAGCGTGTCGGTGCCGCCCGCCGACGCCGCGGGGGCCGCCTGCTGCCCGCGCCCGCGCCCGCCGGACGCCGGTCGGGCGCCGCGATCCCCCGCGTGCCGGTCGTCGCCTCCGGCACCGTGCTCGGTCCGCGCATCGTGCCGTTGTCCTGCCGGTTGCTGTAGACCCAGTACGGGATCCGGTTGTCCACGGCGACGTGGTACATCTGCGCGATCGGCAGCCCGACGGAGATCCAGGTGCGGCCGTGGTCGGTGGTGAGGCGCGCCCCGGCGTCGTTCGTGAGCCCGAAGCGGTCCGGGTTCTTCGGGTCCCACCAGATGTCGTGGTTGTCGCCCCCCCACGGCACCTCCTCGAACGTCGTGCCGCCGTTCTGGGAGCGCCAGAAGCTGCTGTTGGCGACGAGGATCTCGTCGGCGTTGCGCGGGTTGACGTCCAGCTTGATGTAGTAGCCGGCGCGGCCGATGAGCGGGCGCTGCCAGTTCACGACGCGCCACGTCGCGCCGGCGTCGTCGGAGCGCCAGAGCGAGCCCTGATCCTTGGTCTGGATCAGCGCGTACACGCGCCGCGAGTCGCTCGGCGCGAGGATGACGTCGATCTTGCCGAGCGGTCCGGTCGGCAGCCCGGGGTGGCTCACCCGCGTCCAGCTGTCGCCGCCGTCGGTCGTCTTGTAGATGCCGCTCGACGGCCCGCCGCTCAGCATCGCCCACGGGTGCATCTCGACCTGCCACATGCCGGCGTAGAGCGTGCGCGGGTTCTTCGGGTCGAGGTTGAGCCCCGAGCAGCCGGTGTTCGCGTCGACGAACAGCACGCGCGTCCAGTTCTTCCCCGCGTCGGTCGTGCGGTAGACGCCGCGCTCCTGCTGCGGCCCGGTCGTGCGGCCCAGCGCGCAGGCGTAGACGATGTTCGGGTCGGTCGGGTGCACGAGGATGCGGCCGATGCGGCCGGTCTCGCGCAGCCCCATGTTCGTCCACGTCGCGCCGGCGTCGTTCGAGAGGTAGATGCCGTCGCCCGTGACGTCCGCTTCGCGGATCGCCCACGCCTCGCCGGTGCCCGCCCACACCATCGCCGGCCGGGTCGGCGCCACGGCGAGCGCACCGATCGCCTGCACCGGCTGGCGATCGAAGACGGGAACGAACGTCGCGCCGCTGTCGACCGACTTCCACACGCCTCCGGACGCGGCGCCGAGGTACCAGACGCGCGCGTCGCCAGGAGGGCTCGCGACGGCGGAGATGCGGCCGCCCGACGACGGGCCCATCATCTGAAAGCGCAGCGGGTCCTGGGCCGGCGCGCGTGGCGGGGCGGCGCCCCGCGGTTGGGCCATGACCGGCGCCGTCGGCGCGGCGAGAAGCGTCGCGAGCGTGGCGGCGACGAGCGAACACGGGAAACGCATCCGAAAGTCCTCGGCGGTGAGGGTGAGAGTGGATACAATATCCCTCGGGGTGACGAATTGGGTGACTGGCAGGGTCCGCGCCCTTGCGACGCCCTGGTACGACCCCCATATCCGACGCGTCAGCGCCCGCACTCTCTCCCTCCGCCGTGCCCCTCTCTCGTCGGTCTCGTCTCGCCTGCTCGGTCGCCGCCGTCTCGGCGCTGGCCGCAGGCTGCTATCGTCACGTGCCCGTCGCGCCCGGGCCGCTCGTCGCCGGGGCGATGGTGCGGATCTACCTCACGGCCGACGGCACCACGCAGCTCACGCCGCGACTCGGCCCGCAGACGCTCGTCGTCGACGGGCGGGTAGAGCGCGCGACGGAAACCGACGCGACGCTCGTCGTCTCGCAGACGATGAAGGCGCTCGGCGACCGCGTCGCGTGGGCGGGAGAGCGTGTGACGATCCCCACCGCCGTCGTCGCACGCGCCGAGGTGCGCGCGCTCGACCGGCGGCGCACGATCGTCACGGCCGCCCTCGCCGCCGCCGGCGCGATCGCCGGATTCGTCGTGCTGATCGCGCAGGCCGGCGGCGGCGGCGGTGACGAGGGGGGGGGCGGGATCATCACGCCATGATGCGCCCGCCACGCACCGTCGTTCGATCGTCTCCGCTCGCCCATCACCGCTCGTTCCCCGCTCGTCGCCCGTTCGTTGCCCGCTCGCTCGCCCGTTCGTTCGCCCATCGTTCGCCCGTTCGTTCGCCGTTCGTTCGTCACTCTGCCGGCGCAGTCCCAACGCCCCGTCTCACCGAGGACCATGCGATGACCCGTGAGCTCACTCGTCGACCGACCGCCGTGCTGGCGCTCCTGGTCGCCGCCCTGGCCATCACCCTGCCCGCGGCGACCGCGCGGGCGCAGCAGCCGGCGCCTCCCGCGCGCGGCAGTGGCAGCGCCGTCGAG
Organism: uncultured Gemmatimonadaceae bacterium; assembly: GCA_963843845.1. Taxonomy (GTDB): domain Bacteria; phylum Gemmatimonadota; class Gemmatimonadetes; order Gemmatimonadales; family Gemmatimonadaceae; genus Gemmatirosa. The sequence goes on along the minus strand of CAWJMB010000003.1, from coordinate 151,640 downwards.
GGGACGGTGCGCGACGTCGCGAGCGGCCGCCCGCTCGCGAACGCGCAGGTGATGATCGCCGGCACGACGATCGGCGCCGCCACCACCGAGGCGGGCACCTACCGCATCGCGAACGTCGCCCGTCGGCCCCGCCGTCGAGGTGCGCGTGCGCCTCATCGGCTACGCGGCGCAGAACAAGACCGTCGCCGTGACGCTCGGCCAGACGGCGCGCGCCGACTTCGACATGCGCCAGTCGGCGCTGCAGCTCGACCAGGTCGTCGTCACCGGCACCGGCGCCGCCGTCGAGACGAAGAAGCTCGGCAACACGATCGCCACCATCGACACCGAGCGAGCTGCGCGAGGCGCCGATCCAGAGCCCCTCGGAGGCTGCTCGCCGCGCGCGTCGCCGGGCGTGTCGGTGCTGCCGTCGTGGCGGCACGACGGGCGCCGGCGCGCGCATCCGCATCCGCGGCAACGCGTCGCTCTCGCAGTCGAACAACCCGGTCATCTACATCGACGGCGTGCGCTCCGACAACGGCGGCTCGAGCGCCGGCGGCATGACGAGCACGTCGCGCCTCGACGACATCGACCCCATCGTCGATCGAGCGCGTCGAGATCCTCAAGGGCGCCGCCGCGGCGACGCTCTACGGCACCGAGGCGTCGAACGGCGTCATCCAGATCTTCACGAAGAAGGGCTGCGCAGGGCCCCGCGCGCTGGAACGCTCGACCTCGACGCGCTCGCAGATCAGCTACCCCGACCGCGTCGACGCCGAACTCCGGCTTCGCCCGCACGCAGGCGCAGGCCGACACGCTGAGCCGCATCTTCGGGCAGACCGATCACGCCGTTACGTGCCGTTCGAGCTACAACGTCACGCAGCAGCTCTGGGAGACGGGCTACAACAACACGGTCGAACGGCTCCGTCAGCGGCGGCGCCGAGCAGGGCGACGTACTTCGCCGGCGGGCGCTTCGAGTACGAGGACGGGCCGTACACCGCCGCGCAGCGTCGGCGGCAACGCGCAGGACCTGCTCAAGCGCAGCCAGGGCTACGCTGAGCCTCAACCTGCTCCCGACGAGCCGCGTCACGATCGGCCTCCAGTCGCTCTACACCGTCTTCCGCATCGACGGCGATGCAGGGGCAGAACTCGATCTACTCGCCGTACGCGCGAGGCGATGTACGCGAAGCCGCGACCAAGCGTACTGCAACGACGCGACCGGCACGATCGCGCTCGCTCGAGTTCGCGACCGGCAACGGCGCGCTGCGGCCTCACGGGCAACCCGTTCGGCAACAGCGCTTCGGCACGGTGCGCGAGACGAACCAGCTCGCCATCGTATCAGGACGGCACGCACTACACCGGCTCGGTCAACGGCAAGTGGACGCCGAGCCGAGGACCTCGTGCTGAACACGATCGCTCGGCATCGACAACACCGACGTGCGCGGCGTGAGCTACCTCCCGTTCGGCAACAACGTCGACCTGCTCAGCGCGAACGCGCCGCTGGGCAGCCGCACGGTGAGCGGGCTGCGGACAGCAGAACGTGACGCTCGACTCGCAGGGGAACTGGACGCGCGCAGCTCGGCTCGACGTTCGAGTCGCAGTTCACGGCCGGCGGCCAGGGCTACATCGCGACGCAGAAGAGCGAGAGCGCGAGCGGGCGCGACTTCCCCGGCCCGGGACTCGCCGTCGCCGGCGCCGGCGTCACGCAGACGGTCGGGGAGAGCTATGTCCGCGTCGTGAACGCGGGCTTCCTCGCCCAGGAGCAGCTCGGCTTCCACGACTGGATCTTCGGCACGGTCGGCGCACGCTACGACTACAACAGCTCGTTCGGTGAGAGCGCCGGCGGCGTGCTCTACCCGAAGCTCAGCGTCTCGATCGTTCCGTCCGACCGCGGCGGGTGGAACTGGACGACGATCTCGTCGCTGCGTCTGCGCGGCGCGATCGGGCGCTCGGGGCGTCAGCCGGGCGCGTTCGACAAGTTCACGACGTACGCCCCGATCAACGCGTCGACGGGCTCGGGCCTCGTGCCGTCGAACCTCGGCAACAACGACCTCAAGCCGGAAGTCACGACGGAGCTCGAGGGCGGTTTCGAGATCGGGCTGTTCAACAACGCCGCGCAGGTCTCGGCGACGTACTTCACCCGCACGTTGCGCGACGCGCTCGTCGCGAAGCAGTTCGCCGTCTCGGGCGGCTTCATCGGCGCGCCAGCTCACGAACATCGGGCAGCTCGACGCGAACGGCCTCGAGCTGAGCCTGAACGGCAGCGCGATCAACCGCCGCTCGGTCGGGCTCGACCTCTTCGCGAACGGTGCCTATCTCTCGCAGAAGGTCGTGAGCCTCGGCGGCGCGCCGGCGATCAAGGTGCAGGGGAGCTACGTGCGCATCCGCGGCTTCATCAAGGAGGGCTACACGCCGGGCGCGCTGTTCGGCGCGAAGATCCTGCAGCCGTGCGGCACGTACGCCAACGCGGCCGACGCGAAGGGCGGCTGTCTGCACCGCCGGACAGACGCCGTACGACCAGAACCGCGACGGCCGGCCGGACACGGAAGCCGAACTGCGCGCCGCACTCGCCGCAGCGATCAACCCGACGAACCTGAACCTGCTGCGCGCCGACGACGACGGCGAACGGCGACTTCCTCGACCACTATCAGGGGAAGCCCTTCCCGGACTGGCAGGGCGCGTTCGGCGGCACCCTCCGCGTCGGCTCGGCGTGGCGCGTCGGCACGCTGTTCGAGTACAAGGCCGGGAACTACACGATCTCCGACCTCACCGACTCGTTCCGCAACGCGAGCCCGACGCTGGGCCGCAACCGGATCGCGGCGTCGAAGGTCGAGGCGACGCTGCTCAACCCGGCATCGACGCGCCGACGAGCGCTACGCCGCGGCGCAGGAGTGGCTCGGGCTCGTCGCGCTCTCGCCGTACGACGGCTACAACCAGAACAAGAACGGCGACTTCCTCCGCTTCCGCGAGCTGAGCGTCACGTACACGGCCGGCCAGCGCCTCGCGCGGCGGGTCGGCGCGTCGTCGCTGTCGCTCTCCGTCGCGGCGCGCAACCTCGCGCTGTGGACGAAGTACGTCGGCACCGACCCCGAGATCAACTACGACGGCACGTCGAACTCGCTGAGTTCGACGCAGACGGACAATAATTTCTACGAGGCGAGCGATACGTTCGGGCTGCCGATCCCCCGGCGGTTCACGTTCGCGCTGCGCCTGGGCTTCTGAGGAGCAATCGTGACGACCGTGCCTAACACCCCCCTCCGCCGCGCCGCGCTCGTCGCCGCGGCGGCCATCACCGCCGCGGGCGCCGCGGCGTGCGGCAACATTCTCGAAGTCGACAACCCGAACAACGTCAACGCCGAAGCGCTCACGAACCCGGCGTCGGCACCGAACCAGGTGAACGGCGTGCTCGCGTCGCTCACGCGCGGCGCCACCCAGCTCGTCGGCCACATCGTCACCGCGAGCGACGAGATGTCGTGGTTCGGGTCGCTCGACGGCATGGACCGCCTGAACCGCGGCTTCGTGCGCGACCCGTACAACGAGTTCATCATCGACGCGACGACCGGGATGAGCACGGCGCGCTTCTCGGCCAACCGGACGGTGAAGCAGCTCGAGAAGTTCGTGGCCGACGGCGCGCCGATCGACCGCGGGCAGCTCGCGCTCGCGAACCTCTACGCCGCGGTCACCTACGACTACCTCGCGAACCACTTCGACGACTTCGTGATCGCGTCGTCGGAGCGCGACGCCGGGCCCTCGGTGGGCCCGACGAACATGGTGACGCTCTACGACTCGGCCGTCGCGGCGACGACGCGCGGGCTCGCGGTCGCACCGACGACGAACTCGCTGCTTCGCGGCCAGCTGCTCGCCGTGCGCTCGCGCGCGCGCTTCGACAAGGCGATCTGGCAGAAGCTCAACCCGTCGGGGCGCATCCCGGCGGATCCGCTCGTCGGCGATCAGCTCGCCGCGGACGACGCCGTCGCCTCGCTCGCGCTCCTCGGCTCCGACGGGCGGCTGCCGCTGATGGTCGTCGCCGGGATGTCGTACGGCAACTGCTTCCTGCCGTCGTGCGCGAATTCGCGCCGCGAGATCCTGTTCAACCCGGTCTACGGCAGCTACAACGCGACGTCGCGCGTCCTCACGGTGAACCTGCGCGACCCGATCACGAACGCCCCCGACCCGGCGCTCACCGGCCTGATGAACGAGTTCATCACCGGCAATCTGCTGACCACGCTCATCGTGACGAGCTCGCGCGACATGCGGCTCGTCGCCGCCGAGGTGGCGCTCGCGAAGAACGACCTCGCGACGTTCACGACGCAGATCAATGCCCTCCGCGCCCTGAACCAGCTCCCCGCGTGGACCGGCGCCGCCGGACAGCCGACGGCGCGCGAGATCCTCATCCACGAGCGCCGCGTGAACCTCTATCTCCAGGGGCGGCGGCTGAACGACATGTACCGCTTCGGGATCATCGACCCGCAGTGGTCCGCGCAGGCCGAGACGATCGTCTGCCCGGGCTCGCAGCTTCCGATCGCCGACGTCGAGCGACAGACGAACCCGAACGTCGCGAACGCCCAACCCGCCTGCGGCCAGTGAGCATGCGCATCGCCTCACCCGCGTACGTCGCGCTCGCGACCCTCACGCTGAGCGCCGCGGTCGGCGCTCAGCAGCCGCAGCGCCCGCGCACCAACGCGCCGAACGGCACCGCCGGCGCTCCCGACACCACCGCCGCGCGCCTCGTGGCCGCGGAGCGCCGCGAGGACCCGCGCTACGCCCCCGACCGCAAGACGGACGGCGGCGGTCCCTACAAGCGCCTCATCGTGCGCGGCGCGACGCTGATCGACGGCACCGGCGGTCCGCCGCGCGGACCGGTCGACATCGTCATCGAGGGGAACCGCATCGCCGAGATCTCGAACGTCGGCACGCCGGGCGTGCCGTTCGACTCGTCGACGCGCCGTCCGCGCGCCGGCGACCGCGAGATCGACGCGAAGGGGATGTACGTCATGCCGGGGATCGTCGACCTGCACGTGCACCAGGGCACGACGCAGAAGGCTCCCGAGTCCGAGTACTACAACAAGCTCTGGCTCGGCCACGGCGTCACGACCGTGCGCGGCGTGCCGTTCGCGAGCTTCGAGTACGGCATGCACGAGAAGGAGCGCAGCGCGAAGAACGAGATCGCCGCGCCGCGCTACGTCGTCTACCAGCGCCCCGGGACCGGGTGGGGCGCGGCGCCGTCACGACGCCGGAGCAGGCGCGCGAGTGGGTGCGCTGGCTCGCCCGCAACGGCGGCGACGGCCTCAAGCTCGGCGCCGAGCGGCCGGACCTCATGGCGGCGCTGCTCGACGAGGCGAAGAAGCTCGGCCTCGGCTCGACGGCGCACCTGCAGCAGACGGGCGTCGCGCAGATGAACGCGGACGAGGCGACGCGGCTCGGGCTCGGCGCCGTCACGCACTTCTACGGGCTGTTCGAGAGCATGTACGACAGCTCGACGGTGCAGACGTGGCCGATCGACATGAACTACAACGACGAGCAGAGCCGCTTCGGCCAGGTCGCGCGGCAGTGGTCGATGGTGACGCCGCGCAGCGAGAAGTGGAACGGCTTCCTCAAGCGGCTGCGCGAGCGCGACGTGACGCTCGACCCGACGTTCAGCATCTACCTCACGGGGCGTGACGTCATTCACCACATGTACGCGCCGTGGCACGACAAGTACACGCTGCCGTCGCTCATGGCGTACTACTCGCCGAGCCGCACGAACCACGGCTCGTACTGGTACGACTGGACGACGGCCGACGAGGTCGCGTGGCGCAACTTCTACCGCGTCTGGATGATGTTCGTCCAGGACTACAAGAACATGGGTGGGCGCGTCACCACGGGCTCGGACGCGGGCTTCATCTACAGCACGCCGGGCTTCGGCACGATCGAGGAGATGGAGCTGTTGCAGGAGGCCGGCTTCCACCCGCTCGAGGTCATCCGCGCGGCGACGATGAGCGGCGCCGAGACGATCGCGAAGCCGACCGGCAAGGCGATCGAGTTCGGTGTCGTGCGGCCCGGCATGCTCGCCGACCTCGCGATCGTCGACCAGAACCCGCTGCAGAACCTCAAGGTGCTCTACGGCAACGGCGCCCTGCGCCTGAACGACGCGACGCGGCAGCCCGAGCGCGTCGGCGGCGTGCGCTGGACGATCAAGGACGGCATCGTCTACGACGCGAAGCAGATGATGGCCGACGTGGCGAAGATGGTCGAGACGCAGAAGGCGCAGCGGGCCGCGAACCCGCGCGCCGCGGCGCAGCAGGACGCCGCGGCCGCCCGCGCCGCGGCGGCAGATCCGGATCACGTGCCGTGAGTGCCGGGGGATCGGGGATCGGGGTGCCTCACGAGCCCCGATCCCCGATCCTCGGCGGTCAGTCCGTGACGATTACGTAGGACTCGCTCGGTCGTCTCTCCACCGTGACGCTCTTCCGGTGGATCGCCGTCGTGGGATGGTGTGCCGCGCTCGCGATGCCCGCCCAGGCACAGAGCGCGGGCGCGCTCGAGGCTCGCCTCCCGTCCGTCATGGGGTCGGAGCGGGCGCGCACGCTCGCCCAGCTCGTGCGGGCGCTCGAGAGCGATCAGCCGGTGCGCGCGCTCGCCTACGGCCGCGACGCGCTCGTGCTGCTCGACGCGCTCCCCGACCCCGCGACGCGCGCCGCGACGCTCGCCGAGATGGGGTGGGCGTACATGACGATGTCGCGCTACGACTCCGCCGTCGCGTACGCCGAGCGGGGGCGCGACGTCGCCGCCGCGGCCGGCGCGCGCGCCGAGGAGGCGCGGGCGCTCAGCAACCTCGGCACGATCGCCCAGCGGCGCGGCGACCCCGACGCGGCGATCGCCCTATTCGGCCGCGCGCTCGAGATCCAGCGCGCGTCGGGCACCCTGACGGACGTCGCGACGTCGCTCAACAACCTGGGCTTCGTCTACGGGTCGGACCTCGCGGAGTACGAGCACGCGCTCGAGCTGCACGCCGAGGCGCTGCACATCCGCGAACGGCTCGGCGACTCGACGGCGATCGCGCTGTCGCTGAACAACATCGGGATCGTCTACGAGCGGCTGCGGCGCGCCGACCAGGCGCTCGTGTTCTTCGAGCGCGCGCTCGCCATGCGCCGGGCGCTCGGGCTCAAGGCACGCATCGCGGCGACGCTCGACAACATCGGCAGCCTGCACATGACGCGCGGCGACGCGAGGAAGGCGCTCGCCGCACACCGCGAGTCGCTCGCCATCCGTGAGACGATCGCCGATCCGTCGGCGGTCGCGCAGGCGCACCGCAACGTCGGCCTCGCGTACCTCGCGCTCGGCCGCCTCGCCCCCGCCCGCGGCGAGATCGCCGAGGCCGTACGACTCGGCAGCGCGATCGAGGACAAGGGGCTGCTCGCGCGGAACCTCATCGCGCTCGCCGCGGTCGAGCGGGCACGCGGCGACGCGGCGGCGGCGGAACGAGCGGCGGAGCGAGCGCTCGCGATCGCCCGCACGATGGCGACGTCGCGCGACCTGCGGCTGCGCGCCTGGGAAGCGCTCTCCGAGGCGCAGGCCGTCGCGGGGCGCCACGCAGCGGCGCTCGCGTCGTTCAAGCGGGTGCGCGCCGTCGGCGACTCGATCTTCGACGAGGCGACCTCGCGGCGCGTCGCGTCGCTCGGGCGGCAGGTCGAGCAGGAGCGCCGCGAGCGCGAGGTCCAGCTGCTGCGCGTCGAGGCGAGCTACCGCACCGAGCAGCGCAACACGCTCGCCATCGCCGCCGCGCTGATGCTCGTCGCCGGGCTGGTGGCGTACTGGCGGCGCGTGCTGCGCACGCGCCGCGCCGAGACGCTGAGCACGACCGACCCGCTCACCGGCGTTCGCAACCGTCGCTACCTCGAGCAGATCATCGCCGGCGAGGTCGCCGGCTCGCTGCGCCGCCACCGCTCGGCGGCCGAGCAGGGATCGGCGCCAGAGGACGCGGACCTCGCCTGTCTGCTGCTCGACATCGACCACTTCAAGCAGGTGAACGACACGTACGGGCACGCGGTCGGCGACCGGCTGCTCGTCGAGATGGCGCGCGCGCTCGAGCGCGTCTGCCGCGGGTCCGACGTGGTCGTGCGGTGGGGGGGCGAGGAGTTCCTGATCCTCGGCCGCTTCGCCGACCGCAGCCACACGGCCGCGCACGCCGAGCGACTGCGGCGCGTCGTCGAACGGCTGGCGGTCCCGGTCGGCGAGGCCGGCGGTCCGACGCTGCGCGTCACCTGCTCGATCGGCTACGCCGTCTTCCCGCTCGACGTGCAGCACCCGGAGGCGCTGAGCTGGGACGAGATCGTGCGCGTGGCGGACCGCGCGCTCTACGCGGCGAAGCGCGGCGGGCGGAATCAGTGCTCGGGGCATCTCGCGCCGGGCCCGGCACTCGTCGCCGAGCCGCGGCCGGCGGCGGTCGCGCCGGCCCTCGCCGTGTCCGCCTGATCGGTCTAGATTGGCAGGGTACCCCTCCCTCCCCCGGCGCCTCTCACGGGTTCCTGCCATGCCGACGATCTCGCTCCGCCGCCCCGCCCTCGCGGGCTTCCTGCTCGCGGCTTTCGCCGCCGCGCCGACCGCCGACGCCCTGCCGCGCACACCAGCGGTTCCCGTGACGGCCGCTCGCGTCGCCGTCGACCCGACCGGCGTCTTCGACTGGGCCATCGAGGCCCAGGGGCAGGTGTTCAGCGGCACCCTCACGGTGACGAAGGCGAACGACACGACCTACACCGCCACGATCGCGCACCTGACCCTCGGCGCGAGCGTGAAGGCGAACGCGGTGAAGCTCGAGGGCGACGTCCTCACCGTCGTCTCGACGACGGAGTACGGCGACCTCACGCAGCAGATCAAGTTCGCCGATCCGCTGCAGGGACAGTGGCAGATCGGCGACGGCGCGATGGGCGGCGGGATGAAGGTGGTGCGACAGCCGAAGAAGCCGTAACCAGGCGCTCGTCTACGGTCGCTTCGGCGCGTCCTGATACGGGCGCAGCCACCACTCGAAGAACGCCCACGTCCGGTTCCACGAGTCGCGCTGCTCGGGCGAGTCGTCGCGCTCGTGGGTGGTCGCGTTCACGCGGCGGCTGAAGCTGTGGCCGCCGCCGTGCGAGCCGGGCGGCGGATCGACGTAGATCTTCGTCTCGGACAGCAGCGGCTTGCGTGCGCGCAGGGCGTCGACGAGCTGTTGATTCTCGACGAAGTTGACGTCGGTGTCGTTCGTCGCGACGTGCACGAGAATCGGCACCGACAGGTCGTCGACGTGATAGAGCGGCGAGCGCCGGATGTACTCGTCCGGCTTCTCGAACGGGAGCCCTCTGATCGTCGACTCCGCGGCGAACGAGCGCGCGTAGCTCGGCCCCTTGTAGCCGAGTCGGAAGACGAGGTTCGTGACGGGGACGATCGCCGCGCCGGCCTTGAACGGCGTCGTCTTCCGCATGACGGAGAGCGCCGTGATCATCCCGCCGTGGCTCCACCCCATCATGCCGACCCGCTCGGGGTCGACGTACGGCAGCGTCTTCAGGTAGTCGTAGGCCGTCATCGCGTCGTCGACCTCGCGGCCGCCGTAGTCGATCGCGTTGTAGAAGTCGGCGCCGTAGCCGGTACTGCCGCGGTAGTCGGGGGCGATGACGACGTAGCCGCGCTGTACGGCGTCTTTCACGAACGGGATGTACTCCTCGTCCCAGTTGCCGTGCACACCGCCGTGCACCCAGACCAGCGCCGCGTGGCCGCGCGCGCCGCGCTTCTGTAGCGGCGCGAACAGCATCGCCGGGATCTCGAGGCCGTCGGCGCTGCTCTTGTACGTGACCTTCCGGAACTCCATCACCCCGCGCGCGTGTGCCGCGTAGAGGCTGTCCGTCTTCGCCTTGTCGGCGCGGTCGCGCTCGACGTTCGCCGGCGGCAGGTCCTCGAAGCGGTCGCTGACGTAGAGCTGCGCCGCGCGCGCCGGGTCCATCGGAACGGTGCGGCGCGCGGGGCGCGTCGGCTGCGTCGGCGTCTGCGCGCCAGCCGGGGAGAGTGTGAGGAGCGCGGCAATGGCCGCGGCGGTTACCGCGAGGCGAACGTCGGATCGCATGAGAGCTCCGGAGGCGGTGGGGCGGGCGTCGAGGCGCTGGCGAGCGAGCAGCGCGCGGATCAGGCGGCCGCGTCGCGCTGCCGCACGGCGAGGTCGCGGCAGCGGAAGTCGAGGTCGCAGCCGGGCGCGCAGGTGAACGCGACGCGCACGAGCGCGTGGCCGTCGCCGTCGACGCCGTCCGGCGCGATGGTGTACTCGGAGACGACGTTCGCCGCGCCGAAGTCGGCGAGGGAGACGTCGCTCACGTCGGTCGCGGCGAGCGTGATGTGGTGATCGGCGGCGCCGGCAGAGAGCTCGAACTCGATCTCGATGCCGGGGACGTTCGCCGCGTCGGTCGCGATGCGGACGGCGACGAGCGCCGAGTCGTGCAGGTCGAAGTGCCCGAGCGACGCGGCGACGGCCTCGGCGCCACGGACGAGCGAAAGAACGTCGTTAGGCATATTACCATGGAGCTTAACACCGCATCCTTCCTCTCGTGTCCGTGCGCATGTCACAACGCGTATTCCCCTCACTGCACGGTCGTGTCGCACGGGCCGTCGCGATCGTGGTCGCCATCGCCGTCTCGCTCGGATCGGCGCGGGTGGCCGCCGCGCAGCCGACGCTGCGCCTGCCGCTGTCCGTCACGCCGCCGACGGGCGACTCGGTCGTCGCGCGCCTCTACGACGAGGGGACGCGCCGCTCGCAGCTCGTGCCACTCGCGAGCGCGCTCGTCGACTCGATCGGACCGCGGCTGACCGGCTCGCCCGCCAACCGCGCCGCGAACGAGTGGCTCGTGCGCACCTACTCGGCGTGGGGGTGTCGGCGCGCAACGAGCGGTACGGCACGTGGCGCGACTGGACGCGCGGGCCGAGCCGGCTGGAGCTCGTGAGCCCGCGCGTGCGCACGCTCGAGGCGACGATGCTCGCGTGGAGTCCGGCGACGCCGGCCGGCGGCACGACCGGCGAGGTCGTCGCGATCCCGCGCGCCGCGGAGACGCGTGACAGCGCAGGGTTCGCGCGATGGTTGGGCACCGTGCGCGGCAGGCTCGTGCTGCTCTCGTTCGCGCAGCCGAGCTGCCGCCCGGACGCCGACCTGGACCAGTGGGCGCCGCCCGCCGAAGTCGCGGCGACACGCGCCGCGCGCGATACGGCGGCGAACGAGTTCCGTGGGCGTCTCGCGTCGAGCGGCTACACGGCGCGCACGATCGTCACCGCGCTCGAGCGTGCGGGCGCCGCGGCGGTCCTGTCGAACGCGTGGTCGCGCGGGTGGGGCGTCGACAAGATCCAGGCGGCGCGCACGACGCGCGTGCCGCACTTCGACGTGAGCTGCGAGGATTACGGCCTGTTGAGTCGTCTCGCGGAGCGCGGCATGCGTCCGCGCGTGCAGGCGTTCGCCGACGCGCGACTCGCCGCGACCGAGTCGCCGGTGTCGAACACGATCGCGGAGATCACGGGCTCGGAGCTGCCGAACGAGTACGTCGTGCTCTCGGCGCACCTCGACTCGTGGGACAGCGGGAGCGGCGCGACCGACAACGGCACCGGCACGCTCACGATGCTCGAGGCGATGCGCATCCTGAAGGCCGTCTACCCGCGGCCGAAACGCACGATCCTCGTGGGGCACTGGAGCGGCGAGGAGCAGGGCGACGTCGGCTCGGCGGCGTTCGCGGCGGATCACCCCGAGGTGCTGCGCGGCCTGCAGGCGCTGTTCAACCAGGACAACGGCACCGGCGAGATCGACACGGTGCAGACGAACGGCTTCGTCGACGCGGCGGCGCACTTCGCGCGGTGGATGTCGCGCATGCCGGCGGACGTGACGCGCGGCACGGTGCTGGCGCTCCCGGGCGACGCGCACGACGAGAGCTCGGACAGCGATGCGTTCACCTGCCGCGACGCGCCGGCTTCTTCCTCACGTCGTCCGACTGGTCGTACGGCGACTACACGTGGCACACGAACCGCGACACGTACGACAAGATCGACTTCGCGACGGTGCGGCGGAACGCGATCCTCGTCGCGATGCTCGCGTATCAGGCGTCCGAGGATCCGGTCCAGGTCTCGCGCGTCCGGCGCGTGCCGCCGGTGAATCCGCAGACGGGGCGGCCGTCGCAGCCGCCGCGGTGCGGCACGCCGCCGCGGAGCTTCGCGGAGACGCTCGCGCGCGGCGGTCGTTAGGCGTCTCCGGAGCCGAGTCGCGGCGCGTCAGGCGGCACGCGGGTCGTCAGGCAGCACGCGGACGTCGGGTGTCTCGCGCGGTGTGCGCCTGCAGGCGCCGCAGCCAGGCGTCGTTGAGAAAGGTGCCGAAGGGGACCAACGCGGCGCCGCCCGTGCGCAGCCAGCCGAGGGGGCCGACGCGGTGCCGGACGAAGGCGACGCACATGACCGCCACGTAGACGACGAAGGCGATGCCGTGCGCCCAGCCGACCGGCGGCACGAGCGCCGGCCAGCCGGCGAGGTACTTGAGCGGCATCGCCACCAGGAACAGCGCGAGCGTGGTGACGCCCTCTACCAGCGCGACCTTGCGCAAGATCTCGAGCATCCGTCTCCGTCTTTCCGATCGAGGGGCCAACAGGCCGGCCCGGGTGCCCGGGCGCTGGGTGGTCGAAGTATGTCCGCGGCCGCGCGTCGCGTGCAGCGTGCGAGCCCCGGCGGCGGTGAGTCGGTGCGCGAGCGATGAGAATCCGCTCAGGCCCCGGCCTTGCCGCCGGCGTGTGCCCAGAGTGCGCGCTCGACGCCGACCGGCGTCCACGGAGCGCCGAGTCGTATGGCGCGCTGGCGGAGCGCCGTCGCGTAGCGCAGGTAGTAGCCCAGGGTGAACGCCACCGCGCCGAGGCCCGGCGCCTGCGCGGCGACCAGCTCGTCGAAGAACGGGTAGACCTCGGGCGCCGTCGCCGCGGCCACCGCCGACGCGGTCGCCGGGCCGACGCCGTCGAGCTCCGCGAGCGTCGCGATCGGAGCGCGCGGATCGGGGACGCGGGCGAGCGCGCCGGTGCTCACCGCGACGACCCGGTCGGGCGCGTTGCCTCGGACGAGCGCGAGGTTCCGCCCGCGCCAGACGCCGCGCGCCATCTTCCACTCGGTGACCCGCACGAGCTCCTCGTGCGTGACGTGCGCGGGCTCGCGACGAGCGATCGCGGCCGGGAGCTCGTCGCGGTACCACGTGTCGAGCGGGGCGAGGCGCGCGACGTCCTGCCGACCGACGACCGCGGGGTAGCGGGCGAGCGCCGCCGCCCAGACGTCGGGGTCGTCCGAGGTCCACAGGCGGTCGCTCATGCGTCGTTCACTGGAGGCTCGCGGGGAGAGCGGTCCGAGACCGGGCGGATCGGCTCACGGCACGCGGACGGTGACGCGCCGGATGCGATCGAGCTTCGGGTACTTCGCGTCCAGGAACGCGTTCGCCTCCCGGTACAGCCGCGCCGTGGTGGCGGCCGCCATCGGCCGCTCGCCGTAGCCCGCGTAGAGGCGGTCGGCGACCGCCATTCCCCGGACGACGCGCCCGATCGGCGCGAAGCCGAGCGTATCGAGCCGCGCGTTGTCGCTCAGGTTGATGAAGAGGCTCGTCGTGCGGTCGTCGGGCGCGCCCTGGGCGAAGCTGACGGTACCGCGGGCGTTCGACGTACGGCGTCGGTCCGGCGGCAGGGTCTGCCGCGCCCACACGCCCGCGATCGCCGGGTCGCCGGCGAGGCCGAACTGCGCGACGAAGCCGCTGACGACGCGGTAGACGCGCGAGTCGTCGAAGTAGCCGGCGCGGGCGAGGTTGTAGACGCGGTCGACTCCGTGCGGCGCCCACGCGCGACGCAGCAGCACCGTGATCGGGCCGCGGGTGGTGGCGATGTCGACGAGGACCGAGTCCGGGGCACGCGTCGCCCAGACGGCGTCGGTCGGCCAGTACAGCGCTCGGTGCAGCGCCGGATCCGGGGGGGCGACCGGCGCCGGGGCAGCCGACGCCGGCACGGCGGCCGGACGACGCGCCGGACCCTGGGCACGTGCGGCGTGGGTCGACGTCGAGAGGAAGCCGACGAGGACGATCGTGCGACGGAGGCGCATGCGCGGAACGGAGGAAGCGGTGACACGCCGAGCGGCGAGCGTCTCGGGCGAGCGTCTCGGGCGCGCGTCTCGTGCGCGCGTCTCGTGCGCACCTCGCGGGAACGTCTCGGCGGTCGTCGGACGATAACGTACTGGCGCATCCACGCCGTCGTCGGCATCCTGCCGGCCGTCGTGCCCGACCGCACACGTCCGCGCGCCTCCGATGCGGGACGTCGACCCCGCGCGAACGAGACGTGCCCGACTCCTCGAACATCCCGATGTCGCACGCAGGAATCCGGCAGTGATCGATCTGCTCGCCGCGGCGCGCTGGGCGCAGCTGCTGGTAGGACTCGCGCTCTACGCGTTCGCCGCGGTGCTCATGATCCGGAGCGGCCTCGGGCTCGGGCCGTGGGACGCCTTTCACGTGGGGCTCGCGCGGATCGCCGGAGTCAGCGTCGGCACCGCGAGCATCGGCGTCGGCATCGCGATCGTCGGCGCGACGTGGTGCGCCGGCCTCCGGCCGGGGCCGGGCACGGCCGCCAACATGGTGCTCGTCGGCGTCTTCATCGATCTGTTCCTCCCCGCAGTGCCGGGCGCTGCGGGGTGGACGGCGCTGCCGTACCACGCCGCCGGCATCGTGCTGATCGGGGCGGCGACGGGGTGCTACATCGGCGCCGGGCTGGGCAAGGGGCCGCGCGACGGGCTGATGCTCGAGGTCAGCGAGCGCACGGGGGTGTCGGTCGGCCGGGTCCGCACGAGTATCGAGCTCGTCGTCCTCCTGCTCGGCTGGCTCATGGGCGCGCGGGTGGGGGCGGGGACCGTGCTGTACGCGGTCACGATCGGCCCCGTCACGCAGTGGGGGCTGCGCGCCTTCGGCGCCCGGCGACCGGCACCCGCGGCGGCGGCGCCGGCGGCGGCGCAACTGGCGGCGCCGGTGGCGGCGCCGGCCCGCGACGGAGCGATCGCGGCGGATCGCGAGGTCGCGTGCGGGGTGACCGATCCGCGCGCGACGTACCCGATCGAGCGCGATGGGACGAGCTGACGCCGTCGCGGGTCGGGGGATCGATCCGCGAGATCGCTCGCCCGGGCGACGCGCCTCGCGGACCGGCGGACGCGCGGATCGATACGTTTCGCACGACCGCGCCGCATGCACGTCCTCGGAGACACCACCATGCCGGGATCGACACGGACGGAGACGATCGTCGAGGCGGATCACGCCTTCGACGAGTCCGGGCGGCGGGAGACGTCTCCGAGCGCAGGCTAGCCGGTCATTCGTCGCACGGCAGAGTGACTGACGACGATCGCCTCGTCCGGCTCGAAGCGGCCGTCGCCGAGCTCCGCGCCGAGCTCGCGGCGCTCCGTGCCGAGCGCGACGGACCCGACGCGTGGCCGCGGTCGCCGCACGCGCCGGTGCCGCCGCAGGCGCCGCGGTCGCCGCACGCACGTCCGCCGCGTGCGGTGGGGGCGTGGCTGACGGGTCAGGCGCAGGCCCTCGGGCTCGGCGCGATCCCGCGGGGTCGGCGGGACGTCGAGGCGCTCGTCGGGCGGTACGGCACGGTCGCCGTCGCGGCGCTGCTCATCCTCGCCGGGGTGGGCGCGCTGCTCACGTGGGCGATCGAGTACGTCACGATCGGCCCCGAAGCGCGGGTCGGGCTCGGGCTCGCGGCGGCGCTCACGCTCGGCGGGCTCGGGTGGCGCATCCGGACGCGAGCGGCGGGGGCGGATGCGCTCCCGGGAGGTATGCGCAGCGCGGCAGGCGGACGGCGCTACGGCGACGTGCTGCTCGCGCTCGCACTCGCGATCGTGCACGTCGACGCGTGGGGCGCCGGTCCCTACCTCGGTCTCATCGCGCCCAGCGTCGCGTTGGGCATCGCCGCGGCGGCCTCCGGCGCGCTCGCCCTGCTCGCATGGCGGGAGCGCGACCAGCCGCTGTTCGTGGTGGGCGTGGGTGGGGCGCTCGTCGCGCCATTCGTGACGAGCGCGGGCCCCGGACACCCGTTCGTCCTGCCGATCTATGGCTGGCTCGTGCTGACGAGCGGCGCGCTCGCCCTCCCGCGCGCCGAACGGTGGACGTTCGCCGGACGCATGTTGGGCATCGCCGGCAGTCTCTACGCCGGCTCGATGCTGGCCGCGGCGGCGAGTGCGACGCGCCCGCTCGACGCGCAGGTGCCGGCCCTGTTCGCGCTCGCGGCAGCCGTCGGCGCGCTCGTCACCGGCGGGCCCGTGGCCGCGGGGTGGCTCTCGATCGCGCACGCGACGACGACGACCGGCGCCGTGATGGCGCTCGCGCTCGACGCGACGAACGGGGTGCCGCGCCTGGCGCTCGTCGCCGCCGTGACGACGGTCGTCGCGTACGCGGCGCTGCTCCGCGTGGCGCCCGACCGCCGAGCGCAGGCGACGGCGTTGCTGCTACCGCTGCTGTCGCTCGTCGCCGCGCTGCTGACGCTCGCGGAGCCTGCGTCGACGCTCGGCGCGGCGGTCTGCGCGGCGTGGGCCGCGCTCGCGCTGAGCGCCGGACTCGTCTCGCACGCGCTGCGCGCGCGACGCGCGGCCGCCCCAACGCCGACACGCGATCCCGACGACATGCTGCTCGGTGCGCACGTCACCGTCGTCGGATTCGCGAGCGCGCTCGGCGTCGCGATTCTGTCGCGCACGATGCCGGTCGCGCTCGTCGTCGCGCTCGCGGCGCACGTGGCGCTGTTCGCCGGGGTGTTCACGCGCGTTCGCCGCCGCGTCGCGATGGTCGCCCCCCTGCTCGTCGCCGTCGCGGCGAGCGCCGCGGCGTACGTGACGTTGAGCGAGCGCGCGGCGTACGCGTACACGCCGTTCCTCACGCGCGAGTCGCTCGGCGCGGCGTGCGCGGTGGCGGCGTGGGTGGCGCTCGCGTGGTGCGCGCGGCAGGCGGCCCGTCGCTCGACGCCGCGCGAGGACGTGCCGGCGCTCTCGCGCGGCGAGCGGAGCGCGCTCGTTGCAACTGCCGCCGCCGCGGCGGTCGGGTGGGGGCGCGAGGAGCTCGCGCGCGCCGGATCGGCCGAGGTCGCGACGTTCCTGCTCGTCGGCTACTTCGCGGCGGTCGGCCTCGTCGCGATCCAGGTCGGCCGCGCGCGGCGCGTCGCGGCGGCGCGGCAGGCGGGGCTCGCACTCGCGCTGTACGCGGCGTTCAAGGCATTCGCGCAGGCGTCGCAGCTCGCGTCGGTCGGGCTGCGCGTGGGGAGCTACCTGCTCGTCGGCGTCTTTCTGTTAGGCGTCGGCTGGTGGTACCGCGCGGCCGGGGACGATCGCGATGAAGGTGACGATCAGGTCGTGAAGTCGATGTAGAACCAGGCGCTGCGCTCGCCCGACTCCTTGTCGCGGATCCTGTACTCGCTCCCGCGCTTGTCCCAGCGCTGGTAGTGAGTCACGGTCAGGTACACGTCGCCGCTCACGTAGTCGAGCACGATCTTGCTGTTGTGCATGTCCCGGATGATGCCGGTGCCCGTGTACTCGGCGTAGCCGATCGGGCTCGTGACCTTCTTGTTGTTGAATGGGCCGGTCGCGGTGGCCGTGAGGTGCGCGTGCAGCGGCGACACCGCGGGCGCGGGGGCGGGCGGCGGCGGCGCGGCGGGGAGCCCGGTGCGGATCGGGAGCGCGCCCTGGTCGTTCATGTGCCAGCTGCGCAGCGACGCCGGCTGCTTCGGGTTGTCGGCCTTCACGTGCCGCTGGCCGTCCGTCCGCGTATCGAGGACAATCTGGAGCCGGTGCGTGTTCCGGATGTCGCGAATGAGCCGGATCAGCGACAGCGGTGCGGCCGCCTTGAACACACTCCAACACACCGTGGGAATCGCTGGCACCCCTGCGATGGCGGGCGTCTTCGTCGCGGCGATCCTGCTCGCGATCACCATCGCGTCCATGCCGGCCACGGCGTGCAGCGCGTCGTTCCACCCGCGGCCGGCGACGCCCTCCGCGTCGTAGCGCGCGACCTTCGACTTGTCGTCGAGGAACCCGCCCTCGAGCGTCTTCGACCGCATGCCGTTCAGCTTCGCGACGAGCACGTCGAGCGCGGTGCCTGCGGCCGCCCAGTTCTTCGATTGGTACGCCGTCTTGAAGACGCTCCCTGCCTCGCCCATGTCGGCGAGCAGCGTCCACCACTCCTTCTCGAGCGCGTCGGGGCGCGCCGCGCCGGGTATGACTTTGACGGCGCCGACCTCGGCGAGCACGTACTTCGTGAAGAACGTCTCGACCGACGCCTTGTCGTTCACGCCGGTCGCCTTTTTCCGGATGCCCAGCCACTGCGTGTAGTTCATCGGGATCATCGGACGGCTCCAACGAGGGTGAGCGCGCGCGGCGCAGTATCGCGAGCTCCTGCGCCGTCGGCGAGAGACGCGACGGGACGCGGGTGACGGACTCAGACGTGCCGCGGGCGCACCGCGCGCTCGACGAGCGCCAGCACGCCGTCGACCACGAGCGCGAGCGCCGCCGCCGGCAACGCGCCCGACAGTACCATGCGCGCGTCGGCGAGCGCGAGCCCCGCGACGATCGGCTCGCCGAGTCCGCCGGCGCCGATGAACGCGGCCAGCGTCGCCGCGCCGACCGTGATGACGGCGGCGGTGCGCACGCCGGCCATGATCGACCGGCGCGGCGAGCGGCAGCCGTACCTGCAGCAGTCGCTGCCGCGCCGTCATGCCTAACGCTTCCGCCGCCTCGACGGCCGCGGGGTCGGCGTCGCGCACGCCGGTGTAGGTGCCGCGCGCGATCGGGTAGAGCGCGTAGAGCCAGAGCGCCACGAGCGCCGGCAGCACGCCGACGCCGAGGAGCGGCAGCATGAACGCGAGCAGCGCGATGCTCGGCAGCGTCTCGACGACGCCTAACGTGCCGAGGACGAGACCGGCCGCGCGCCGCGCGCGCTCGAGGAACGAGGCCGAGCGGAATCGCGACGATCGCCGCGAGGGCGAGCGCCGTACCGACGAGCGCGAGGTGCCGCAGCGTGAGCGCGGCGATCGTCGCGCGGCGCTGCCAGAGATAGGACCGGGAGCGACGCGGCGGGGAGCGACGACGTCACGCGTGGCGTCGGCCGCTCGCGACGTGAGGCCGAGCGAGTCGCAGCACGGACGCCGCGACGCGGGCCACGTCCTCGCCGTCGACCTCGACACGGCGGTTGAGCGCGCGCATCGCGCGCCTCGTCGAGCCGGCCGCTCAGCAGCGCGAGCGTCGCGACGACGTCGGCCCGCGACGCGCGCGCGCGGCGAGAGCACGGCCGCGGCTTCGTACGGAGGGAAGAAGCGCCGGTCGTCGACCAGCGCGACGAGGTCGTACCGCGCGAGCAGGCCGTCGGTCGAGTAGCCGTCGATCACGTCGACCGCGCCCGGTCGCGAGCGCCTGGTACTTCACGGCCGGCGCGAGCGGGCGCACGTCGCGCGAAGCGCACGTCCGTAGGCGCCGCGCGAGTCCCGGCAGGCCGTCGGGGCGGCCGATGAAATCGGCGGTGAGCCCGGCGCGGAGTCGCGGCCGCCGCGCGCGCGAGGTCGCTCAGCGTGCGGAGTCGCAGGCTGTCCGCCGTCGCGCGCCGCACGGCGATCGGCATACGTGTTCTGGAAGCCGAGCGGCGGAGCCACCGCACGCCCCAGCGCCGCACCGATGCCGCGCGCGACGTGCGCGTAGACGGCGCGCGGGTCGCGCGCCGCGACGCCGGCGAGCGAGTCGTGCAGCACGGCGAGCAGTCCGGTGCCCGTGTATTCGGGGTAGACGTCGACCGCGTTCGCGGCGGACGGCGCCGAACGCGACCTCCGTGGCGCCGAGTCCGGGGCGCCGCACGACACGCGAGTCCGCGCGACTCGAGCAGCTGCGCGAACAGCTCGCAGAGCAGGTACGACTCGCCGAACGGCTTCGACGCGACGACGACCGGCGCGTCGGTCGCGTGAGCCCGCTGTCGCGGTCGGCGCCTGCGCAGCGCGCCGAGCCGACGGCGAGCGCGGCACTCGACGCGGCACCCAGCGCGAGTGCCCTCCACCGTATCGGCCGCATGGTCACGCCGAGCGCAGCGCCCGGGCGCCGGCGTCCACGCGCGCGAGCAGCGTCGCGACGTACTCGGTCGCCGGCGCGTCACGCAGCGTCGCGAACGGCGCGCACTGCTCGATGCGCCCGGCGCGCATGACCGCCACCGTGTCGGCGAGCCGCGCCGCCTCCGCGAGGTCGTGCGTCACGAGCAGCGTCGTCACGCCGACCGAGCGCCGCACGTCGGCGAACGCGGACTGCAGGTCGGCCGCGCGTGATCGCGTCGAGCGCGCCGAACGGCTCGTCGAGCAGAATCACGCCGGGACGCGCGGCGAGCGCGCGGGCGAGCGCGACGCGCTGTCGCTGCCCGCCGGAGAGCGCGTGCGGAAAGCGCGCGCCGAAGCGCTCGACCGGGAGCCCGACCAGCGCCAGGGCGTCGGCCGCGAGCTCGCGCGCGTTCGGCAGCGCGAGCAGCGTCGGCACGAGCGCGACGTTGCGGGCGACCGTCCAGTGCGGCAACAGCCCGCCGTGCTGCGGCACGTACCCGACGCGGCGGCGGAGCGCGACGGCCGGCGTGTCGCGCACGTCGACGCCGCCGACCGCGATCGTGCCACGCGCCGGCTCGACCATGCGGTTGAAGCAGCGGAGCAGCGTCGTCTTTCCCGAACCGCTCTCGCCGACGAGCGCGCACGCGGTGCCGCCGGCGACGTGCAGCGTCACGCCGTCGAGCGCGGACTCCGCGCCGGGGCCGTCGCCATACGCGTGGGCGACGTCGCGCGCGGCGAGCGCGGCGGGCGGCGTTCGAGCCTCGGTCATCCCCGGAGTGTAGCCGCGACGCCGTTATGATGCGGCATGCCGAGGTTCCTGTGGTTCGTCGCGCTCTGGCTCGCGCTCTGGTGGAGCATCGTCGGGACGCTGCTCGCGCCGGTCATCGTCGGCGGGTGGCTCGGCGTGCTCGGACTCGTCGCGCTCACGACCGCGCCGATCGCCGTCATCGTGCACGGCCGCGGCGGCGGGCGGACGCCGGGCGCGCTGTCGCGGCTGCTCGTGCTGCGGCCGTTCGTCTACGCGCAGCTCGCGCTGCCGCTGCTCGCGATCGCCGGGCTGCTCGGCGGCATCGGCGGCGCCGTCGTGGGGCGCGCGGGACGTGTCGGGCGCTGGTCGCTCGCGGTCGTGGCGGTGCTGTACGTCGTGTTCGCGCTGCTCGGGTTCTTCGGCTCGCGGCGGCTCACGCGCACCCACGTGACCGTGCGACTGCCCGACCTGCCGCCGGCGTTCGACGGACTGCGCATCGTGCAGATCTCGGACACGCACGTCGGGCCGCAGACGTCGCGCCGGCACCTCGCGCGCATCGCGGCGCTCGCCGCGGCGGCGCGCCCCGACCTGATCGTCGTCACCGGCGATCTCGTCGACGATCACGCCGGCGACGTTCCGTGCTACGCGCGCGCACTCGGCGCGCTCTCGGCGCCGTTCGGCACCTTCGCCGTTCCCGGGAATCACGACGTGTACGCCGGCTGGCCGGCGGTCCGCGAGCGACTCGAGGCGCTGCCACTCACGGTGCTCGTGAACGCGTGGCGGCCCATCGAGCGCGACGGCGCGCGGCTCGTGCTGCTGGGAACCGGCGACCCGGCAGGAGGGCGGCGCGGCACGGCGTTCGGCGGACCCGAGCTCGACGAGGCGTTCGATGGCGTGCCGGCGAACGCGTTCGTCATCGCGCTCGCCCACAACCCCGTGCTCTGGCCGTCGCTCGCGCGGCGCGGCGTTCGGCTCACGCTGAGCGGCCACACGCACTGGGGACAGCTCGCGATCCCGCGGCTCGGCTGGAGCCTCGCGTCGCCGTTCAACAGGCATCCGATGGGCGGCTACGTCGACGGCGACGCCGCGCTCTACGTCCACCCCGGCTCCAACTTCTGGGGAATTCCGTTCCGCCTCGGGACGCCGCCCGAAGTCGCGGTGGTCGAGCTGCGGCGTGGCGCGACGACGGAGATCACACGTGCCTGACGAGACGGCCGGACGGAACGGTGCCTGACGCCGCGCGCCGTCCGCGCGCGGTCACGAGCGCGTGAGACGCCGATGAGTCTCGAACCGCTCGCCACCGCGATCCTGCTCGCGACGTTCGGCGCGCTGCTCGTGATCAGCGTGGTGTTCAGCCGTGCGTCGCGGCGCGTCGCCGTCCCGCTCACGCTCGTGTTCCTCGGCATCGGCATGCTGACGGGGGCCGAGGGGATCGGCGGCGTGCCGTTCGAGCGCTACGACTTCGCGTTCCGGCTCGGGAGCACCGCGCTCGCGCTCATTCTGTTCGACGGCGGGCTGAACACGCCGTCGTCCGAGGTGCGCCGCGTCCTCGGACCGGCGGGGGTGCTCGCGACGGTCGGCGTGGTCGCCACGGCGGGACTCGTCGCCGCAGGCGCGCACGTGCTCGGCTTCGCGTGGCCGCACGCGCTGCTGCTGGGCGCGATCGTGTCGAGCACCGACGCGGCGGCGCTGTTCTCGGTGCTGCGCTCGAGCGGGCTGCACCTGAAGCACCGCGTCGGCGCGACGCTCGAGGTCGAGTCGGGGTTCAACGACCCGATGGCGTTCATCCTGACCATCGAGGCGACGCGTCACCTGCTCGATCCGTCGGCGCCGGTCGGGTGGATGCTCGCCGTCGAGGTCGTCCGCGAGATCGTCATCGGCAGCGCCATCGGGCTCGGGATCGGGTGGGGCGCCCGCACCATGCTCTCGCGCATCCGCCTCCCCGCGGGCGGCCTCTATCCGGCGCTCACGTTGGGCGTCGCGTTCCTCGCCTTCGGCCTCCCGACGATCGCGCACGGCAGCGGCTTCCTCGGGGTCTACCTCGCGGGCGTGATGGTCGGTGAGGGGCGGCTGCCGTTCCGACACGGCCTGCTCCGCGTCCACGACGCGCTCGGCTGGCTGAGCCAGATCACGATGTTCCTCGTGTTGGGGCTGCTCGTGGTCCCGTCGCGGCTCGTGTCGGTCGCCGGGACCGGGCTGCTGCTCGCGCTGTTCCTCGCCGTGATCGCGCGGCCGCTCGCCGTCGTGCTCTGTCTGTTGCCGTTCCGCGGCTACGCGCGCAAGGACGTCGCGTACGTCGGCTGGGTCGGGCTGCGCGGCGCGGTGCCGATCATTCTCGCGACGTATCCGGTCCTGAACGGCGCGCCCGGCGCGGCGCGCGTGTTCGACGTCGTGTTCTTCGTCGTCGTCGTGAACGCGATCCTCCCCGGCACGACGGTCTCGTGGCTCACGCGCCGACTCGGCCTCGAGTCGGGCGACCCGCCGCCGCCGGCCGCGGTGCTCGAGGTCGAGAGCATGCAGGAGATGACCGGCGAGCTGCTGTCGTTCTACGTCGACGAGGCGATCGCGCCGGCGAACGTCGCGCTCCGCGACCTCGGCTTTCCGCAGGGGGCGTCGGCGGTGCTCATCGTCCGCGACCGCGAGATGATCCCGCCGAAGGGACGTACCGTGCTGAAGCCCGGCGACCACGTCTACGTGTTCAGCCGGCCCGAGGCGAAGCCGTTTCTGCACCTGCTGTTCGGGAGAGCCGAGAACCCATGAGAGCGACAGCGCGGTCATGGATCGTTCCCATCCTCCTGCTGTCGTTCGGCAGGTCCGCCCGGGCGCAACCGCCGCTGCGCTGGGGCGGGGACGCCGAAGGGGGCGCGCCGTTCGTCGAGGCGGACCCGCGCGACCCGCGGCAGGTGCGCGGCTTCGACGTCGAGATCGCGGAGATGCTCGCGCGCGGGCTCGGACGCACCGCGACCTTCGTGCAGGTGGCGTGGGCGTCGCTCGAGCAGTCGGCGGAGCGCGGCGACTTCGACGTCGCGCTCTCGGGCTCGAGGACCGGCCGGCGCTGCGCGCGCAGCACGCGGTGACGCTGCCGTACTTCGAGTTCCACGAAGTGCTCGCCGTGCGCCCGGCGGACAGCGCGCGCTTCCGCACCCTCGCCGACCTCGCCGGCCGCCGCGTCGGGACGCTCGGCAGCACGATGGCGTACGATCTGCTGCTCGACGCGCGAGCGCGGCTGCGGCGTCGTGCCGGTGTCGTACGACGACGACGTGCACCCGTACGACGACCTCGTGAGCGGGCCGCGTCGACGCCGTGCTGCTCGACAACGTGATCGCCGACCGGGCGCGGCGCCGGCTCGGCGACGCGTTCGTGATCCAGCCGGCACCGATCGCGACGGGGCACTACGTCGGCGTGCTCGCGCGCGCGGAACGGAGCGCTCCGCGACTCGGTGAACGCGATCCTTCGTGCCCGGATGCGCGACGGCTCGCTCGAGCGGACGTTCCGCAGGTGGGGCGTGTGGAGCGAGGTGCAGCGTGCGCACTTCCAGCGCGTGCTCGCGGATCCGGGGCGGTGCGGACGCCGTGCCGAACGGTGCGCCGGCGCCGGGACCGAGTGCCGTCGTCGCGTATCTCCCGGCGCTCCTCCGCGCGGCCGGCGTGACGCTCGCCCTCTCGTCGCTCGCGATGCCGCTCGCCGTGGCCGTCGGCGTCCGGCGTCGCGGCGGGGCGCGTGTACGGGCCGGCGCCGCTGCGCGCGCTGCTCGCCGTCTACGTCGAAGTCATGCGCGGCACGCCGGTGCTGCTGCAGCTGTTCGTGCTCTACTACGGGCTCGCCGACGTCGTGCGCCTTCCGGCGTTCGCGCGCCGCGCGTGCTCGGGCTCGGGCTCAACTACGCGGCGTACGAGTCCGAGATCTACCGTGCCGCGCTCGAAGCGATCCCGCGGGTGCAGCTCGAGGCGGCGCGCACGCTCGGCCTCTCCGAGTGGCAGGCGCTGCGGCTCGTGCGCGGCCCGCAGGCGCTTCCGCCTCGCGCTCGCGCCGATGACGAACGACTTCGTCGCGCTGCTCAAGGACTCGTCGCTCGTCTCGGTCATCACGGTGGTCGAGCTCACGAAGCAGACGGCGATCTACGCGACGAACGTCGGGAGCTGGGTCGTGCCGGGCATCCTCTGCGCGGTCGCCTACCTCGCGCTGTCGCTCCCGCTGTCGCGCGTCGCGCGCCGCCTCGAGCGGCGGCTGAGTCTCGTATGAGCTCGGTCCCGGCCGGGTCGGCGCCCGGGCTCGTGGTGCGCGCGCTGCACGTCTCGCGTGGCTCCGCGGCGGGCGCGCTGCACATGCTGCGCGGCGTCGACCTCGACGTGGCGCCCGGCGAGGTGCGCGCGCTCATGGGGCTCTCCGGCTCCGGCAAGTCGACGATCCTCCGCTCGGTCGCCGCGCTGCAGCCGTTCTCGTCGGGGCGCATCACGGTGAGCGTGGCCGGTCACGGCACTCGCGCTCGCGCCCGGGCCCGTTCCGCCCGAGTCGCGGCTGCGCGCGCTGCGCCGCGCGGTGGGCATGGTGTTCCAGGCGCACGCCCTGTTCGAGCACCTCACCGCGCTCGACAACGTCACGCTCGCGCCGCTCCAGTGCACGCGCTGGCCGCGCGCGCGCGGCCGAGTCGCGCGCGCACGCGCTGCTGGCGGAGCTCGGGGTCGACGCGCGCGCCGGGGCGTACCCGCGCGAGCTCTCGGGCGGCCAGGCGCAGCGCGTCGCGATCGCCCGGGCGCTCGCCCCGGACCCCGCGCTTCCTGCTCATGGACGAGCCGACCGCCGCGCTCGACCCGGCGCGGCGGGCCGCGCTGGGCGACACGCTGCGCGCGCTCGCGGCGCAGGGGCGCGGGCTGCTCATCTCGACGCACGACGTCGACTTCGTGCGCGGCTACACCGACCGTGTCGCCGTGCTCGCCGACGGGCAGGTGGTCGAGGAGGGACCGTCGCGCGAGGTGGTGGACGCGCCGTCGCACGCGGCGACGCGGACGCTGCTGCACGGCGCGGACGCGACCGCCTGACGCGGCGAGCACGTACCGGCGTGGCATCGACGTCGAGCACGAGGCGGCACGTCCGCCGCGACTGCCTCGCCTCAGCCCGACCGCTCCAGCTCCGCCAGCCGCCACGTCTCGTCACGCCGCACGTAGCAGTGCAGCCCGCACGCGACGAGCCCCGCGTCGTGCAGCGTGCGCCGGTACCACGTCGCCGGGCGGAACTGCGGAAAGCCCGTGTCGCCCTTGATGTCGTCGGCGTTCGTGTAGAGCTCGAGGAACAGCATGCCGCTCGCCCGCGCCGCCAGTCGCGGCAGCGCGGCGCGGAGCGCGTCGGGCTCGAGGTAGTTGAGCACCCCGTTCGCGATGACGAGGTCGTAGCGGTCGTGCGACAGGGCGAGCGTGTCGAGCGACGCGAGGTCGCCTAACGCGATCGTGCGCCGCCGGCCGAACCGCCGCACCGCGTACTCGCTCGGGTCGACGCCCTGGTAGCGAACGCTCGGGCGCAGTCGCCGCAGCACCGGCTGCCAGTTCCCCTCCCCCGCGCCGACGTCGAGCACCGTCCGCACCGGCCGGCCGAGGACGTGGTCGGCGGCGGCGAGCACGAAGGTGACGAGGCGCGTCCACTGCGCCGCCGTGCGCACGCGCGAGCCCGGGGTGCGGTACCACTTGTCGAAGTAGGCGCGGTCGTACGTCACGCGCCGTGGCGTCGATCGGGGCGGGGGCGACATTGGCGACGAATGTAGCCGCGCGCCAAACTTCTCGGCATGCGCATTCTCCGCTTCGTTCTCGCCGCGCTGCTCGTGGTCGCGGCGCTCCCGCACTCGGCCGACGCGCGCGTCGTGCGCGTCGTCGTCGACCGCCGCGAGCCGATCGGCCGGCGTCGTTCGGGAGGGCCGGCGCGTACGAGCGCGTCACCGGACGCGTGTACTTCGCCTTCGACCCGCGCGAACGCCGCGAACCGCCAGATCGTCGACCTCGCGCTCGCGCCGCGCAACGCGGCGGGCGAGGTCGAGGCGTGGTCGCGAGTTCGTGATGCTCCGCCCGTCGGACGCGGCGCGCGGGACCGGCGTCACGCTCGTGGACGTCGTCAACCGCGGCAACATGACGGTGGGCGTCTTCCACCTCGGACGCGCGGCACGCGGCGCGGCGCCGACCGACAGCGCGTACTACGGCGACGCGCTGCCTGCTGCGTCGCGGGCTATCGGTCATGATGATCGGCTGGCAGTGGGACATCCTGCCGGGCGCGGGCCGCTGCACTTCTCCCCGCCGGTCGCGCGGGCACCGAACGGCGCGCCGATCACGGGCGTCGTGCGCAGCGACATCACCGTCGACGCGCCGACGCGCACGATCCCGTTAGGCCACCGCGTCGCCACGTCGCAGGCGCTCGGCTACCCGGTCGCCGATCCCGACGACCCGGCGACCGTGCTCACCGTGCGCGACGCCCCGCTCGCGCCGCGCCGTCGTGATCCCGCGCTCCGCCTGGCGGTTCGCGCCGCGACTCGGCGGGCACGGTGGTCGACGACCGGGACGACGTCTACATGGCGAGCGGCTTCGAGGCGGGGAAGATCTACGAGGTCGTCTACCGCGCGGCCGACCCGGTCGTCGTCGGCACCGGGCTCGCCGCCGTGCGCGACGTCGTCTCGTGGCTCAAGTACGACTCGACGAGCACTCGCGCCGACGCGCCGCGGCATCGCCTACGGCGTGTCGCAGACGGGGCGCTTCCTCCGCCACTTCCTGTACCAGGGCTTCAACACCGACGAGCGCGGCCGACGCGCGTTCGACGGCATCTTCGCGCACACGGCCGGCGCGGGGCGTGGCAGCTTCAACCACCGCTTCGCCCAGCCGTCGCGCGACGCGCAGCCGTACTCCACGTTCTTCTATCCGACCGACCTCTTTCCGTTCACGAGCCTCGACGCGACCGACCCGGTCACCGGCGCACGCGGCTCGCTGCGCGGCGCCATGCGCATCGCGTACACGCCGGTCGAGCCGCCGAAGGTCTTCTACGTCGACGGCGGCTACGAGTACTGGGGGCGCGCGGCGTCGCTCACGCACACCACGCCGGACGGGTCGCGCCGACGTCGGCTTCCTCCCCAGCGAGCGCCGCTACGTCATCAACTCGGCGCAGCACTCGAGTCCCGCGGCGTTCCCGCCGACCCAGCACACCGATCCGTCGCCTGGCTCGGGGCCCCGCGCCCCGGTCGCCTGGCGCGGCGACCCGCTCGACCAGCGCCTCGCCCTCCGCGCGCTGCTCGTCGCGCTCGTCGACTGGGTGCAGGCCGATCGCGTTCCGCCCGCGTCGGCGTACCCGACGCTCGCGGCGCGCACGCTCGTGCGCGCCGAGTCGCTGCGCGTGCCGCCGATACCGGGGGTGAAGGTGGCCCGCAGTCCGTACCGCCCCGCGCGGCTGTCGTTCGGCGCCGGATGGGCGCGCGGCGTCATCGACAGCGAGCCGCCGCGCGTCGGCGCGCCGTACGCCGTCCTCGTGCCGCGCGTCGACTCGCTCGGCAACGACCTCGGCGGCATGCGCAGCGTCGAGCTCCGCGCGCCGCTCGCGACGTACTACCCGTGGCAGCTCCGCGGCCCGTCGCTCGCCGCGTCGGACCAGCTCGTGAGCTTCGCCGGCACGTTCATCCCGCTGCCGCGCACGGAGGCGGAGCGTACGGCGCGCGGCGACCCGCGGCCGAGCCTCGAGCGGCTGTACGGATCGCGCGCGACCTACCTCGCGCGCGTCGACACCGCCGCGCAGACGCTGATCGCGCAGCGGTTCCTGCTCCCCGGAGACGCCGCCGCCGCCCGCGCGCGGCTCGCCGCGACGTGGGACTGGATCGCCGCGCAGCCGGCGGTGCGTGACGACCCGGCGAGCAGCGCCGCCGCCGCCGCCGCCGCCGCCGCCGCCGCCGCCGCCGAGGTCGATCGCGTCATGGCGCCGTACGCGCGGCCCGACGGGCCCGGCGCCGCGGTGCTCGTCGTCCGCGACGGCCGCACGCTGCTCGCCCGCGGCTACGGCCTCGCCGACGTCGAGGCGCGCACGCCCGTCACGCCGCAGACGAACTTCCGCCTCGCGTCGCTGTCGAAGCAGTTCACGGCGACGCTCGTCATGGGCCTCGCCGCCGACGGGTGGCTGCGCGACAGCGACGTCATCGGCCCGTACTTCGACGCGCTGCCGGCGTGGGCATACGGCGTCACGATCCGCCAACTGCTGACGCACACGTCGGGGCTCCCCGACTACGAGGACTTCGTCGCGGCCGGCACGACGCAGGTACACGACGCCGACGTCCCGGCCCTCATCGCGAAGGCGAGCGGCCCGCGCTTCGCGCCGGGCACGCAGTACCGGTACAGCAACACCGGGTACGCGCTGCTCGCGCTGATCGCGAGCCGCCCGACCGGCCGGCGCTTCCCCGACCTGCTGCGCGACCGGCTGTTCGCACCGACGGGCATGTCGGGCACGCTCGCCCGCGAGGACGCCGGCCCACCGGTCGCGCACCGCGCGTTCGGCTACACGGTCGACTCGACGGGCACCGTGCGCCGCACCGACCAGAGCAGCACGAGCGCGGTGCTCGGCGACGGCGGGATCTACACGTCGCTCGTCGACCTCGCGCGGTGGGACGCGGCGATCGCGCGGCATACCCTCGTCTCCGCCGACGCGCAGGCGCTCGCCTGGACGCCGCCGACGCTCCCCGCGGCGCCGACGGCGGCGTACGGCTACGGCTGGTTCGTCGACCGCGACACGACGCGCGGCGGCAACGCGTTTCGCGTGAGCCACACAGGCTCGACGCGCGGCTTCGCGACCGCCGTCGTGCGCTACCCCGACGAGGGGCTGGCGGCGTGGGTGCTCACGAACCGCTCGGGCGCCGCGGCCGGCCTCACGCCGCCGGCCGCGGCGCAGCGGATCGTG
This sequence comes from uncultured Gemmatimonadaceae bacterium, assembly GCA_963843845.1. Lineage (GTDB taxonomy): Bacteria > Gemmatimonadota > Gemmatimonadetes > Gemmatimonadales > Gemmatimonadaceae > Gemmatirosa. Next base: position 121,922 of record CAWJMB010000003.1, on the reverse strand, counting down.
GACCTGTATCGTACTCCCTGATACCCGCCGGGCCCGCAGTCGCTCGTGGGGCGCCTGTCCGCTCTTCGACTCTTCGTCATGCGACGTTCCGTGCTCCGCGGCGTGCTGGTAGGCGCCCTCCTCGCCGCGACGACCGACGCCGGCTCGCAGCGCTTCATGCGGTTCGACCCGAACGTGGCGTACGACGGCCGCTTCACGTTCGCGCGCATCCGCTACACCGTCTACCGACGCAGCGGCTGGGAGTTCGACTACCCGGACATGGAGCGCAACTTCATGCGCATCGTCGACGAGCTGACGACCGTGCGGCCACACGTGACCGGCAGCAACATCCACACGCTCGACGACCCGGCGCTGCTCCGCGACCCGATCGCGTACCTCTCCGAGCCCGGCTACTGGCTGCCGAGCGACCGCGAGGTCGAGGGGCTGCGCACGTATCTCGCGAAGGGCGGCTTCCTCATCGTCGACGACTTCATGCGCGGCGAGTGGGACAACTTCGAGCGGCAGCTGCGCCGCGTGCTCCCCGAGGCCCGCTTCGTCCCCATCGGTCCGTCCGACCCGGTGTTCGACGCCTTCTTCCGCCTCGACTCGCTCCGCATGTCGCACCCGCAGGACTCGCGGCTGCGCGCCGAGTTCCTCGGCGTTCACGAGGACAACGATCCGACGAAGCGGCTGACGGTCGTCGTCAACTACAACACCGACGTCGGCGACTTCATGGAGTGGTCCGGGCAGGGATACTTCCCGGTGAACGTCTCGAACGACGCGTACAAGATCGCGACGAACTACCTGATTTACGGCATGACGCGCTGACCGGAGCACCGATGCGTACGCTGTACACGATCTCCGTCACGGCGGTCTGCCTGACGGCCCCCTGCCTCGCCGCGCAGCCGCCGGCGCCGGCGCCGCAGTTCATCATGCTCTCCGGCGTCATCACCGACGCGTCGCGCGCGCCGATCGCCGACGTCGACGTGCGGCTCACGGTCGGCGGCGTCGAGTCGGCGGCGATGCACACGCGCAGTGACGGGCACTACGCCGTGAGCGGCCCGGCCGGCAGCGCGGTGCTCACCGTGCGCCGACTCGGCTTCCAGGCACGCCAGGTACGGATCGACGCGGCGTCGCTCCGGGCGAACGGAACGCGGGCCGAAGGCGCGCTCGACGTGGTGCTCGTCGCCGCGGCGCAGGACGTCGACGGCGTCACCGTCGTCGACGACCCCTCGACGTCGAACGCGCGCATCGCCTCGTTCCAGCAGCGCCGGTCGATGCACCGTGGCGGCTACTTCCTCGACCTGGCCGAGCTCCGGAAGAAGAAGCCGCAGCGCGCGAGCGACGCGATCCGCGGCGCGCCCGGCGTGACGCTCGTGCCGTCGGGGCGTATCGGCTCGGCGGTGCGCTTTCGCAACTGCCAGCCGATGGTCTGGGTCGACGGCGTCCGCACCCCCGACGCGGAGCTCGACGAGGTGGTCGGCGTGAACGACATGGCGGCGATCGAAGTCTACGTCTCGCCGGCCACGGTGCCCGCGCAGTTCCGCGACCTGCGCAATCCGTGCGGCGCGATCCTCGTGTGGACGCGTTAGGCGCGATCAGCGATCGATCATCCGCTGCGAGTTGTCGGAGTAGCGCGCGCCGTGCACGGTGAGCTGCGCCGTCGCCACGTCGATGTCGCGCAGCTCGTCCGCCGTGAGCGTGACGTCCGCCGCGGCGAGGTTCTCGTCGAGGCGATGCACCTTCGTCGTGCCCGGAATCGGCACGATCCACGGTCGCTGCGCGAGCACCCAGGCGAGGGCGAGCTGCGCCCGCGTCACCCCCTTCCGCGCGGCGAGCGTGCCGACGAGTTCGACGACCGCCTGATTCGCCGCGCGGTTCTCCGGCGCGAAGCGCGGCACCGTGTTGCGGAAGTCCGTCGGGTCGAAGGTCGTCGACGCGTCGATCGTGCCGGTGAGGAAGCCCCTGCCCAGCGGGGAGAACGGCACGAAGCCGATGCCTAACGATTCCAGCGTCGGCAGGATCTCCGCCTCGGGCTCGCGCCACCAGAGCGAGTACTCGCTCTGCAGCGCGGTCACGGGCTGCACGGCGTGCGCGCGGCGGACGGTGTTCGCCCCCGCCTCCGACAGCCCGAAGTGCCGCACCTTCCCCTCGGCGATCAGCTCCTGCACCGTGCCGGCGACGTCCTCGATCGGGACGTTCGGGTCGACGCGGTGCTGATAGAGCAGGTCGATCGTCTCGACGCGGAGCCGGGTGAGCGAGCCTTCCGTCGTGCGGCGGATCGAGTCGGGGCGGCTGTCGAGCCCCACGGGTTGTCCGTCGACCGCGCCGTCGACGAGGTGGAATCCGAACTTCGTCGCGATCGCGACCTCATCGCGGAACGGAGCGAGCGCCTCCCCGACGACCTCCTCGTTCGTGAACGGGCCGTAGACCTGCGCCGTGTCGAACAGCGTGACGCCGCGCTCGACGGCCGCCCGGATGAGCGCGACCGCCTGCCCGCGATCGACCGCCGGGCCGAGCCCGAAGCTGAGCCCCATGCAGCCCAGGCCGAGCGCCGAGACGTCGAGTCCGCTGCGGCCTAACGTGCGTCGTTCCATGTGTGCATTCCTCGGACGGATGTCGTGACGGCGAACGCGTCCCCGGCGACTCTCGCCGGGGACGCGTTCGTTCGAGCCGTGGGCGCCGTCAGGCGCTCAGCGGACCCCGCACCCTGCCTCGTACGTGGGGGCCGCCGTCGGCGCCTTGTCCCAGTACATCCGCGCCGTCAGGTCGTCCGCCCCCTGCCGCGCGATCGCGGCGTCGACGTTCGCCTTGTTGGTCAGGACCTCGGTCACCGAGTACGCGAAGCGCCGCGGGATCTGATTGATGTTCGCCGACGGGCCCGGCTTGATCGTCGCCGGCTGGCAGGTGCGGCGGAACTCCGCCCACGCCTGGCCGCCGTCCGTGAACAGCGCCATCCACTTCTGGATCGCGATCTGCTTGAGCCCCGCCGTCCCCGGCGTGTACGCGACATTCGGCTGCGCGAGGTAGGTCGCGATCGCGGCGTCGCTCACCCCCCACTGCTGCATCGAGGCGCGGATGCCGTCCTGGTAGAACGTCGCCGCGCTGCCGGCGATCCATCCGCGCTCCGCCGCCTCGGCCTTGATGAAGCTGACCTCGGCGAACGTCATGAGATAGGACGGCGTCGTCGTCCCGGCGCCGCCGCGCACCCCGTAGGTCGTCGAGGCCGGGTAGAAGATGATGCCCGGACGCGACGTGTAGGGCACGAACGGCGACGCCTGCGAGTGCTGCAGCGCGTTCTGCAGCCCGACGTAGCACGGCGTCGTGCCCGCGCAGTACTTCACGATCGGACCGGCACTCGTGTCGCGCTGCGCGAGCTGCGCCCAGACGGTCACGCGCGGGTCGCTCCGGTCGCGCAGCACCGTCATGAACGTGTTCGAGATGCGGTGGTCGTCGCGCGACTGGAAGTTCACCGCCCACGAGTTGCTGTTCGCGTTCACGCCGCCTGGCCACGTGAGCCGCGCGTTCTGGGCGTTCGACGAGATGAGCCCGCCGGGCGCGGCGAGCGCGGCGGCCACCTGCGTGCGCGCCGTCGTCGGGTCCACGTTCGCGAGGCGCATCGCCTGACGCGCGCGGAGCGAGTTCGCGAACCGCTGCCACGCCGCGAAGTTCCCCGAGAAGATCGGGTCCGCGGTGCCGAGGGTGCGGCCCCCCGCCGGCGCCGACGCGAGGTCGGCGCTGACCTGCGTGAGCGTCGTGAACAGCCCCGTGTAGACGTCCTTCTGCGCGTCGTACGTCGGGCTCGTCACCGAGACCGACGAGTCGCCCTGGAGCGCCTGCGTGTACGGGATGTCGCCGAACGTGTCGGTGAGGTAGCCGAACACCCAGGCGCGCAGCGCGAGCGCCGGCGCGTAGATCCCCGGGTCCTTCGTCGCCTGCCCGGCCTTCGCGACCTGCGTCAGGTCCTCGAGCTCGCCCGCGTACGCGTTGTCGAAGAAGCCGCTCGTGCTGTTCGCGCCGAGGCGGATGTACTGGTCGCTCTCCGGGTACTGCACCTCGGCCACGTGCTGCGCGACGAGCTCCGTCGCGCGCAGCGAGTAGCCGCTGCCGAGCCAGCGGGTGACGGCGACGCGTGCCGCCGTCGTGAACACCGGGCCGGACGGCGCGGTGATCGGGCTGTTCGGGTTGACGTTGATGTCGGTGATCGAGTCCGTATCGCACGCGGCCGCGGCGAGCGCGCCGGCGAGCAGGGCGGCGCCGCGGAGCGCCGACCAGGCGGCCGCGCGCCCGCCGGGCGTGGTCTGCTGAGTAGTCATGAGTTCTCGGGTGGGCGTCAGAGGCGAGGTCACGGCGTGACGCGCACGTTGATGCCGATGCTGCGCGGGTTCGACGGGAAGGCGTACTCGACGCCCTGGAAGTTGCCCGTGTTGTAGGCGAACTCGGGGTCGATGTTCGGCGCGTTCTTCGAGAAGAAGAACAGGTTCCGCCCGGTCAGCGTGAGGCTGACGTTCTCGGCGCTCAGGCGGCGCGAGATGCGGGCCGGCAGGTCGAAGCCGACGCGCAGCTCGCGGAGCCGCGCGTAGCCCGCGTCGAAGATGTAGTTCTCGAGCGAGCCGAAGAGCGACTGGAAGTACTGCTCCGACGTGACGGTGTCCGCGTTCGCGGCGCCAGTCGCCGTGACGCCGCGCACGACGTAGCCGGGCGCGTCGTAGTCGGCCTCACGCCCGCGGAGCGAGCTCGCGAGCACGCCCGAGTAGTCGCCGATGTAGTTCGTGTAGCTGACCAGCTTCCCGCCGCGGCGGAAGTCGACGAGCGCGTTCAGCGTGACCCCCTTGTAGCTGAACGTGTTGTTCCACCCCCCCGTCCACTTCGCCTGGATGTTGCCGAAGGCGGTGAGCGTGTCCTCCTGGATCGGGAGGCCGCCGTCGACGACGAGCCGCCCCTGGGCGTCGCGCTCGAACGCCTTCGTGCGGATGACGCCGAACGGCTCGCCGACGCGCGCCTCGACGCTGATGTCGCCGAACAGGCCCTGGCTCAGCACGATCGAGCTGACGCCCTGCGTGAGCTCGGCGACCGCGTTGCGGTTCCGCGCGTAGTTGAACTGGCTCGACCACCCGAGGCCGTGCCAGTCGCGCACCGCGTCGACGCTGATGAGCGCCTCGACGCCCTTGTTCGTGATCTTGCCGGCGTTGATCGCGCGGTTCGTGAAGCCCGACGCGGCCGAGATCGCGACGTTGAAGATCTGGTTCTGCGTGTACTTGTTGTACACCGAGCCGTCGAAGGTCACGCGGCCGTCGAACAGCCCGAGCTCGAGCCCGCCCTCGTCCGAGTGCGTGATCTCCGGCTTGAGCGTCGCGTTCGCGAGCACGTCGTTCAGCGAGTACTGCGGCAGTGTGCCGAACTTGACCGAGTTGCCGTTGAACACCGTCTGGAGCTGGTACGGGTCGGCGTCGTTGCCGACCTGCGCGACCGAGCCGCGCAGCTTCGCGTAGCTGAGCCAGCGGTTCTTGAGCGACGGCACCGCATCCGTGAGCACGAAGGACACGTTCCCCGACGGATAGAAGTACGAGTTCTCCCCCCGCGGCAGCGTCGACGACCAGTCGTTGCGCGCCGTCCCCTCGACCGTGAGCCATCCGTTGTAGCTGACGGCCGCCGAGCCGTACGCGCTGTTCACCTTGCGGCGCAGCGTCTGCTGCGTCAGGGCCGGGTCGATCGCGCCGTTCGAGATGTTGTACAGCCCAGCGACGAGCAGCCCCGTGAGCGCCTGCGACTTCGTCTGGAACACCGAGTTGCGCAGGTTGCCGCCCGCCGTCGCCTGGAGGCGCAGCGCCCCCGTCAGCGGCCGGTCGACCGTGAGCAGCGCCTCGGAGTTGTTCTCGTTGTTGTAGTCGTCGATCGAGACGAAGCCGCCGTTGTACGACGTGTTGACGTACGTCCCGTTGATGTAGCCCGGCGCGTAGTTCTGGTCGACGTTGAAGCGGAAGATGTCGGAGCCCGTGCGCGCGAGGAGCGACACCCCCTCGGCGAGCTGGTACGTCGCGCTCAGCGTGCCCTGGAAGCGGTCGCGGTTGTCGCGGCGCGGGTTCTCGTACTGGATCCAGAACGGGTTGTTGTGGTAGTTGTAGTTCCAGTTGTACTCGCGCGTGAGCGGGCCGCCGTTCGCGCCGCCCCCCTTCGCGTAATCGCGCAGCGCCTCGGTGTCGACCTGACGCCCGAGCCAGAAGAACTGCTCGAGGATCGAGTTGCTGTAGCCGGTGCCGGGGCGGTTCACGCCGCCGTTGCGGATGTACTGCACCGTCGCCGTCGTGTTCAGCTTGCTGTTCACGCCGAGGTTGCCGCTCAGCAGCACCGAGCGCTTGCGGAACGTGTTGTTCGGCACGAACCCCTTGATCTGGTCGGCGCCGATCGAGACGCGCGCGTTCGCCCGGTCGGTGCCGCCGCTGACGGCGAGCGTCGACGAGAGCGTGAGCCCGGTCTCGAAGAAGTTGTTCACGTTGTTCGGGTGCGCGACCCACGGCTGCTGCTTGCCGGTGAACTGGTCGATGAGCCGCCCGTCGAGCTTCGGGCCCCAGCTCTGGTCGCAGCCGTCGCAGTCGCCGCTCCCCTGGCCGTCGACGAACTGAAAGCTGCCCCCCGCGCCCTGCCCGTACTGGTTCTGCCAGTCGGGGAGCACCGACGGCCGGTCCGCCGTGACGAACGAGTTGAATTCGGTCCGGATCCGCCCCTCCGTCGCCGACCCCTTCTTCGTCGTGATGACGATGACGCCGTTCGCCGCGCGCGAGCCGTAGAGCGCCGCGGCGTTCGGCCCCTTGAGCACGGTGAGCGTCGCGATGTCGTCCGGGTTCAGGTCGCTGATCGCGTTGCCGTAGTCGTAGCCGTTGCCGAGCGAGCCGCCGCGCGTCGAGTTCGACACCGGGACGCCGTCGACGATGAACAGCGGCTGGTTGTTGCCGGCGAGCGAGTTCTGCCCGCGGATGACGATGTTCGTCGAACCGCCCGGCGTGCCGCCGCTCGTGATCTGGACGCCCGAGACCTTGCCCTGGAGCTGGTTGACGAGGTTCTGCGACTTCGTCGTCGTCAGCTCCGCGCTCGAGATCTGCTGCTGCGCGGTGCCCAGCTGGCTCTTCTCGCGCGTGACGCCGAGCGCCGTGACGACCACGCCCTGGAGCTGATTCGCCGTCGCGGCGAGCTGGAAGTCCGCCGTCACCGGGCCCCGACCGAGCGTGACCGTCTGCGTCCGCGGCGAGAAGCCGAGGCGGCGGATGGAGAGCGTGACGGTGCCGGTCGCGCGGTTGGCCGGGACCGTGAAGCTGTAGCGACCGTCGGCATTCGTGACGGCGCCGAGCCCGAGGCTCGTGATCGACACGCTCGCGCCGGTGATCGGCTGGTTCGCGTCCGACGTCACGGTGCCGCTGACCGTCGTGGCCTGCTGCGCCACGACCACTGCCGGGACGCCGGTCAGCGCGCCGGCGACGAGCCGTCGCCAGAAACTAGACATGAGCAAATGACCCTTGTTTGGGTGCGATGGACGTCACGCGGCCAGAACACCGTTCGGCCACGCAACGGGAAAACACGTTCGCTCGAGGATCGTCCGACCCGACGCGATCGGAGTACCGGCGTTCGCTCAGCCGGTGCCGCGCTGGATGTCGTGCACGAGGCGTTCGGACTCCGAAACTTCTCCTGCGCCGACGACGTCCATACCTCCAACACCGGCACCGCGCGCCCGCGGGACTTCCACCACGCTCCGGCTCTCGCGAGCCGAGCGAAAACGGCCGTTCACGTTGGCCGGTTCCTTGCGCGCGCGCAAGTCCCGTTCGTCCCGGATGTCGGATCGCTCGCCCCGCTGGGATCGCTCCTCGTCATCCCGCGCCGACCCTTCGCTCCACGCCCGCACGCGGTAGACTGACGTCGTGCATGGAGTCGCGCGGGTCGTGTGGACATTCCGGGTCGCCGTCGGCGCGGCCGGTGCAGTCGGCGTGGCCAGTGCGATCGGCGCTGCCGGGTGCGACGTCGTGCGCCCTGCATCGGTCGCCGAGCGCCGCACCGAGTCGACAGTGCTCGCGGAGCGCTTCACGACCGGACGCTTCGCGCGGCAGCAGGTCTGGCAGCCGTGCGCCTCCGACAGCGCCCTCGTTCCGATCGGACGCTGTGGCGCGGTGCCGTCCGCGCGTCGGACGGCGACGCTCCTTCGCCTGACGCAGCAGGTCGGCGAGCGCCGCGCGGCGGGCGGGGAGCGCGGCGTCGCTGCGCCTGCGTCGCGCCTGTTCGCGCTCCTCGACCTCGCGTCCGGCGTGCGTGCGCCGACCGCCCGCGCCGCGGTCACGACGCTCGACCGCCTCGCGGGCACGCCGTCGCCCGACCCGGCCGCGCTGAACGACCTCGCCGTCGCCTCCCTCGCGCTCGCCGAGCAGGAGCAGGCGCTCCGTCCGCTGCTCCGCGCCCTCGACGCGATCGAGCGAGCCGCCGCGCGCGACTCGTCGCCGCCGGTGCTGTTCAACCGCGCCCTGCTCCTCGAACGGCTGTCGCTCGTCGAGTCCGCGCGCGCTGCCTGGTCGCGCTACGTCGCCGCCGAGCCCGACGCCGCCTGGCGACGCGAGGGCGCCGCGCACGCCGAGTCGCTCGCCCGCCTCGCTGCCCCGACCGTGTGGGCGCGCGGGGCCGAGGGGTGGCTCGCCGACCCGTCGCTCGACTCGCAGCTCCCGGCGCACGCCCGCGCGGTGCCGCAGTCGGCGCGCGAGACCGGGCTGGCGCTGTTCGGCGCCTGGGGGCACGCGGTCGCGAGCGGCGACTCGGCCCGCGCGCGGCGGGCGCTGTCGCTCGCGCGGTCGATCGGCGCGTCGCTCGACTCGATCGGCGGCGATCACGGACTCACGCTCGCGGTCGAGCACGTGGACACGCTCGCCGCGTCCCGAACGCGCACGCGCACGCTCGCCGGCGCCTACGCCCGCTACGCGCGCGGCTTCGCCCTCTACAATCGCGGCGCCTACGACTCTGCGGCGCACGCGCTCGGCGACGCGGAGCGCGCGATGCGGCGGCTGCGGGCGCCGGGGGCACGGTGGGCGGCGATGTACCGCGGGCTCGCGACGATCAACGACAGTCGATACGACGCGGCGGACACCGTGCTGCGGCGGGCGCTGCACGAGACGGCGGCGAGCGAGCCCGCGCTGGCGGGGAAGATCGTGTGGGCGCTGGGACTGAGCCAGGCGCGGCGCGGCGCGACGGAAGCGGCGGTGCCGCTGTATCGTGACGCGATTCGGCACATGCTGCGCGCGCGGGAGAGGGAGAACCGCGCCGTGCTGGCGTCGCTGCTCTCGGAGACGCTCGCCCACGCCGGGCAGTCCGCCGCAGGAAGCGTCGAGGCGCTCTGGGGGCTTCGGCTGCTCGCCCCGTATCGGTCGTCGGCGTTCGCGGTGAGCCACCTCACCTCCGTCGCGGCCTACACCCGCGCCGATACGCTGTCGTTCGCCACGGCCGCGATCACGAGCGAGGCGCTCGCCGCGGCACGCGCCATCGATCGGCCGCAGTTCGTGGCGTGGGCCTACCGCGAGCACGCACGCGCGTTCGCGGTCCTCGGCCGACGCGACTCCGCCCGCGCCAATCTGCAGCACGCCGAGCGTTGGCTCGCGCGCGTCTCGCCCGGCGTGGGCCGCGATCGCCTGCGCGCCGACATCCGGCTCGTCGCCGCGCAGCTCGTCTCGGCGGACGATCCGCGCGCCGCGCAGCGCGAGTTGCTCGACGTGGTGCGGGCGTATCAGGCGGCGGACGCGCAGACGGCGGTGCCGAACGCGCTGTACCAGGCCGCGCTCGCATCGCAGGCCGTTCACGACGACGCGATCGCCCGGGCGCTGCTCGACAGCGCGGCCCGCGCGATCGAGAGCCGCCGCGCGCGCTTTCCGTCGGCCGAGGTCCGCGCCAGCTATCTGGCGACGACGGAAGACGTGTTCGACGCGCTCATCACGATCGCGTTGCGCGAGGGCGATCCGGCCGCGTTCACGTATCTCGAACGGTCGCGCACCGCGGCGTGGGGGCACGACCCTCGGTCGCGCGCGCCGACGATCGCGTCCGTCCGGCGAGCGCTCGCGCCGGGGACGCTCCTGCTCGATTACGCGCTGCTGCGCGACCGCACGGTCGTCTGGGCGATCACGCACGATACGTGGCGCCAGGTCACGATTCCGCTGTCGCGCGACCGGGCGCGATCGAGCGTCGACGCCCTGCTCTCCGAGCTGGGCCGATCGGCGGTCGACTCGTCGAGCGCGCGGGCGCGGCTGTTCGACCGCCTGCTGCGTCCGGTCGGCGCCGAGCTCGCGCGCGCGTCGCGCCTCGTCGTCGTGCTCGACCGCGAGCTGTCGCGCATCCCTCTCGTCGCGCTGTGGGACGCGCGCCGCTCGCGATACCTGCTCGAACAGGTGGCGGAGGTCAGGACGCTGCCGAACGCGGCGTTCGCGTCCGACGCCGTCGCGCGCGGATCGCGGTGGCGCGACGTCGACCGCGCGCTCGTCGTCGGACAGTCGGCCGGTCGTGCGGCGACGGCGGGGTGGGAGGCGCTCCCGGGTGCCGACGACGAGGCGACGCGCATCGCCGCGCTGTACCGCCGCGCGCTCGTGCTCGACGGCGCGAGCACGGACCGAGCGCGCGCGCTCGACGCGCTGCCCGCGTCGACGCTCTTCCACTTCGCCGGCCACGCGGTCGCCGACGCCGAGCAGCCGGAACTCTCGCATCTCGTCTTCAGCGGCCCCGTGGTCGTGAGCGCCCGGGAAATCGGCGCGCTGCGGCTCTCGAAGACAGCGCTCGTCGTTCTGTCGGCGTGCAACACCCTCGGCGCGCGCCCGACGCACGCGGGGGCCGTCGCCGGGATCGCGCACAGCTTTCTGCGCGCCGGCGCCGCGGCGACCGTCAGCTCACTCTGGGACGTCGACGACGGGGCGACGACGGAGCTCCTCGTCACGTTTCACGAGCGCTACCGCCGCGGCGTACCGGCGGCGATGGCGCTCCACGCGGCACAGTTGCAGTCGCTGCAGTCACACAGGGCCGCGGCGCGCGCGCCGCGCGTCTGGGCCGCGTTCATCTACACCGGGCCGTAGCGCCCACTCGACGACAGGACGACGATGCCGAACAAGAGAGTCCGCCTACAGGTCACACTCGTGGGACTGATCGTCCACGTGGTACATGCGGGAACCGACGAAGTCACGATCTTGCTGCCCGACGCGCGTGAGGGCGACCATGAGGATTCGCTCTACCAGCACGACGGGACGATCGGCATGCCCCACGCCGGCCACCTGACCATCACCCGCGCGACTGCCGTCTTCGGAGAGGGCCAGCCGCCCGTCTCGATCGGCAGCGCGGGAGCTGCGGGATTCGACGTCACGGCCGCGTACCCTCTCGACCGCGACATCATCGACTTCGGGGTGCCGTATACGCCGTCGCCGCGGGCGGGCGGCGAGAAGGAGATCAGTCTCCCCGACACAGTCGACTTCGCGTCGAAGATCGAGCTGATCGACGGCCTGTTCGACGCCAGGCCGACGGCGGACACGCTGCTGAGCCGGATCGCGCTCTACGGCGGCACGTTCTCCGAGAACGAGCCGAGGATCCCGGGCACGATGCCGGGCACGCTCATGGACGATCCATGCGCGCTGGGCGACTACAGCCTGCCCAGCTCGATCACGTGGCAGTGGGAGGGCGATTGGGACGATAGTGACGCGGGGATCGCCGTCGGGATTCGGAAGTTCGACGACGACGAGGCGGCCATGCGCACGCTCGTACGCCTCCGCCCGGTCTTCACCGACGGAGACCCGACGGGCACGATCCAGCTCACGATCACGAACGTATGCGGCGACGACCCGCTCCGACGGTTACGACTCGCCGTTCAAGACGTTCTCACCGTCGACATGGACTTCAAGTGGAACTACAAACTCTTCCGCCCCAAGCCGGGCAGGGACGGCAAGCCCCGTGACTGGTCGGATGTGCTGGCGAACGCGATGCTGCCGGCACCGCGATTCGATCCGAAGCTCGGATTCGTCGACAGCGGCGGCTGCGGCGGCATGAAGGTGACGACCAGCTACGCATCGTCCGCGGAACGGCGGAGCGTCGCCCTCCGGTAGACGGCGCGCGTCACGGCACCTCCCCGCTGAGGATCCGCGCCAGCTTGTCGCGGTCGATGTTCCCCCCCGACACGACCGCGACGAGCCGCCGCGTCTCCGGCACCCCGCGCAGCGCTGCCGCGACGGCCGCCGCCCCCGCCCCCTCCGTCACCACGCGCCCTCGCTCGACGAGCAGCCGCACGGCGTCGGCGACCTCGCGCAGCGACGAGACGAGCGCACCGTGGATGCGCCCGTTCACGAGCGGCCACATCGCGCTCAGCACGCTCTTGCCGCCGATCCCGTCGACGAAGCTCGGCGTGTGGGAGACGGCGACCGCGTGGCCGGCGGCGAGCGAGGCGCGCAGCGGCGCCGCCGTCTCGACCTCGCAGCCGTAGACGCGCACCGCGGGGCGCACCGCGCGCAGCGCCGTCGCGACGCCGACCGCGAGCCCGCCGCCGCCGAACGGCACGAGCACCGCGTCCGTCCCCTCGCTCGCGGCCGAGCCGCTCGCGTCGCTCCACGCCGGGAGGTCGTCGGCGATCTCGAGCCCCACGGTGCCGTTCCCGGCGATGACGCGGCGGTCGGCGACCGGGTGGATGAACATCCCCTCCACCCCCGGCATCTCGTGGTCGAGCAGCACCTGCCACCACCGGTCGTACGGCACCTTCACGACGCGCGCGCCGAGCCGCTCGATCGCGGCCAGCTTCGTGGCGGGGGCGTGCTCGGGAACGATCGCCGTGCACGGCACGTCGAACTCGCGCGCGACCCACGCGACGCCCTGCGCCATGTTGCCGGCGCTCGCCGTGTAGACGCCGCGCTCGATCATCGACCGCGGCGCGGTGAGCATCGCGTACGCGGCGCCGCGCAGCTTGAACGAGCCGATCGGCTGCAGCGTCTCGAGCTTGAGCCACAGCTCGGCCGGGGCGTCGACGTGCAGGCGGACGAGCGGCGTGCGCACGACGAGCGGGCGAATGCGGTCCGCGGCGTCGCGGATCTCGGCGAGGCTCGGAGCCTCGAGCGGGCGGGCGGTCATGTCCGACGATGAAAGGTTGCCGGAGTGTACCGAGCGGCGCATCCTATCGCACCCCACCCTCTCGCGCCGCCGGAGCGACCGCCCATGGCATGGACGCACCAGTCCTCGTTCACCGTTCCCGCGCCGGCCGATCGGCTCTACGCCGCGTTCGCCGACGAGCGCGCGCTCACCGCGTGGTTCGCCGAGCACGCGGAGGTCGGCGCGGCGGTGGGAGCGCCATACCGGTTCTGGGGGCGGCAGACCCTCGCCGCGCGCGACGCGCCCGCCGCGACGCAGCGCGTCACCGAGCTGGTGCCCGACGAATCGCTCGGCTTCTCGTGGCCGATGTTCGGCGTCGACACGCAGGTGCGACTCACCTTCACGCCCGCCGACGGCGGCACGACGCTCGCCGTCACGCACACGGTGCGCGGCGACCTCGGCGTGCCGCGCCAGCACGAGTTGATCGACGACTGGTGGCGCCTCGTCTTCGGCAACGTCGCGTCGTGGCTCGGCGACCGCGCGGGGATGTGTCGGGCCGACGTCGACGACCCGTCGCCCGAGGTCCGCCACACGGTGCTGCTGCACGCCCCGGTCGACGCCGTGTGGCGCGCGCTGATCGAGCCGGCGCGCGTGAGCCGCTGGCTGAGCGCGCCGGCGGTCGAGATCGAGCCGCGCGCCGGCGGCCGCTACGTGCTCGGCTGGCGGTATACGGTCGACGGACGCGACGTCGTGGGCGGGCCGACGCAGGTCCTCGAGGTCGCGCCGCACGAGCGGCTCGTGCTCGACTGGCCCGACTGGCGCGGCGACCCGGCGGTGCCGGTGCAGACGATCGCGTTTCGGCTCGAACCGGTCGGCGGCGACACGCGGCTCACGTTCGTGCACGCCGGCTTCGGGCGGACGACCGACGTCGGCGACTACGCGTACGGCTGGCTCGGGTTCCTCGGCATGCTGCGCGCGGAGGTCGAAGGCTCGCCGTAGATTGGGGCTCCGACTTCCCGAGGTCCCGCGTGGGCGATCCGACGTCCGTGGTACACAGCGACCCAGAGATCCTGGGCGGCACGCCCGTGTTCGCCGGCACGCGCGTGCCGCTCCAGAGCCTGATCGACTACCTGGGCGGCGGCGACACGCTCGACGAGTTCCTGCGCCAGTTTCCGAGCGTGCGCCGGGAGCAGGCGCAGGCGGCGCTGGCGCTCGCACGGGAGCGGCGCGCGAAGCCCGGCGCGCTCCCCCCCGACCGCCCGTCCGAGGACGGCGAGGGCGACGCGCCGGTCCGCGGCCGACGACGCGTGCTCTGCGACGAGTCGGTTCCCGGCGAGGTGTCGGCCGCCGTCGTCGGCCACGACGTCCGCCGGGTCCACGCGTTGGGGTGGTCGGGGATGCAGAACGAGGCGCTGCTGCGGGTGGCCCGCGAGGCGGGGTTCGACGTGCTCGTGACGGTCGACCGGCGGCTCGAGTACCAGCACAACATCCAGGCGAGCGATCTGGCGCTCGTCGTCATCAGAACGCGGTCGACGCGGGTCCCCGACCTGCTCCCCGCGCTCCCCGCCCTGCTCGACGCCCTGCCGACCGTCACCGCCGGCACGGTCACGCACGTGCTCGGCACCTGACACACCGCCTGCGGACGACACGACCTTCCGAGAGAGACGACGACCGGTGCTGACCCGGACGACCTACCCACTCAACGTCGCGCTCATCCGCCGCGACCTCACGACGCCGCCACCGCTCACGGTCGGGTTCGCGGGACCGCACACGACGCGGGCGTCGGGCTACGGCCTTCACCAGCTCGTGGGGATGCCCACGGATACGCAGCTCACCATCATCTTCAACCTGAACGACCTCTACGTTCAGGGGTTCATCGCCGGCGACCGGACGAGCGCACCGTACGTGTTCCGCGACTCGGGCTACTCGATCAACACACCGCGCCGCCTCAACTTCGCGAGCGACTACGGCTCGCTCGGCCTCGACCGCAGCTCGGCGTTCACGCTGAACCTCGACGGAGTGAACGGCGCGGTCTACTCCCTGGCGAACGTCTCGGGGCTCGCGCAGGCGAACGGCCTCAAGTCGGCGTGCTGGAAGCTGGCCGTCGCGTTCGCCGAAGCCGTCCGCTTCGACGACGTCCTGACGGCCATCGTCCACGACACGCCGATCTCGGACCTCGACTGGACGAAGCACAAGAACGCGTCGAAGGTCCGCGTCGTGAAGTCCGCGACCGGCTGACCGGCGACGCGCCGACCGGCCTGACGGTGGCGTGACGGCCTACCGCGCGTCGGGCCGGTCCCACCACTGCGACAGACTCTGCTCCGCCGTCCGCGTCGCGCCGGCGTAGTGCGACGTGTCGTTGAACAGCATGAGCCGCGCGCGCACCGGGTCGCGGAAGTCGAGCACGTTCAGGCACGCCGGCGCCTGGTCGAAGCGGTCGCGGTAGCCGCGCGCGTCGACGCCCAACAGGCCGCACAGCAGGAGCCGGATCGTCGCCTTGTGCGACACGACGAGGACGCGCCCGCCACGGTGCCGCGTGACGATCTCGCGCACGACCGGGAGCGCCCGCGCGAGCACCGCGACCCCCGACTCGCCGCCGGCCGGCGCGAAGGTGAACGGGTCCTCCTCCCACGCCGCGTACTCGTCGCCGTGGCGCGCCTCGACGTCGGCGCGCGCCAGCCCCTCCCAGTGGCCGTGGCTCATCTCGCGCAACCCGTCGCGCGTCTCGACCCCCTCGGCGCCCGGGCCGGCCGTCAGGCATCCGGAAATGATCGTCGCCGTCTCGTGCGTCCGCGCGTACGGGCTCGCGTAGATCGCGTCGACCCGCGCGTCGCGCAGCCGCTCGCCGAGCCGGGCCGCCTGCCAGCGACCGTCGTCGGAGAGCGGCACGCCGTCGCCGCCCGAGAAGCGGTCCTCGGCGGTGAGCGGCGTGGCGCCGTGGCGCACGAGGTAGAGGCGGGTCGGTTGCACGGTGGGGGGGCGAGGGGGGGGTGCCTAACGGCTCGCCGCCTTCGCCGTGTGCTCCCACACGTACCGCCGCAGGAAGTCCCCCATCTTCTCCCACGTCGCGATCCACCGCGCGTGGATCATCGACTCGTGCAGGTCGTCGGGGATGATCGACCATCTCGTGGAGATCTTCCGCGCGCGCAGCAGTTGCACGAGCCCCACCGTCTGCGCGAAATCGACGTTGCGGTCGTCGTCGCCGTGCACGAGGAACACCGGCGACTTCCACGTGTCGATCGCCGAGATCGCCGACGAGCGGTAGGAGACGCTCGCCGTGTCGAGCGAGCTGCCGTAGAGATGCACGCCGGCGAGGTCGGCGCCGGCGACGAAGATGTCGGAGTTGCGCGCGAGCGCCTGCGACGTGAGCAGCCCGCCGTACGACAGCCCCCAGATGCCGATGCGCGACGGATCGACGTCGGCCCTGCCCTGCAGATACTTGGCGCCGGCGAGCACGTCCTGGTACTCGGAGTTGCCGCGCGCGTTCGTGTTCTCCGCGTTGCGGAAGGCGCGGCCGTAGCCGATGCCGCTCCGGTAGTTGATCGACAGGACGACGTAGCCCTGGTTCGCGAGCCACTGGTTGATACGCGTAGGCCCAGTGGTAGAACTGCATGTAGTGATAGCCGGGCATCATCTGCCGCTGCGGGCCGCCGTGCACGAACACGAGCGCGGGGCGCTTCTCGCCGGGCTTGAGGTCGGTCGGCAGGAAGAGCTGGTTGCTGATCTCCAGCCCGTCGGCGGCCTTCGTCTTCACGATCTCCGGCGTCACGTGCGCGGCGGTCGGGAAGTCTTTCGGCAGCGTCGGGAAGATCACGTTCGGGGCGCCGGAGGGAGCCGGCGCCGAGCCCTGCGAGGGGCGGGCACCAGCGCGACCGACGCGGGCGACTCGCGCCGTAGTAGAGCACCGCGACCTGCTTCCCGCTCGCGAGCGGCTGCGGATGCGTCTCGATGCCCGTCGCCGGTCGTCAGTGCGACCGGCTCCTCGCCGCCGCTCGTCGGCACCGCCCAGATGTGGCGCCGCTCGATGTCGTTCGCGTTCGTGCATGTAGTAGAGCGTGCGTCCGTCCTTCGACAGCGCGGCCGACGTCGCGTCTTCGATGAGTCCGTTCGTCGTCGTGAGGAGCGTCGGCTGCGGCTGCGGGTTCGTCGAGCGAGATCGCGTAGTAGCGATCCCACTCGTCGCCCTGGATGTTCGTGAGCGGAAAGATCAGGGCGTCGCCAGCCCAGATCAGCGTGCGCAGCGCGGTGAACTTCCGCTCGTTCGGCGCCGCGTGCCACAGCTCGCGCGCCGGATAGCCGCCGACCGCCTTCGGCGCCGCGCCGAGGTCGGCGACCATGACCTGCATCGTCGAGCCGCCCTCGAACGTCGCCGTGTAGAGCCCGGGCGAGCGGCGCAGCGCGGAGTCGGCGCCCTGTCCCGGCCGGCCGCCGCGCGCCGTTGCAGCTGTCGTTGCACGCTGCCGCGCGCCGCCGCCACCGCCGCCGCCGCCACCCGCCGCCGACCACAGCCGGCGAACGTCCGCCCCGCGCTCGCCGCCGTCGCCGCCGGCCCGCCCGGGTTGCCGATGCCCCCCGCGCCCTGCTGCGCCTGCGCGCCGAACGGCACGCCGGGGCGCCGCACGAACGCGAGCCGCTCGTCCGTCCGCCGACCACGTCGGCACCGCATCACAATCCACGCTCGGCGACACGAACTCGACGCTCCGCGTGCGCGTATCGTAGACGCCGATGAAGGCGTGGTTGTCGCGCTCGCTGACGAACGCGATGCGCGAGCCGTCGGGCGACCAGCGCGGGCTCGTCTGCCGCCCCACTGCGTGAGGAACGCGCGCCCGCCGGTGTCGGCCGCGGCCGTCGCGGAGGAGCCTGCCCGGAGCGCGGCGAGGTTCGGGGCCACGCGCGCGCGGTAGATCTGGCCGTCGCTGCACGTACAGCACCCAGCGCCCGTCGGGCGACAGCTCCGGCGCCGCGCCGTCCGCGACGCGCCACGCGCGCCCCCCGCTCGTGCGCACCGCCCAGATCGCACGCTCGGCGCCGCCGGGGTCGTGCGACGGGTTCGCGACCCATCCGAGCCGGTTCGGCGCCGAGCCGCGCACGAACACGGCGACGCTGCCGTCGTCGGAGAGCTGACGTCGGTGACGTCGACGCCGTCGTCGTCGAGGAAGCTCGTCAGCCGCACCGCGCGGAAGTCCGGCGCCGCGGCCGTGTAGACGTTGCGCAGCCCGCGGTCGTAGGCGACCCACGCGACACGGTCGGCCGCGTGCGCCGACGTCAGCTCGAGCGGCGACGCGGGGTTCAGAAACTGCTCGATCGTCGGCTTCGCCTGCGCGCCGAGCGTCGACGCGAAGAGGAGACCAGCAGCGAGCGCGAACGGGCGGCAGGACATGAGTGGCCTCGGTGCGGTGAGAGTCTCAGCCGGGTTACGCGGGAGGAGCGGGGGATGCTGACGTGCATCGCGCATTCGTCTGGTGACGCCCGGCGGCGCCCGGCGGCGCCCGGCGGCGCCCGGCGGCCACGCGAGCCGGGGAAGCGCGGCCCTCGCGCTATCCCGGACCGCCACGCGCGCTGTAGACTGTCGCAACTCTTCACTCTCGATACCGTGCCCGCCCGACAGCCACCGGCAGCGACACTCGACTCCGCGACCCGACCCGCCCCGCCCACCGGCGGCGGCGCCGGCTACCTTCTCGCCCCGATCCTCCCCGCCCTCGTCGTCGCCACGCCGCTCATCCTCGGCCTGCCGCCGGCGACGATGGAGGTCCAGCGCCTCGCCCTGCTCGTCGCCGTCGCGCTGATCGGCGTGCTGTTCGGCGCGCTCCCCGGCGTCGTCTCGGCCGTCGTCGCGACCGCGCTCGGCTGGTTCCACGTCGACGTGCTGCGCTTCGTCGTCACGCTCCCCGACGACCGCATCGCGATCGGCACCTTCGCCGCGACGGCGCTCGCCGTGGCGCTCGCCGCCGGCGCGCGGCGCGGCGCGCCGGCCGTCGCGCGGCAGCTGCAGGCGCGTCTCGCCGTCGCCGAGCCCGAGGCGGCGGCGCAGCGAGCGACGGCCGCGCGGCTCGGCGACGAGAACGCGTCGCTCCGCGCCGACGCGGCCCGCAGCGCCGCCGCCGCGCGTGACGCGCGCGACGCCGCCGAGCGCGAGCGGGCGGCGCGGTGGGCGCTGATCGCGAGCCTGCCGCCGGAGCTTCGCGCGCCCCACGTCGTGGTTCCCGACATGCAGCCGATCTTCCCGCCGATTCACGGGGTGCCACTCGTGGCGCCGCCGGCGACAGAGCCTGCCCCCACATCCGCCGCCACACCCGCCGCCACACCCGCCGCCACGCCCGGCGCGTGATCGCATGACGCACCGTCGCTGGGCGCCGCTCGCTGCGGGGTGGGGATGGACGGCGGCCCTCGTGCTCGTCATCGCGGGACTCGCGCGCTGGATGCCGCTCGCGGCCGATCTGCTGCAACCGGTCTACGTCGTCGCGCTCGCGCCGGGCGTGTGGGGCACGTGGCGCTGGCTGCGGCCGCGTGGAGACCACGACCGCCGCACCGACGACCGCCGCCACACGTCGCGCCGCCAGTAGCGTTCCGCGCGGCCCCGTGCTCCGCGCGAAGCCGGTCGTGTGCGTCGGCCGTGCCGGCGAGGAGCGCCGGGCCCGAGTTGCGACGTCCGCGCGGCGGGCCGGGCGCTGCCCGTCACCGTCGGCGACGCCGCGGCGCTGATCCGTTAGGCACCGCCTAACAGATTCAACGCGAGCGCCAGCCGCACGTATTCCGCCCGCTCGCCGACGCCGAGCTTGTCGTTGATCCGCCGCCGGTACGTGTCCGCGGTCTTCGCGCTGATGAACAGCCGTTCTCCGATCTGCGACGTCGAGTACCCCTCGGCGATGAGCTGGAAGACCGACCGCTCGCGCGCCGAGAGCGACTCGTAGCGCGCCCGACCGTCGTCGTCCGCGGTGCGCTGTTTCCACCCCTCGGCCAGCACGCGCGCCGCTTCGGGACGCACGAACGTCTCGCCGCGCGCGACCGCCCGGAGCGCGCGCAGCAGGTCGGTGCTCGCCGCGCTCTTCACGACGTAGCCGGCAGCGCCGGCGTCGAGGAGCGGGATCAGGTACTCCTCCTCGTCGTGCATCGTCAGCACGAGCACGCGCGTCGGCAGCCGCCGGCGCGTCAGCTCGCGCGTCGCGGCGGCGCCGTCCATCCCCGCCATCGACAGATCCATGATGACGACGTCCGGGGCGAGCGCCTCGACGCGCGCGATGGCCTCGGCGCCGTCGCTCGCTTCGCCGACCACCTCGACGTCGTGCGCCGAGGCGAGCAGCGTTCGCAACCCCAGGCGCACGACGTCGTGGTCGTCGGCGATGACGACGCGGATTCGCTCGTCGGTGTCGGTCATCGTGTCGAAGCCTCTCTCGTCGACGGAGTACGCCCGGACATGTCTCACTCGGCGACGATCGGGTCGACGCCGATCGTCGCGGTGATGCGCGTTCCCGCCGACGGCGCGCTGTCGATCGTCAGCGCGCCGTCGACGAGCGCGAGCCGCTCCTGCATCACGAACAGCCCGAGCCCCGTCCGCGCCGCCTCCGCGGCGGCGACGTCGAAGCCGCGTCCGTCGTCGGCGATCGTGAGCGAGACCGCGCGCGCGTCGGCCGCGACGTGGATCGCGATCGCCCTCGCGCCCGCGTGGCGGATGGCGTTGCGCAGCGCCTCCTGCGTCACACGGTACAGCACCGACGCCGCCGGCGGCGCGATCTCGGCGCGCACGGCCGACGTCACGGTGATCGCCAGCCCGCTCTGATCGCGGGTGCGGCGCGCGAGCGTCTCGATCGCCGCGACGAGGCCGAGGTCGTCGAGCACGCGCGGGTGCACCGTGTGGGACAGTGTACGCACCTCGCGGAGCGACTCCGTGACGATGTCGTGCATCACGCCGAGGCGATCGTGGAGCGAGCCGGCGGGCACCTCGCGGACCGACGCGGCGACGAGCATCTCGAGCGCGGAGAGCTGCTGCGCCGTCGAGTCGTGCAGGTCGCGCGCGATGTGGGCGCGCTCCTCGTCGCCGGCGCGGATCACCTGCGCGGCGAGCGTGCGGACGCGCGCGCGGTCGGCGAGCAGGCGGTCGAGCACGCGGTTGAACGTGCGCCCGATCCGCGCGACCTGCCGGTCGGCGAAGCGCGACGCGGGGACGCGCGCCGTGAGGTCCCCGCGCGCGACGCGGTCCGCCGTGACTTGCAGCGCGCGCAGCGGCACCAGCGCCCAGTAGACGAGCGCCGAGTTCAGGACGAGCGTCACGAGCAGCGAGGCGACCATGATCTCGCTCGCGTACTGCAGGCGGGCGTTCCGCATGACGAGGAACGCCAGGATGTTGATGATGAGGTCGGTCACCACGAGCTTCTGCAGGAGCGGCACCCGGAAGAGCCGCCGCCACCCGCGCGCCTCGTCGGCCGCTCCGGACTCCGGCAGCGCCGCGTCGAGCGATGCAGCCGGCATCGCGGCCGGCGCGGCCGGCGCTGCCGGCGCCTCGTCGCTCATCCGGCGTGTCGCTGTCGCTCGGCGTGGCGTTCGTCGACCAACCGCTGCTCCGTCTGTGCGGCCATCGTCAGGAGCGGCGCCGGGGGGTGCGCCTGGACGTGGTCGATCATCACGTGAAGGTCGCGCACGAGGCCGGTGTGCAGCCCGTACACCCAGCCGTGCACGCGCAGCGTCTGCCCCTTCGCCCACGCCTGCTGCACGATCGGCGATCGGCCGATCTGGAACACCTGCTCCATGACGTTCAGCTCGACGAGCCGCGTCAGGCGCTTCTCGACGTCGGAGATCACCGCGAGCTCGTCGTCGTGCAGGCGCATCGTCGTGCGCACCCCCGCCACCCACGTGTCGACGAGGGAAGGCGCCTCGTTCATCAGCGCCGCGCGCACGCCGCCGCACCCCTCGTGTCCGCAGACGACGATTTCCGCCACGCCGAGCGCCTCGACGGCGTACTGGATCGCGGCATTGAGGTTGTTGTCGGTCGGCTGCGCCTGGTTCGCGATGTTGCGGTGCACGAACAGCTCGCCCGGCTCCACCTGCAGGATCGACTCGGCCGGGACGCGCGCGTCCGAGCAGCCGATGAAGAGCGTGTGCGGCTTGTGCTCGCGGGCGAGCCGCGTGAAGTACTGCGAGTCCTGGGTCACGCGCTCGCTGGCCCAGCGGCGGTTGTTCTCGAGCATCGTGCGGAACGGCATCGTCGGGTGCGGAGAAGGACAGGTGGGAACGAACTCCTACAGGATACCCTCCCCCGACGGCCCCGTCTGTCAGACGGCGGCGCGTCCACCGTCAGAGGCGGACGTACGCGAGTGTACGTCGGCGCGCGTCCGACCGCACGCGTCCGGCCGCCCCTGCCCGGGGCGGCCGGCGCTCCGGCTAGGGAATGAGCACCGTCGGCGTGCCGAGCGTCACGGTACCACCGTGTGCCGTCGTGCTCCCGATGCGCGCCCCCGGCATCCCGCCGACGAGCTTCGTCACGGCGCCCATCACGATCGTGTCCGGCGGCCCGACGCAGACGCACATCCCCGTCGCCGCCGCCACGGGCATCCCGCCGGCGAGCACCGTCGGGTTCGCCGGCGTCACGACCGGCCCGCCGACATGCGGGATCGGCGGCACGCCGGGCGTGACCATCGGGCAGACGTGCAGATCGCCGACTCGCGCGTAGGGCGTTCCCATCTCACCACTCCCGGAAAACGTGGGGCACGTCGCGACCGCGCGGCACTCGGCGACCGTCAGGCACCGGGCGCGGCACTCTGCGGCTTCGGCGTCGACGCCTCGATCGCCGCGCCGTGCTGCTCACGCTGCTGATCGAAGTGCTGCCGCGCCAGCGTCGCCGTCGCCTCCCACCCGCCGAGGCGCGTCGCCAGCTCGGCGGCCTGCGCGACCGACGCACGCACGAGCGTCGTGAGGTTCGCCGCGTCGGTCGCGACGGCGGCGAGCAGCACCGCGGTCGCCGCGAACGTCACGTGCGCCCCCGGCGGCGGCGGGACGACGACCGGGCACTGCGGCGACGCGATGCTGCCGTTCGCGAAGAACACCGCCGCGCACACGCACCCGGCCGGTGTCCCGAGGTCGGCCGCCTGCCCGGCGTCCCACGCCGCGCGGCGGTTCGCCTCGCTCGGGTCGCCGATCCACCGCTCGACCGCGCCTAACGCCGCGCGCTCGGCGGCCGACGGGGGGAGGAGTGGCTGGGCGTCAGCTGCGACGGGCGGCGCCGCGGCACGCTCGGCCAGCACGTGCATCGCGTGCCGCACGGCGATCCACGCCCACCACACCCCCTCGCGCGGCGGCAGCGCCGCGGCGGCGAGCGTCAGCGCCGGCGCGGGGTGCCCGTCGGCGAGCGCGGTCGCCGCCGCGAGCGGATCGTTCGCTCCGGGCGCCACGGCCTGCGGCGCCGAGGTCGCGAGCGCGGCGAAGCCGTCGTCATCGAGGCCGGAGCGCTGCACGAGCCACGCGAGCAGCGCGCCCAGCGCGTCGCGCGTCGGCCGCGCGACGAAGCGCGACGCCGGGGCGGCGGCGGGAACGGCGGCGGCCCCGGCGGGGGGCGTGGCGGTCATCGACGATTCGGTCATCGCTCGCTCAATTCTGCATGATGACGCCGCCGGCCAGCTTCAACAGCCCGTCGGCCTTCACCTGCACCATCGGTCCTTTCATCGTCAGCATGCCGGTGCCTTCCACGGTGGTCATCGCTCCCGACGCCTTGAGCGGGCCGGTCGCGACGACGTCGATCTTCGCCCCGTTCACCGTCACGGCGGACGTGTCGAGCACGACCTTCTGACCGCCGACCGAGATCTCGATCTTCGACGTCGTCATCACGATCTTCGAGCTGCCGCACTTGAGCTCGATCTTCGTCTCCGCCTCCATTTTGATCGTGTCGGCGGTCGTCTGATCGGTGCCGCTGATCGCCTTCGTGTTGTTCCCGCTCTTGACCGTCACGGTGCGGTCGCCGTCGTCGACCAGGAACTCCTGCGGCCCCTTCTCGATGCGGATGAGCTGCTCGCCGTCGACCGTGAACAGCGCCTGGCGCCCCTCTTTGTCCTCGATGACCTGGTCGCCCTTGATGACGAGCAGGGCCTGGTTCCCCTCGGTCAATTTGATGAGCTGATCGCCCTTCGTCAGCGTCATCTTGTGGTTGTGCTCGATGACCTCGGTGCGGTCGTGCCCCGTCGACCACGTCTCGTCGTTCTCGACGCTGACGTCGAGGTTCTTCTCCGCGTGCAGGAAGACCTGCTCGCTCCCCTTCTTGTCTTCGAAGCGCAGCTCGTTGAAGTTCGCCGCGCCGCCGTTCGGCACGCTGCGCGTCTTGAGGCCGCTCTGCGTCTTGTTCGCCGGCAGCGCGTACGGATGCGCGTGGTCCTTCGAGTACAGGCGCCCGACGACGATCGGCCGGTCGGGATCGCCGTCGAGAAACTCGACGAGCACGATCTGCCCGAGGCGCGGGAGCGCCACGTCCCCCCACCCGGCGCCCGCCCACCGCGACGCGACGTGCACGCGGTGCTCGGACTTCTTCGTGAAGCCGTCGCCGCGGTCCCACGGAAAGCGCAGCCGCACGCACCCGTTCTTGTCGACGTCGATGTCTCCCGCCTCGCCGTCGCCGACGACGAGCGCCGTCTGCGTGCCGTGCACCGACGGATGGGGGATCGTGCGCGGCGGACGGATCTGCGTCGCGATCGGCACGGCGGTGAACTCGTTCGCGTACTTCAGCGTGTCCGCCTGGTCGCCGGAGAGCACGTCCCCGGCCTCCATCACGTGACCGACTTCCGTGATGTGCAGCTCCTCGCCGGACGCGCCGAGCGGCCCGCCGACGAGCTTCACGCGCGTCCCCGGCATCAGTGTCGGTGCGGTGCTCGACCCGCGCAGCACGTCGCGACTCGTCTCGATGGCTTCGATGCGCAGCTTCGCCGTCGCCGCCGACACCCCAGCCGTCGCCGACCCTGCGAGATCGCCGAGGAACTCGAACGCCTCGCCGGTCACGCCGGGGTCGCTGCTGTTCTCGCTCCCCGTGTCGGCGGCGCGGAGCAGATGCGCGTCGCGCGTCGCGACCGTCTTCGTGTGGACCGCGCGTTCGCGCAGCAGCTCGGTGATCGTGTCCGCCGGCGGGGCCTCGTCCTCGTCGCCGAACAGCAGCCCGACGACCTTGTCGATCACGTCGGCGACCGCGCCACCCGCGAGCCCGCCGGCGATCGAGCCGAGCGGCCCGATGACGGAGCCGACGAGGCTCCCGACCGCGCCGCCGACGGCCTCGCTCGCCGCGCCGCTCGCCTTCTTTCCCCCCGCCCGTCCGAGGCGCCCGAGCAGCCCGTTGCCGCTCGACGCCATCAGGATCTCGGGCATCGTCCCCGCCGGCACGATCGAGCCTTTGCTGTCCGAGATGATGAGCGTGTGCTTGTCGCTCGTGTGCTCGAACGTGTAGTACAGCCCGTGCTCCTCGAGCATGCGCGAGACGAACGCGAGGTTCGTCTCCTGATACTGCACGACGTACGGCAGCGTCGGCGGCTGCGCCGCGAGGCGGAACTTGAAGTTCGTGAACTGGAGATCGGAGAACACTTTCTCCACGATCGCCTTCACGCTCTTCTCCTCGAACGTCCGACAGTCCGACGACAGCGAGTGCATCCACAGCTCCGGGACGAGCTCCGCACGATAGTGCGCGAAGCCCGCCGTGCCGGCGACGCCGAGGTCCGCCCAGCGCGACACGCGGCCGTTCAGGACCCGCGTCGTCGTGACGTCGTTGGACTTCGTCTTCAGCCGGCGCCCGTGGAAGATGAACGACATCGGCTTGCCGAACACCTTCGACGCCGCGATCGCGGGATCGCCGGACACGAAGTCGATGAGGAAACGGAACGGCTGCGACAGCCCCTCGGAGCCCACGAGCCGCATCGCGATCAGCGCGTTGATGTCCGACAGCGGGCTCCGAGTGACCTGGATCGGCCGCCCGCTCTGGGTGAGCTCCGGCGGGGCCATGGGTCAGCCCGCGCCCGTGGCCGCGAGCGTCTCGCTCCCGGCCGCCGGGTTCACGCCCACGCGCTCGCCGCCGCCCCCGTCACCGGCCCCGCGTGCGGCGCCGTCCTTCGCGACCGGCGTGACGTCGTACGACAGCTCGCCGTCGTCGCCGACCGTGACGCGGATCGACGCCCGTGCGGTCGCCGCCGGCGATCGTCTCGAGCATGCAGCCGCGACACCTCGCGGCAGCATCGTGTTCGCTGAGAATGTTGTCGACGTTGCGCGCGCCGCTCTCGACCTCGGTGCAGCGCGCCGCCACCGCGTCGACCAACGTCGTCGTCGTACACGAGCGCGATCTTGTGCGTCTCGCGCAGCCGCCGCTCGATCTTCTCCGAGCTTGAGCCGCACGATCTGCTTCAGGTTCTCGTCGCGCACCGGGAAGTACGGGATGATGACCATGCGCCCGAGGAACGCCGGCTTGAACACCTTGTCGAGCTCCGGCTTGAGCGCCTTCGCCAGCCCCTCCGTCGTTCGGCGTCGTCTCCGGGTCCGCCGTGAGCGTCATGATCGTCTCCGTGCCGGCGTTCGTCGTCAGGATGATGATCGTGTTCTTGAAGTCGATCTCCCGCCCCTCGCCGTCGTCCATCACGCCCTTGTCGAACACCTGGAAGAACAGCTCGAGCACGTCCGGGTGCGCCTTCTCGACCTCGTCGAGCAGCACGACCGAGTACGGGCGGCGGCGCACGGCCTCGGTGAGCACGCCGCCTTCGCCGTAGCCGACGTAGCCCGGCGGCGAGCCCTTGAGCGTGGAGACCGTGTGCGCCTCCTGGAACTCGCTCATGTTGATCGTGATCATGTTCTGCTCGCCGCCGAACAGCAGGTCGGCCAGCGCGAGCGCGGTCTCGGTCTTGCCGACGCCCGACGGGCCGACGAGCATGAACACGCCCTTCGGCTTGTTCGGGTCCTCGATCTTCGCCGCGGTCGTGCGCATGCGGCTGGCTGATGACCTCGAGCGCGTGGTCCTGCCCGATGACGCGCGCGCCGAGCTGCTGCTCGAGCTGCAGCATCGTCGAGAGCTGGTCGCGCACCATCTTGCCGACCGGGATGCCGGTCCAGCCGGAGATCACCTCGCCGACGATCGACGCGTCGACGGCGACGCGCATCAGCGGGGTCTCGCCCTGCATGCGCGTCGAGCTGCTTCGTTGAGCGTCGCCGAGCTCGGCGCGCAGCGCCGCCGGTCGTCGGCGCCGCGGCGCCGTCGCCGTTCTCGACCGCCGTGCGCCGCCTCCGAGCTTCGTCGCGCAGCGTCGCGCGATCTGCGCCACCAGCCCGCTCTCCTCCTCCCACCGCGCCTGCGAGTCCGTCGAGCTGCGTCTCGAGCGCCGCGCGCCGCGCCGCGATCTCGCCGAGCCGCTCGCGCGTGGTCGACGCCGAGCGCGGTCTCGCGCTCGAGCACGCGCGTCTGCACGGCGAGGTCGTCGAGCTGGCGCGCGCGCGTCTTCGACCGCGGCCGGCGTCGCCTGCTGGCCGAGCGCGAGCCGCGCGCACGCCGTGTCGAGCACGCTGACCGCCTTGTCGGGCAGCTGCCGGTCCGGCAGGTAGCGGTGCGACAGCCGCACCGCCGCGTCGAGCCCGTCGTCGAGGATGCGCACCTTGTGGTGCTTCTCGAGCGCCGGCACGACGCCGCGCATCATCAGCAGGCACTGCTCCTCGCCCGGCTCCTCCACCTTCACGAGCTGGAAGCGGCGCGACAGCGCCGGATCCTTCTCGAAGTACTTCTTGTACTCGGCCCACGTCGTCGCGGCGATCGTGCGCAGCTCGCCGCGCGCGAGGGCCGGCTTGAGCAGGTTGGCCGCGTCGTTCTGCCCCGCCGCACCGCCGGCGCCGATCATCGTGTGCGCCTCGTCGATGAACAGGATGATCGGGCTCGGCGAGTTCTTCACCTCGTCGATGAGCCCCTTGAGCCGGTTCTCGAACTCGCCCTTCACGCCGGCGCCGGCCTGCAGCAGCGCGAGGTCGAGCGTGCGGAGCGTCACGTTGCGCAGCGGCTCCGGCACGTCGCCCTGCACGATGCGCAGCGCGAACCCTTCGACGACGGCCGTCTTGCCGACGCCCGCCTCGCCGACGAGGATCGGGTTGTTCTGCCGGCGCCGCGTGAGGATGTCGATGACCTGCCGGATCTCGACGTCGCGGCCGAGGACCGGGTCGATCTTCCCGGCCTTCGCGCGCGCCGTCAGGTCGACCGTGTACGAGTCGAGGTTCGGCGTTCGCCCCCCCGCCTTCGGTGCGCCCCCCGCCGCGCCGCCCGCGCCCTGCGACGAGCCGGACGTGCCGCCGGACATCCCGACTTCCGCCGACGCCTCGGTCGACGGCGCCGTGATCGCGACGAAGTCCTTCTTCAGCGCGTCGGCCGGGATCTTCTCGAACTCGCGGCTGACGTCCTTCGCCATCCGCGCCAGCTCGTCGTTCGACACGAGCGCGAGCACGCAGTGCCCGACGCGCGCCTGCGGGGCCCCGAACTCGATCGAGCCCAGCGTCCACGCCTCGGTCAGCATCTTCACGAGCGACGGCGACAGCGTCGGCGTCCGCGCGTTCCCGCTCTTCAGCCGGTCCAGCCCCCGCGCGAGGTCGTCGGCGAGACGCGAGCGATTGATGCCGTAGTGCTTCAGGATCACCGCGAGGTCGCCGTCGGTCGCGTCGAGCGCCTTCGTCAGGAAGTGCTCGATCTCGACGTCGTAGTGCGTGCGCGACAGGCACAGCCCCGCGCTCGCCTCCACGACGCCGCGGGTGGTCGGATTCAGCTTTCCGATGAGCGAGCGCAGGTTGACCGACATGCGAGGGATCTCCTAGGAGTGAATCGGGATGGCCGGGACTGCCGGGCTCTCAACAAAGCTGCAACACCGTCTCGTCCGCGTCGCGGGCGGCCGGGCGACTCACGAGCCAGCTTCCGCGACCGAGCCGGGTCACGCCCGACTCGTCGTCGCCCGGCACGCGGAGAACGAACGGGGTGATCGCGTCGCGCGACAGCACGAGCTGCGCGTCGACCCCAACCTGCGTATCGGCATACAGATCCGCCAGCGCGCGCAACGCCTCGTAGTGCACGCCGCCGGGAAGGAAGGCGTCGAACTGCTCGCGCGTCAGCGGCCCGAGCCGCAGCCGCACCCGCGCCTGCGGATCCCACATCTCCGCGCCGAGCACGCCGAAGCCGAGCTGGCTCGGCAGGTCGTCCCCGCCTAACGTCGCCTGCCCCGCGTCGCCGACGTGACGCCACTCGCCCACGAACTGCTCGATCGTCGTCGGGACGTCGAAGTAGTCGCCGACGAGCCGCGCGAGCCCGTCCGCCGGCCGCGTGCGCATCGCGAGCGGCCCGCTGTAGAAGGCGAGCGCCTCGTCACGCACCGGCAGTCGCCGCCGCAGCTCCGGCAGCCCGAGCCCGGCGAGGTCGAGCAGGTGGTCGTACAGCCGGTCCTCGTGCCCCGCCTCCGCCGCGACCGGAAAGCGCGTCTGCTCCCAGGCGCGGTAGAACAGCGACAGCAGCCGGTGGTGAAAGAGGTCGAGGAAGTCGCGGAAGGCCGTGTCGCGCGCGCGCGCGCGCTCCGCCGAGTGCTCGCTGTAGCGCTGCGGCAGCACCCCTTGCGATCCCGTGAGGCCGAGAAAGTTCACGCGCATCCGCACCGGCACCGCGTCGTCCCGCGGGGGCAGCGTCAGCGACTCGACCTCGCTCGTCGGGAAGGCGAGCGAGCTCGTCACGCCGAGGCGCGCGACCTCGTCGGTCGGGTCCGCCCACTCGCCGAGCGGCGCGCGCGCGGGTCGCAGTTGACCCAACAGCCGGATCAGCTGAAAGAACGAGAAGCCGGTGAAGTCGTCGCGGATCGCCGCCTCGAGTCGCGCCGCGTCGGCGCTCGCCTCGTCGCGCGCGGCCGGCGTCGCGTGGGCGAGCGGCTCCGCCGTCGCACGCGGCACGCGCAGCGCCGCGAACTGATCGGTGCGCGTGCTTCGGCGCGGCCCCGTCATACGCGCCTGCGGCGGCGCCCGCTCATATCAGCGTTCTCGCGCCCGCGCGCGGCGCCCACTCGCGCACGACGCGCTTCCGCTGGCGCGAACGCGCGGCGAGCTGTGTGAAGCTGTTCATCGACGCGTACATGGCGAGGAAGCGCTCGAGCACGCTCGCGAACAGGAACATCCCGCCGCCCGGGAACTGCTCCTCGTCGAACTCGAGCTCCACGCGTCGCCCGCGCGCGAACGCGATGCCCTGGTCGGCTGCCACGCGCGCGTACGACGGCGCGCTCGTGACGCCGACGAGCCCCTGGATCTGCCGCTCGCCGCCGGTCGAGTCGCCGGCGTTGTGCAGCCGCAGCAGCTCGCGCAGGGCGTCGCGCCCGTTCTCGACGAGCGACAGGTGGTTCAGCGACAGCGCCGAGATGAGCCGCCACAAGAGCGGCTTGCCTAACGGCGGCTGGATGACCGGCGTCGGCTTCACGAGCGCGAGCACGCGGCGGATCGGCCCCCCCTGCACGAGCTCGAAATCGCCGCGCTCGTCGACGCCGAACGGCAGGTGGTTCGGCAGGTCGCCGTTGTAGCAGGTCACGCGCATCGACGCGACCTGGGCGTCCGGCGCGCGCACCCGTCCCGACAGATCCGCGAACGAGATCGCGACCTCGGTCCCCTCGTCGCTGCGCCACTCGGTCGCGCGCCGCACGGCGTGCCAGAACACGCCGCGCGCGTCGGCGCGCCCCCCGTCGCGCCCGGGCGGAGCGCGTACAACGCCTCGATCGGCATCGGGTCGCCCTGCCCCGGCGTGATCCCCGTCACCGAGTCGATCGACCACGTCTCGATCTCGAGCCGGCGCCGCGCGTCGGGAACGACGATGTACTCCGGCTGACGCTGCGTGAGCAGGATCGGCTCCGCGATCTGCTCGAACAGGTTGACGATCGGCGTGCACCCGAGCCGGAACGTCCGCGCGTTCACGCCGAGCTCGACCGCCTGCCGCCGCTCGGCGCGCTCGAACGGCGCGAAGATGAACGACAGCTCGGCGCGACTGCCGGCGCCTAACGCTCGGAGCGCCGCGGCCACGCCGCCGACCTCGACGAACAGGAACTTCTGCGGGAATGCGAAGAGTTCCTGCAGGAGCGTGAAGCCGGCGAACGCGCGCCGCGGGTACGGCAGCATCGCTTCGTGCTCCTCGTACCCGACCGGCCGCACCGCGCCCGCCGAGAGCACGACCGGCGCGCGCGACGGCTGGTCGGGGTCGCGCACGATCACGCGCAGGCAGTTGTTGAGCAGGAGCTCGTGCAGCGTGTCGGCGACCGTCGCGTCGCCCGCGAGGTAGAAGCGGAGCGCGCTGTCGGTCGTCAGCTCCGCGAGCTTGAAGTCGTCGAACGCGCGCAGCTCGAGCCGGATCGCGCCGACCGCCTCGCCGACGCGGACCCCCCCGCCGACCACGCGGTCGGCCGACGTCCACTCCGCCGCGGCGACGGTGATCGGCCAGAGGGTGACGTCGTAGCAGCTGCGAAAGCGGAGCGCGAGCCCCTGCACGCTCGCCGAGCGCAGCTCGCTGCCGCGCGGCACGTGGTGCCCGCCGGGGAGCTTGCCCAGCTCCGGATCCAGCTCCAGCTCGACGAGCGACAGCGACGGGATCGGGCGCACGTGCTGCGGGTGCAGCACGTCGAGCAGCGCCTCCGAGACCTCCGGCAGATCGCCGTCGAGCCGGTGGTGAACGCGCGCGGTGAGGAACGCGAACCCTTCGAGCAGCCGCTCGACGTGCGGGTCCTCGCACTTCGTCGGCTCCAGCTGCAACCGCGACGCCACCTTCGGATACCGCGCCGCGAACTCCGCGCCGAGTCGGCGGAGGTACGTCAGCTCACGCTCGTAATACAGCAGCAAGTCGTCCCGCACGACGGTTACGTCCCCCCTCCGTCCTTGCCTTCGTCGACGTCGTATTCGCCGCTCGCCAGCTCCAAGGTCGTGTCGAACACGACGCGCTCGGGGCTCGGCTCCAGCCGCAGCATCGCCTGCACCACGAACCGCACCTGCGGCGAGCGCACCTGGTCCGACTGGATGAGCTGCACCTGCGGGCCGCCGAGGCGCGGCTCGAACCGCTCGAGCGCGTCAGTCAGCGACGCGATGAGCCGCTCGCGGCCCGCCTTGCTGCCGACTGGCATCCCCGTCGTGTCGGGGAGCCCGTACTCGTGCCCGGAATCGTGCAGCTCCGGGCACGACGCGGGGGCGAGCGCGATCGTGCGCCGCGTGTTCAGCAGCATCTCGACGTCGCGCTGGACCGCCGCGCGGAACTGTCGCACCGACTCGTCGCGCGTGAGCGCGGAGTCCGCGGCGACCCCGGGCTCGAAGTCGGTGAGGCGGTCGAGCAGCGACGGCTGGATGACGCGCTCGATCTCGGTGCGGGCCACGGCGCGTCCGTCAGGCGGGCGTGGGGCGTGCGTTCCGCACGCGTCAGGCGCGCTGCAAGACGAGCGCTTGCAGCGGGTCGAGGCGGCAGACGCGCAGGTAGAGCTCGTTCCGCACGAACGCCGCACCTTCCTCTCCCGTCTGGTCGTAGACGCGGCAGAGGAGCGCTATCGGTTGCGCCACGAGCGGCCCCGCCTCCCAGTCTTCGAGTGTCCGCTCGTCGATCGTCGTGACGAGGCGCTCGAGGATCGGCTGGGCGACGCTGTGGTGTCCCGCCTCGACCATGACGTACGCGATCTGTGTCTGTCGCACGAAACGCCCGCGCGGCGACCGCTCGCGCGACAGCTCGGCGAGCAGCAGCTCGATCGCGCGGTTCGGGCGACCCTGCGCCAGCTCGGTGCGCGCCGTCGCGAACGGGTCCTTCGCCGCGCCGAGCGACGCGCCGGCGCGCCGCCGCGTGCCGGCGCGCAGCCCCCCGTGCTCGCTCGTCGCATCCTCCTCGCCGAGTGCGAGGTCCATCGCGTCCGTCTGGTCGGCGAGCTCGGCGTCCTCCGCCTGTACGCCCCCCTCCGCGGAATCGCCAGACTCCGCGGCGTCCGGCGCCGTCAGTCCGGCCCCGTCGAGCCACTGTTGCGTTTCGGCGTTCGCGGTCGGGGTGTCGTCCATGAGCGTCATCTCCGTGAGCCGCGGAACGGCGGCGAGCAGCGCCCGCAACTCGCCGCGCACCGCCGTCGCCACCGCGTCGTAGCCGAGTTCACCGCACGCGGTGAGCACGTAGCGTTGGAGGTCGAGCCAGCCGCGTCCCTGCGGCGTCGCCATCACCTGCTCGCACTGCTCGAGCAGCTCCGGCCACTTGCCGTCGAGGAGCAGGCCTTTGAGTCGCACGCGGATCGCCGTCGGTGGCGCCTCGAGCAGCTTCGGGTTCGGCACGCCGTCACCGGACGCGCGCAGCTCGCCCCAGCGAAAGCCGCGCACCATGAGGTACGATGCGGGGTTCGTCGGGTCCTGCTTGCGCAGGTAGCGCGCGGCCACGCCGACGCGCGCCGCCGCGTCCGCCGCGCTGACCGGCTCGGGAGTGAGCGGACCGTCGGCGACGGGCGCCTCGGCGGACGCGGCGCCGTCGACCGGCTCCTCGACGATCGGGTCGGGGTCGTCGATCAGCTTCTGCGCGAGGATCGCCGACGCCGTGCGCTTCATGTCGTCGAGCGCGGCGCGCAGGCGCATGAACGACGGGGCGTCGCGTCCGAAGCGATCGTCGGCCACTTTCTCGAGCGCCGCGAGTGCGGTGCCCGCCGCGTCGACGTCGGCGACGACGCCCTTGTAGAACGCCTTCGTTGCGCCGGCGATGGCGCGATCGGCCTCCTCCGGCGGAAGCTTCCCCTCGGCGATCGCCTCGGCGCGCGCCGACCGCTTGTCGCTGTTGTTCTCTGCCTCGTCCTCCGTCGGTATGCCGCGCGACGCCTGGTAGGCGAGCAGCGTGACGCCCCCCGGCGCGATCGGCAGCTGCCGCACCGCGACGTCGAGGCGCGTGCCGACCCACTCGAGCGGGCCGGCACGAAGCTCCGGATCGTCTTCGTCCCACGCGGGATAGACGGTCTCCCAGAACCCGTCGAGCAGCCCGCGCATCGCGTCGAGTCCGGCCGCGAATCCGCTCAGTCCGTCGCGCTTGAGCAGCGCTTCGGCGAGCCAGCCGGCGAGCTGCAGGTCTTTCGTCTCGGTCTCGAGCAGCTTGCGCGACAGCGCGATGACCTGCGGCCAGTCGCCGAGCTTGCGTTCGCCGCCGCCCGGGATGTCGAGATCCTCGCGCCGCGCCTCCTTGATCTGGTCGTAGCGCGCATCGTAGCGCAGATCCGCGCCGGCGGGGTTGTCGCCGGGGACGGGAACGAGAACGGCTTCGATCAGCGCGGTGTCGACGGGCATGCGAAGGAACGGGCAGAGACGAGCGCGGCGCGGCCCTCACGCTTCGAGGCCCCGCGCCACGCGTCGCGAACCGGCTCGGTGGTGTACCGGGCTGGCCGCGCGGTGAGACTCACGACGTTGCGAACGTAAGCTCGCGCACCTCAGAGAATGGGACTAGGTCGTCGTCGACGCGCAACATCTTCTGCCCGACCGGCACGTACTCGCCGTCGGGGAGCTCCTCCCAATCCGTCGCCCGACCGAGCCGCAGCTCGGCGTCGGCGGTGCGCCACACGCTCGGCGTGAGCGCTGGGAGCAGCACCTCGCCGAGCTCCATCTCGCGGATGGCGGCGCTCGTGCTGACGCGCGCCGGCATCCACCGCACGTCGCGGAGCATGCGCGGCGCCTCGACGCGCACGGCCTCGAGGTAGGCGTACGGCACCCACATGTACTTCCCGGCGGCCATCACCTCGAGCCGCGTCCCGACGCGCGGGTCCGCGTCTTCGATCGACGAGAACGCACGGCCGTTCAGCGTTCCGGCGACCGGGGCGGGCGCCGTCCCCTCCGGAAAGTCGCCGGTCTCGAACATGTGCTCGCGGATGCGCTCCGCCTGGAGGGCCGCACGGTACGGAAGCACGGCGAGCTCGGCGTCGGTGCTGCCGCCGCCCCGAGACCGCGCGAGCGCGTCGAGCTGCTTCTCGGCGCGGTCGTACTGACCCGCGAACGACAGCAGCTCGAACAGAAACGTGCGCCGCTGGGCGTCGGTCGGATTGCTCCGAAGCTCGGCGCCCAGCGTGTCGATCGCCGCGTCGAGGTGCCCGGCGGCGTACAGCTCGCGTGCGGTCGGCATTCGCGGTTCCTGGGCGGACGCTTACTCGGCCGAGACCTTCGTGAGATCCCAGACGACCGGCGTTCCGGCGAGGAGCTTACCCGTCGCGTCCTGCGTCTTGTACTCGATCGTCACCTTGGAGAACGCGAAGGAGAGCGACTCCGTCGGCGTATCGTCGCCGCCGCTCGAGCCCGACCACTGCACCGACTCGACCATCGCCTCTTCGAACTTGTACGACAGGAACACGTCCTGTCCGCCCTTTCCGGTCTGCTTGCGCAGGAAGACGTCGATCTTCGGGATGTGCGTCCCGAGGCAGGCCGCCTGGAAGAGCTTCGGCGAGACCTTGTCGGTCTTCTTCATGACGTTGAACGACGAGATGCTCACGCGCGACGCCGAGATCCCGTCGGAGCCGGGGCCGACCGTGACCGGGGCCGACGCGCCCCACGAGAAGGAGAAGATCTCGATCTTCTTCTCCATCCCCTTCGCGGTCGCTTCGCCCTCGAAGTCCTTGCCGAGGTCCAGATAAGAATCGAATGGCATGGTCGCTGTCCGTCCGTGTGGAGAGGGGGGTCGCCGCCGCGGGACTGTTCCCGCGGCGGCGTGTGCGACAACACTAGCGCGCGTCCGTCACCGCAACGTCACCAAGACGTTTCGCGACGGCGCGCGCGTTCAACTCACGCCGCCGGCGGCGGCAGCTCGGCGACGAGGCGCATCGCGATTCCGATCTCGTCGAGCTGGTAGTGCGGACGCATGAACGCCACGGCGCGGAAGACGCCCGGCTTCCCGGGCACCTCGACGACGTCGATGCGCGCCTCGCCGAGCGGACGCTGCGCCTTGATCGAGGCGCTCGCGTCGTCGCCGGTGACGTAGCCCTGAATCCACCGATTCAGGAATGCGTCGATCTGCGTGCGCGACGTGTAGCCGCCGATCTTGTCGCGCATCATGACCTTCAGATAGTGCGCGAAGCGCGACGTCGCGAAGATGTACGGCAACTGCGCCGAGAGGCGCGCGCTCGCCGACGCCTGCGGCGTGTCGAAGGTCTTCGGCTTCTGCGCCGACTGCACGCTGAAGAACGCGGCGTTGTCGGTCCCCTTCTGGTGCACGAGCGCCGCGAAGCCGAGGTCCGCGAGCTCTTTCTCGCGACGGTCGGTGACCTGCACCTCGGTCGGGCACTTCATCGCCATCTCGCCCGCTTCCGTGCGGAAGTTGTGCACCGGCAGCCCCTCGACGAGGCCGCCGCTCTCGACACCGCGGATCGTCGCGCACCAGCCGCTGGCGGCGAAGGCCTTGTTGACGTTGGCCGCGAGCGCGTACGCCGAATTACCCCAGAGGTACGCGTCGTGGTTGCTGCCGTCGACGCGCTCTTCGTAGTTGAAGGCCTCGATCGGCACCGTCGAGCTGCCGTACGGCTCGCGCATGAGGATGCGCGGTCCGGTGAGCGCGACGTAGCGCGAGTCGTCGCTCTGGCGGAACGACTTCCACTTCGCGTACTCGGTGGTGTCGAAGATCTTCGCGAGGTCGCGCGGCTGATCGAGCTCGGTGAAGCTCGTCAGGTTGAACATCTCGGGCGCCGCCGACGAGAGGAATGGCGCGTGCGCCGCCGCCGCGACGTTCGACACCTTCTCGAGCAGCTCGATGTCCTGCCCGCTCTTGTCGAAGTAGTAGTCGCCGACGAGCGCGCCGAACGGCGTGCCGCCGAACACGCCGTACTCCTCCTCGTAGACCTTCTTGAACAGCGCACTCTGGTCGAACTCCGGCGCGCGCTGCAGGTCGCGCAGCAGGTCCTTCTTCGAGACGTTGAGGATCTTGATCTTGAGCATCGTCCCCGTCTCGCTCTGGCTCAGCAGGTACTTGAGCCCCCGCCACGACGCCTCGAGGCGCTGGAAGTCGGGGTGGTGCATGATCTCGTTCAGCTGCAACGACAGCAGGTGATCGATCTGCGCGATGCGCGCGTTGATCATCATCTCCGTGTCGCGCGCGACCGTGATCGACCCCTCGAGCACTTCCGAGACGAAGCGCTTCACGAGGTCCTTGCCGCGCTCGCGCGCCTGCGCGTCGCGCCCGCCGACCTTCCCCTCGTCGACGATCTGGTCGAGGAGCGAGAACTCCGCGTCCGCCGCGGCGCCCGTGGCGCCCGCCGCCTGCGCTTCAGCCATTGGTCTCCTCCCCGAGTCCCAGCTCCGAGCGAAGCTTCTTCATCTTGTCCTCGTCGCCGAGCGTCGCCTGGAGGGCCTCGTCGAGCTTCTCGTTCGTCTGCAGCGAGCCGCGCAGGTCGGCGAGCTGCGTGCGCAGCTCGAGCAGCTCGCGCAGCGGCTTCACCTGCTTGGCCACGGCGTCGGGCGAGAAGTCGTCCATGCTGCGGAAGTTGAGGTCGACGGCGAGCTTCGGCGCGTCCGCATCCTCCGACAGCTTGTTCTCCACGGTGAACGCGAGGTGCGGCTTCATGCTCGCGAGCGTGTCGTCGAAGTTGTCCGGCGTGACCTCGACGAACTTCCGGTCCTTGAGCTTCGGCAGCGGCTCCGTCGGCTGACCAGTGAAGTCGCCGAGGACTCCCATGAGAAACGGGAGCTCCTTCTTCTCGATGGCCCCGCCGGTCTCGACCTCGTACGAGATGGCGACGCGGGGCGGGCGAACGCGCTCGAGCTTTTTCTGGGTACTGTCGGCCATACCTAGGCTCCTACGGGAGAGGGCGTGCTGACGGGGGGCGGCGCGGACAGCTCGACGGCTGGCGCGCGTGCTGTGGAAGCAGCGCAAGGGTCACGCGCGGAAGAAAAGATGTCAAGTAGCGTCGCGCGGGGGCGGCGGGCACCGCGCGAGCGTGAGCACGCCGGCCTCGGCCAGCTTCTCCGTGATCGCCGCGACGTGCGCGGTCGTCACGTCCGCGTCGACGAGCTCCGCCCCGCGCAGCCCCGCGAGCACGTCGGCGACGCCGCGCGTGCCGTCGTAGAGCTCGAGCATCGTCGGTGCGAGCGGCGGCAACTTCACGACGCCGTGCGACGGCCACACCGTCTCCGCCGTCGCACCGACGGTGTGCCAGTCGCCCTGCGCATCGATCTGCAGCTGCACCGTGACCCGCACGTCCGGCGACACGCGCGGCCGCTCGTCGCGCAGGCGGGACTCCGCGTCCGGCCCCGTCGCCACGTAGCGCGCCCACCGGAACTGCCAATCGAGCGTGCGCCCGTCGGAGACGGGGCCGGCCGAGGCGCGCGCCGTCAGCGGGGCGCGGGGCGCCGGCGGCGTGTGCTCGCTCGTGTCGTCCGCCGACGCGGAACGCCGCGCCTCGACGGTACAGAGCGCGAAATGGCGGATGCCGAGCGCGTCGAAGTGCTCGAGCCACCGCTCGATCCCGCGGTAGCCTCGCTGCCGCTGCGTGGCGCGGTACGCCTCGACGGCGCCATACACGCCGTCCTCGAGCGCAGCGACATCGAGCGCGCGTCCCGCATCGCTCGCGTCGAGCCACCCGCGCACGCGCTGCGCGATCGGGGCGTCGCTGCGTTCCGTCAGCCCGGCCCGTACCACGCACCGTCCGCCGGGACGCAGGTGCGGCGCGAGCCCCTCGAAGATGCGGCGCGTGATCTGCTCGCCGTCGCCGCCGCCGTCCCGGTAGTCGTACTGGTGATCCAGCGCGGGCACGTAGGGCGGGTGCGCGGCGATCACGTCGAACGTCTCGCCGTCGAGCGCCGCCCACACGTCGCTCGCGAGCACGGTCACGCGGGCGCCGACCCCGTTGAGCAGCGCGTTGAAGCGCATGAAGTGCAGACAGCGCGGCACCACGTCGGTCGCCCACGCCTCCGCGGCCCCGCGCACGACGGCGCGGATCGCAGCGATCCCCGTCGCCGAACAGAGCTCGAGAAATCGTCCGCCGGGCGCGTCGGGAACGAAGTCGAGATACCGCTTCGTGAGATTGTTGCTCGCGCTGAACACGTGATCGCTCGCGAGCGCTCCGCTGACGATCATCGCTCCCGACACCCAGTCGGACGCGATCCACACGTCGTCGACCGGGTGCACCATGACCGTCGCGCGGACCGCGTCGCCACGCGCGGTGCCGTCGACGGGGTCGCCGACGAGCAGACCCACGTCTTCGAGCGCACGCACACCCTCGACCCCGAACAGGCGCGCGGCGAGCGCGCGCGGGTGCTCGGCGCGGTCGACGAACAGGCGGATCAGGAGCTCGGTCGCGTCGGCCGTCGCCTCGTCGAGCGGCACGTACGGCGTGCGCTCGGACAACTCGACCATGGAGGAGATGCCGAGCCGCGCGGCGACGGCGCGCTCGTCGAACGGCGCGCTGGTGAACAGCGCGTGCACGACGCCGAACGCGTCGTGCGGCTCGATGCGGAGCGGCGGCAGGGCGGGGGTCGCGCTCGGCGCGACGGAAACGGCGGTCGGCATCAGCCGGGGCGGAGCGCGCGTG
Organism: uncultured Gemmatimonadaceae bacterium; assembly: GCA_963843845.1. Lineage (GTDB taxonomy): Bacteria > Gemmatimonadota > Gemmatimonadetes > Gemmatimonadales > Gemmatimonadaceae > Gemmatirosa. Next base: position 82,395 of record CAWJMB010000003.1, on the reverse strand, counting down.
ACACGTCAGAGCGTCAGGTCTTTCAGCACGCGCGGCACCATCGGCCCGGTCGGCTCGATCTTCACGTCGTGCGCGTAGCGGAACTTGTTGACGTTCTCCTCCGCATTGATCTTCCCGAATCGGAAGTACCAGTCGTTGCCGCGGCGCAACACGGAGCGCTGGAGCAGGAACTGCCCGTTGGGAATGTCGATCCAGTGGTCGTCGCGCTGGGTGTCGGTCGAGTTGTACTGGTACGACTGGTGGGCCACGAGCATCCCGACCTGCCGCGGGTTCGACACGAGCACGCGCGGATCCGACGAGCTGTGATCGTCGTCGTTACTGCCGCCGTTCGCGGGGTTCCCTCCCTTGTCGGGCTGGGAGAATCCCAGGGTCGGGTGCTGGTCCTTGAACGTCTGGTAGATGTAGTTGAACGGCGGCTGCGTCGGGTCGCTCAAGAACTGCACGTGCTCGCGCGTGTACACGGTGGCGAGCGACGCCAGGTTGCCATCGCTGCTTTCCCACTTCAGCGTGAAGATGAAGTGGTGCTTCTTGAGCCCCTGCACGAACACCGGCGGCGTCGCGAGGTTGTTGAGGTCGTAGCCCGCGTACGCCTGGTCGGTCGCTCTGTACTCTTTGAAGGTCTGCCGAAAGTTCGTGACGACGGCGCCCTGCGGCACGGCGGTCGGCGGGAGGTTCGGGATGTTCGCCCAGACGTAGTTGACCGCGGCCTGGTACTGCGCCCGCTTCGCGGGCTTCAGCTTCACGAGCGCGTCGATCACCCACCCGGGCTTGACCTTCGACAGCGGCCGTTCGAGCGCGAAGATGAGGTGCTTCAGCGAACTGTGCTTCGCGCTGAACTGCGGGTTCGCATTCGTCACGTGCTGCATGAACGTTCGCCAATCGAACATCGGGGCGACTCCTGGGTGGTGTTGGTGAGAAGGCGGCCGCTCGACGAGCCGATTGACCGGTCTCGAGAAGCGGCAGAGTATGTCGACGCGTTCGCATCCTCGCCAGCGCGCGGCACTCGACGTCGGTGACGTTGGGGTGACTCGACGGTGACGGGCGCAGGACTCTGCCTCGTCCGCTGGCATCGGACGTCCGCGGCAATACGTTCCTGCCATGCCATCTCTCCACCCCGTGCTCTGGTCCAAGGGCACGCTGCTGACGCCCCAGCACCTGCAGGCCCACGACCACTACTTCGACGAGCTGCTCCGCGTGCAGCTCGGCGCGGTGGCCTTCGCGCCGTGGGGGGTGTCGCGCCTGACGATCGACCGCGAAGCGCTCGCCGGCGGCACGCTCGTCCTCGGCGCGGCCGAGGGGCGCTTTCCGGACGGGCTGCTGTTCGACGTGTCGACGGATCCGCCGCCACCGCCACGGGCGATCGAGGCGGCGTGGCAGCAGGATCAGCGCGCGATGCTCGTGTCGATCGGCGTCCCCGAGTACCGCGCCGCCGCGCGCAACGTCGCCCGCCGAGACGCGCTCGACAGCGGCGCGACGGCGACCGCGCGCTGGCGCGCCGACGAGCAGCTCGCGCGGGACGAGACGACGGGGCTGGCGGAGCGCCCGATCCAGGTGGCGCGGGCGAATCTGCGACTGCTGCTCGAGGGGGAGAGCGGCGAGGGGTTCGTCACGATGCCCGTCGCGCGACTGCTCCGCGCGGCGAACGGCGCCGTCTCGCTCGACCCCGCGTTCATCCCGCCGCTGCTCGACGTCCGGGCGAGCGCCACGCTGAACGACATCGCGCGGCGTCTCGTCGAGCGGGCCACGGCGAAGGCGGGAGCGCTCTCGGGGGCGAGGCGCCAGCGCAATCAGGGACTCGCCGACTTCTCCGTCACCGACATCGCGAGCTTCTGGCTGCTCTACACGCTGAACACGCACCTGCCGGTCCTGCGCCACCTGCACGAGGTGCGCGGAGGCCACCCGTCGGAGCTGTGGGAGGCGCTCGTGGCGCTCGCCGGCGCGCTCACGACCTTCGCCCCGGCCGCCGCACCGCTGCCCCTCTACGACCATCTCCGACTCGGCGAGCGGTTCGCGGCGCTCGAGGCGCGGGTGCTCGAGCTGCTCGACACGGCGGTGCCGGAGAACGCGATCGCGCTGCCGCTGCGGCCGGTGCGGGCAGGGATTCACGCCGTCGCGATCGACCAGGAGCGGCTGCTGACGGCGCCGCAGTGGTACCTCGCCGTGCGCTCACCGCTGCGCCAGTCGGACCTCGTGCCGCGCGTGCTGCATGGGTGCAAGGTCGGGTCGGCGGACGTCGTCGACACGCTGATCCGGCAGGCGCTCGCCGGGCTCGAGCTGACGCACGTCGCGAATCCACCAGGCGGGGTGCCGGTCAAACTCGACTATCTGTACTTCGCGATCGGGCGCGCCGGATCGGCGTGGGAGTCGGTGGCGCGGGCGCGAAATCTCGCGGTGTACGTGCCGGCGGAATTGGGCGAGGCGCAGCTCGAGCTGGTGGTCGTGCTGCGGTAGGCATCGAGCGCCGCACTCGCTCGTGGTGCCGACTCCGCCTGACCGTGGTTCCACCGCCGCATCGCTGCGGTCGAACCGCAGCGATGCGGCGGTGATGCGGAGCCGAAAACGCAGACGGGGAAAGACGGCGTGGCGTGCTGTCCAGGCGACGCGATCAGGGCGGGGTCGGAGCTGGTGACGCCGCCGGCGCCCCGCCCGGGGCGGCGGGCAGCGACGGCGCGGCAGGGGCGGCCGGAACGGTCGGCAGTCCGCTCGGTCGCGTGGCCGGCAACGCGGTCGGCGGCGCGGGACGGAACGCGAAGTAGAGCACGAGCGCGATCGTCAGCACGGCCACGACGGCGAGCACGATGACGAGCGCGATCGGTGTCGTGCGCCGCGGGGCCGGTTCGGCGCGGTGGGCGGGCGCCGGAGCGGGGGTCGGCGACGGGGGAGCCGGCATCGTCGACTGACGAATCATCCGCGTGTACTCGCTCCCGCCCGCCGGCGCAGGGGGGGCCCCGAATGGCGACGAGGCAGCCGACGGCCCGGAACCGGAGGGCGCGCCGAGCGGCGGCATCGGCGGGAGGGGAGGAAGTCCGCCGAAGCTGGCCGCCGGCGGGGCCCCGACCGATGGCATCTCGGGGAGCGCGGGCGGGAGCGTCGGAGCCGGCGGTGGAGCGGCCGGGGGCGACAGCGGGGGCAGCGGCGGCAGTGGCGCGAACGCCGGGGCGCTCGGTACCGGACTCGCGGCGGACGACACCGACGGCGGCGCGAGCGGCGGCAGCGGCGGCAGCGGCGGCACGACCGCCGACGACCCCATCGACGGCGAGGACGGCAGCGGCGGCAACGGAGGGAGCGAGGACGGGAGCGGCGGTGGCGTCAGCGGCGCCGGGTTCGGAGCCGGCGGCACGAACGGCGACGGTGCGCTCGGCCCGCTCGGCGGCGTCAACTGCTGAAACATCCGCGTGAACTCCCCGGGCGCGAGCGACGGCGCGGGCGCAGGCTGCGGCGCGGCCGGCGCCACGGGCGGCGACACGACCGGCGGGAGTGGTGGCGGCGGCGGCGGCGCCACCGGTGCGGGCGGCGCGGCGCTCGGCGGCGGCGAGACCATCGGCGCTTCGAGCGACTGGAACATGCGCGTGAACTCGCCGGGCGTCTTCGCGGGCGGCGCCGACTGCGGATCGGGCGGCGGCGGCGCGGCGTGGGCCGGGCTCGGAGCTCCCGAGTCCGTCGCGAGTACGTCGGCCGCCGGCACGTCGGCCGGCGGCACGTCGGCCGCCGGCACGTCACGCGTCGGAACGTCGGGCGCCGCGGATTCAGCCGTCGGCGACTCGACGACAGGGGATGCCGTCGCCTGCGATGCCGCGTCGGGCGACGACAGCTCGTCCTTCCGCTGCCCGCCGACGATGATGAGCCGCGTCGCCTCACCGCCTGCCGGCGCGGACCCGCCGACGGAGAAGCCGAACGCCTCGGGGGTGAGCCGCTCGCCGTCCGGACGCGGCGGGACCGACGAGGGAGGCGGGCCCACCGGAGGCGCCGACATCGGCGACGGCGGCGGCGCGGCGGGAGCGGACGGCGCGCTCACCGCGCGCGTCGCCAACCATTCCGGAAACGACCGCATCCCGCCGAGGAACTCGGTGACGACAGCGAAGCCGGCGGTGAGCGAGGCTGTCTCGTGGATGCGCGCCTGATCCGCCGACGACAGGCGCGCCATCGCCTCGCGCAGCTGCTGTTCCTCGTCCGGCCCCGCGTCGTCGACGATGTGGACCATGACGACGCGGCCGGTCTGCGTCTCCTGGGCGTTGTGCGTCCGCACGCCGTCGTTCACGGCGACGCACTTCAGCAGTCGGTAGCGGGCGTTGAAGTCGTCGCTGTTCATCACGAGCGCGAGAAGGCCGTGTCGGGACGCCGTCGAGAGTGCGGCGAGGTTGCGCAGTCGGCGACGGCGGACGTCTATTGTTCACCCGCCGCCTGCGCCGGCGCAATCGCACCACCCGGTCGTTCGGCGCCTGCGTCCGCGTCGCTTTCGCGCCATCGCCGCCGCGTCTCTCTCCTCATGCGTCTTTCGTTGCGCCCCCCGGCCCGCGTCGTGTGGGAGGAGGGGATGTTCATCGCACCGCAGCACTTCCAGGCGCAGCGGCGCTACGTCGAGGACGGCCTCGCGCTCGCGCTCGACGGCCTGTTCCCGTTCGCGTACGGCGTCACCGCGGTCGCGCTCGACGCCGACGCGCTCGCGAACGGCACGCTCTCGCTCCGCCACGCGCACGGCCTCCTCCCCGACGGCACGGCGATTCTCGTTCCCGAGGGAGACGCCGCGCCGCCGCCGCAGCCGCTCGGGCCGCGCTTCTCGCCGACGCGTGACGCACACGTCGTGCACCTGGCGCTCCCCCGCTGGCGCGACGACACGCCGAACGTCGCCGACGACGCGACGGGGTACGCCGACCCCTCGGCCTTCGGCGCCTCGGCCTTCGGCGCATCGGCCTTCGGCGCACGCCGCTTCGCCGCCGTCGTTCGCGACGTCGTCGACGAGACGACCGGGCTCGACGCCGCGCGTATCCGCTTCGCCGCGAAACAGCTCCGCCTCGCGCTCGACGAGGAGCTGACGGCCGACGACGTCTCGCTCCCGATCGCCCGCGTGCGCCGCGACGGCGCCGGCCACTTCGTGCTCGACCCCGACTTCGTACCGCCCTGTCTCCAGTTCGGCGCCAGCGATCGCCTCGTCGCGCTGCTGCGCGGCGTCGTCGGGATGCTCGAGGCGAAAGGGGCGGCCCTTGCGGCGTCGGTCGCTCCGTTGGGCGACACGGCAGGCACCGCGTCGGGCGGGGCGCCGGCCGGCGTGTCGGGGGCCGCGGCCCCGTCCGCGTACGGCGGCAACGAGATCGCGACGCGCTGGCTCCTGCACGCCGTGCGATCGGCCGAGGCGCCGCTGCGGCACCTGCTCGGGACGCGAAGCGCGCACCCCGAGCGCCTCTGGACGGAACTCATGCGGCTGAGCGGCGCACTCTGCACGTTCTCGCTCACGACGACGCCGCGCGACCTGCCGCTGTACACGCACGACGACCTCGGCGGGTGCTTCGCGGCGGTCGAGCGGCACCTGCGCTCGCACCTCGACGTCGTCGTCGCGTCGCGAGCGATCGTCGTGCCGCTCGCGCCGTCGACCGACGTGCTGCACTCCGCCACGATCACCGACCCACGTTGCTTCGAGCCCGGCGCGCGCTGGTTTCTCGGCGCACGCTCGGCGTACGGCGCGGCGGAGACGGTGGCGCGCGTGCCGCAGCTGACGAAGGTGTGCGCGAGCAAGTACGTCCTCGAGCTCGTGCGCCGCGCGTTCCCCGGCCTCCCCCTCGACTACGTCCCCGCCCCGCCGCCCGGGCTCGCGCCGCGCGCGGAGCTCGTCTACTTCGAGCTCGCGCTCGCCGGCCCCTGCGCGCAGGGGTTGCGCGACACGCGCGAGATCGGTGTCTACGTCCCCGATGGCCTTCCCGGCGTGTATCTCGAGTTGGCCGTCCTTACTCCCTGAGCCATGACCGCACCCGCGACCGCGCCCGCGACCGCGCCCGCGTCCCCCCCGCTGACGATCGGCACCGGACTGCTCGCCCTGGCGCTGCAAGAGGCGCTGACGGCCGTGACGCGGCTCCGCGCGGACCGCCAGCCGATCACCGACGCTGCGGCATTCCGCACGCACATGCACGGGCTGCTGACGCGCGCCGACCAGGAGTCGCGCTCGGCCGGCTACGACCCGAACGACGTACGCCTCGGCGTGTTCGCCGTCGTCGCGCTGCTCGACGAGAGCGCCCTCAGCGCGCGCCAGCCCGCGCTCGCCGACTGGGCGCGCCGCCCCCTGCAGGAGGAGCTGTTCGGCTCCCACCTCGCCGGCGAGTGGTTCTTCCAGAACGTCGATCAACTGCTCGCCCGCCCCGACACGCCGGCGCTCGCCGATCTGCTCGAGGTGCACGAGCTCTGTCTGCTCCTCGGCTTCCGCGGGCGCTACGGCACGAGTGATCCCGGCGCGCTGCACGCGTACACGTCACGCATCGGCGAGCGCGTGGCGCGGTTGCGCGGCGGCGCGGGCGGCGCGCGGCGGCGCGGGCGCCGAGCTGGCCCCCGGCTGGCGGCCGTTGAACGACGCGGTCGTCGGCCGCGACCCGTGGGTCCGTCGCCTCGTCGTCGGCCTCGCCGCGAGCGTCGTGCTCGCCGCCGCGCTGTGGGGTGCCGGCGCGCTGTCGCTGCGCGGCGTCGCACTCCGTTAGGCACTCGTTAGGCACCAGTCAGGCACCAGTCAGGCACCGTCAGGCACCAGTCAGGCACCTCGTGACCTCCCATGGCCCGTAGCAGCTCCACGCGCTGGTTCGCCGCGCTCGCCGCCCTCATCGTCTTCTTTCTCGCCGCCTGGCTCCTCGGCGCCGTCCTGCCGGTGGGGGACGGTGAGCGCGTCGCGCTGCGGGTCGGACTCGTCGCGCTCGGGCTGATCGCCGCCGCCGCGCTCGCCTGGTACCTGCGCCCCCAGGACGTGCCGCTCCCCGCGGCCGCGCAGCGCGAGGGAGACGACGCGCTGACGGCGATCGACACGGCGCGCGCGCGGCTGCCGCGCGGCACGTTCGACGCGAAGGCGATCGTGCTCGTCGCCGGCAGCACGGGGAGCTGCAAGACGACGCTCGTCACGCGCGCCGGGCTCGACCCCGAGCTGCTCGCAGGCGACGCACCGTCCGACGGTCCGCCGGGCGCGACCGCCGACGCGAATCTCTGGCTCGTCCGCGACGCCGTGCTCGCCGAGCCCGGAGGCGCCGTGTTCGCCGACGAGGAGCGGTGGCGCGCCTTCCTCCGCGCGCTCCGCCCGCCGCGACTCGGCGCCGCGATCGGACGCTCGGAGGCGCCGCAGCGGAGCATCGTCGTCTGCGTGAGCTGCGAGTTGCTGACCGCCGAGGCGAGCGCGCAGCTCGACGGACTCGCCGGAGTCACGCGGCAGCGGCTCGCCGCGGCGGGACGCGAGCTCGGGATGGCGGTGCCGGTCTACGTCGTGTTCACGAAGGCCGACCGCATTCCGTCGTTCGAGGCATGGGCGGGCCCGCTCACGCGCGACGAGATCCGGCCGCCGTTGGGCGCCGCGCTCCCGCTCGTCGGCACCGACGCGAGAGCCGCCGGCAGCTACGCCGAGCGCCTCGTACCGCGGATCGACGCCGCATTCACGTCGATCGCGGCGTCGCTGGCGAAGCGCCGCGTCGACCTGCTGGGCCGCGAGGCCGTGCCCGAGCGACGCCTCACCGCGTACGAGCTGCCGCGTGAGCTCGGCAAGCTCGCGCCGCTCGCGTCGCGCTTCCTCGTCGAGATCTGCCGTCCCACGCAGCTCGGCGCGAGCCCGCAACTGCGCGGCTTCTACTTCGTCGGCGCGCGGCCGATCGTCGTCGGCGATGCGCCCGCGTCCACACCGTCCACGCCCGCGGCGGGCGGGGCGCGGGCGACGGTCGCGTTCGCGCGGCCGAACGTGGCGGCAGCGGCTCCCGCGGCGAGCGGCGGGCGCAGAGTGCCGCAGTGGGCGTTCCTCGAGCGGCTGTTCCCCGACGTCGTGTTCGCCGATCCGGCCGCGGCGGCGCTCGCCGGCGGCGGCACGCGCGTCGCCACGCTGCGGCGCGCGCTCTTGGGCACCGGCATCGCTGCGGCGCTCGCCGTCGCCGTCGGCGTGACGACGTCGTGGATCGGCAACCGGTCGCTCGCGGCGCGCACGGCGTCCGCGGCGCGCGCCGTCGCCGCGCTCCCCACCGTCACGGCCGCGCCGGGCACGATCGCGCTGCCGTCGTCCGCGGCGTTAGGCACCCTCGACGCGCTGCGCGGGGTGCTCGACACGCTGCGCAGCTACGAGACGGGCGGCGTGCCGTTGCGCCTGCGGTGGGGCCTGTGGCGCGGCGGCGCGCTGTTCGCCGAGGGGCGCCAGATCTGGCTCGACGGCTACCGCAAGCAGTTACACGACGTCGCGTGGACCGCACTCGTCGACTCGCTGCGCGCGCTCCCCGACGTGCCGCGCCCGACCGACGACTACGGCCGCGACTACGCCGCGCTGAAAGGGTACCTCGAGACGACCGCCGAGCCGGCGCGCGCGACCCCCGACTTCCTCGCGCCGGTGCTGCTCGACGCGTGGCGGCGCGGGCAGGCCGTCGACGCCGATCTGCTGGCCGTGGCTCGACGTCAGTTCGCGTTCTACGCGAGCGAGCTGCCGCGCGGCAACCCGTGGCCGCAGGCGGCCGACGCCGCGCTCGTCAATCGCGTCCGCACGTTCCTCGGCGGGTTCGCGGGGGCGGAGCGGATCTATCAGAACATGCTCACCGAAGGGAGCGCGACCGCGAAGCCGGCGCGCCTCGCCGACCTCGCGCCGCAGGCTGCGGGCGTCGTGAACGCGCCGGACGTTGCCGGCGCGTTCACGGCCGCGGGGTGGAAGTTCATGCAGGACGCCTTCCGCAACGCCGACAAGTACTTCCAGGGCGAGCGATGGGTCGTCGGCGACGCGACCGCCGCGCAGGCGCAGGACAAGGATCGGGTCGTCGCCGAGATCCGGACGCGCTACCGCAACGACTACGTCCAGCAGTGGCGCTCGTACCTGAACGGCGTGAGTGTCGCGCGCGGCGGCTCGATGAAAGACGCGGCGCAGCGACTCGGCACGTTGGGCGGGGCGCAGTCGCCGTTGCTCGCGGCGCTCTCGCTCGCGGCGCGCAACACGGCGGTCGACTCGGGCATCACGGCGGCGTTCCAACCCGTGCACGTCGTCACGAACCCGGCCGTGCTCGACAAGTTCGTCGACGAAGGGAACCAGCCGTACGTGAACGCCCTGCTCGCGCTGCAAGGCACGATCGAGCAGGTGGCGAACATGCCGCCCGCGACCGACACGGCGAGCGCGATGCAAGTCGCGCAGGCCGGCCAGCAGGCGTTGGGCAAATCGGCCGACGCGAAGACCGCAGCGCGTCAGCTCGCCGCGAAGTTCAACGCCGACTCCGCGGCCGCGCAGATCGGACCGACGGTCGCCACGCTGCTCGTCGCGCCGATCGATGCGGCCGAGGGCTCGCTGCGTGGCGTCGCGGCGACCCGTCCGCCGACGCGCCGCGTGGTCGCGGGAGGGGGGGGCGGGGGCGGCGCAGCGGGGGCGCCGGTCGGCGGCGGCGCGCCGAACGCCGCGGCCCTCGCGAAAGTGTTGGGCGAGCGCGGACGGACGCTGTGCGAACAGCTGGCGCCGATGCTCGCGAAGTTCCCGTTCAACCCCGACGCCTCCGCCGACGCGACGATCGAAGAGGTCAAGGCCGCGCTCGCCCCCAACACGGGTGCGTTGTGGGCGTTTCAGCAGGAGCGCCTGAACGGCGTGCTCGAGAAGCAGGGGAACAAGTGGGTTCCCGTCGCGACGTCGCCGGTCGCGCTGTCGCAGCAGTTCGTCGACTTCTTCAACCGCGCCGCCGCCGCCTCCAGTGGCCTGTTCCCCGCCGGCGCCGAGACGCCGCGCGTGGTCGTCCGCGCGCGCACGGTGCCGACCGACAAGGCGCCCGAGATCATTCTCCGGCAGGGGACGCAGGAGGCGCGCTTCGCGAAGAACTCGCCGCCGCAGGAGTTCGTCTGGCCGTCGACGACCGGACGGCAGGCGTCGCTCGGCTTCGAGCGGAAGCGCGCGCTCAGCCGCGACGCACGTCGCACCATCGCGACCGCGAACGGCGAGTGGGCGCTGTTCCGCCTCGTCGCGCAGGCGACGAAGTCGGACGGGACGCACGCCGAGTGGAACAACGCGGACGCCGGGAAGATCGCGTTCGATTTCGAGTACGAGAACGGGGCGCCCGTGCTCTCGCGCGGGTGGCTCGGCGGGATGACGTGCACGCCCCAGGTGACGCGGTGAGCGCGACCGTGCGAGCGCGGGTCGCCCGTGCGAGACGCCCGCACCGTGGGGCGACGCCGACCACGAGCCCGGAACGCGGCGCGCCGCCTCCACCCGGCCGCGCGCCTGAGGTGGGCCTGACGTGGGCCTGACGCCCGCCTGACGCCTGCCGAACATCCTTCCGACCGGAGCCGAGCGTGTCCAATCTCTACATGCCGTACATCATCGAGCGGTCGAGCCGCGGCGAGCGGACGTACGACATCTTCTCGCGCCTGCTGATGGACCGCATCATCTTCCTCGGCACGCCGGTCGACGACGACGTCGCCAACGTCATCATCGCGCAGCTGCTCTTCCTCGACAGCGACAATCCGGGGAAGGACATCAGCATCTACATCAACTCGCCGGGCGGCGTCGTCTCCGCCGGGCTCGCGATGTACGACACGATGCGTTTCCTGCGCTCGCCGGTGAGCACGATCTGCATGGGGATGGCGGCGAGCATCAGTTGCTTCCTCCTCGCAGCGGGCGGGGCGAAAGGGAAGCGCTTCGCGCTGCCCCACTCGCGGATCATGATGCACCAGCCGTCCGGCGGGGCGCAGGGCACGGCGTCCGACATCGAAGTCGCGGCGCGCGAAGTGATCCGCACGCGCACGCTCATCAACCGGCTCATGTCCGAGCACACCGGGCAGCCGGTCGAGCGCATCGAGCGCGACTTCGACCGCGACTACTACATGTCGGCGGACGAGGCCAAGCGGTACGGGATCATCGACGAGGTGATCACGATGCCCGGGGCGGTCGTCGACGAGAGCGCGCAGCCGACGGTGACGGCCTGACGGTCGCCGCCCAGCCGCCGCGGCGGCTGGGGGTGACGTTCCATCGCGCCCGACTCGGGGTCAGATCAGCGACAACGCGTCGAGCGCGCGAATCAGGACAACGCTCACGATGCCGACGCAGCACGCCGCCGCCGTCCCCGCCACGAGCGGACGCACGCCGAGCACGCGCAGGCGCCGCAGGCTCGTGCTGAGGCCGACGGCGCCCATCGCGAGGAGCAGCGCGACCTCGGCCACGCGCTGCGCGCCGGCGACGAACGCGCCCCAGACGGCAGGGTCGAGCACGCCGAACGGCCGCGCGCCGAGGTCGCCGACCGTGCGGAGCGCCGCCATGCCGATGAACGCGAGAATGAAGGGCGGCACGTAGTCGGACACCCGACTCGCCCCCAGCGCCGCACCGTCGGGCGCCTCGCGGCTCGATACGCCGACGTGTGCCGCAGCGCCCCGCGCAGGTCCGTGCATCGCGCGGGCGAGGGGAATCACGGCGACCATGCACGTGTTGCGCACGAGCTTCGTGACCACCGCGACGTCGAGCGCCTGCGGCGCGCCGAATTGCTGCTGGTACGTGAGCCCGGCGCCGGCGACCTGCGACGTGTCGTGAATGGCGGTGCCGAGGAAGAACCCGGCGTGGCGTGGGTCGACGAAGAGGGCGTGCGCGAGGAACGGATACGCGAACAGGGCGAGCGTGCCGAACAGCGCGATGACCGCGACGGCGTAGCTCACCTCGTCCTCGCTCGCGTCGATCACCGGCGCCGTGGCGACGATCGCCGTCACGCCGCAGATGCTCGTACCCACGGCGATCAGCGTGCCGAGCCGCGCCGGCAGCGCGAGCGCGCGCGCCAGCGCCCGGACGACGACGATCGCGACGGCGATGCATGCGAGCACGAGCGGCAGCGCGACGAGCCCGGTGGCGCCGGCGTCGACGAGGCTGAGCCGCACGCCGAGCAGCACGACGCCGACGCGCAGCACGCGCTTCACACAGAACCGGAGTCCTGCGTCGCAGACGGCCGGGACGCCGACCGTGTCGCGCACGACCAGTCCGAGCAGCACGGTGAGCGGGATCGCGCTGATCGGCGACTTCGCGTAGCCGAGGAGGTCGACGCCGACCCATGTCGCGATCGCCGTCGCGACGGCGCCGAGCGCGCCGGAGAGCGCGACGCCGGGAACGAGCGCTCCGAGGGTCGTTCCCGGACGCTCCGGCGGCGCGAGCGGCGCGCCGTCGAGATCTTCTTTCACGAGCACGTCGGACATTGCGATCCGTTCGTTAGGCAGGGGCCCGGCGCGAGCCACTCCGGTCTGAGGACCGCGGCCGGGCGCGTTCGGCTCCGCGACTGGCGTGCCGCCCGGCGGCGCGCTCCGCCCGCGGCACGGAGAATCTCGCCGACTCTCGGTCGGCAACGCGAGCCCTCGGCGCGGTCGCGCTGCTGTAGAATACGGGAGCCATGACGACGCCCTCCGACCCGGACTCCACGCCGCGCCTGTCGCGCCGCGCGCTGCTCGCCGGCACCGCCGCAGCCGTCGGCGGCGCCGTCCTCGAGACGCTCCCCCTCGGCGCGTCGCCGACGCCGCAGCCGCCGCCCACGCCGCCGACCGCTCCGCCCGCCGGCGCGCCGAACGCCGCGTCGACCGCGGCCCCGCCCGCGCCGGCCGTCATGACGGCCGCCGACGTCCCGCCCGACGCGTCGACGGTGTTGGGCACCCCGACGACGGCGCAGTCGGCGCGCTCGCCGTTCGTCACCCCCGCGCGCACGCCGATCGGCGTCGTCGACCGGGCCCGTCGTACACGCCGCTGCAGGAGCTGACGGGCACGATCACGCCGTCCGACCTGCACTTCCAGCGGCACCACGGCGGCATCGCGCTCATCGACCCGCGCGCTGGCAGCTCCTCGTGCACGGCATCGACCGACCGCGCGCTCGTCTTCACGCTCGACGATCTGAAGCCGCCTCCCGCCGGTGACGCGCGCCGTACTTCGTCGAGTGCTCGGGCAACGGACGCGCCGCGTACCGCACGCCGAAGCGCGAGATGACGCCGCAGGTCATCGACGGCATGACGAGCAACTCGCGAGTGGACGGGCGTCGCGGTGGCACGCGCTGCTGCGCGAGGCCGGGCGTGCGAGCGCGGCGCGACGTGGGTGCTCGCCGAGGGAGGCGACGCGGCGGTGCTGTCGCGCAGCATCCCGATGGAGAAGCTGCCGACGGACGACGCTGATCGTCGCCTACGCGCAGAACGGCGAGCCGCTGCGCGCCGCGAACGGCTACCCCGCGCGGCTGCTGCTCCCCGGCTACGAGGGCAACATGTGCATCAAGTGGCTGCGCCGCCTCGAGGTCGATCGAGCAGCCGAACATGTCGCGCGACGAGACGTCGAAGTACACCGATCCGCTGCCGAACGGCACCGCGCGCCAGTTCAGCTTCGTGATGGACGCGAAGTCGATCATCACGTCGCCGACGCATCCCGGCGCGCCTCACTGACGCCCGGCTGGTGGCCAGTCAGCGGCCTCGCGTGGAGCGGCCGCGGGCGCATCACGCGTGTCGACGTGAGCACCGACGGCGGCCGGTCGCTGGAACGAAGCCGAGCTGCTCGGCACGGTGAGCCCGAAGGCGCACGACGCGCTTCCGCTACCTGTGGCGGTGGGACGGGCAGCCGGCGACGCTGATGAGCCGCGCCGATCGACGAGACCGGCACGTGCAGCCGACGCTCGCGACGTTCCGCGAAGACGCGCGGTCCGGGCACCGACTACCACTTCAACTTCATCCGCACGTGGCTCGTCGAGCGCAGACGGTCGCGTGTTCTTCGGAGTGCTGAGTCCGTGACCCGCCAGAAGCCTGTCGGCCGGACCCTGTCGCGCACGGCTCGCCTGCGCTGCGCGGACGCCTGACGTGCGCTGCCTGGCGGTGCTCGCCGCGACATCGGCGCTCGCCGCCTGCGGACGCGTCCGGCGCGCGCGCCAGCCGAGCGCCCTGAGCGCTGGAACGTCGGGCGCGTCGCCACGGCCGCCGAGGCTCGCGGCGGTCGACATCGACGCCAACCCCGCGGGTGTCGGCCTGCCGCCGGGCAGCGGCACGCACGCCGGCGAGTGCCCCGATCTACGCGCAGAAGTGCGCCGCCTGCCACGGCGCGCGGGGCGAGGGGACCGGCACCGGCTCCGCCGCGATCCCCCGCGTCATCGGCCGCGAGCCGCGCGACAGCTTTCCGTTCGGCAAGGACTTAAGCATCCCGAAGACGGTCGGCAACTACTGGCCGTACGCGACGACGGTCTACGACTACATCCATCGCGCGATGCCGCTCGGCGCGGCCGGGTCGCTCACGCCGGGCGAGGTCTACGACCTCACGGCGTTCCTGCTCGCCGAGAACGAGGTGATCGCCAGAGACGCGGTGATCGACGCGCGCACCCTGCCGCAGGTGCGCATGCCCGCGCGCGACCGCTTCGTGCGCGACGACCGCACCGGCGGCGCGACATTCCGCTGACTGCCTCACGCACCGCCCCCCGACGCGACGCGACCTGACGGAGCGAGGACCGATGAGTGACGGCGTGGTACTGGCGATCGATCAGGGGACGACCGGCACGACGGTCCTCGTGTTCGACCACGCGGCGACGATCCGCGGGCGCGCGTACGGTGAGATCACGCAGCACTACCCGCGGCCCGGCTGGGTGGAGCACGACGCCGACCGAGATCTGGCGCGGCGTGCGGCGTCTGGTCGGCGCCGCGCTCGCCGACGCCGGCGTGCGGCCGGGCGACGTACGCGCCGTCGGCATCACGAACCAGCGCGAGACGACGGTGCTCTGGGACCGCGCGACCGGCGAGCCCGTGCACCGCGCGATCGTCTGGCAGGACCGTCGGACCGCGCCGACGTGCGAACGTCTGAAAGCCGACGGCCTCGAGGCGGAGGTCCGGCGCCGCACCGGGCTCGTGCTCGACCCGTACTTCTCGGCCACGAAGCTGCGCTGGCTGCTCGACGAAGTCCCCGGTCTCGCGCGCGCGCGCCGAGCGCGGCGAGCTCGCGTTCGGAACGATCGACGCGTGGCTCGTCTGGCAGCTGAGCGGCGGCACCGCGGCCGCCGGTGCCGCGCACACGACCGACGTCACGAACGCGTCGCGCACGCTGCTCTTCAACATCGACGAGCTGCGCTGGGACGCGACGCTCCTCGACGCGTTCGGCGTCCCCGAGCGCGTGCTCCCGACCGTGCGCCCCTCCGCCGCCGTTCACGCGCACACCGCCCCCGACGCGTTCCTCGGCGCCGCACGTTCCGATCGCAGGCGTCGCCGGCGACCAGCACGCGGCGCTGTTCGGGCAGGCGTGCTTCCGCGCGGGGATGGTCAAGAACACGTACGGCACCGGCGCGTTCCTGATGATGCACACCGGTCGGCGTGCGGTGCCGAGTCGGTCGGGGCTGCTGACGACGCTCGCCTGGCAGCTCGACGGCGAGCCCGCCGAGTACGCGCTCGAGGGCTCGATCTTCGTCGCCGGCGCCGCCGTGCAGTGGCTGCGCGACGGGCTCGGCATCATCGCCACGGCGGCGGAGACGGAGGCGCTCGCCGAGTCGCTGCCGTCGAACGAGGGGGTGTACTTCGTTCCCGCGCTCACCGGGCTCGGCGCGCCGCACTGGGACCCGTACGCGCGCGGCACGCTGTTGGGCCTCACGCGCGGCACGACGCGCGCCCACCTCGCGCGCGCCGCGCTCGAGAGCATGGCCTATCAGACGTCGGACGTGGTGGCGGCGATGGCGCGCGACGCGGGGATCGGAATCGAGGGCGTCGGCCGCGACGGGGACCGCCCGCTCCGCGCCGACGGCGGTGCGGCGGTGAACGGGTTCCTCATGCAGTTCCAGGCCGACGTGCTGGGCGTGCCGGTCGAGGTGCCGCGCGTCACCGAGACGACGGCGTTGGGCGCGGCGTATCTCGCGGGGCTCGCGACCGGCTTCTGGCGCGACCGCGACGAGCTCGCGTCGCGGTGGCAGTGCGCGCGTCGCTACGAGCCGCGCCTCGACGAGCGCGCACGGACGCGTCTCACGAGTCGCTGGCTACGCGCCGTCGAGCGCGCGGCGGGGTGGGAGCAGCCCGACACCCTGGAGTGAGCGCGATGGCGGCGCCGAGCGCGGCTGGCGGCGCCGAGCGCGGCTGACTGCGTCGAGGACGCCGGTCTGCACGGCGCGCCGCGTCTCCTGCTCGCGCGGCGCGCTCTCGGCGCGCCCTCACCCACTGCACGGCAGCATCCCTTCGTACCTCGCCAACGCCTGCCGCTGCGCGTCCGTGCTCGCGAGTGCCCGCGCCTGCCGCAGCGCGGCGCACGCCTGCGTGTTCTGCGACAGCACCGCGTTCGCCTCGACGAGCCGGATCTGCGCCCACGTGCTGTCGATGCGCGTCGTCAGCCTCGGGATCAGCCTCGTGAGGGCAGGAATGGCGCGCTGCGCCGCCGCGTCGTCGCCGTTCGCGATGGCCTCGGACAGGCTGTCGAGCGTCTGACGCGCGGCGGCGCCGTTCGCGGCGCCATTCGCGGCGCCGTTCGCGGCGCCGCTCCCCGCCGACGGAGGTGCCGTCGTCACGCCGCCGGCCGTACGCGGGGGGGTGGGCGGCGATACGGACGCGTTAGGCACGCTACCATTCGTCAGCGCACCTCCGCTCGGCGAAGGTCCGTTCGGCACCGCCCCGTTAGGCACGCCGCCGTTTCCACCTCCCTGCACCGGCGCATTCGGCGTCACGTTCGGCACCGCGCCCGACGCCGCGCCGGTCCCCGCGACCGCGCGCTCCGACGGCGCGTTCGGCAGGTCCGCGCCTGGCGGCTCGTCGCGGGCGCTGAACATCATCGCGCCCCCGCCCGCTGCGACGAGCAGCACGATGCCAGCGGCGATGGGCACGACGAGCGAGCGTTGCTTCGCCGGCGTCGCCGTCCCCGCGCCGCTCGGCGACGCGAGTGGTGGCGCGACGGGCTGGGGAACCGGCGCAGGCACCGCCGCTGGAGGCGCCGACCGCGTCGACGCGGTCGACGAGGCCGACGAGGTCGTCGGTGCCGATGCGCTCGACGTCGCGGCCGACGCGGTCGTGCTCGACGCCAGCGCCGCGTCTCCGTCGCTGCTCTGCCACTCCTCGATCGCCGCCGCGAGCGCCCGCGCGAACGCTCCGGCGCTCGTCTGCCGCTCGGCCGGGTCGCGCGCGAGCGCCTGGTCGAACACGCTCTGCACCGCCCTCGGCCACCGCACCGACGGCCGCACCGCCGTCAGCGGCTTCGGCGGCGTCATGAGGCGCGCGGCCATGCCGAAGTCCGGCGTGTTCGTGGAGAACGGCAGGTCGCCCGTCAGACAGTGATACGCGACGAGCGCGAGCGCATAGATGTCGCTCCGCGCGTCGAGCGACCCGCCCAGCAGTTGCTCGGGGCTCATGAACTCGGGCGTGCCGACGATGAACCCCGTACGCGTGAGCACCGTGCCGCCGCTCGCATCGTCGCCGAACGCCTTCGCGATGCCGAAGTCGACGACCTTCACCCGCTCGGTGTCGTCGGCGTCGCGAATGACCATCACGTTCTCCGGCTTCAGATCGCGGTGCACGATCTCCATGCGATGCGCCGCGTCGAGCCCCTCGCCGATCTGACGCACGAGCTCCGCGGCGCGCGCCGGCTCCATCGGGCCCTCGGCGAGCAGCGCCTTCAGCGTCTTCCCCGGCACGAACTCCATCGCCAGGTAGACGATGCCGTCGCTCATCTCGCCGTAGTCGTAGACGCGCGCCACGCGGTCGTGGTCGATGCGGCTCGCGTTCGCCGCCTCCCGGTTGAAGCGCGCGACGGCCGACGGATCCTGCAGCATGTGCTTGCGCAGCACCTTGATCGCCGACTGCTGCGGCAGGCGCACGTGCCGCGCGAGGTACACCGTCCCCATCCCCCCTTCGCCGAGGACGTCGGTGACGAGGTAGCGGTCGGCGATGACGCTGCCGACGAGGTCCTCGCGCACGTCGGCGACGCGCAGCGTCGTCCCGTCGGCGGGGCAGAAGACGAGCGCGTCGGAGTAGGTGACGCCGCAGACGGAGCAGAGCTTGGGCATGGCAGGAACGACCAGAAGTATCGCCGGTGACACGATCGTGGGACGGTGGCACGCGGGGCGGCGTCATCACCGCGTCACCTGCCGCCGTCCGAGCTCTATTGCCGACCTACGCGGTCGGCACGACCTTACACACGTTGAAGCTGGCTCAACTCACGCCGAGGTTTCGCATGTCGCGCTTTCGCCTGTCACTGAATCCCCGCCGCACCGTTCTCGCACTGCGTGCCGTCGCCCTGTCGGCCGTCGCGCTCTCGGCGCTGCCGGCGGCCGCGCAACGGCAACCTGTCGTGGCCGCGCCCGGCGCGAGCGACGGGCGCCCGACGATCGCCGTGCTCTACTTCACGAACGGGGCGCTGGTGGGTAACGCCGACTACGCGCCGCTCAGCAAGGGGATGGCGGAGATGATGATCACCGAGCTCGCGCGGAACCCGGGCGTCCGCGTCGTCGAGCGCGACCGGCTGCAGCAGCTCATCGAGGAGCAGAATTTGGGGAGCGGCAACCGCGTCGACAAGGAGACCGCGGTGCAACTCGGCAAGATCCTCGGTGCGCACCACATGCTCATGGGGTCGTTCGTCATCGATCCGAAGCACAAGATGCGTATCGACGTGCGCTCGGTGAACGTCGAGACGTCGCAGATCGAGTACGTCGAGACGGTCGAAGGGAAAGACGAGGATCTGCTCCCGAAGATCACCGAGCTGGGGAGCAAGGTGAACGCGGGGCTCAAGCTTCCGCAGCTCGCGATGCGCGTGCCGGTCGTGAAGTCGAACGCGGCGGTCGCCTCGGGGGCGAACCAGTTCCGCGCGGCGATGCTCATGAGCCGCGCGCTCGAGCAGCAGGACCGCGGCAACAAGGCGGCGGCGACGACGCTGTACAAGGACGCGCTCGCGGCGAACCCGGACTTCGAGGTCGCGAAGATGCGCCTCGCGTCGATCGAAACGGGCACCGGCCGCCCGACTCCCTGAGTCGACCGGCCGGCCACGACAGCTCACGACAGCGCACGACGGTTCACACCCGCGTCCTTCAACTCCGAGCCCGAGCCGCCACGTGTCGTCAGCGTGGCGGCTCGGAGGCGTTCATGCCCGGGCGCGGGCGGACCGGCACGCGCCGCGGCGACGGCGACCGCGACGGCTGGGCGCGGATCGACGGAGCGGCGAACGCCGCGTATGCCGTGGCGCCCGACGGCGGCGCCGTGAACGTGCACACCGGCGACACGAAGCTTTCCTGACAGCCGGCCTCGTTGTCGAAGCCGTAGAACCGAGACGCCGGCGACGCGACGTAGCGTACGGTCGCGCGGACCGGGACGTCGTACTCACAGAGTCGGAACGTCGCCGCGTCGCTGCCGAGCGTGCAGGGCGGGAGCGTCCGCCCGCCCGCCTGGACCGTCACCGTGTCGTAGCGTGGGATGTCGTCGTAGACATGGAGCGACAGCGTGACCGCCGGCGAGAAGCGCACGCCGAGCGCGATCGACGCCGGCGCGCCGGTGAGCGGGATGGTGCAGACGGTCGACGACGAGCCCGTGCAATAGCCCGCGAAACCGTCGAAAGCGTATCCCGGACTCGGCTGGGCCGTGATGGTGAGCGTTCCCGTGCGCGAGTACGATCCGCCGCACACGCCCGTCCCGAGACTACCAGTGATGGTGCAGTTCAACGCCGGCGACGGACCACTCGATGTGAGCGTGCCGTTGCCCTCGGACCCGGCGATCCCGTAGAGCGAGACGCTGGTCAGCATCTCGGTGAAGGTAGCGCTCACCGTCGTCGCGGCCGTCGGCGTGATCGTGCACGAGCTCGACGTGCCGAACGCCGCGCACGCCCCGCCCCACCCCGAGAACGCCGAGCGGCTGTCGGGTGCCGCGATGACGGTCAGCGGCGTGCCGAGCGGCACCGAGGTCGTGCAGGTCACTACGCCCGACGTGCCGAGGCTCCGTGTGCAGGTGAACGGAACGCTGGGCGCGGACACGCTGCCCCCGCCGGTGCCCGTCAGGTTCACGGTGAGCGGCACGGTCGCCGGCGTGAACTGCGCGGACACGTTCGCCCCGCCCGCCGGCACGACGATCGAACACGTGCTCGCGCCGGTGCACGCCCCCGACCACCCCGCGAACGTGCTGCCGTTCGTCGGCGTCGCCGTCAGCACGACCGTGCTTCCGATCTGGAAGTTCGCCGAGCACGTGGTCGGGCAGGAGATCCCGACCGGCGACGACGTCACCGTTCCCGAGCCGGCACCCGTCGTCGACACCGTGATCGAGGCCGTCGCGATCGCGAACGTCGCGGTGACCGTCACGTCGCTCGTGAGCGTCACGGTGCACGTACCGACACCGCTGCAGCCGCCGCCCGACCACCCGGTGAACGTGTTTCCGGGCGCGGCCGGCGTCGCCGTCAGCGTGACAGTCGTGCCGAACGTGAAGGGGGCGGCACACGTCGCGCCGCACGAGATCCCGGCTGGTGAGGACGTCACCGAACCGGTGCCCGCGCCGGCGCGCACGACGGTGAGCGTCCGCGACTGCAGCGTGAAGGTCGCGGTGACCGTCGTGGCGCTCGTGAGCGTCACCGTGCACGAGCCGATGCCGCTGCACCCGCCCCCGGACCAGCCGGCGAACGTGCTGCCACTCGCCGGCGTGGCGAACAGCGTGACCGTGGCACCGAACGGATACGACCCGGTGCAGGTCGCTCCACAGTTGATCCGTCCGGCGGAGTCCGACGAGACGACGGTGCCGCTCCCCGTGCCGGCGCGCACCACGGCGAGCGGAACGTTGCCGACGCCGAACTCCACGGTCACGAGCGGCGAGATCGTCGACGAGAGCGTGATCGTGCACGTGGGTCCGGTCGCCGCCGCGCACTCCCCTCCCCACCGCACGAACGTCGACCCGGCGGCGGGCGAGGCACTCAGCGTGACCGTCGAGCCGAACGGGAAGGTCGTCGCGCACGCCCCGGTCGCCGACGAGCCGGTGACCGAGCACGAGATGCCGCTCGGCGCGCTCGTGACCACCCCGGCGCCACGCGCGCCCGCCATCCCCTGCACGGAGATCGCGATGCCGATCGGCGCGAACGCCGCCCCGACCGAGGTGTCGCCGGCCGGCGTGATGGTGCACGATCCCTGGCCGCTGCACGCGCCGCTGAACCCGATGAACGACGAGCCGTTCGCCGGCGTCGCCGTCAGCGTGAGCGGCGTACTGCCACTGATCGGCAGCGTGCACGTGCGAGAGCCGGTGCCGGCCGTCAGCGTACAGGCGGCCGCGCCGTTCACGAACACCGTCCCTGCGCCCGCGCCGCCGACCGTGACCGACAGCGTCAGGCTTCGCGGAGTGAAGCGCGCCGCGACCGACGCCGCGCCGTCGACCGTCACCGAACAGGCTCCGGTGCCGCCGCACGCGCCGGTGAAGCCGTCGAACGTACTGCCGGGCGCCGCGGTCGCGGCCAGCGTCACGACCGTTCCTGGCGGCACGTCGACGAGGCACGGCGTGGGCTCGCGGCCAGGCGTCAGGACGCACGTTCTGCTCTCCCCCGCCCCGGCCGGCACGCTGATCGTCACACTTCCGCCGCCGCCGCCGACGAGCGACACCGACAGCGCCTGCAGCGGCGCGAACCGCGCCGCGACGCTCGCGTCGGCGGTCAGCGTCACCGTACACGTGGTCGCGCTCGTCGTGCAGGCACCCGTGAAGCCCTGGAAGACCTGCCGCGCTGCCGGCGATGCCGTCAGCGTCACGACCGTCCCGTCGAGCGCCGTCGC
Source organism: uncultured Gemmatimonadaceae bacterium (assembly GCA_963843845.1). Classification (GTDB taxonomy): domain Bacteria; phylum Gemmatimonadota; class Gemmatimonadetes; order Gemmatimonadales; family Gemmatimonadaceae; genus Gemmatirosa. The sequence continues at coordinate 60,544 of CAWJMB010000003.1, read as the reverse complement.
CGCGCAGGTGCCGCTCGCGACCCCGTCGGTGATCGTGCATGCGATCCCGGGCCCCGTCACGGTCCCGGAGCCGGAGCCCACCCCCGCCACCGCGATCCGGCGGAGCGCGGCGAACGACACCGAGACCGTGCGCGCCTGCGACGCGTCGATCGTGCACGACCCGCCGATCGCGCCGACACACGCACCGCCGAACGTGCCGAGCACGGCGTTCGCGTCGGCGATCGCCGTCAGCGTGACCTGGGCGTCACTCGGGAACGACCCCGAGCACGTGCCGGACGCGACGCCGGCGACGATGCGGCAGTCGATCCCGGCCGGCGACGAGCGCACCACGCCGCTTCCGGCACCGGTCCCGGCGCCGACCGTGATCTGCGACGGCGGGAACGTGACCGTAACGTCGATGCCCCCGCTCGTCGTGCCGGCGAGTGCGGTGATCCGCGCCCGTCCCGGGGTGAGACCCGTGACGACGCCGGTCGACGGGTCGACACGGGCGATGGTCGGCGCGTCGCTCTGGAAGGTGATCGGGCGCCCCGTGATCGTCTGGCCGGTGGTCGACGTCAGCGTCGTCGCGAGTGCGAGCGTGCCGCCGGTCACGACCTGCGCCGGGCCCGTCGCGCCGCTCGCCTGCGCCACGCGAACCGTTCCGATCTGGAACAGCCGGATCGGCTCGTTGACCGCCGTCGAGCCGCCGGCGCGCAGCGCGAGCGGCCCGACCGTCTGCTGGTCGACCGGCGTGTCCCCGTCGAGCAGCGTCACGGTGATGGCGACGAGACAGGTGGCGTCGTCGCTCCCGGCGGCGCGCTTCCGCTGCGCGTCGCTCAGGCAGACCGACAGGTCGACGGTGAACGGCAGCTGCTGCGTCGTCGCGCCGTCGAGCGTCACGGTCTGCGGCGTGAGCGGCACGCGCGACTCGTCGCTCCGTATGTAGGCGGGCTGGATCCGCACGCCGGGTGTCGCCGCCGCCGACGAGCGCGAGTACGAGCCGATCTCCGCGGAGAGCGCGAGACGAGCCGGCGCGGCCGCGTCGCCGCGCCGCCCGGGGCTCACGGCGTCATCGAGCGTCGAGCAGCCTGTCAGTCCACCGAGCGCGACGAGCGTCGCGAGCGTGACGAGCGCGTTGCGGCGCGACGTCGCGCGATCCGTCGCGCGCGGCTGAGAACCGAAGAGGGAGCGCGTATGCATCAGAACCGCGTGAGAAGCGTGAGACCGAGCGAGCCGCCGGCCATCGAAGCGGTCGCGCCACGACCCGAATTGACCTGCCCGATCTGCCCGCGCGCGAACGGCTGCAGCGTCAGGTTCCCGAACCGCTGCGCGACGCCGAGCGTGAGCCCGCCGCTCGTCGCGCGGGCGGTGATGAGCGCGTCGTCGAACGACAGCCCGCTCTGGTACCGTCCGTCGACCGCGAGCAGCACGTCGGTGCGTCGTGTCGCCGGAAGCCGCGTGCGGAAGCCGCCGTCGACGTACGTGCCGCTCGATCCCTCGACGGTGATGTCGTCGCGCGAGAAGCGGCTGCGCCACCGGTTCGACGCCCAGAGCACCGCCTCGCGCACGCGCGGAACCGCCAGCGAGAGCTGCGCGTCACTGCTGACGACCGGGCCGAGCTGCACGCGTGCGAACGTCGGCGTCGTCGCGCTCGCGGCTGACGGCCGCAGCCGGTCGGTGCCGAACACGTCGACGCCGACCGTGAGACTGAGCCGCTGCCGCCCGACGAGTCCGTCGCTGCCGACCGAGACGTGGACGACGTCGCCCGGCCGGAAGTTCGTCGTCGACGCCCCCGCGACGAGCGCGCCGATCGGCGCGTACTGCGCGTGCCGCTCGTACGAGACGCCACCGGCGATCGCCCACGCGCCGATGCGCCGCGCCGAGAGCAGGCCGAGCGTCGCGCTCCCTCCCGCGCCGACCGGCGGCGCGCCGAGCCCGAGCGCCGGTGCGGCGAGCACGCGCGCCGCGGTGAACTCTTCCTGATCGAGCTTGGTCTGCCCGCTCGGCGCGTTCGCACCGAGCGTCAGCACGAGCGCGTCACCGGCGAGCCGGCCGGTCGCGCGCACGCGCACGTCGCTCACCCCGCTCAGCGACGCGGTGCGCGTCACCGCCGAGCGCGCCGGCGAGTAGACGACGCGTCCCGACGCGTACACCGACGTGACGTCGACCGACCACAGCTCACCGACGGGCACGGAGAGCGACACGGGCACGGTGAACTGCTCCACTCGGCGGATGCGCAGCGAGTCGAGGCCGGCGAACGCGGGCTGCATCAGCCCGTCTCCCTCGAACCGCACCACCTCCGCGACCGGCGCGATGCCCAACGCGCGGAAGCCGAGGAGGCGGTCCTGCGCGCGAGCCGCGCGCGCCGCGAGCGGCAGCAGCGCGACGAGCGCCGCGGCATGACGAAGCGAGATCATGGGCGCGTCACCGTGATGATGACCGTCGCCGCCGTCGACGGGAACGCCGCGTCGGTCGTTCGCCCGGACGACGTCGTCGATGTGATCAGGTCGAGTGGCCGGTTGAGACGGTCGATGAGCGAGCCGACCGTGGCGTCGACGGCGCGAATGCCCGGAACGATGACCGGGTTCGACACACCGGTCGTCGCGAGCTGTCGCACCCCGTTGGCGCGCACGGACGCCCCCTGGAACCCGGGGTCGAGGCGCCGCGCCCTGCGGTAGGCGTCTTCCGCGCCGCGGTAATCGCCGAGGATCTCGAGCCGCACCCCGCGCCCGTAGGCGACGAGCGCCGAGAGGTCGCGCGTCGGACGCTGCGCGACGGCCGCCCGCTCGTCCGGCGTCAGCACGATCCCGAGCGCGTCGAACAACCGGAACGCGATCTCCTTCTCGGCGGCGAGGATGTCGTTGAGCGGCGCCCGTGCGTCGATCGCCCGCTCGAGCGTGCCGCGCTCGACGTCGGCGAGCTGCACGCCGAGCCGGATCTGCTGCCCCCCACCCTCAGGAAGGACCGACACGCTGCCGACGACGAGCTGCTGCGCCTGAATGAGCCGCCCGACGCGCGGCGCCGACGCCGAGTCGACGCGTCCCGCGGCCGAGAGATCGAGCTCGCGCAGCACCTCCCCGAGCCGCGTCCGCTCGACGAGCGTGAGACGGCGACTGCGCGCGAGGTCGGTCGCCAACAGGTCGGCGAGCGCGAACGAGAGCGGCGCGATCGTGCTGTCGGACGCCGCACCGGCGACGGCGAACGGCGGGATGCCTAACGCCCCGCGGCCGCCGGGCGTGGCGGCGGTCGCCGTGGGTGTCGCGCCAGGCGTCGGCGGCGCGGACGCGCAGGCCGTGAGTACGCTCGTCGCGAGCACACTCGTCGCGAACATGCGGGTCGCGATCGCGACCCGCTCGGGGAGCCGGAAACGGAGGGGAGACGGCACGACCGGGCCTTGAAAGAGACGTCCGCTCGGCGACGGCGGATCGAGAGGTGCGCGACGACGGGCGCGCGGCTCGGCGAAGTTGGGAACGCGAGCCGGTGGCGTCAAGCTCACGTCGTCACGGCTCGCCCCGTTCGGCGCCGCAGGAACGGACGGAGACCGTTAGGCGTCGGTCGGCCGGCCGACCGTCACGCGCGTCTTTCCGTCCACGCCGACGTCGAACGCGACGACCATCCCCGGCGCGTTCAGCGCGATCCGCGTCCCTGGCGCCACGTCGAAGGTCGCGCCGCCGATCGTCACCTCGACCGGCGTCGCGCCGCCGTGGGCAGTCGCGGGCGGCGAAGCCGTCGCTGCCGGCGCCGCGTGCGGCGCCGGCTCCCCTGCCGGCGGCCGAACGGTCGACGCCGCGACTCGACGCGGTACGGAGTCGACCGTTCCCGACGCCGACTCGCCGGCGACGCCCCGCGCGCGCGAGGTGAAGCGGTAGTGACTCGCCCGCCCGGCGACCTCTCGGCGCTCGAGCACCGCGGCAGCGATCAGCCCGTCCAAGGCGTTCCGCACGCCAGCGAGGCCCGCACCGACGAGCGGTTGCAGCAACGCCCGCGGAATCGACACCCAGCTGTCGTCCGACTCCATCCACTCGGCGACTGCGTGCGCCGCGACCCACGCGCTCGGCGCGCCGACAGTGGCGGTCGCGATCCACCGCCAGTCGAGGAGCGCGGCGCGAGGCGCCGTTCCGACGAGTTCCGCCGCGATCCGCACGGGCGGCACGTCCGGAGCGCGCGACGCACGATCGTCGCCCCTGACGAGGACATTCGCGTGCAGCAACGCGTCGAGTGCCTCGCGCACGGTCGACGGGTCGGCCTCGACCTGCGCCGCCAGCCGCCCGACATCAGGAACGACATCGCCGGACGCCGTGCCGTCCTCGCGCGCGTCGAGCGCCAGCGCGAGCACCAGCGCGTGCGGCAGGCGTGGGCTGATCGGGCGCGCACCGACACGAGTCGCGAGCTGGATCGGCGCCCAGGTCAGACCGTCGAGCGCTGCTTGTAGCCGGCGCATCGAGACGAACCGCTCCCGATCGGCGACGAGTCGGAGTGCCGGGACGGCCGCGCGCGGCGCGCTCACCGGCGCCATTCGTCCGCCCGCGCCGACCTCGCGCTCACCCGCCCGCCCGCTCGCAAGACGTCAACTCGGCCATCGGGAGAAGGTCCCTTCAGCGATCACAGCCTGGTCGGTCGCCTCGCCTCGGCTCGGGAGAGGACGCCGCACCCGACCAACGTACCCTCAACGATCATACCCGGCTACCCCGCCGGGTCGTAGCCGGCTGACACCCGGGGCGGAGGCGGCGCTGCGGAGATCGGGAATTCGCTGCGTACAGAGTACGTCGCGAGTCGGACCCGCCTGGCGCGCCGCTCTCGACCGGGTGGCGCGTACCGTTCGGTGTGATTCCTGAGGGTACCAGACCGTCGATGCGACTCGACGACGGCTCACGATCGGAGGGGTGACCGGGCCGACGGCTGATCGCTGAAGGGACCACCGTGCCCGCACGCGTGCGGAAAACTCGCCGACGCCCGGCCGTGGACGGTCAGATCTGGCGCTCGCTAACTCGCGTGCTCAGCATGACTTGCCAGGATTCTGCCTGTCTCGATCCGGTCCGCGCGGCGTCGATGCGTCGAACATCGAGCGGCGGGCACGGCAGAGGTTGTTGTTGGTTTTTCTTCTTTCAAGAAGAGAGCAACGACCCAACGGCTCGCACCGACTCGTCGCGCATTCCCGGGTCCGGGACCTGCCACCGCACCCGCGCTCACGCCGGCGGCGCGAGCCCACCCCGGAACCGCATGTTCCGAGGCCCGATGGTAGCTTTGCGGGACGCACCGGGCACCACCAGTCCGAGGTCGTGTGGACGTCGTGGCCGCGCCAGTGCCGGCAGGTCAGTGCACGTCGCCGTGGTCAGGGAGTCGGATCAGCAAGGTCGTCTCGTCGAGGAATGCCCGTCTTGGACACGCCGTCGCTCGCGCTCGAGCACAACCTGCTACTCGCTGCCGCCGGGGTGTCGGCGTTGCCGCAGCCGGTGCCGGCCGGTGCGCTGGCGCTTCCGATCTTCCGAGCGGCCGTGAAGCTGCCGAAGGCGGATGTCGACGGCACGCTCCCGGAGAGCGCGTGGCGAACGCAGGTGGTCATCACCGAGTCGGCGGCCGCCGGTCGCGTCATGCTCTACGAGATCAGTGGGCATCCCAAGCTCGGGCTTCCCTACGGCTCGGACGGCGACGTGTTGCTCGCCGTGCTCGCCCTCGCCGACGGGGTCGACGCGGACAGTGGCCGCCCGCGTGTCAATGCGACGACCGGAGAGTTCGCCGCTCCCAGCGCAAGCCAAATCCTTGCCATCTTGGGCTTGTCACCATCGGGACAGCAATACGAGCGTGTCAGGGCAGCACTTTCCCGGTTGTCCTTCGTTCGCATCGCTGGCACGCGCCTTCGCCGAGTCGACGAGGCACCGGCACATCTCGAACCCGTCGTCCTGAATCCCGGAAACGCCATCGCCACCCTCTCGTCGCTCGCGCGACCGAACATTAAGGCGCCTGTGTCGCGCCACCGTCGGGCGTCTGGGTCGAAGAACGTGCTCGAAGCAGCGCTCGCCACGCAGGGCGGCGGGACGTGGGTGCCAGAAGTCGAGTCGGTCGACTACCTGCTCGCCTATGAGTGGCGTCGCGACTTCTATCGCCGCGCGACCGGGGAGAGCTGGATCTCGAAGTTGCGGATCAATCCGACGTTGCTCATGCAGGGCGAGCACGGGTGGGTGGGCTGGATCGACTGCCGGACACACGCCGAGCTCAACCCTGTCGCGAAGCGGCTGTACCAGCTCGTCGCGCTCGCGACCGCGCGCCAGGCGGCGCTGCGCTTCGACGTCAGCACCCTTCGCCAACTGTGCGGAATGGCCGAGCGCAAGCCGGCGGAGATCCGCGACGATCTGATGCGGGCCGCGCGCGAGCTCGAAGCGCACGACATCCTCGCCGGCGCCGAGGCGGTCAGTGTCCGTCGCGGCCAGCATGCGCTCTACCTGACGCCCGGTCTGCGGCTCAAGGTCGCAGGGTGGCTTCGCGGCGTCGGCACGCTCGACCTGACCGAGCAGCGCGTGCAGCGCATGTTGCTCGCCTCGTTCGACGTCGCGCCGGCGACCGCCGCCCGTCTGGTCGCGCAGTCAGCGGGGCGCGTCTACCAGATGCTCGCCGTCGTGCTCTACCGTCGCGACCGCGGTCGCCCGGTGCAGAACGCCGCGAAGTACGTCGAGGAAGGCGTCGTGCAGGGGTGGTCATACGAGAGCAACGTCGATTTCCAGGAGTGGCTCCGGGAGAGAACGGAACAGGCGCGCTCGCAGCTCGGGGTGCCGCTCCTGCGTGCGTCGACCACCGTTGGCGGGTCGACGTCGGCGGGCGCCGATGAACGGGACACGATGTACTCGACGCCGGAGCGTCGCACGGCGATCGACTCCGCCGGGGACGACGGTCGGGTCTCGGAGCGCGTGATTCCCTTCCCGCCGCTGCCGGACCCGTCTCCGCAGCTCCTCACGCTGTGGGCGCAGGTCGTCGCCGACGTCACGCCGTCACTGCACGCGCTCCCGCGCGAGTATCTGGAGCACGCGCGACCCGTTCGAACGACCGACGGAACGCTCATCGTCGTCGCCCGTTTCGAGGGAGAGGCCAACCGCCTCGGACGCGAATCGCCGGCGTTGACCGTGGCCGCCGCCTCCCGCTCCGGCGGGGCCGTGCGCGAGGTGCTCATCCTCTCGCCGACGCAGTGGCTCGCCCGCGAACGGGACCTCGACGGGCCGGTCGCGTCGGGTGCACCGGTCGCGTCGGGTGCACCGGCTGCATCGGCTGCACCGGCTGCATCCACCATGTCGGTCGACCTACTGGAGTCGGGACCGCCGCCGTGACCGATGGATCGCCGTAGGGGCGATTGCGTCGTGCCGTGCCGCGGTCAGAGGGCGTGACCCAGCGACGCGAGCCGTGCGTTCACGCGCGTCAGCTGTGTCTCGAGGTGCGCCCGAAGCAGCGTCGCGTCGCCCGCTTCGAGCGCCTCGACGGGCGTCGACACGTCGATGACGAACCCTCCCCCGCGTTTTGGCCGTAGCACGCACACCTGCCGTTCCCGCGCGGACGGCGCCACATCGCCGATCCCCAACAGCCGCCGGAGTGCGCCGAGCCGTCGATCGTCGTCCGACTCCGCGGCGAGGCGTTCGAGGTCCCGGTAGGCCGTTCGGGCGAGCCGTTCTTCGATCGGCGCCGCGTCTCCACCGCCCGCCCGGGCGAGCAGCGTCGGCGACAGACTGCGCCGGATGCGGAGCAGCATGTTCACCTTCCCGTGGCTCCACCCCATGACGGCGCCGAGCGATCGCACATTGTCGCGGTATCCGTCCGCGCGGCGGCGGTCCTGCACGTCGCTGACGAGCGTCGCCTCCTGCCACGTCGTGAAGTTCTCCCGGTGCAAGTTTCCGCGGAGCACCGTCGCCGCGGCGGCGGCGTTCGACATGGCGCCACGATCGATCGTCGGCACCCGTGGGAATCCTGCGAGTGCCGCGGCGGCGAGGCGGCGGTGTCCGGAGAGGCACTCGAGCGTTCCGTCGTCGCGCCGCCGCACGTCGACCGGGACGCGCAGGCCGTGCACCTGGACGTCGTAGGCGAGCTCCGCGAGCCGCGCGGCCTCCGGAGTGAGTCGCAGGAACAGCGTCGCGCCGTCTGGCCCGACGAGCGCCTCGAGCGATCCCGCGCCCTCGATCGCCGCCCGGACGCTCTCCGTGGCCGCACTGGACGGCCGCCCCTTCGGCTGGAATGGGGACGGCAGGATCTCGGCGATCACGACGTCGCGCACTTCCAGGTGTACCGTCGACCGCGCCTCCGCGACGACAAAGCCGGCGGAGTCGGGCGCGTCGACGGGTCGAGACGCGGCCGATCCCGTCGTATCCTCGCTTTCCTGGCTCGCCGGGTCGCGAGGCGACCCGCCCTCCATGGCTCCGCTCGCCGCCGCCGAACCCCCCCCCCGCTCGACGTGTCCGACGTCTATCGGGCCGTTCCTCGTGCGTCCAGACGCCCGTGGCACCTCCTCGATCGCCGTCATCGTGTCGAGATCAGGAAGTTGCTCCACGGCGAGCGCATGGGTCGCCGACATCAGCTGTTCGGCGCGCGTTGGCTTCACCTTGCCCGTCGCAGGGGCGGTTCCCTTGTTGGGTCGAAGTCCTGCCATCGTCTAGGCTCCTCTGGTCGCAGTCACGTCGCCGAACAGCTCGTCGACGAGCGCGTAGACCGCCTTCGCGGCCTTCGATCGTTTCGCGTACATGGTGACGGGTTGTCCGGCGACGACGCATTCCGCCGCCTTCCCGTCGAGTGGAAAGATCACATCGGCCACGTGCCCCTCGTGCTGCTGGCGCATCGTGAGCAACATCGTGTTGTTGAGCAAGACACTTCGATGAATCGTCGGCACCAGCATGTACGGCACATGGCGGCGGGATGCGTACGCGACGAGTTCGTTGAGCGACTGAAACGATCCCGGTTCCGTCTTGATGGCACCGAGGAGCATGACGTCGTCACGTGCGAAGACCACGCGGTGGGCGGCGTCCGTCAGTGCGGGAGCCATGTCGAGCACGAGCACGCGATTCTCGCCGTCGCCGAGTGCGCGCGTGAGGTGGCGTGCCAGATCCTCATCACTCGCGTGGGCGAGCCCCCTTCCGCCACGGTAAAGGGGGATGCCGTGCACGTCGACCGGCGCATCGACTGCTGGGTCGGCGGCCGGCGGCCGCTTCGCGTATCCGGTGAGACCCGCCTGCGGATCGAGGTCGACGAGCGCGACATCGAGTGCCTGATCGAGCCGCCGGAGGGCGTCCGCGATGGCGAACGCGAGCGTGGATTTCCCTGTTCCACCGCGTCCGGCGGCGACAGCGAGTAAGCGGATCTGAGGCATGGTGTTCAAGCCAGGTCACCCGTGCAGCATGGGCTGAGGGGCACCGAGCGCCGGTGCCCCTACTCCCCGTGACGTCGCGGTCGGACACACAGGATAGCTGGGCGAGGAATCGCATCAGCGTTCGGTGGGGCGAGGAAGCTACGTGGGGTGTTGCCTCCCAGAAAGCCACCTGTCGACATCGACGACGGCTGTCCGGCACGTCCCCTTCTACCGTGCTATCGTCACGCCCGCGTCACACGCATCCTGGCTGTCGCAGCCCTTCCGCCACCGACCGTCACACGGGGCCAGCAGCGACGCCTCCCTCGCGCATGTCCCGCCTGCGACCACTCACAGGCCGTACCTGACTCGGTTCACGATTCGTGGCTCGGGATCGGCTCTGTCCAACGTTGGACGCCGCATGATCCGGCGACGCACGTTCGCGGATCATCCGAGAGAGCGGTGCGGCTCTGTCCAACGTTGGACGTCGCCGTCATGTTCGTCAGGAGACGTGCATTCGAACGCAATGGGGAGCGTTTCGGAGGCGATCTCAAGCACATGGCAGCCTAGGGAGGCGTGGGGTCTTGAGAGCTGTGAGGGACGAGTGCCCTAAGAGGGGGCCGGACTCGTCTGTCCAACGTTGGACAGCGTGCCACATGGTCGAGCGGAAAGCGGGGGGGTGAGCGTAACGTCGTTGCTCACGCCTTCGTTACCTGCGGCTATTTCCTTGAGGTGTTTGGACTTACGCCGACGACAGGAAGCCTGTGGACATTACCGGGTAATTGGCGTGTGGGCTTCGTGCTCAGGGAGGCGCCACGACGTCACTCGGACACCCCGCCTGCATCACGATCCGGCACTGGTGCCGTCCGCCGGGGAACCGGGGGTCCCTCGTGCGACCTCGCTGACGGCGTGACAGTCGCGAGGTAGGCCGCAACGCTGTTCGCAACGTGCTGCAAACCGCCGTCGACGATGTCGAGTACTCGCAGCGCGCGCTGTGTAGCCGAGGACGCTGGAGCAGTGGCGTGCTGCCCGCGTGACCGACTTGGGAAACCGTCGAGGTCCACGTCGCGCGCTCGCTCGAGTGTCCGCCCGAGTGCTCTGAGACTCTGGCCGACCGGCTTCCCGCCGCTGCGCTCGAGTGACGCGGCGAGACGTTCGGCAGCGCGATAGAGCGCGTCGTGCGTCGCGAGCAGCGCCGCGACGTACTCGGCGACGAATGTGTCAGGGGCTCGGCGGAACGCGGCGGAGTCCCAGTGAAGGCCGGTCGAGGGGTCGGCGGGTGTGGCGCTGCCAGGGACAGGGGGGATGGTGCGGGAGGTCCCGAGACCCGGGGTGACGGCGCGGCGGCGACGGTGGTCGATTGTATGGGTCGAAAATCCGCCGAGCGCGGCGCGGAGCTGCTGACGGATGCTGACGACGTCGGCATCTTCGCGGACGATGCGCTGCGCCAGCTTCCACGTGATTCGAGGTGAGCGGAGGGCAGCTAACTCGGCCGGTTCCATACCTCGGACGGCGCGGCCGAGTCGGAGCACGATGCTCACATAGCTCTGGCTTCGGCGCCGGAACCGCGCGATTCGTGCGGCAGACTGTCCGGAATCGGCGAGGGCAGCGTAGTCGAGCGCGCGATCGATCACATGGACGCGGCGCCGGTCGAGCTTCGCCGGTATCCGTGTCGGCGTCCGCTGACCGCGCGATGCGCGCTCGTCGGGTCGGGAAGCGCCAGGCAACGGCGAAGGGGGATGGAGGGGCACGATCGAATGAGCGCGTCCCCCCGTCGAAGCGCAATCCCTCGCCGATCACAGATGCAGACGCACGAAAGCCCCGCCTGTCCTCGACAGCGAGAGGCGGGGCGCCGGTGATCGCGGCGACGGGCCGCTCGTTGGGGGATATGGGTCCCTACGGAGCGATCCGACGTGCGATCGCGGTCGTCGTGCGTATCGTGGGCAATGACGATTCGGCGTGCACGACGTCACGCCGCTGTCGACCGGTTGTCGACGCGCCGCCGAACGAGTGGGGCGATGAAAGCGCGCGAGCGACTCCGCGTGGGGAGCGGGGTACGAGCATCCCCGCGATCGGCCACTCACCCGAGCGAGCCGCGCCACGTGCGGGGGAGGCGAGGGCCATCGCACTGCCGGCACCGTCGGAGCGATACGAACTCTGAACGAAGGACGTTATGTCACAAGACGACCGCTATACCAAGCCAGACACGCAGGTGCTCCGGGCGACGCTGTCCCCGCTGCAATTCAAAGTGACGCAGGAGGAGGGAACCGAGCCGCCGTTCCGGAATCCGTACTGGGACAACCACGAGCCGGGCATCTATGTGGACGTGGTGTCCGGGGAACCGCTCTTCAGCTCGCTCGACAAGTTCGACTCCGGGACCGGATGGCCGAGTTTCACGAAGCCGCTGGTCGCGGAGAATGTGCGGATGAAGAGCGACCGATCCCTGTTCATGCCGCGCACGGAGGTGCGGTCGACCCGCGGCGATTCGCATCTGGGGCACGTCTTCGACGACGGTCCGAAGCCGACCGGCCAGCGCTACTGCATGAATTCGGCTGCCCTGCGATTCATTCCGGCCGACCGGCTCGCCGACGAGGGGTACAGCGAGTTCGCATCGTTGTTCGAGCGATGACCGCAGTGAGGCGATAGAAGACGAAAGCGTCAGCCCAACTCTGTTGTAAGAGTGGCGCGGTGATGGCACCATACTGTTTCATCACCGCGCCTTGGGGCAGCACCGCTCTATCGACGGCGATGCTCAGCCGACACGACGTCTCCGGCGAAACGCCACCGCGAGGAGGCCGCTCCCCAAGAGCATCCATGTGGCGGGCTCGGGGGTCGCGGTAACGGTCGGGACGAACGACGTGTCGGCGGCGTCGGGGGCGGCACCGGGGGTGTCGGGTGCCCCGGGAGTTCCAGGGAACTGGGTGACAGGTGAGGTCGGGATTGCGGGCACCCCGGGGACGCCGGGCGTCTCCGGGGTACTCCCGGGCACGCCCGGCGCGCTGCCGGGAGCACTCGGCGTGCTCCCACCGGAGGAGGAACCCGCCGGGGTGTCGACCGGCGTGCTCGGCGTGCCGCCGGGTGTGTCAGGAACCGGAGCGATCGGTGGAATCGGTGTGCCCGGGGTCGGTGACGTGTCGATCGGACCACCGCCGACCGGGCCACCGCCGACCGGGCCATTGCCGACCGGGGGACCGCTGACGGTGCCTGCGTCGCCGGTGCCGAGGACGCCCGCGGTAATGGCGCCGATGAGCAACGCGCCGAACAGACCGTCGCGCGACCGGTTCACGCCGGCGAGGCGGATCGGCGAGGGGATGGTCGGGAATGGGAGCGCGACGCCCGGCGTCGCCCACGGGGTCAGCGCAACGCTCGGTGCGAGCAGCCCGACATCGCCGCAGTCGCTCTCGCGGACTTCTTTCGTCACGCGGTACGGCGCGCCGTCGTCCTTGTGCACTCGCATCCGGGCCGCGGCCTCTCGTTCGCGAAAGACGCGCAGCTTCGGCGAGTTGCGCGACGTTGCCGTGGTGCGGAGCGCGCTCTGCGGGAGCGAGTCCGGCGTGTCGGTGAACGGGTGCGCGAGCACGCTGCCGCTCGACTCGTGCGCGTCGTGCCCATCGCGGTCGACGCACTGGGCGCGGACGGTGTGCGGAAGACCGGTGAGCGCGATCAGGCTCAGGGCGGCGACGACCGGACGAACCGTCACGTGCGTGGACATCGGATACCTCGACGACATCGGCTTCGGGCTACGATGGAACGAATCTCGACCGCGGCTTCAGGTGCTTCGCATTCATGGGCACGAGATAGTCAAATCCGGTGCCAGACCCCCAGCGTAGTGCACGGCCCCCGAGGGTACTGGCGGCGCGCGGCAGTGCCGTCGCCGAATTGGTGAGTGGCGCGCGACGTGCGAAACGAAGTCGCGTTCGATCGGGGCGCAGCGACGGCCGCGCGACGACGCGTGTGGTCGAGCCGCGCCCCCACAGCCTTCAGTCATCCGGGGTGCCGAGCGACAATGAGCAAACTCTTACGTGGTCTCGCCGCGGGGTACGGCGCGAAGAAGCTGGGCGGCGGTTGCTTCTCGACGGTGCTGATCTTCGTCATTCTCTGGTGGCTGCTCGGGAACTTCGGGATCTTCCGATAGTCGGTCGGTGAGTGGCCCCCCCATGCCGTGGCGCTCGACGGAGTGGCGCGGCCCGGTGGGGCGACAGCGGCGCGATGCGAGAATCGGAGGACCGACGCGACGCGCGTCGGATGCACGGCGACATTCGACGCCGCGCGTCGAACGGCCGCGACGAGGGAGGACGTGCTCCGACAGTCCGCGCGTTCCGGGACAGTCGTCGGCCTCCGAGCCGCCCGGCGCCTCGCAGGGCGCGTGTATTAGTCAGTCGACGCGACCAATCGAGCGACTTCGTCGCCTGCGGTAGCAATCGCCTGCCGCACTGACGAGATTCGTCGCACGCTCGGCCCGCACGGCTGCACGGGGCCTTCACCACTTCACACGCCCTCAGGAGACTGGCGATGCCGCCAAGAAACGAGCGTGTTATCGCGATGGTTCGTTCGGAGCTGGGAAAGAACCCGTCGATCGGGAACGACGTCCTGCTGAAGAAGGCCGTCGATCTCGATTCGAGCATCCGCCGACTGTCGCCGCGCCAGTTTCATGCGACGTATCGCCTGCCGATTGTCCGCGCCTCGGGCACCGCGACCGGCCGCGCCAAGCCGACCGCGAAGCCAGCTGCGAAGCCGGCTGCAAAGCCGGCCGCGACATCGGCCGCCAAGTCGGCGCCGGCGGCCACGAAGTCCGAGAGCTCCGTGACGTCGGGCGCAGCCGCGGCTCCTTCCCAGTCTGCGCAGCCGTCAGTCGCGTCGAAGACGTCGAAGGCGTCAACGCCGGCTGGCACCGGCGGAAACGCCGCGTCGGCTGCAGCGGCCGCGCCGGCGAAGCGCGGGCCCGGCCGGCCGGCGGGTGCCGGACGCTCCGCTGGCGGGAGCCGCGAGTCGGTGCGCCGCGTCCTGAACGACATCGCGCGCGAGGCGATGGCCGCGGAGGACCGCGCGTCGTTCCTGCGCCTCAATCAGCGGGTCGACGACGGGGTCGACACGATTCTCGGAATGTTCGGGGCCGCCTAACGACGTCGCCTCCACGCCGCCCGCGCTCTGTTCGTCAGGGTGCGGGCGGCGTTGCCGTTGGGAGCTCGGCGATCGGGAGCGCGCCGATCGAGCGGCGGTCGCCGGTCACGAGACGGCGGTGATAGTCGAGCTGCCCGAGGTGGTAGGCGAGGTGCGCGGCGAGGTGGACGAGCCAATCGCCGGTCGACACCGTTCGCCCGCCGACGCGCTCCGGGTACGGCTGCGCCAGCGCGTCGTCGGCGAGTGCCTCGATCGTCGCCGCGATCGCGTCGTGCGTCGCGTCGACCTCGGCGAGCAAGTCCTCGCGCGAGACGTCGTGCCGCGCGAACTCCGCGTCTCTATCGCGCACGTAGCCCGAGCCGCCGAGGACGGCGCCGACGTAGTAGCGGAGGTTGCCGGCGATGTGCAGCACGAGCGTGCCCCCGGCGTTGGGCGGGCCCGGGGGCGTCTGCCACAGACTCGCGTCGTCCGGGTACGCCTCGATCGACCGGCGCACGGCGGCGAGCTCGCGGAGCAGGATCGTCAGGATGTCGGTGGAGAACATGGTCCGATAGTATACGCGACATGCCACGCCGCCGGTCTGCCGTCGCCCTCGTGTTGCTGCTCCTGGCCGGCGCAGCGTGGACGTACCTCGCGCGTCCGCCTCGGCCGACAGCGGTGACGTCGGCATCGTCGACGCTGCCCGCCGCGCTGTCGACCGGGCGGCCGGACACGGCGCCTGGGGCTTCGCATGGCGTGGCCGCGCACGACCTGCACGACATGAGCGGGCCGCCGTCGGCCGTGGCGCTCGGCGCGAGCGGCGGGCACGGTGCGCACAGTGGCGCGGTCGACTGGGCGGCGCTGTCCGACCGCGACCTGGACGTCGCGACGATCTTCGTCACGGCGCGGCGCCGCGGGGTCTCGGCAGCGCTCGATTCGCTGCGGGCGCTGATCGCGCGCGACCCGGGTGCCGACCCGATGGGGCACGTCGTCGCGCACGCGCTCGGGCGGTTCGCGGTCGCGCGCGCGGGAGGGGATCCGGCGACGTATGCGCAGTGCACGCAGGAGTTCCAGGCGGGGTGCTGGCACGGCGTGATGGAGGGGTACTTCACGTCGCCGCGCGCATCGCCCGCGGCCGCGGTGGCTGGCGCGTCGCTCGACGCGCTGTGCGGCACCATCGCGGGGGCGCGGAGTGCGCCGCTCGCGCGGCTCGAGTGCGCGCACGGGATGGGGCATGGACTGATGGCGCGCGTGCACAACGACTATCGCACGGCGCTCGGACAGTGCGACGCACTGTCGGACAGTGTGGCGCGCCGCGAATGTCACGACGGCGTCTTCATGGAGATCACGGTGCGCGGCACCGAGCCGCGCGCCGGGACGAACGACGCGACGCTACTGCGCCGGGCGGATCTGCGCTGGCCGTGCGACAGCGTGGCCTCGACGTACCAGCCGTCGTGCTGGCAGTACCAACCGATCGTGCTCTACGAGTTCACCGACGACCTCGCGCGCACCGCTCGTACATGCGCGACGGTGCCGGCCGCGTCGCGCGAGGCGTGTCATCATGGGCTCGGCAAGCAGCTCGGCGGGTGGGTCGACGGCAGCGCGGAGCTCGTCGCGACGTGCCGACTCGCCGACACGGCGCTGACGGGTGTGTGCGTGGCGGGGGCGGCCGAGTCGTTCATCGACGAGAGCTGGACGGCGGGGAAGGCGCTCGCGCTCTGCCGCGACGCGCCGGCGAACGCGAAGGGGGCGTGCTACGCGATGGTCGGCCGCCGCATGGCGCTCGTGCACCCCGCGCGCGGCGCCGTGGCGCGCGACTGTGCCGCGGCGGAGGCGGCGTACGTCGCCGTGTGCGTGCGAGGGCGCGAGACACCGGGACCCGTGCAGCCGAGGCCGGAACCGTAGTGACGCCGAAGGGTACGCGCTCGTCAGTCGGCACACGACTTCCGACGCCGCTTTCCCTCTCCGCCGTCCTCCGATGTGGTCTTCTCCGTTCCAGCCGTCGCTCCCGACGCAGGTCACCGCGACCGTCGGCGCGCGGCTCACGCTTCCTGCATCGTCGAGCGAGGAGGCGATCCGCGGTTCCGGCCTGCAGGTGCGCATTCTCCGCGCGCCGTCGCTGACGCTGCTGCGCGACCTCGTGTCGCGTGAGCTGCGCGCGCACGCCATGTCACACCTCGGCGACGGGAAGTCGGCGAAGCGGAAGTCGAACGCGGCGCTCTCGGCGGTCGCAGCGCACGTGATCGCGGCGCTCGAGGCAGGGGATTTCCGCGCGGCGGTCGTCACGCACGGCACCGGCTTCGGCCTCGGCGTGGAGCTGCCGCCGCAGCTCGGCGGCGGCGTCGGCGAGTGTCTCGTGCTGCCGGAGCGCGGAGGGCGTCGCAAGGTCACGATCGCCGACGACGTGGCGGAAGGCGACGGCGCCGAGGGGAGCGACGACGACGTGTCGATCGCGGCGTGACGGCGTGACGGCGTGACGGTATGACGGTATGACGGTCGCGCGTCACGGCGCGCGTTCCTGGAGGACGCGCGCTTCGTGCAGCGGCAGCTCGGGTGCACGCGCGCCGGCGTGATCGTCGACGACATGCAGGGGCCCCTCGCACGGGCGGGGCGGCTCGGCGTGCGGCTGCGGGAGCCGCAGGCCGTTCGGGCGGTGATCGAGGCGCTCGGCAGTCGGCGGTGACCATCACGAGCGAGGGGGGATCAGCGGGTCATCAATCTCCTGGCAGTGCGATGACGGTGCGCACGGGGGCGCCGTAGCGATCGAGCTCGTCGAGCACGGCGTTCACGGCCGCGGCGTCGAGCGGCACGGTGCGCGCGACGACGTCGGTGAGATCGAGCGACTTCCGACGCGCGAACTCCAGCAGCAGCGGCAGTTCCTGCAAGAGATGGTCGTTCGCGCCGATCAGCTCGGCCTCCTTGCCTAACAGGTCGCGGTAGGTGTCGAGGGCGAGCGGCTCCTGCGCGAGACCGGCGACGACGGCGCGTCCCTGGACGCCCAACGATTGAACGGCCTGCCGGATCGTGAGCGGCAGCCCGATCAGCTCGAGCGCGACGTCGACGCCGCCGCCCACGCTGCGCGCGCGGATCGTCTCCACCGGGTCCACCTCGCGCGCGTTCACCGCGATCGCGCCGAGTCGCTCGGCGAGCGCGAGCTTCGCGGGGTCGACGTCGATCGCGAAGACGTCGAGGGCGCCTAACGCGCGGGCGAGCTGGATCGCCGACATGCCGAGCCCGCCGACGCCGAACACGGCGACCGACTCGCCGCCGGCGAGACGTCCCTTGCGCAGCGCGTGCATCGACGTCGCCGACGAGCACATCAACACTGCCGCGTGCTCGAAGGGGACCGCGTCCGGGATGCGCACGGCGTTGCGCTCGGGAACCGCGATGAAGTCGGCCCACCCACCGTCGCGGAAGTGCCCGATCATCGAGCCGGTGCGACAGAACTGTTCGCTGCCGCGGCTACAGTGGTAACAGTCGGCGCAGGCGACGAGATAGTGCAGGCTCACGCGGTCGCCGGGGGCGACGTGTGTGACGTGCTCGCCGACGTGCTCGACAGTGCCGGCGACTTCGTGCCCCAACGTGAGGGGCAGCGGGCGCGCCGGGGAGCGGCCGGCGCGGTAGTGCGCGTCGGAGTGACAGATCCCTGCGGCGCGCACGCGCACGAGGACATCGCGCGGGCCGACTGTCGGGATGGGAACGTCGTGCAGCTCGACGGGGGCGCCGGGGCGCGTGAGGCGGAGGGCTCGCATGCGGTGCATGCGGCGAGAGTAGTCTGTGGACCGCGGGGTGTCACGGGTAGCTTCACCACATGACCTCCGGACATCGCTCCTTCCTCCTCCTCGGCGCGCTCGCCGCGCTCGGGCGCCTCCGCGCCGACGTCGCCGATTCCCGCGGCCGAGCGCGCGTTCACGCAGGTGCGCGCGCGATACGACGGGCAGCGCGCGCTCGCCGTCGTCGCGTACCTCGATCGCTGCTGGCGGCTGCCGGGCAATCGGTGCTTCGACGCGAGCATCGACAGCGTCGCGCGCGTGCTGCGGGCCGCGGGGTACGTCGAGGAGTCCGCGGCGTCGGCGAGAGATCGGCTCACCTATCGCGTCGAGTCGAAGCCGATGCAGAACATGACGTGGGAGCCGGAGAGCGCGTCGGTGACCATCGTCGGGCAGGCGACGCCGCTGCTCCGCACGCGATCCGAACCGCAACATGCTGACGATCAACTCGCAGGCGACGCCGGCCGGCGGCGTCGAGGCGGAGGTCGTCGCGGTCGGCTCGCTCGCCGACTCGTCGTTCGCGCGCGTGGACGTGCGCGGCAAGATCGTCTACGCCGACGGGCCGGCGGGGCGCGTGTGGACGGAGGCGGTGCAGAAGCGCGGCGCGCTCGGCGTGCTCGCGTACTCGATGCCGGCGTACCTCGAGCCGGCAGGTGCACCGCACCTCGATCCAGTTCTCGTCGATCCCGCTCGACACGGCGCAGGCGCGTGGGGGATCCTGCTCTCGACCGACGCGCGCAGCGCGGCTGCGCAGCGCGCTCGCGGCGGGGCCGGTGCGCGTGCGCGTGCACGTCGCGGCGCGCATCGTACGCGTCGGACGAGCGGACGCTGATCGCCGACGTGCGCGGGAGCGCGGTGCCGAACGAGCGGTTCGTGTTCAGCGCGCACGTGCAGGAGCCGGGCGCGAACGACAACGCGTCGGGCGTCGGCGCCCAGGCGGAGATGGCGCGCGTGCTCGCGTCGCTCGTGCGCGATCGGCGCGGCGGACCCGAGGCGCATCGATCACGTTCATCTGGGGCAACGAGATCGCCGCGACGCGCGCCTACCTCGCCGACGACACGTGCGCGCACGCGCGGCGTGAAGTGGGGGATGAGCCTCGACATGGTCGGCGAGGACACGGCGAACACCGGCGGCACCTTCCTCATCGAGAAGATGCCCGACCCGTCCGCGGTGTGGACGCGCGGCGACGAACAAGCACACCGCGTGGGGCGGCAGCCCGCTCGCCGAGGACCAGCATCGTGCCGCACTACTTCAACGACTTCGTGCTGCGCGCGCTGCCTCGATCAGGCGGCGACGACGGACTGGGTCGTGCGGACGAATCCGTTCGAGGGCGGCAGCGACCACACGCCGTTCCTCGAGCGCGAAGAAGCCGGGCGCTGCTGCTCTGGCACTTCACCGACGAGTTCTACCACACCGACGGCGACCGCATCGACAAGGTCTCGGCGAGCGAATTGACGCAACGTCGGCGTGTCGGCGCTCGTCTCGGCGCTGACGCTCGCGAGCGCCGACGGCGCGACGACGCGTGCGGTGGTGGCAGAGCTGACCGACGCGGCGCTCGCGCGGCTGACGACCGAGGAGACGCTGTCGCGGGGCGTCGTCGCGGCGGCGGGAGATCGGGCGCACGAGGCGCACATCGTTCGCGCGTGGGGCGCGTACTACGACGGCGCGCTCGGGGCGGCGGCGGAGATCGAGGTCGGCGGCGCGTCGGTGGCGACGCGGGCGGCGATCGAGCGGGCGCGGGGGCGCGTGCGGACGGCGACGGAGCGGGCGGCGCGCGACGTCGAGACGGGACGTTGACGATATTGTTCTCCTTCCCCGTGCTCACCGACCCCCACCGGAGTTCGTCACGATGGCCAAGAACACGATCTGTCTGTGGTACGACCGGGACGCCGAAGCGGCGGCGCGCTTCTACGCCGCGACGTTTCCCGACAGCAGTGTCGGCGCCGTTCACCGCGCGCCCTCCGACTATCCGTCTGGCAAGGCGGGGGACGCCCTGACGGTCCAGTTCACCGTCTGTGGCGTGCCCTGCATCGGCCTTAATGGCGGATCGCGGTTCAAGCACAGTGAGGCCTTCTCGTTCCAGATCGAGACTGCGGACCAGGACGAGACGGATCGCTACTGGAACGCGATCGTGGAGAACGGCGGGGAGGCGAGCCGGTGCGGCTGGTGCAAGGACAAGTGGGGGCTGCACTGGCAGATCACGCCGCGCGCGCTGACCGACGCGCTGGCCAGAGGCGGCGACGTCGCGAAGCGCGCGTTCGATGCGATGATGCCGATGCAGAAGATCGACATCGCCGCCATCGAAGCGGCCGTGCGAGGCTGAGCCTCGTCGTCGAGCGCGATGGCGTCCGAGGTCGGCTGTCGATCGGTGGCGGCCGACGCCTAGTGTGGCACCCGCTCACACCGTATCGTCCGACGTGTGGCCGGCGCCACGGCGACCTCGCGCACCTCGTGCGTGCCCCCGAGGCGCGCGCTGCACGAGTCCACTGACTGAGCACACCCGCATGTTTGTCACACGCTCGATCAGCGCCCGCGCAGTCGTCGCTCTCCTGCCGGCGTCTCGACCGGGACGCTCACCGAGGCCCAGCTCGCGGCGCTCGACGCGTCGAAGGGCGTCGACTTCGATCGTGGCGTCCTGACCCCGATGATCCGCACCACGCAGGCGCGCTGCAGAGGGTCGACGCCCTGTTCGCGTCACCACGCGGCGGTCAGGGGGTGTCCGTCTCGGTGTTCGCCAACGACGTGGTGACGATGCAGACCGCCGGGATCGGCATCGTGCGACGCCTGCTCACGCAACTCTCCCCGCACCAGCCCACACCCCATGCCGACGTTGTGTTCTTCCCCCGCTCCGGAGCGTGACCCGATGCGCGCCGTCCGTCGCTCGATCGCCGTCCTCGCGGCTCACGCCACTCTCGGCGCGCTCGCCGCGCCGACGCTCGCGTCGGCGCAGACGTATCCGTCCGCCGAGGACCCCCGCAACAGCCTCAAGCCGGGACGGTACGACGCCGGGACCGCGGCGAGCAACATGCGCCTGGTCTCGTTCTCGAAGAAGCCGGCGGCGTTCGACACGTCCCGCGGGCTGACGTTCGTGAACTCCGACCTCGCGTTCGGCAAGCACTACGCGTATCAGGGGAACTTCGCCGGCTTCATCATCTGGGACATCTCCGATCCGGCGAAGCCGGTCGTCGCGTCGGCGGTACGCTGCACGACCTCGCAGGGCGATCCGTCGGTCGTCGGGAATCTGCTCTTCCTCTCCGCCGAGGGGGCCGGCAACCGGAACGATTGCGGCGACCAGGGCGTGCAGGACCCGAAGGATCACATGGCCGGCGTCCGCATCTACGACGTCTCGAATCCGAAGGCGCCCAAGCTCGTGAAGAACGTGCAGACCTGTAAGGGGTCGCACACGCACACCGTCGTGCCCAGCCCGACGGACAAGAACGTCGTCTACCTCTACGTGTCTGGGCAGCAGGGAGCGCGTCCCGAGACGGAGATGCCCGGGTGTAAGAATGGCGCCGATCCGGCCGACCCGACGAACTCGCTCTATCAGCTCGACATCATCAAGGTGCCGCTCGACCACCCCGAGCGCGCCATGGTCATCCCCGGCGCGCGGATCTTCACGGGGCTCGGGGCCGTCGGCGAGTGCCGGCAGTTCTGTGCGCCGGCCGATCCGCGCCGCGCCGCCGCCGCGGCGGGCCGCCCGGGACGCGCGGCGCCTGCGGCCGAACCTGGTGAGCCCGCGTCGACCGGTCCGCGCAACTGCCACGACGTGACGGCGTACCCGTCGATGAACCTGCTCGCGGCCGCCTGCTCGACGCACTCCATCCTCGTGGACATCACGAACCCCGAGAAGCCGATCCGCCTCGACGCGCTGACCGACACCAACAACTTCCAGGGGCGGCACACCGCGGCGTTCAGCAACGACGGCACGAAGCTGATCCAGACCGACGAGTGGGGCGGCGGCACGAGCCCGATGTGCCAGAAGTCGAGCATGATCGAGCTGGGCGGCAACACCATCATCTCCCTCGACGCGAAGAAGAAGCAGGCGCAGCGCGCCTACTTCAAGCTCCCCTCGGCGCAGTCCGCGGAAGAGAACTGCGTGTCGCACAACGGCGGCATCATCCCGGTGCCGGGGCGCGACCTCTACGTCCAGGGGTGGTACCAGGGCGGCATCGACGTCATGGACTTCACCGACCAGGACCACGCGTTCGAGATCGCGTACTTCGACCGCGGATCGATCGACCCGCCGACGCCGGTCGACATGCCGGTCGCCCCGGCGGACCCGAACGTTCGCGGCGGTGGCCGGACGATGGGCGGGTCGTGGGGCGCGTACTACTGGAACGGGCTGATCTACTCGTCCGAGCTCAACCGCGGCATGGACATCTACGAGCTCACGCCGAGCGAGCACCTCTCGGCCAACGAGATCGCGGCGGCGAAGCTCGTCCGGTTCACGGACTACAATCCGCAGAGCCAGCCGAAGGTGACGTGGCCGCCGGCGTTCGTCGTCGTGCGCTCGTACCTCGACCAGCTCGTGCGCGGCGACGGCCTCGCCGCCGCGCGCACCTCGGCGATCGACGCCGCGCTCACGGCGGCCGAGCGGCAGAGCGGCGCGGCCCGCGCCCGCTCGCTCACGACGCTCGCCTCGCAGGTCGACAGCGACGTCAGCGGCGCGAAGGACGGCGCGCGCGTCCGCACGATGGCGCGCGAGATCAGGCGGCTGGCGGCGGCGTCGCGGTAGCACGCGGCGGGGGCGCGCCCCGCGCACCGCTCGGAACGAACGGCGCCCCCACCCGGGCGCCGTTCGTCGCTCCAGGCGGCTCGCGGCCTGCCGAACGCGCGTGCGACAGCGACGGTTCAGCCCGAACCGGCGATCCGACGACTGCGGGGGGCGTAGCTTGCGCGCATGGCCGACGGCACCTCTCCACGCCGCGCGTCTCGCGCGCCGACCGACGCGCCGCCGCCGTGGCGCGAGCGGGTCGCGGCGCTGCGACACGTGCCGGCGTTCCTGCGCCTCGTCTGGTCCGCGCACCGCGGCTACGCCGTCACCGTCGCGGCGCTACGCATCCTCCGGTCGGGCGTGCCGGTCGCGACGCTGTGGGTCGGCAAGCTGATCGTCGACGCCGTCGTCGCCGCGGCGGCGGCGCCGGCGCCGGCCGGGCGCACGGGTACCGCCGACGCGGTGTGGCGCGCGGTCGGGATCGAAGTCGCGATCGTGCTCGCCGGCGAGGTGCTCGCCCGCGCGTCCTCCTACGTGGAGAGCGCGCTCGCCGAGCTGTTCACGAATCGGATGAGCGTGCGGATCATGGAGCACGCCGCGACGCTCGACCTCGCTCAGTTCGAGGACCCGACGTTCTACGACCGCCTCGAGCGCGCCCGCGGCGCGGCATCGGGCGGCGTCGGTCTGTTCGCGCAGCTCCTCGGCATCGCGCAGAGCGTGCTCGCGCTCGCGTCGCTCGTCGCCGCGCTCGCCGTGTTCGACGTGCGCCTGCTCGTGCTGCTCCTGCTCGCGATCATTCCCGGCTTCGTCGCGGAGACGCGCTACGCGGGGCGGGCGTACTCGCTGTACGTCCGGCGCACGCCGCAGCGCCGGCAGCTCGACTACCTGCGCTACGTCGCGGCGAGCGAGCGCACGGCGAAAGAGGTGCAGCTGTTCGGCCTCGCGCCCTGGCTCGTCGACCGCTTCCGCACGCTCGCGACGCGCGTGTATCGCCGAGAACCGTGCGTTCGCGGCGGCGGCGCGCCGTCGTCGGCGGGCTGCTCTCGACGTTGGGCACCGCCGGCTACTACACGGCGTACGTGCTCGTCATCGCGCGCACGGTCGCCGGCACGCTGTCGCTCGGCACGCATGACCTTTCTCGCCGGCGCGTTCGCGCGCGCCCGCGATCTGCTGCAAGGCCTGCTCGCCTCGGTGAACGGCATCGCCGAGCAGGCGCTGTATCTCGTGGACCTGTTCGCGTTCCTCGAGACGCGCCCGACGCTCGTCGCCCCGACCGGCGCGCAGACGGTGCCGACCCCGATCCGCGACGGTTTCGTGTTCGAGGGGGTCGGCTTTCGCTATCCGGGAACCGATCGGTGGGCCGTGCGGCACCTCGACGTCGCGCTGCGTCCGGGCGAGCGCGTCGCGCTCGTCGGCGAGAACGGGGCAGGGAAGACGACGATCACGAAGCTGCTCGCCCGGCTGTACGACCCGACCGAAGGGCGCATCGTGCTCGACGGCCGCGACCTGCGCGACTACGACCTCGCGTCGGTGCGCGCGGCGATCGGCGTGATCTTCCAGGACTTCGTGCGCTACGACATGCGCTTCGACGAGAACATCGCCGTCGGCGAGATCGGCGTGCTGCCGAGGCGACATGCCGAGCGACGCACCGAGCGAGGTGCCGGGCGAGGTGCCGGCCGATCCTCCCGCGCTCATCGTCGACGCGGCCGACCGCTCGCTCGCGTCGTCGTTGCTGCCGCGGCTGCCGAATGGGTGGGGGCAGATGCTGGGCCGGCGCTTCGCCGGTGGCGTCGACCTCTCCGGGGGCGAGTGGCAGAAGGTCGCGCTCGCCCGCGCCTACCTCCGCGACGCACAGGTGCTCGTGCTCGACGAGCCGACCGCGGCGCTGGACGCGCGGGCGGAGTACGAAGTGTTCGAGCGGTTCGCGGAGCTGACGGCCGGTCGGATGGCGCTGCTCATCTCGCACCGCTTCTCGACGGTGCGGATGGCCGACCGGATCGTCGTGCTCCGCGGCGGGCAGGTCGAGGAGGAGGGGACGCACGCCGAGTTGGTGGCGCGCGGCGGGCTGTACGCGGAGCTGTTCGAGATGCAGGCGGAGGGGTATCGGTAGCGAACGCGGAAGCGCGCGGGCGCCGTGGCCAGACACCGAAGGCAGGCGCCAGGCGGGAGCGGGTGATCCACGTCTGGAACCGACCGGCCGCGCTCCCCGTACGGCCCGCCATGTCTTCCGTCGACCGCCCCGGCTTCCGCTCCGATCTCGAAGGGCTCCGCGGCATCGCGATCCTCCTCGTCGTGCTGTTCCACGCCGGGATCACGGCGTTCGCCGGCGGATTCGTCGGCGTCGACGTGTTCTTCGTGCTCTCCGGCTTCTTCGTCACGGGGCTGCTCGCGCGCGAGGCGACCGAGACGGGCACGGTCGACGTCTCGGCGTTCTACGGCCGACGCGCGCTGCGGCTGCTCCCGGCGCTGCTCGTCGTGCTCGCGACGACGCTGCTCGTCGTGTGGCTGTTCTACGCCCCGATCGACCGCGCGCCGATCGGCGGCGACGCCCGCTGGGTCGCGCTCTCGGCGAGCAACGTCGCGTTCGCGGGCGGGTCGACCGACTACTTCTCGAGCGGTGAGAACCCGCTGCTCCACACCTGGTCGCTCGCCGTCGAGGAGCAGCTCTACCTGGTGTGGGCACCGCTGCTGTCGTTCCTGACCGTCGTCGCCGAGTCGCGGCGGCGGCACGAGGACGCGACCGAGCGGAGCCTCGTCGGTGGGCTGGTCGTCGTCGCCGTGCTGTCGTTCGGCGCGTCGCTCTGGCTGACGCGCACGTCGCCGTCGTGGGCGTTCTTCGGCGTCGCGACGCGGCTGTGGGAGTTCGCGCTCGGCGGGCTCGTCCTGCTGCTGATTCATCGCGTCCCGACGCGAATCGGTGACGGCCATGGCGGGACGCTGCTGCAGGCGGCGGGGCTGGCCGCGATCGTCGCCGCGGTGGTCAGCTACGACGCGGTGACGCCGTACCCCGGCTACGCCGCGCTGCTGCCGGCGCTCGGCACGGTCGCGCTGATCGTCGGAGGGCGCGTCTCCCCTGACGCGGCCGGGAGCCGAGTGCTGGGCACCGAGCCGCTGCGGGCGTTGGGCCGACTGTCGTATGCGTGGTATCTGTGGCACTGGCCGCTCGTCGGACTCGGCGGGGTGCTCGTGCCGACGATCGGGCCGGTCGGCAAGCTGCTCTGGTCGATCGCGGCGCTCGGGCCGGCGTGGCTCACCTATCGCCTCGTCGAGGGGCCGATGCGGCGCGGGCGGTGGGCGGAGATGTCGCCGCATCGGCTGTCGCTCATCGCGCTCGTCGCGAGCGTCGGCGCGGCGCTCGGCAGCTACGGCTTCATGAAGGCGGGCGAGTGGGCGGCGGCGCGGCCGGAGCAGCGCCCGTTCGCGGCGGCGCGCGAGGACCGGATCGCGCAGGCCTGCTGGTCGACGACGGCGGACGGGTCGAACGTCGCGAATCTCGCGACCGTCGGCTCGCGGCGCGGCGAGCGGGCGGCGTGCGTGTTCGGCGACCCGGGCTCGTCGACGACCGTCGTGCTGTTCGGCGACTCGCACGCGCAGCACTGGCTCGCCGCGGTCGACGCGGTCGGCAAGGCGCGCGGGTGGCGCGTGATTCCGCTCGTCATGGGCGGCTGTCCGGTCGCGCGGCTGCCGCAGCCGGAGCGGTCGCGGCGCGTGCAGCGCGATCGCCTCTGCGCGCAGTATCGCGACGCGATGGTCGACCGCATCGTCGCGATGCGCCCGGCACTCGCGATCCTGTCGAGCTGGGACCACTACATCCCGCGCGACGACACGGGGCAGCCGTGGCACGTGACGCCCGAGGTGTGGCGCGACGGGCTGCGGCGCACGTACGCGCGCGTGACGGGCGCGGGCATCCCGACCGTGGCGATCCGCGGCACGCCGCGCACGCCGTTCGACGTACCGGCGTGTCTGTCGCGCCGCGCGGCACGACTGCCGTTCGCGAGCGACTGTACGTACGACCGCGCCGCCTCGCTCTCGGCGACGGCATACCGGGCGCAGAGCGAGGCGGCGCGCGGGCTGCCGGTGCGGTTCGTCGACATGAACGACGCGATCTGCGCGACGGCGCGGTGCTCGGTGGTCGCGGCGAACGGGGTCGTGAAGTTCACGGACGACAACCATCTGACGGCGAGCTTCACGCGCGTGCTCGCGCCGACGCTCGGCGCACGCATCGACGCGGCGTCGTCGCGTCGAACCGTCGAGTGATCACTTCGCGGCGGCACTCACGGCTGCACGGCGGGACTCCGTGCAGTCGTGAGCGGCGCTTCAGCCGACAGTCGGCAGTTCGACGTCACGATCAGGGAACCGGCCGCCGTCCAGCGCCTCCGCCGGGCCCGTTCTGCGCTCGCCCGGCATTCCGCACCGACTCCGGCAGCAGCGCCCACTGCTCCGGCGTGAGGATCGCCTGCACGGCGCGCGTGCCTGGTTGGAGCTCTGCCGGATGCGCTGCAGCATCGGCCCCGCGGTCGTCAGGAGCGTGCGCGGGTCGGGGTTGTTCCCCGCCTTCTGCACGACCGCCGCGAGCGAGTCGGCGAGCGGCGCGTCGACCGTCTTGATGCTGTCCTCGAGCGCGCGCAGCGCCGTCATCTGCGCGTCGGTGAGCGCGAGCGAGTCCTTGCGCGCGAGCACCGAGTCGATGATCTGCGGCACGGCCGCCGTCAGCCGGTCGAGCGCCGAGGGGGTGGCGGCCGTCGTGCGCCCGCCGCCGAACACGCCGCGCAGGCGGTCGCGGACCTGGTCGGGGCCGACGGTGAGGCGCGCCTGCAGCGAGATCTGGAACGGCACGCGGAACGCGTTCGCCGAGCCGCGCGTCTGGCCGAAGCGCTCGTTGACCTGGTAGACGTACGCCTGCCGCGCGGCGTCGAAGCCGCGCACCGTGAGCAGGGTCGCGTCGGGGCGCACGGTCGTGCCCCAGCCGTGCAGATTCGCGGAGCCGTGCGCGAGGCGATCGAGGCCGCCCAACAGGTTGTTCGTCGACAGCGTGAACGTGAGGCGGCGATCGAGCTTGAGGAAGGTCGGCCGCAGGTTCGCCGAGAGGTCGAGCGACGACTGCCACGGCCCGATGCACGCCGCGCGTCCCGCGACTCGGCCGGCCGCGTCCGTGAGACACTGCCGCACCGTGCCGCTCGACGCGCTCGAGCAGGCGGCGCATCCCGTTCGCGATGGTCGTGTCGGACGTCGACGCGGGGAAGACGTACGCCTGATCGTTGCGCGCGCCGTCGCCGTTGATGTCGCCGCCGACGACCGGCGTGAAGGGGTTGCCGGACGTGAGGCGCCCGACCGCGCTGACTTCGAGCCACGACACGGCGGGCCAGGAGACGATGGCCTGCAGCTGATGGCGGCGCTCGAGATCGCTCCGCCCCCACTCCGACACGTTGGGGTTGCCGGCCGTCGTCGACGCGACGCCCTGGCCGCCGAACGCCCCGGGAAACGACGTCTGGTCGCGCGACGCGCATGATCGTGTACGACAGGTTGCTCTGCACGCCGCGCCGCGTCGACGCGTTCAGCGCGAGCGTCGCCTGCCGCGTGCTCGACGCGAGCGACGACGTCGCCGCGAGCACGCGGCCGAGGTCCGGATGGAGACGGGAGGCGAACAGCGACGTCGCGCCGGTGGCCGAGACGATCGTCGAGGCCGGCACGAACACCGGGCGACCCCCCTCGAGCGGGAGGGTGAACTGCGGCGTCGTGTCGAGGTTGAGGTCGCGGAAGCCGTACTGCGCGACGCCGCGCGCGTAGTTCAGATCGAGCGACAGCGACAGCCGCTCCTTGAGGCGCTGCGTGATGCCGAGCGAGCCGCGCCACGCGCGCGGCGCCGCGAAGTCGGGGTCGATGACGGTGACGTTCGGGCGCGCCGAGGTGATCGCGGACGACGCCGCGCCGCCGGCACATTCCGTCGGGAGCGCGGTGCCGGCGGCGTAGGCGGCGTAGTCGGGCGTCGGCACCGCGGCGCCGATGCAGACGAGCTGCGACTCGGTGTTCGCGAGGCCGGTCGCGCTCTGCGCGTTCGAGAAGGCTTGCGTCGGGGCGAGCGCGCGGAACTCGCCGATGCCGCCGCGGATCACCGTGGCCGGGCCGCCGCCGGCGCCGCCGAAGCCGCCGCCGAACCCTCCGCGCCCGCCGCCACCTCCGCCCTGCGCGCCGCGCCCGCCCTGCGCGCCCTGCGCGCCCTGCCCACCGGCGCCGAGACGCCCCTGCTGCTCCGGCGTCCCCTGCGTCGTGTTCCAGCGCGGCGACCAGGAGAAGCCGGCCCGCGGGCTGACGTGGATCTCGGTCGGGAAGCGGTCGGTGCGATAGCCGAAATACGACTGCACGACCGGGTTCAGCGCCGGCGCGCCGCCGTAGCGCGAGCCTTCGAGTCGCACCCCGTACGTCAGCTGCACGGTCGGCGAGACGCGCCACGTGTCGCCGCCGTAGAGCGCTGCGTTCGTCGACTGTGCGGTGCGGAGCGTCGGCGTGAGGGTGCGCGTGTACTGCGACGGCCGGTTCGTGAGGAAGTCGCCCAGCGAATTGTAGGTGAACGTGCCCAACCGATTGGCCGTGAAGTTCTGCTCGTTGCGCACCGCGTTCACGAGCGCGCCGACCTTGAAGCGGTGGCCGCTGCCGGCGGGGATGAAGGACAGCTCGTCGCTGCTCTCGAACGCCACGTTGTTCGACGCCTGCGGCAGCGCGGCGTTGCCGCCGAACTGCAGCGTCGACTGGCTGAAGGCGCTGCCGGTGGCGAGCGCGTTGTCCGACACCGCGGAGAGGATCTGCACGCGTCCCGCGGGGAGCGTGAGGTAGGGATCGGTGTGGTTGTCGGCCGTCGAGCGGTAGGCGCGGAGCTCGTTCACGATCGCGCCGTTGAACGCGGAGAGGTGCGACGTGAGCGAGGCCATGAGTCCGGCGCCGCTCTGCTCCTGCGTGCCCCCCGACGTCGGCAGGCCTAACGACGCGATGCGCTGCGCGTTCGCGTCGGTGCGGCGCCCGTCGACGCGGAGCATGAGCGAGTGCGAGTCGGTGAGGCGCGTGTCGAGGCGCAGGAACAGCTGGTCGCTGTCGTTGCTGCGGTCGTCCGCGAGCCCCGTGACGCTCGACGCGATCCCGTAGCGCGCGATCGCGCCGAGGAACTGCCCGACGGAGTCCGGCGAGACACCGAGCCGTTGCAGCGTCGCCGAGTTCGCCGTGAG
Organism: uncultured Gemmatimonadaceae bacterium; assembly: GCA_963843845.1. Taxonomy (GTDB): domain Bacteria; phylum Gemmatimonadota; class Gemmatimonadetes; order Gemmatimonadales; family Gemmatimonadaceae; genus Gemmatirosa. Next base: position 30,451 of record CAWJMB010000003.1, on the reverse strand, counting down.
CAGCGACGTCAGCGGGTCGGTGCGCTGCCGCACGGAGAACGACCCGAAGACGAACATCCTGTTCTTCCTGATCGGCCCGCCGATGCCGCCGGAGACCGTGTTCTGATGGTAGGCGCGCCCGAACGCGCCGGCATCGCCCCCCGCGAACGCGAGCGACGGGTCGCGATACTGCTCGGTGAACGTGCCCTGGAGCACGTTCGTCCCCCCGCGCGTCGTGCTCGCGACCTGGCCGCCGCTGAACTGTCCGCGCGAGACGTCGAACGTGTTCGTGATGACCCGCGTGGAGCGCACGGCGTCCTGCGGCACCGCGCTCGCGCCGAACGAGAGGCCGTCGAGCGTCGTGTTGTTGTCCGTGAGCCGCTGCCCCGCGATGCTGAACGCGTTCCCCGTCGAGTCGCTGCCGGTGATGCCGACGACGCCCGGCGTCAGCGCCGCGATCAGCGCGAGATCGCTCGCGTCGGCGAGCGGAAGCTTGGACAGCTGGTCGGGGGAGAAGGCGCGCTCCTGCGACCCCGGCGTCGGGCGGTCCTGTCCGCCTCCCGGCGGCCCCTGGGGGCGGGTCCCATCGCGCACCGTGACGGTGCTGAGCTGCTGCGCCGCACTGCCGCCCATCGTCACGTTGGTGATGAGCTGATCCTCGTCGACCGTGCGCTGCACGAGCAGCGTGCGCGGCGTGACGCCGATCGAGCGCACCGTCATCTGGTAGCGGCCGCCACCGTCGGGGAAGACGATGACGTAGTGTCCCTTCGTGTCGGTCGTCTTGCTGCGGCTGACCTGCGTCTCGACCGAGATGACCGTCACGGTCGCGCCGGCGAGCGGCTGCCCCTGCGCGTTCCTGACGGTGCCGCTGAGGATGTCGGTCGTCGCGCCGACCTGCGCGGCGACGAGTGCCGGAACGGCGAGCGCGAGGCCGATCGACGTGGCGAGGCGTGCGGAGTGACGACGTGACACAGCTGGTTCAGCGAGGGGGACGGCCGATCGGTCGGTCGTGTTCCAGACGCGGCCGTCACACCGCTCGTTTAACGCGGCACGCCTGCCGCAGGCGCGCCGCTCACACGCGGCTCACACACGGCTCACTCGCCTCTGCGGCCGCGCCGCCCCATCGCCTCGAGGTTCGCGCGCACGATGAACGCGAACAGATCGCGCGCCGACTGCGCGGCGATCGTGCGCACCGACGGCAGCACGCGCCCCGGGATGGCCGCCATGCCGTCGGTGCCCAACGTGCTGCGCACGCGCTGTGTGACGTACGTCGGCGCGCCGCGCGGGATGGCCGCGAGGCCGTCGGCGCCCGCGTCGCCGCTCGCGACGACGATGCGCACGTTCTCCGCTCCGGGCGTGTCCGCGAGGAAGCTCGTCACCATCGCGCCGAACTCGGGCGTCGCGACGACGACGTAGACGGGGCGGCGCAGCAGCAGCGACCACTCGCCCGCGACGAGATCGGCCCGCACGTCGAGCACGAGCACCGGCAGCCGCACCCGCCTGCCGAGCGCGTGGACGACGTCGGCGAGGCCGGTCGTCGTGACGAGCAGATCGGCGCGCCGCAGCGCGAGCGGGAGCACTCCGGCACCCGGCACGTCGGCCACGACGAGGCCGTCCGCCTCGATGCCGAAGTCGGTCGTCAGCTCGCGGCAGAGTCCGTCGTGCTGGTCGGCCGTCGCCGTGATGACGGCCGCGCGCAGTCGCAGCGTCTCGGTCGCGCGACGCAACCAGTCGTGCACGTCGGGACCGGAGATGTCCCGCAGAAAGGCTTCGGTGAGGACGTCGACGAGCCAGGTTTCGGGCGGCGCGACCACCCCGGGCCCCATTCCTGCCTGAGCCGCGACGTAGATGCCGCCGCGCGCACGGAGCGAGACGAGCCCCTCGTCGGCGAGCTGTCGGTAGACCGCGAGCACGACACGGTGGTCGATCGCGAACTCCGCGCCGAGCTCGCGCGTGCTCGGCAGGCGATCACCCTCGTGGAGCGTCCCGGCGTGCACGCCGCGCAGGATGCGGGTGCGGAGGGTGTCGAGCAGGTCGGCGTTCGGATCGGGCACGGTCATATATAGCGTGGCTCGACGCGCGGTCTGCAACGACTTCGACTGCTTTGCGGCGTCTGTGACGCGAGGTGTGTGCAGGAATGCGGCCGCTTCGTGCCTGGACACGAAATCCTGACCACATCGGATCGCCGCGGCCCGCCTCCTGCAATAGGGGCACTCGCTCATCACCGCGCGCCCGCACCCGACCGGATGTGGCGCTCGTGAAGGGTCCATACCGGGGAGGGACCATGTCCGAGAGTAAGGAACTGATCGTGGGACGCGCGGAGGAGCTCTGGGAGCCGAGCAACCGCCGCAGATTCCTCAAACTGCTGGGCCTCGGCGGCACCGTCGTGCTGCTGCCGTCGGTGTTCGCCGCCTGCAGCGACGACGACGACGTCGTGAATCCGGGCGGCGGCGGCTCGGCCGTCGCGCTGAACCTGACGAACGACTTCGGCATCCTGAACTACGCCTACGCGCTCGAGCAGCTCGAGGCCGCGTTCTACTCGGCGGTGCTGACGTCGACGCCGTTCGGCTCGATGTCGGCGGAGCTGCGCGAGGTGTTCACCGACCTGCGCAACCACGAAGTCATCCACCGCGAGTTCTTCAAGGCGGCGTTGGGCTCGAACGCGATCGGCTCGCTGTCGCTGAACACGAACGCGGTCGCGTCGACGCTCACCGACACGACGACGATTCTCCGCAACGCGGAGGCGTTCGAGGACCTCGGCGTCGCGGCGTACAACGGCGCGGGCAAGTACCTCACGAGCGCGGACTTCCTGACGCTCGCGGGGAAGATCGTGTCGGTCGAGGCGCGGCATGCCGCGGCCATTCGTGACATCCGCGACGCGCTCGGCGTGACGGCCGGTGCCGCGGCGAACACGCGCTTCGCTGGCGACGACGTCGTGGTGCCCCCGGGCGGCACGTTCCAGGGACTCGACGTCAAGCTCGAGCCCGGCGCCGTCCTGGGCCGCGTGAGCGCGACGGGGCTCGTGTCGAACACGATCAACCTGACGCCTCCGACCACGAGAAGCGGCACGCCGGATTTCGGCCCGCCGAGCCCGACGCCCTGATTCCGCGACTGGAGACTCCGACAATGGCTAACGACACTACCACGGTACCGCTGCTCGACACGATCGAGCCGGACCTGCAGCAACACCTCGTCTCGCGTCGCGAGGCGATCCGCAAGGGCGCGTGGTGCAGCAGCGCCACCGCCTGGGCGCTCGCGTCCGGCTCGGTGCCGCTCGCGCTCGCCGCACTCAGCAAGGAAGCTGGCGCGCAGACGTCGACGGTGACGGACGTGCTGAACTTCGCGCTCGCCCTCGAGATCTTCGAGAACGAGCTGTACAAGGCCGTGCTCGGCACGAGCACGTCGTCGGCGCAGAACGCGGTCTTCGCCGCCGTGCGCCCGCAGATCCCGGCCGCGGCCGTGACGTCGGTGCAGAAGATCCAGCAGCACGAGAACTCGCACGTGCTCTTCCTGCAGTCACAGGGCGCGACGAACGTGTTCGGCCTCACGCCGGCGAGCTTCGACTTCACCGGGGCGCGTGGCGCCGGGAATGGCCCGTTCGCTCGGGCCGGCTCCGAGGTCGCGTTCCTGCTCCTCGCTGCGCAGGGTGTCGAAGACACCGGCGTCCGCGCGTACAAGGGGCAGGCGCCCAACCTGCAGAGCAACAGCGTCGCGCTCGAGGCCGCGCTGCGCATTCACTCGGTCGAGGCGCGTCACGCGGCGAAGATCCGCCGCCTCCGCCGTCAGACCGGCGCGACGTCCGTGAAGTTCAGCGGCACGGTCAGCGGCACGGGCTCGGCCGCGGCAGGCGCCGGCAACATCAGCAACCCGCCGGCGGGCGCGGTCGCGGCGCTCGACCTGATCTACGCGAACGACGCGGTGCTGACGCAGGGCGGCGTGAATCTCACGACGCTTCCGAACATCCCGACCGGGATCGACACGAACGCGACCAGTGAGGCGTTCGACGAGCCGCTGACGCGCGCACAGATCGTCACGATCGTGCAGGGGTTCTTCATTCCGACGATTCAGTAGTCCCGTCGATTCAGTAGTCCCGCAGCCGCAGTCGACACAGGTGGCGTGCTCCGGCACGCCACCTGTGCTGTTTCCAGCATGTACATCACTCAGGAGCTCTCGATGCTGACACACCACAGACAGCGCACGGCGTTCGCGCTGCTCACGACGAGCGTACTCGCCCTCGCGGCGTGCTCGAAGGGAGACACTGCCGCCGACACGACGGCGATGCGCGACTCGGCGGGGATGGCGACGCCGAACAACGGGATGGCCGCGGGCGCGACGACCGCGCAGGCCGCGAATGGCGAGATGCAGGCGGTGCTCGACAAGCTCGCGTCGATGAACCCGCTCCCGCTCGAGACGTTGACGCCGGCCGAGGCGCGGAAGCAGCCGACGCCGGCGGACGCGGCGAACGCGGTCGCGGCGACGAAGGACACGACGTCGCTTCCGGTGAGGAGCGCGGACCGCACGATTCCTGGCGCGGCCGGGCCGATCCCGGCGCGCGTCTACACGCCGACGACCGGCAGCGGGCCGTTCCCGGTCGTCGTCTACTACCACGGCGGCGGGTGGGTCATCGCCGACAAGAACGTCTACGACGGCGGCGCGCGCGGACTGTCAGCTGCGGCGGGGGCCGTCGTCGTCTCGATCGACTATCGTCTCGCGCCGGAGCACAAGTTCCCCGCCGCGCACGACGACGCGTTCGCCGCGTACAAGTGGGCGGTCGCGAACGCCGCGTCGATCAATGGCGACCCGAAGCGGGTCGCGCTCGCGGGGGAGAGCGCGGGGGGCAACCTCGCCGTGGCGACGGCGATCGCCGCGCGCGACGGCAACGTGCAGAAGCCCGTGGCCGTCATCTCCGTCTACCCGGTGGCGCAGAGCGACACGACGACCGCGTCCTACACCACGTACGCCGCCGCGAAGCCGCTCAGCCGGCCGATGATGGGCTGGTTCCTGAAGCACACGCTGAGCGACCCGTCGCAGGCGAAGGACCCGCGCCTCTCGCTCGTCACGGCGAACCTCGCCGGACTTCCGCCGGTCACGATCATCAACGCCGAGATCGACCCGCTGCGCGACGACGGCGCGATGCTCGAGGAGGCGCTGAAGAAGGCGAACGTCGAGGTCGAGCGGAGACACTACGACGGCGTCACGCACGAGTTCTTCGGGATGGCGAAGGTCGTCAACGAGGCGAAGGAGGCCCAGGCGTACGCGGGCAGCCGCCTCAAGTCGGCGTTCGGGATGTGAGCCGGATGATCTGACAGACGGAACACGGAACAGGCGCGAGACCCCGTCAGGCACGGCTTCCGTCCCGTCGGTTCCGTCTGTCAGGTCAGCCGAAGCGCCTCGAGCCCGAGCTCGCGCCGCAGCGCCGACGCGGCCGCGCGGTACCCGGCCATCCCGTGCACCCCGCCTCCCGGCGGGGTCGAGGCCGAGCACAGATACACCCCCCGCAGCGGCGTTCCGTACGGGTTCGGCGCGAGCCGCGGGCGCGCCACGAGCTGCCAGAGGTCGTTGGCGCCGCCGCTGATGTCGCCGCCGACGAGGTTCGCGTTTCCCGCTTCCAGCTCGGCCGGCCCGGCCACGTGGCGCGCGAGCACGCGCTCGCGGAACCCTGGTGCGAAGCGCTCGATCTGCGCCTCGACGCGGGGGAGCATGTCGACCGTCGAGCCGTTCGGCACGTGGCAGTATGCCCAGAGGGCCTCGTGCGCGGCCGGCGCCCGCGACGGGTCGACGCGGCTCGGCTGCGCGACGAGCACGTAGGGGCGGTCGGGAACCCCACCGCGCCACGTTTCCGCCTCTGCCGCGACGATCGCGCCGAGGGGGCCGCCGAGGTGCACGGTGCCGGCGCGCGCGCACGACGGGTCGCGCCATGGCACCGGGCCGTTCAGCGCGTAGTCGACCTTGAACGCGCCCGGGCCGTAGCGAAAGCGCTCGAGCCGGCGGCGCGCGCGCACCGTCAGTCGCTCGCCGCCGATCCGCGCGAACTGCCGCGGCGTCACGTCCAGCAGCACGATCCGCGCGGCGCCGTGCTCCGCGTAGAGCGCGTCGAGCGACGTCACGCGCGCGTCGGTCACGATCTCGCCGCCGAGGCGCCGGAAGTAGCTGCCTAACGCGTTCGCGATCGACTGGGAGCCCCCCGCCGGGACCGGCCACCCGACCGCGTGCGCCGCCGCGGCGAGCGTGAGCGCGAACGCCGACGTGCCGAGCCGGGTTCCCGGCACGGCGCAGTGCGCGGCGGCGCCGCCGAGCAGCGCGGGTGCGGCGAGCTCGCGGAAGCGGAGCCGCGCGAGCAGCGTCATCGGCTGCACCGCGTTCAGCCCGAACCGCGCGAACAGGAGCGGATGGCTCGGCGCGCGCAGCATCGGGGCGAGGAGGTCCGGCACGAGCCGCGTCCACGCCTCGGCGAACGGCTCGACGAGCCGCGCGTAGCGGGCCGCGTCGGTGCCTAACGACGCCCCCGTCTCCGCGACGTCGCGGGCGAGCAGCGCCGCCGGCCGGTCGTCGAACGGGTGCGCGAGCGCGATGTCCGGATGCAGCCACCGCAGCCCGTGCTCGTGCAGCGGCAGCGCGCCGAAGATCGGTGACCCCGCGCCGAGCGGGTGCACGGCGGAGGCGAGGTCGTGCGCGAAGCCGGGCAGGGTGAGTGCCGCCGTGCGCGTGCCGCCGCCGATGACGGCGTTCGCCTCGACGAGCCGCACGGCGAGTCCGGCCCGCGCGAGGACGATCGCCGCGGTCAGGCCGTTCGGTCCGGCGCCGACGACGAGCGCGTCAGGCGGCACGGGGCGTCGCGCGCTGCCGTGTGGTCATGCGACAGAAGCTAACGGCGGCGCGCGAAGCGCTGCCCGGTGTGGTGCACGCCGCGGTGCGGGAGCCGTGTGGTCGCCGTGAGGTCGCCGTGCCGTGGCCGTGTGCTCCGCGGAGCGCACACGGGATCGAGGAGTGAGCCGGTCTCGGCCGCGCGGCGCTGGCGACGAGGATCGTTGGTGGCGATTGTTCACCCTCGTCGCCGCCCTTGCTCGGAGCCCGTCCGCCGCCCATGACCGAACGTTCTGTTCCACGCGCCGCGGTCCGCTCCGGCACTCATCACGTCGTGCTGCCGCAGTGGACGCGCTGGCAGCGCGTCGCGGCGGTGGTCGGCCCGGGGCTGATCATGGCGTCGCTCATGACGGCGGTGCTGGTCATCGGCAACCGGTCGCGCCGCGCGCAGGAGTGGGTCACCCACACGCAGGCCGTCGTCGACGCGGCGCAGGACACGCGCGCGGCCACGCTGAACCTCGAGACCGGGCAGCGCGGCTATCTCCTCACCCTCGACCGGGCGTACCTCACGCCGTTCGCCGACGGGCAGCGCGCCGTCGCCTTCGACACCGTGCGGCTGCGCGTCCTGATGGGCGACAACCTGCCGCAGCTGCGCCGCGTCGACGCGCTGAACGGCGTGCTTCGCGCGAAGCACGACGAGCTGACCACGACGATCCAGCTCGCGAACGCGGGGAAGCGTGACTCCGCGCTCGCGATCGTGCGGACGAACGTGGGGAAGGCGTACATGGACTCCACGCGCGCTCTCCTCGACGCGATCGTCACCGAGGAGCGTCGCCTGCTCGACGATCGGGTGGCGCGGCAGCGTCGGCTCCAGGCCGCCGCGCGCGGCATTCTCGTCGGCGGCACGGCGCTCGTGGTGGTGCTCGCGTTTCTCACGAACGCCCTGCTGAACGGCGCCGCCACGCGGCACGCGGCGCAGGCGCGCGACCTCGCCGACCAGGCGCGCGAGCTGGCCGAGGCGAACGAGCAGCTCGGCGAGCAGCAGGCCGAGCTCGAGATGCAGGCCACGCAACTGCAGACGCAGCAGGCCGAGCTCGAGTCGACGAACGAGCACCTGCAGGAGCAGGCCGCCGCGCTGGAGGCGCAGCAGGCGGAGCTGGAGATGCAGACCGAGGCGCTCACCCGCGCGAACGCCGAGCTGCTCGCGGCCGAGGAGCAGTCGCGGGCGTCGCTCGCCGCGGAGCACGCGGCGCGCGAGGCGGCGGAGCAGGCGAGTCAGGCGAAGGGGCAGTTCCTGAGCACGATGAGCCACGAGCTGCGCACGCCGCTCAACGGCATCGGCGGCTACGCGCAGCTCATCCAGCTCGGCATCCACGGCCCCGTCACGCCGGAGCAGGACGCCGCGCTGACGCGCATCATGAAGGCGCAGCAGCACCTGCTCCTCCTCATCAACGACATCCTGAACCTGTCGCGGATCGAGGCCGGGAAGCTCGAGTACGACGTGCGCGAGACGACGATCGCCGACGTCGTGAGCGACGTCGTGCCGATGATCGAGCCACAGGTCGCGGCGCGGCGCATGACGCTGACGGTCGACGTGCCGTCCCCCGTGCCGGTCGTGTGGGCGGACCGCGACCGGCTGCGCCAGGTGATGCTCAACCTGCTCAGCAACGCGACGAAGTTCACGCCCGAAGGGGGCTCGATCGCGATCGCCGTCGCGCCGCTGCCGGACGTCGAGGACCGCATCGCGCTCACCGTGCGCGACACGGGGTACGGCATCCCGAGCGCGAAGCGCGACACGATCTTCGAGCCGTTCGTGCAGCTGCACCGCCAGCTCACCGACCGCGACGGCATGTCGCTGCAGGGCACGGGACTGGGTCTCGCGATCAGCCGCGACCTCATGCGCGGGATGGGAGGGGACATCACGGTCGCGAGCGAGGAGGGCAACGGCTCGACGTTCACCGTGGTGCTGCGCCTCGTGCGCACGCCGGAGGGGAACGCGACCGACCGCCGCACGCACGACGAGCGCCGCACGGACGACGAGCGGCGGAGCGGCGAGGACCGGCGCGAGGAACACGACGAGGTGCTCGTCGAGTGACGGAGGCGTCCGGCGCGGGGCGCGACGAGATGCGCGCCCGGATCGAGTCCTTTCCGTGGGAGACGACGCCGCTGGGGGCGATGGCGCAGTGGCCGGCGAGCCTGCGCACGCCGGTGCGCATCCTCACGACGTCACGCTTCGCGATGTGGATGGGGTGGGGTCCCGAGCTCACGTTCCTGTACAACGACGCCTACGCGCGCGACACGCTCGCGACGAAGCATCCGTGGGCGTTGGGCAGGCCGGCGAGCGTCGTGTGGGCCGAGATCTGGGCCGACCTCGCGCCGCGCATCCGCACGGTGATGGAGAGCGGCGAGGCGACGTGGGACGAGGCGCTGCGCCTCTTCCTCGAGCGGAGCGGCTACCCGGAGGAGACGTACCACACGTTCTCGTACAGCCCGCTCGCCGGCGACGACGGCGCCGTCACGGGGATGCTCTGCGTGGTCACCGAAGAGACCGAGCGCGTCATCAGCGAGCGGCGCCTCGCCTCCCTGAGCGCGCTCGCCACGTCGCTCGCGACGGCGACGACCGAGGCCGAGTTGCTGGACCGCGTCACGCGGGCCGTCGGCGCGAACCTCGAGGACCTGCCGTTCACGCTGCTCTACCTGTGCGACGACGAGTGTCGCCGCGCGCGGCTCGCCGCGAGCACGGGGATCGACGCCGGCCACGCCGCCGCGCCCGCCGTGCTCCCGCTCGGCGAGGGACCGAACGATCTGACGGTGGCGTGGCCGGCGGCGGAGCTGGTCGCGGCGCGCGCGCCGATCGTCGTCGACGCGCTGGACACGCGCTTCGCGTCGCTGCCGACCGGCGCGTGGGACGTCGCGCCGCGCCGCGCGGTGCTGGTGCCGATCGCGCAGCGCGGGGAGGATCGCGTCGCCGGCGTCCTCGTCGCCGCGCTGAATCCGTATCGCCCGTTCGACGCCACGTACGCCGGCTTCGTCGACCTCGTCGCCGGGCAGCTCGCGGCCAGTCTCGCGAACGTGCGCTCGTACGAGGCCGAGCGCCGCCGCGCCGAGTCGCTGGCCGCGCTCGACCGCGCGAAGACACAGTTCTTCTCGAACGTGAGCCACGAGTTCCGCACGCCGCTCACGCTGATGTTGGGCCCCGCCGAAGACGCGGTGAGCGATCCGGACACGAGCGCCGTGAACCGCGAGCGGGCCGCCGTCGTGCACCGCAACGCGCTGCGGCTGCTGAAGCTCGTGAACACGCTGCTCGACTTCTCACGCATCGAGGCGGGCCGCGTCGACGCGCGCTACGAGCCGCTCGACCTCGCCGCGCTCACCGCCGAAGTCGCGAGCGCGTTCCGCTCTGCGATCGAGCGCGGCGGCGTGCGCTTCGTCGTCGACACGCCCCCGCTGCCGTCCGACACGGAACCGGTCTACGTCGACCGCGACATGTGGGAGAAGATCGTGCTGAACCTGCTGTCGAACGCGTTCAAGCACACCTTCGAGGGAGACATCCGCGCCGCGGTGCGTCCGTCCGCCGACGGCCGACACGCGGAGCTGCTCGTACAGGACACCGGCACCGGCATCCCGCCGGAGCAGCTGCCGCGCCTGTTCGAGCGCTTTCACCGCGTCCCGAACGCGCGAAGCCGCACGCACGAAGGCACCGGCATCGGCCTCGCGTTCGTGCAGGAGCTGGTCCGGCTGCACGGCGGCACGATCGACGTCGAGAGCGCGGAGGGGGTCGGCACGACGTTCACGGTGCGCATCCCCTTCGGCCGCGCGCATCTGCCGGCCGAGCGCGTGACGTCGGCGACAGGCGAGTGGCCGTCGATCGCGCCGCAGGCGTTCACGGCGGAAGCGATGCGGTGGGTCGGGGACGAGCCGGGGCTCGGGGAGCGGGGGTCGGGGATCGGGGCGGTCGACGCGACCGAGCCCCGACCCCCGATCCCCGGCTCGTCCGCCCACATCCTCGTCGCCGACGACAACGCCGACATGCGCGACTACGCGGGCCGCCTGCTGCGCGCCCGCGGCTGGCGCGTGACGGCGGTGAGCGACGGGCACGCGGCGCTCGACGCGGTGCGCGCGGAGGCGCCGGACGTCGTGCTGAGCGACGTGATGATGCCGGGGCTCGATGGCTTCGGCCTGCTCCGCGCACTGCGCGCCGACCCGGCGACGCGCACGATCCCCGTCATGCTCCTCTCGGCGCGTGCGGGAGAGGACTCGAAGGTCGAGGGGCTCGAGGCCGGCGCCGACGACTACCTCGAGAAGCCGTTCTCGGCGCAGGAGCTCGTCGCGCGGGTGGGGGCGCACGTCGCGCTCGCGCGCTCTCGCGCCGAGGCGACGCGCGCGCTGACGTCGGCGCGCGATCTCATGCGCGACGTGTTCGCGCAGGCGCCGGTCGCGATCTGCGTGATGCGCGGGGCGTCGCACGTGTTCGAGCTCGCGAACCCCTCGTACGAGCAGCTCGCCGGCCGCCGCGACCTCGTCGGCCGCGCGTTCGCCGAGGCGTTCCCCGAGGTGGAAGCCCAGGGCGTCATCGCGGTGCTCGACGAGGTCTACCGCACGGGCGTGCCGTTCGTCGGACGGCGGATGCCGGTCACGTTCGACCGCACGGGGCGCGGCGACGTCGCGCAGGCGTACTTCCACTACATGTGCTACCCGCTCGTCGACGACGATGCCGCCGGGGGCGGGGGCGGGGGCGGGGCCGTTGCCGGCATCATCGTCGTCGCGCACGAGATCACCGACGAGGTGCTCGCGCAGCAGGCCGCCGACCGCGCCCGCGACGAGGCCGAGTCGGCGAACCGCGCGAAAGGTGACTTCCTCGCCGCGATGAGCCACGAGCTGCGCACCCCGCTCAACGCGATCGGCGGCTACGCGGAGCTGATCGAGCTGGGCGTGCGCGGGCCGGTGACCGAGGCGCAGCGCGAGGACCTGAGCCGCATCCAGCGCAGCCAGCGCCACCTGCTCACGCTCATCAACGACATCCTCAACTTCGCGAAGGTCGAGGCGGGGCGCGTCGAGTACGACCTGCGCGCCGTGCCGCTCGCCGCGCTCGTCGCGTCGGCGTTGCCGATCATCGAGGCGCAGCTCGAGGCGCGCGGCCTCCGCTACGCGTCGCGTGTGGACGATGCGCTCGTCGTGTGGGCGGACGAGGAGAAGCTGCGCCAGATCCTGCTCAACCTGCTGTCGAACGCGGCGAAGTTCACCGAGGCCGGCGGCGCGATCACGGTCGACGCGGCGCGCGACGACGCCGGTGCCGTGCTGCTCTCCGTCACCGACACCGGCGTCGGCATCCCGGCCGAGAAGCTCGGCGCGATCTTCGACCCGTTCGTGCAGGCGCACCGCGACCTCACGCGTCCCACCGAAGGCACGGGGCTCGGCCTCGCGATCAGCCGCGATCTCGCGCGCGGCATGAGCGGCGACCTGACCGTCGTGAGCGCCGAGGGGGCGGGGTCGACGTTCACCGTGCGTCTGCCGCTGGAGCCGCCGGGGCCACCGCGGCCGCCGCGATAGCCCTCCGGCAGCTTGCCGTGCGGGGTCAGCCCTCGCCGCTGCCCTGCGCGATCGACGACAGGAACCACTTCTGCCGCTCGATCTCGTCGAGAATCTCTTCGAGCTCGTTCGCCGTCGTACCGTCCTCGGCGTCCTCGCACGTCTCGATCGCCTTGCGGATGTGCTCCGCCATCGATTCCTCGTCGGTGAGGAGGCGGCGGATCATCTCGTCGGCCGGGACGAACGTGTCGTTGTCGTCGGCGATCGTCTGCAGCTGGCTCACGTGGCCGATGCTCCGCAGCGTCGTCCCGCCGACGCGGCGCACGCGCTCCGCCATCACGTCGACCGACTCGAGCACGGCGGCGGCGAACTCGTCGAACATGAGGTGGAAGTCGCGGAAGCGCGGGCCGCTGAGGTGCCAGTGGTAGTTCTTGAGCTTCACGTACAGCGCGAGCGCGTCGGCGATGAGCGGGTTGACGGCGTCGGTCACGGCGCGCACGTGGTCCTTGCTGAGGTCGGTCATCGTCGCGAGCTGCGCGACGTCGCCCTGCGGGGCGCCCGTCGGAGGGGCGGTCTTGGTCCTGGTGCGCGGCATCGGGTGTTCAGGGAGAAGGAGTCGGCGGACTCCGGTCGGAGATCCGCCCTGCCCCCTGCCTGCTAATCCCGGGCCGCGCGCCGTAGCGCCCGGCGACTCGCTAAACGACTTTGGGGCGCCGCACGTCTTTCACTCGGTCCCCTCGCACTGGTGAGGTGCGCGAGGACCCGATCACCGACCTCACTCTCGTAGGAGCCCACGTATGTCGACGTCGTTCGTTCGGCGCGCCGCCCAAGTCGCCACGCTCGTCGCGCTGGCCGCGACGGCCGCGCACGCTCAGCCGGTCTCGAAAGATCAGCCCGCGGCCGGCCAGCCCCCCGCGGGCGGCGGGCGCGGGATGGGCGGCGGTGGCGCCCGTCAGCTGCAGATGATGATGGAGGGGATCACCCTCTCGCCCGCGCAGCAGGCGCAGGTCGACTCGATCACGAAGGCCTACGCGGCGAAGATGCCGGCGATGAGCCAGGACATGTCGCAGGAAGACCGGCAGAAGATGCGGCAGATGAACATGGAGCGTACCGCGGCGATCAAGGCCGTGCTGTCGGCCGACCAGCAGAAGACGTGGGACGCGAACATGGAAAAGATGCGGGCGAACATGCCGCAGCGTCCGGCCGCCCTCTGATCCAGTAGGCGACTCGACTTGCCCGCTCGACCGTCGCTCGCGTTGGTGCGAGGCGAGGACGACGGGGCCCCGGCCGGCGGGAGTACTCCCATCCGGCCGGCACGCCCCGCTGCGTACGGCGCCGAGGCGGCGGACGACGCCGCCCTCGTGCGCCGGGCTCGGGATGGTGACGAGCGCGCGTTCTCGGCGCTCGTGCAGAAGCATCTCAAGTCGGCCCACGCGGCGGCGCTCGTCGTCGTCGGCGACCCGTCGGACGCGGAAGACGTCTGTCAGGACGCGTTCATGACGGCGGTCCGCCGCCTCGAGGACTGCCGGCCGGAAGAGAAGTTCCGCCCGTGGCTGCTCACGATCGTGCGCAACCGGGCGATCGATCTACGGCGGCGACAGCGGGTGCGCAACGCGGACTCGCTCGACGTCGTCGGCGACATCGCGACCCCGGCGTCGCCGTCGAACGCGGGGCCGCTGCGGAACGCGGAGCGGGCGAACGCGCGCGAGCATCTCGCGGCGGCGCTCGCGACGCTCACCGACGTGCGACGCGAGGTCGTGCTGCTGCACGATCTGGAAGGGTGGAATCATCGCGAGATCGGCGAGCACCTCGGTCTCGCCGAAGGCACGGTCCGGGCGCACCTGTTCTGGGCGCGTCGCGATCTCCGGCGCCGATTGAGCGCCGAATGGAGGAGAGAGGACGATGATGCGGGAACGTGACGACCGGGACGGTCCGGTCGATCTGCGTGCACTGTACGGCGCCCCGGACGGAGCTGCCGATCCGCTGCGCGACGCGGCCCGGTGGGCGGCGCTCGCCGCGCGCATCGAGGCGTCGGCGCACCCGGAATTGCGGCGCCGCAGCCGCCTCGCGCGCTTCGGCCTCGCCGACGGCGTCGCGGCGACGCTGGCCCGCTTCGCCGGGCCGGCGCTCGTCGCCGCGGCAGCCGCGGTCCTGTTCGCCGTGAACGTCGCGCGCCAGGGCGACGGACCCGACGAGCTGGTGGCGAGCGAGACGATCGCGTCGGTCGAGGCGTTCAGCGACGCGACGGTGCGGCAGGCGCTCACCGGCGTCGAGTCCGGCACGTCGTGGATCGCCGAGCAGCGCGCGCCGAGTACCGAGGACCTGCTGCGCGACCTCGTCGCTCGCGACGTCGGAGAGCAGGAATGAGCGGATCGGGCGGCGACGCGAGCCATCCGAGCGGATCGGGCGGCGGGCGGTCGCGCATCTGGGTCGCAGCGGTCGCCGTACTGCTGCTCGTGTTCGTCGCCGGCGGTGCCGCGGGGTCGGCCGTGCGCGACCATCTGCGCCGAGAGGCGCCGACGAGCGGCGTCCGGCGCGCGCCAGGCGGACGCGGGGGCGCGAACGACTCACGAGGCATTCGCCGCAACCCGCTCGACCGGCTCGACCTCTCGACCGCGGAGCGTGCGCGCGTCGACAGCGTCGTGTCGCGCCGCCGCGCGCAGATCGAGGCGTTCTGGGCGGGGCCGGGGCAGCAGCTCCGCAGCATCATGGACTCGATGCACGCCGAGATGCGCGCGCAGATGACGCCCGAGCACCGCGCGGCGTTCGACTCGTTGCCCGACCCGCGGCGGCGCGGCGGCCGCGGCGGTCCAGAGGGCGGCGCCAGCCCTCGCTGACGGCCGCGCCGGGCAGGCGGCGGCAAGCAGGAAGCGCCGAGCAGGCGGAGCCAGGCATGCGTTCGTCGCGGGGGAGCGCGCGGCACGTCCCCTCGCCAACGCCGTGTGCACGCGTTTGCATTGAGGGGATCGCTCTGTCGGCTTCCTCGACCTGCCTCACGATGCATCGCTTCACCTCTCGCGCCCGCCGCCTCCGCTCGGCGGCGCTCTTCGGCCTCTTCACGGTGCCTGCGCTCGCCGCCGCGCAAGGCGGCACGCGCATGCTGCGCACGCCATCGGTGAGCGCGACGCACATCGCGTTCGCCTACGCGAACGACGTCTGGATCGTCGAGCGGAGCGGCGGCGTCGCGCGTCGGCTCACGAGCGGCGGCGGCGAGGCGAACCCGAAGCTCTCGCCCGACGGCCGGTGGGTCGCGTTCAGCGGCGACTACGGCGGCAACACCGACGTCTACGTCGTGTCGGCCGACGGCGGAGAGCCGAAGCGGCTCACCTGGCACCCTGGCGCCGACCTGGTGCAGGGCTGGACGCCGGACGGGCAGCAGATCGTGTTCGCGTCTCCCCGCGCGACGGCAGCGCCGACCGCCGCGCCGCGCTTCTGGACCGTGCCGGCCGCGGGCGGCATCGAGCAGCCGATGCCGATGCCGCGCGCCTATCAGGGCAAGATCGCGCCCGACGGCAAGCGCATCGCGTATCGCATGAACAGCTCGTGGGACGACGAGCGCCGCAACTACCGCGGCGGTCAGAACCGCCCCATCTGGATCATGGACCTCGCGTCGCACGACGTGACGTCGCCGCCGTGGACCGATTCCAAGGACGTCGACCCGGCGTGGGTCGGTGACGTCGTCTACTTCATCTCCGACCGCGACGGCGTCGCCAACGTGTGGTCGTACGACACGCGCAGCAAGGCGCTGACGCAGCGGACGCGCTTCACGGACTTCGACGTCAAGACGCTCGACGCCACGGCCAACGCGGTCGTCTTCGAGCAGGCCGGCTACATCCACGAGATGGACCCCGAGACCGGCCGCGAGCGCGTCGTCACGATCACCGCCGCCGGCGACTTCCCGTGGATGATGCCACAGTGGAAGGACAGTCGTGCCGCGCACGCTGGCCCTGTCGCCGACCGGCCGCCGGGCCGCCGTCGAGGCGCGCGGAGAGATCTTCACCGATCCCCGCCGAGAAGGGCGACGCGAGAAACCTGACGAACGCGAGCGGCTCGGCGGAGATCCTCCCCGTCTGGTCGCCCGACGGGCGCTCGGTGGCGTATTTCGGCGACAAGTCGGGCGAGTACCGGCTCTACATCGCGCCGCAGGACGGCCTGACGCCGCCCCGGGAGATCACGCTCCCCGAGCCGAGCCGGCCGTACGCTCCGACCTGGTCGCCGGACGGGCGGAAGCTCGCGTTCCAGGACTCGCACCTCCGACTGTGGCTCGTCGACGTCGCGAGCGGTTCGGCGAAGGTCGCCGACAGCGACCCGTACTTCCACGCCGCGCGGACGATCGTCGCGGCGTGGAGTCCGGACTCGAAGTGGATCGCCTACCCGAAGCATCTGAAGTCGCTGTTCCGCGCGATCTACCTGTACAACGTCGAGACCGGCGAGACGCGACAGATCACCGACGGCCTCGCCGATGCGACGTCGCCGGCGTGGGACGCGAGCGGGAAGTATCTGTGGTTCCTCGCGTCGACCGATTTCGCGCTGCATTCCGGGCTGCTCGACATGTCGGCGTACGACCGTCCGGAGACGCGCGGACTGTACCTGGCCGTGCTCGCGAAGACCGACACGTCGCCGCTGCTGCCGGAGAGCGACGAGGAAGCCGCGCGCGCGGGGCGCGCGCCGCGTGACCCGGGGCGCGACGGGCCCGACACCGCCCGGACGGCCATGACCGCCGGAGCGGTCGGGGCGCGCGACGCGGGGACCGGAGCGGCCCGTCAGCCGAGCCCCGAGCCCCGCGCGGCGACGGTTCCGACAGTCCGCATCGACGTCGACGGCATCCAGCAGCGCATCGTCGCCGTGCAGGACGTCACGCCGCGCGACTACGAGCAACTGTCGGCCGGCCCGGCGGGCACGGTGTTCTTCCTCGAGCCGCTCCCCGCGACGGGCACCGGCGGGACGCCCGGCGGCGGCGGTGGCGGGGGTGGCGGCACGATCCACCGGTATCAGATCAGCGCCCGTCGCGCGACCCCGTTCGTGCCGAGCGCCGCGCAGTTCGTCGTCAGCGCGGACGGCAAGAAGCTGCTCTACCGCACCGGCGGCGCGCAGGGCGCCCTGTTCCTCGTCGATGCCGACAAAGCGCCGCCGGCGCCCAACAGTGGGCGACTGTCGGCGACGATCCGCGCCTACGTCGATCCCGTAGCCGAGTTCAAGCAGATCTTCGACGAAGGATGGCGGACGGAGCGCAACAACCTGTACGTGCGGAACATGCACGGCGCCGACTGGCCGAAGGCGAAGGCGATGTACGCCCCGTTGTTGCCGTACGTGAAGCACCGCGCCGATCTGAACTACCTGCTCGACATGATGGGCGCCGAGATCGCCGTCGGCCACTCGTACGTGCGTGGCGGCGACATGGGCACCGATCCGGCGGCGAGCCTCGCGGGGCTGCTGGGCGCCGATTTCACGATCGAGAACGGCCGGTACCGGTTCGCGCGCGTCTACGACGACCGAGAGCTGGAATCCCGAGCTGCGTGCGCCGCTCGCGATGCCCGGCGCGAACGTGCGCCGCGGCGAGTACCTGCTCGCCATCAACGGCGTCGAGCTGCGCGACACGACCAACATCTACCGACTGTTGGACGGAACGGCGAACCGACAGACCGTGCTGACGGTCAACAGTGCGCCGACGACGGCCGGCGCGCGGCAGGTGACCGTGCTGCCGATCGCCAACGAGCAGGGGCTGCGCACCCGCGCCTGGGTCGAGGGGAACCGCCGGCTCGTCGACTCACTGTCGGGCGGCAAGCTCGCGTACGTCTACATCCCGAACACCGGCCAGCCCGGCTACACGAGCTTCAACCGCTACTACTTCGCGCAGCAGGACAAGCAGGGCGCCGTCATCGACGAGCGCTACAACGGCGGCGGCTCCGCGGCCGACTACATCGTGGACGTCATCGGCCGGACGTTCGACGGCTACTTCAACAACCCCGTCGGCGAGCGCTATCCGTACACGAGCCCGGCCGAGGGCATCTGGGGCCCGAAGGTCATGATCATCAACGAGATGGCCGGCTCGGGCGGCGACCTGATGCCCTACATGTTCAAGCTCCGCAAACTCGGCACGCTCGTCGGCAAGCGGACGTGGGGCGGCTCGTGGCGACGACCGACAGTCCGCCGTTCGTCGACGGCGGCTCGATGATCGCCCCGCGCTTCGGCTTCTTCGCCCGCGACGACAAGTGGGCGGTCGAGAACGAGGGCGTCGCGCCGGACATCGACGTCGAGAACTGGCCGAAGGAGCGATCGCCGGGCACGACGCGCAGCTCGAGCGCGCCGTGCAGGAGGCGCTGCGGATGCTCGCGGTCAACCCGCCGCAGCGGGCGACGCGCGAGCCGCCGCCGCCGACGTGGGGACGACGTGCGGTGCCGATGCCGTGAGGGGACGGTGAGGCGGGGGCGGTGAGGCGGGGACTGTGACGCGGGGACGGTAGGGCGGCGGCCTGCCACGGGCGCCGCGGGCGCCGAGCGTTCAGTCGGACGCCGCTGCGTTGCGGGCGTACGGTCGGCATGTGGCGCGGTGTCCATACTGTCGGGCATGTGCGCCCCCATCGAGCTGCCGCCGGTCCCGCCGTCTCGACGCCTGCTGACGCGCCTGCGCGAGGCGGTTCGCGTGCGGCACTACAGCGCACGGACGGAGACCGCGTACGTCTACTGGGCGCGCCGGTACGTGCGATTCTGCGGCCTGCGTCACCCGGCCGAGCTCGATGGGCACGACGTCGAGCGGTTCCTGACGCACCTCGCCGTCGACGGGCGAGTGTCGGCGTCGACGCAGAACCAGGCGCTCGCCGCGCTGCTCTTTCTGTACCGCGATGTCCTCGGCGTTCGCATGCAGGCGCCGGAACGGGTGGTTCGGGCGCGGGTCCCGCAGCGCGTGCCCGCCGTGCTCTCGCTCGACGAGGTTCGGCAGGTCCTCGGCGAGATGCACGGGGTCGCCCGTCTCGCCGCGCTGTTGCTCTACGGCTCGGGACTTCGTCTCAGCGAATGCCTCGCGCTCCGCGTCAAGGACGTCGACCTCGCGCGCCGTGAAGTGACCGTGCGCGGGGGCAAGGGTGCGAAGGACCGCCGTACCTGTCTCGCGGACGCCGCCCGTGCGCCGCTCGCCCGACACACGGCGTCACTCCACGCACGGTACGAGCGAGCGCTCGCTGCGGGCCGGGCGCGGGTGCCCCTGCCTCACGCGCTCGCGTCGAAGTCGCCCGGCGCGGCGACGTCGTGGCCGTGGCAGTGGCTGTTCCCCGCGCGCACGATGTATCTGGACCCGCTCACGGGGGTGGCCCTCCGCCATCACCTGCACGAAACGAGTGTGCAGCGTGCGGTCGCGGTGGCGGTGCAGGCGAGCGGGGTCGCGAAGCGGGCGACGTGCCACACATTCCGACACTCGTTCGCGACGCACCTGCTCGAAGGCGGGTACGACATCCGGACGGTCCAGGAGCTCCTCGGGCATGCGAACGTCGCGACCACGATGGTCTATACCCATGTGTTGAACCGAGGCGGGCGCGGCGTGCGGAGTCCGGCGGACGCGCTGTGAGCGGCTCATCGCGAGCGCAGCATAACGCGTGAGGGTGGGTGGGGAGAACGCGGCGCAACCGGTTGGGGGAGAGTGCTTTGGGGGGCGCGGGCGGTGGACGGGCGTGTCGTTATACGGCGTCGGGCGCCGTAGAATGTGTGGATGCGGGGCGTGGGGAGCTGTACAATTGGCGTTCAGACGTCAACGTGCATAGTCGCGAAAGCATAGCTCCCACGAGATTTCATCCGTGATCCCCCTCGTCTCCTCTATCTGGAAGAACGTTCGGCTTCTCCGAATCACGAAACAACTCGGAGCTGCACGGTCTCCGCGCGAAACGCTTGACTGGATGATGACTGGTCCGGAGTCGCCACAGACGAGGGCCGAGCGCAAGCTGTATGCGCTCATCCTCGGCGATCGCGCGCTGCGACCGATCGTGACGGCGTACGGAGTAACCGAGGTCGGCCTAGTGTCGACGTACAGCGAGCTATGTCGTGCCGGCGCCGGTCAGTGGGTTCGCGGGAACTATTACGTTGCCGCGGTAGCGCTCGCGCTCGCTCCTACGCTTCACTACATCCTGGAGACGCAGCGCGCTCCGTTACCAGCCGGAGTGACGGAGTTCGAGCGATGGCGCATCATCGCCGACAACTTGATCTTGTATTTCGAGACGGATCAGGTAGGCCCAGTTACGTCGCGCTGACGTCTAACGAGTCGTTGAACCTGACGAAACGGGCCACGCTCCTCGCGGCGACATGGCTCCGTCAGGCCCGTTTCGCAGCTTAACGTGGGCGTTAGGCATCAAACGAGCATTCATGCCGAGACAGCTCGCGACGACGGATGACTATGTGACCGCCCTCGAGGCGGTCGCCGCACGCGGGATCGCGCCGAGCGTGCGCTCGATGCTCAACGCCCACTTCGTGATGCCCCGCCGGATCGCGACGATGCGGCACCTGTGCGCGGCCGCAGGGTTCGCCGGCCACTCGGCTGGGAATCGGTTGTACGGCGGGCTCGCGCGGCGCATACGTGACGAGCTTGAACTACGGTATTCGGGGCTCTCGCTCTGGACCATCGCCACATGGCCGGCGCCGCCCATCGACGAGGCCGGCGAGTTCGCGTTCCGCATGCGGCCGGAGTTCGCCGAGGCGTTGGAACGCCTCGCGCTCGTCGACGCGTCGTACGTGCCCCCGCTCCCGCGGCCGCACGGGCGGCGGGCGATCGAGGGCGAGGTCCGGCACCGGCTCCGCGCGCACCGGAAGCGCGAGCGGTGGCTGCGGGAGGCGAAGATCGCGGAGGCGTCTTCGGCGTCGCCGGACGGGCGCCTCCGCTGTGAAGTCCCGGGGTGCGGATTCGACTTCGAGGCCGCCTACGGAGCGGTCGGCCGCGGCTACATGCAGGTTCACCATGTGCAGCCGCTCGCCTCGCGGGCGCGGGCGTCGGAGACGGACCCGGATGACTTGCGGCTCGTCTGCGCGAACTGCCATGTCATGATCCACCGCGACGGCGAGAGTCGCGAAGTCGGGGGCCTCCTTCGAGCCGATGCCTAACGAGTGCTTGAAGCTGACGGAGGCGCGCACCGCTCCCCAGAATTCACAGCTCCAGCCCTGCGCCTCCGCAGCTTAAGCTGGGCGTTAGGCCGCAACACGCTCCATCGCATGGCCGATGACTTACCCGCGTAACACTTTGAGCCGCTTCGCGCTCGCGTTGGCTGCGTGTGCCGGCTTCACACCCGAAGTCGGCGCGCAGTCCGGAGGCACCCCGTGTGGGTCGACCGGCGGCAGCTTCGCCGTCGGGAATGCCGACGTGGTCTACTCCGTGGCGGCGTACGGCACGGAGCTCCGACTCAACGGGGTGGCCGTCGTCCGCGCGCCGGCCGAGTGGCGCGAGCGGTCTGCCGGCCCGCGGCCCGATCTCCGGGACGTGCGCGGCGTGCCTCGGGCGGTCGGCGGCGCGTCCGTGGGCCCGCTGTCGGTGCTGTTCGAGTCGGCGGCCGGCACGCTCTGGCTCGGAGAGCGTTCGCTGTCGCTCGGCGGGGCGAACGTCGCGCTGGTCGGCGTTGACGCGGCCGGGGACGCCCGCCTGGCCGGCGCGGCGCGGGTCGCGCCGGCCCTCGGCTCGACCGGCGCCCGATGCCAGCCACCGCTGACGGAGGCGGAGCGGGCGGCGCTTCGACGGGCGCTGCTGGCGGCGATCCGAAGCGACTCGGCGGCACGCGCGTTCCTGGGGCGAGACCGCTGACCTGCGTCCTAACGGATCGTTGAACCTGACGAGTAGACCAGTTGAGTCCTACGCGCCCGCCGACATCCTCGTAGACTGACCTCCGCGCGCCCGGACGGCTCGCAGGTTAACTCAGGCGTTAGGCTACAACCGACATCACGTTTCGTAAGCTCGCGCTCTCAGCCACAAGTCCAGTGTTCAACGACATCGCGTCGCAGCTCGCCCGATACTGCGACCGCCTTGAGCGTCAGCAGCATCCCGGCTTTGGTCGGGATGAGGCGAACGAGGCGCTGAAGCGTCTGGCGCAGATGAGCCGACTCCTGACAACGGTAACGTCGCTGGACGGTGAGTCGAGAGCGATCGTGGCGCGGATTTCCGAGTATGCACGGCACGAACAGGGTGAGCCGCCAAGTCCAGAGGCCTGGCATCGGACGAGCGAGATCGGCCACGATGTCGAGATGCTGACGGAGGCGTTCTACTACTTTGCTTTCCGATTCCGCGAGGTCATTCGGAGTGTGCCTGGGTTCAAGAAGTTTGAAGCAGTCGGAATTCGCGACGTGCGTAACCACCTGATCGAGCATCCCGAGAGGCAGAGCAAGGTTCTCAGCGGGTCATTTCAGCATGGCGGATCTGAGGGCCCGGTGCTCAAGCCGATCCGTCCAGAGGCGCAGCAAGGCATTTTCGTTGATCGAGGGCTATTCGTGAACGCGGCTGAGATGCACGATGATCTCATGCGCCGGCTGAGCCGCCTGTTGGCGAGCGAGCGTGCTTCCGACGAGCTGTAGCCTAACGAATCGTTGAAGCTGACGAAGTCGCGCATCGCTTCAACCGCACTCATGGCTCCAGCCCCGCGGCCTTCGCAGCTTAACTGGGCGTTAGGCCGCGAACGAGCCCCTCCGCAGAGTAGAGTCGCACTCACCACCTCTGGACCACCTCGCGTGCAAAGTCCCTGGACCATCCTTGCCGCGCTCGCCGTGCCGGCGCTCGTGGTGCTGCTCGCCGACCGGCTGGCGCGGCGGCGGTAGTGTACGCCGGCCACTTCGGGGTGGCGCTCGGCGCCTCGAGCGCTCGCCCGCGCGTCGCCCTCGCGTGGTTCGTCGCCGCCGCGCTGCTCAGCGACCTGCTGCTCGCGGCGCTCGGCGTGCTGCGGCTGCCGGAGGCGGGCCCGCTCTACTCGCACGGTCTGCTGCAGGTCGCCGGCGCGGCGGCCGTGCTCGGGCTGACCGCGTGGCGGGCGACCCGCGACGCGCTCGCGGGCGCGCTGATCGCCGGGACGGTCGTCTCCCACGTGCTCCTCGACTACGTCACGACGCGGCTCGCGGTGTGGGCGGGCGGCCCGGAGGTCGGGGTCGGGCTCTTCCGGCATCCGGGGGCGGACTTCCTCGTCGAGGGCGGCGTCGTGTTGGCCGGGTGGCTCCTGTACCGGCGCGCGACGCGCGGCCTGGTCCGCCGCGCCTGGCCGCAGGTCGGCATGCTCGCCGCGCTCGTCGCACTTCAGGCGTGGTTCGACATCGTCGTGATCGGCTGAGCCGCGGCCTAACGAATCGTTGCACCTGACGAACGCGCGCAACGCCCCTCACGGCGGCCGAGATTACGCTTGCGCGTTCGCAGGTGAACTCTGGCGTTAGGCGGCTCCTAGGCATCTTCCTCACTCAAACTTCGGTGTGCTCCATGTCGCGACACCTGCGGGCGTCCATAGCGCTGACGCTACTGCTGCCGGCGCTCGGGGGGTGCGGCGCGGGCCCAAGCAAGGAGTCCAACGTCGAGGCGGCGCGCGGCGACCGCGCGAGTGCGGTGGCGGCGCTGCGCTCGGCCGACTCGGCGCTGCAGGCGGCCGTCGAGGCGAAGGATCCGGGGCGCACCGCCGACCTCTACATGGCCGACGCCACTCTGCTCCCGATCGCCGAGCCAGCCGTCGCGGGGCGGGAGGCGATCCGGCGGGAGTGGGAAAAGACCTTCGGCATCCCCGGCTTCGAGAACGGGGCGCGGACAACGCGGGTCGTGGTTTCGGCGTCCGGCGACCTGGGGTTCACGCAGGGCACCTACGAGTCGGCAATGACCGGGGCCGACGGGCGGCCGACGGTCGAGCGCGGGAAGTGGCTATCTGTGTGGCGGAGGGACTGGGACGGCCGGTGGCGTGTGGCGGTCGACATCGCTAACACCGACGCGCCGCCGCCCGAGCACCAGGAATCGACCGTCCACGACCGCGCGCCGCGGCCGGGCGGCTGAGCCGCGGAGGCCGCGCCGCGCCGCCTAACGAATCGTTGCACCTGACGAAGCGGCGCAGCGCTCCGCACCGGCGCATCGATCACGCGTGCGCCTTCGCAGCTTAGCGTGGGCGTTAGACGCACGAACGAGCATCCCTTACGTTTGAGGTAAGCCCTCATCCCGGTGCCATGACGCTCCCGAGCCCCCTCATCTCGTCTGACCCGCAGCGCCTCGGCGGCGAGCCGTGCTTCACGGGGACGCGTGTGCCGGTCCAGGCGCTGCTGGACTACGTCGAGGGCGGGCACCCGCTGGCCGAGTTCCTCGAGGATTTCCCGTCCGTGACGCGTGAGCACGCGGTCGCCGTGCTCGAACTCGCGCGGCACGCGATCCTGAGCCACGCGGTGCCGCGGGTCGCGTAGCGCGCGGCACACCCGTTGCCGCTCTCGTTCTGCCGCGCCGTGCGTATTCTCCTCGACGCGTGCGTCCCCGAGCGCTTCGCCCGCTTCATCCCGGAGCACGACGTCGTCACTGTACGGCGTCACTTCGGCACGACCGACGTCGACGACGGGCCCGTCCTCGATCGGATTCCGGACGGGGCGTTTGACGCGCTCGTGACGGTCGACAAGAACCTGCGGTTCCAGCAGAACCTCCGTGGGCGCCCGTTCCGGATCGTGCTGCTGCGCGCCCACTCGAACGCACTCGAGTACTTGGTGCCGCTCGTCCCGCAGCTCCCGGCCGCCCTCGCCGAGGCGGCGCCGGGCGACCTCCGCGTGGTCGGCGTCTAACGTGTCGCTGAAGCTGACGGAGGCGCGCAACGCCCCTCGCGGCGGCCGAGATCACGCTTGCGCGTTCGCAGGTGAACTCTGGCGTTATGCCGCCGCCGGCCTCCGCGGTAGATTGAGGTAGTTCCCTCCACGCCGGAGCAGCGCCCCGTGTACCTGACCCTGGAAGTCGAGCGCGAGGACGACGGCCGGTTCCTCGCCGACGTCCTCGACTTGCCCGGCGTGCTCGCCTACGGCGAGACGCGCGAGGCGGCGGTCGCGCGCGCGCAGGCGCTGGCGCTGCGGGTGCTCGCGGACCGCCTGGAGCACGGCGAGCCGGCGCCGGACCTGCTCCCGCTGGATTTCCGCGCGGCCTGAGCGCCGGCCGTGGGCACGTGGCCGGCCGTGAAGGCGCGGCGGGCGCTGGCCGCGCTGCTCGGCATCGGCTGGCGGCTCAAGCGCCAGGCGAGCTCGCACAAGGTGCTGGAGCGCGAGGGGTGGGCGGACTACGTGTTCGCGTTCCACGACGGGGAGGAGCTGGGCCCGCGGATGCTCGCGCGCATCGCGAAGCAGACCGGGCTGCGACCCGAGGATCTGTGAGGGGACGGCGGTCGCGCCGCGGCATAACGAATCGTTGCACCTGACGAAGCCGCGCAGCGCTCCTCACCGGCGGCCGAGACCACGTGTGCGCCTCCGCAGCTTAGCGTAGGCGTTAGGCGGCTTGCGCGTGTATACACGAACGTGTATAGTCGGGTGTGGCCCTCAAGCCCCTCGCCTGGTCGGGCTCCGCCCTGGACGATCTGAAGGCGTTCCCCGAGGACGCCCGGCAGCGGGGGGGGGGCGAGCTGTACCGGCTGCAGCGGGGGCTCGAGCCGACCGACTGGAAGCCGATGGCGGCGGTCGGCGGCGGGGTGCGCGAGATCCGGGTCCAGACCGGGCGCGCCTTCCGCGTGCTGTACGTCGCCAAGTTCGGCGAGGCGGTCTACGTGCTGCACGCCTGCGAGAAGAAGTCCCAGCGCACGGCGAAGCGGGACCTGGACCTCGCGCAGCGGCGCCTGGCCGAGGTCCTGCGCCGGCGCCGAACCCAGAGGTGACCGACATGCCCGCCGCCCGCCGCACCCAGACCGCCTTCGAGGCCCTCGGCTACGCGCCGGAGGAGGCCGAACACCTCCGCGTCCGGGCGGACTTGATGGTCGCGCTGGGGGAGCTGATCGGGGAGCGCGGGTGGACGCAGGCGGAGGCGGCGCGGGCGCTCGGGGTGACGCAGCCCCGCGTGTCGGACCTGCTGCGCGGGAAGATCGACCGGTTCAGCATCGACGCGCTGGTGCACCTGCTCGCGCAGGCGGGCGCCGACGTCACGGTCAAGGTCCGCCGGCGCCGCACCGCGGCCTGATCGCCGCCTAACGATCGCTTGCAGCTGACGAAGGCGCGCAGCGTTCGACACCGACGGCCGAGATCACGCCCGCGCCTTCGCAGCTGAAGCTGAGCGTTAGGCCGCAGGCGCTCCTCAGCGATCGGCGGAGGCGAGGCTGCTCGTGAGGCTTGCTGGCCGAGTTGCTGAACGACCCCGCGGGCGAGAGCTTTCGGCATGCCCACCGTCCTGCGCGCCGGCCCCGTACCGCGTGTTTGCTACGCCGGTGACCGCGACGAGCCGCGCCACGCGCACGTCGAGCGGGAGGGCTACCGGGCGAAGGTCTGGCTGGAGCCCGTCCGGCTGCAGGAGAGCGGTGGGTTCCGTGGGGCGGAGCTCAGTCGGATCGTGGCGATGGTTGAGGCACACCGGGACGAACTCGTGAGGGCGTGGGATGACTACTTCAGCGATTGAGCGGCCGCGGGTGCTCGGCACCGGCGTCGCGGTCACCGAGGACGCGCTGGTCGTCGATCTCGACGACGGGCGCACCGTGTCGGTACGGCTCGTGTGGTACCCGCGGCTGGCGCACGGGTCGCCCGCCGAGCGCGGGCGCTGGCGGTGGATCGGGCGGGGCGAGGGGATCCACTGGCCCGACCTCGACGAGGACATCAGCGTCGACGGGCTGCTCGCCGGCCACCGGTCCGGCGAGAGTCAGCGCTCCTTCGCGCGGTGGCTCGACGTCCGCCGGCAGTGTGGTGCGGCCTAACGAAGCGTTGCACCTGACACGGCCGCGCAGCGCTCCGCACCGGCGCATCGATCACGCGTGCGCCTTCGCAGCTTAGCGTAGGCGTTCGCCCGTCCCCACCCGCCGAGTCGGCACCGTCCGAACCCGCCCCCGCCGCGCATGCCTGCTCGCCGCCTTATCCGGAAGTCGCTCCCGGAGCTCCTACTGGAGTCGGGGATGATCGTCCTGAGCGTGCTGCTCGCCCTCGCGGCGAGCGGCTGGGCGGAGGGCCGGAAGCAGCGGCAGACGGCGACGCAGGCCCGGGCAGGCTTCGTGCGGGAGCTTGCCGCGAACCACGCGCGGGTGCAGGCCGGTTATGCGTACCACGACTCGCTCACCCGTGCGGTTCTGGCCGTCGACTCCGCCGGCGGGGTGGCCAGCTACGCCGCGTGGCGCGGGCGGGTGCCGTTCTGGTCGGGGTTCCGCCCGCCGGACCTGACCGCGACGGCGTGGCAGAGTGCGCTCGCGAGCGGCGCCCTGGGCGCGTTGCCTTACGCGCAGGTCAGCGCGGTCTCTGAGGCGTACACGCTGCAGACGAAGCTCGACGGGTTCACGGCCGGCTACCTCCCGCTCTTCGACTTCTCGGACGCCGCGATGCCCGCGACCGTGCGACGCATGCGGGCGTACATGCAGACGGTCATGAGTTACGAGCAGGTTCTGCTCGCACGCTACGACGCGGCCCTCGCGGCGTTGGAGGCCCGGCCGGCGGCCCACGTCGACCCGGTCCCAGCGGGCTGACGCCATTAGAGAGTTTCGGCGCAAGAGGGCGCGTGCGGGCTGGTGACGGTGGTGTCCGTCCCCGCGGTGAATAGGTGCCTAACACACGTGCCCGTGGCGACGCGCGCTTCTGCCTCGTGCCGGTCTCGCCTCGGTGGCGGCCATACGCCATTGCGGGCTCACGACCCGGGGGTCGGTCCCAGAGGTTGTTCGGCGGCGTACGACGGCCGGCGGCCCAATCAAATGCGACGGGGCTGCACGTCCTCGGGGAGGACGGCCCCAGTCAGCTGGGCGGGCTCGCCAGCCGTGGCCACTTCGGCGTCTTCGTCCGACTCAGCGGTTTGCCTTTGAACGTGCCGTTGAAGTCCTCCTGTTTCGCAAGCACGTAGGACACGATGCGCGCGAGGTCCTTCGCGACGACCGCGCGCGCGACGATCGGCGGCTTGCGGCGCGCGAGCGCCCGGTAGAACGCGCGGGTCTCGGGGAAGTACTGGACCGCGCGGACGGCCGCGTGGCTGAAGGCGAGCTTCAGGTACTTGGTGCCGTCCTTCGTGCGCTTGTGCCGGGTCCTTCCGCCCGAGTTCCCGGCGCCGGGCACGAGCAGGCAGTAGGAGACGAAGTCGGGGCCGAGGGGATCCGCGCGATGCCGTCGACCTCGAGCAGGATCGTGAACGCGACGAGCCGCCCGATGCCCGGGATCCAGAGCAGGCGCTGGACGTCGGCCGTCGGGATGCGCAAGGGGTTGAGCGCGCCGGCGAGCTGCCTCGCCTGGGCGCCTAACAGCGCGTGCTGTTCGGCGAGCATCGTCGTGCGCAGCCGCACGAGGCGACGGTGCGCTTGTGCAGGTCGATGCCAGAATGCAGCATGGTGCCTCCAGGAAGGTGCCCGCACGAACACTTCGCCGCGGGCTCCCTGGAAACATCGAGTCGTTGAAGCTGACAGAGCCGCGCAGCGCTCCAGCCGCATTCACAGCTCCAACCGCGCGCCTTCGCAGCTTAACTCCGGCGTTAGCCTGACTGCCGGCCGCTCGCTATCATGATGGCATGAGTAACGTCGAGAAGCTCGAGCGCGACGTCGCCGCGCTCTCGGAGGCCGAGCTGGCTGAGTTCCGCCGGTGGTACGCCGAGCTCGACGCCGCGGCGTGGGACCGCCGGCTTGCCGCCGACGCGGCCGCCGGGCTGCTGGACCGGTTCGCCGACGAGGCGCTCGCCGAGCACGCCGCGGGGCGCTCGCGCCCGCTCTGACCTCGTGCCGCCCGCCGCGTGCACCACGCGTCGCCGCGGTTCTGGCGCGCCTACGACGCGCTGCCGGCCGCGGCGCGGGCGCTGGCGGACGAGTGCTACGCGCGGCCCACGGCGGACCCGCGGCACCCGTCGCTCCACTTCAAGCGCGTGGGTCGCTTCTGGTCGGTGCGCGTCGGCGCGCACTACCGGGCGCTCGGCGTGAACGCCGAGGACGGCGTGCTCTGGTTCTGGATCGGCACGCACGCCGAGTATGACGCGCTGATCGGGTGACGTCGCGCCCGCGACCGGCTGGCTGGCTAACGAGTGCTTGAAGCTGACGGAGCGGCGCAGCGTCCTGCGCCGGCGGCCGGGCTCCAACCCCGCCGCTCCGAAGCTTGAGCTGGGCGTTCGGCGGCTCACCGGCGTCGCTGTCGCGCACGCCTTGACCACCCGGCGGCGTACCCGTAGGCTCCCGGCATGGTTGGCTACGACCGCATCTCGATCGACCCCGCCGTCCGCTTCGGGAAGCCGTGCGTGCGCGGGACGCGCATCATGGGGGGGGACGTGCTGGGGTACCTCGCCGCCGGGATGACCGAGGCCGACGTCCTCGCCGACTTCCCGCACCTGACGCACGAGGACATCCTCGCGTGCCTCGCCTTCGCGGCGGAGCGCGAGCGGCGCCTGATGAGCGTGCCGGCGGCCTGAGCGGCCGCGCGTGCGACTCCTCGTCGACGAGAAGCTCTCGGCGCGCCTCGTGCCGGCCGCGGCGGGCGTGTATCCCGGCTCCGCGCACGTCCTCGACGTCGGGCTGGGCGGGGTGCCAGACGAGCGCGTCTGGGAATACGCCGCGGTGGGCGGGTTCGTGCTCGTGACGAAGGACGAGGACGTCCACCGCCTCAGCGTGCTGCGCGACCCGCCGCCGAAAGTGGTGTGGATCCGGCTGGGGAACTGCGGCACGGCGGACGTCGTGCGGCTGCTGCACGCGCGGGCGGAGCAGATCGCACGGTTCGTGGAGCACGAAGACGCCGCGTTCCTGGCGCTCGGGTAGCGCTCGCAGACGCCATCGTGCCGCCGCCGACCAATCGTTGCGCCTGACGAAGCCGCACAGCACTCCGAGGTCATCCGACCCTTCGGCCCCACGGCTTCGCAGGTGAACTCTGGCGTTCGGCGGCTCCCGCGCGCCATCGCTGCCTTCCCGCCTATGCCCCAGATGCTTACGTCCGTTGTCGCGGCGCTCGCGCTCCGCTTCGCACCCGCTCCATCCACTGTGGGCCTCCCTCCTGTGCCGGCGGACACCGCGGGGGCGGTTGCCGCCCAGCGGGCATGGTGGCGCGCCCTCGTCCTG